>CAJUMC010000011.1:0-13148 GCA_910587085.1 uncultured Lachnospiraceae bacterium | reverse complement strand
TCCTGAATAAACACTCCGAAACATTGAAGGAGCATACAGACATGCTGGAACAGCATGGTTATCTGCTGGAACATCATTCTCGTGATCTGGCGGATATCCGGCTGACACTGGAAAATGAAATCCGTGAGAACATCCGGCGGATTGCAGAGGGACACCTTGACCTTGCGCGGAATCTGCATGAGGCGGTGAAGCCCGGCAATGCGCTTGAGATGATAGATATCCGGGTGCGGAATCTGGAAAGCGATGTCAGAATGCTGAAGCAGAAGATATCGTAGCAATGTCCGGCTGAAAGATTATTATAACCCGGCGCGGTATGGAGGCAGTTATGTTGGAATGTCGGAACCTGGAAAAGAAATATCTTGGAAAAACGGCGGTGAGGGATATCAGTCTTGAGATTGAGCCGGGCAGAATCTATGCGCTGCTTGGACCGAACGGCAGCGGGAAAACCACCTGGATGAAGATGGCAGCTGGTCTGGTGTCGCCCACTTCGGGCAGCATCACCTACGGCGGAAAGCCAATCGGGACGCAAAGCAAAAAAAGCATTGCTTACATGTCCACCGAACCGTTTTTCTACAGTTATATGACGGTCAGAGATGTCGGAAAATATTATCGGGATTTTTTTGAAGATTTCGAACCGGTGCGTTATGAGGAGCTTGTGGAGCGGTTGGGACTTCGCATGAAAGACAAGGCAAAAACGCTGTCCTCCGGACTTGCTGCCAAGCTGAAGCTGGCGGCCACGCTGGCGCGCAGAGCCGCAGTCTATCTGCTTGACGAGCCGTTAAACGGGATCGATATCATAGCGCGTGAGCAGATTATCAATGCCGTGCTGGAGGTTGCATCGCAGCAGGCCGCCATTGTCATGTCAAGTCATCTTGTGGACGAACTAGAAAAAATCATAGACAACGCGATTTTTGTGATGGACGGCAGCATTGTGCTTGCGGGAGAGGCGGAAGCGCTCCGTCAGGAGCGGGGCAAAACAATCGTAGAATTATATAAGGAGATCTATGCGTCATGCTTAAGCTGATGAAATACGAATTCCGCAAGCAGCTGTTTACAAAGCTGGCGCTGCTTGTGATATTGCTGCTGCTGGAATGCTACTTTTTTTACGGCGTGATTATAAAGAGCGAGGAAACCACCTTCAAGGGGGAGATGTTTCTGACCGTCTTTGCTTTTGCTGCGATTCTTCTGGTTTCTTTTGAATGTGTTTTTACATTTTACAACGATCTGAAGACAAAGCAGAGCTACATGCTGTTCCTTGTGCCTAGAAGCACCTACAGTGTTGTCGGCGCCAAAATGCTTTCAGCCATGCTGCAGATTGTGTTGTCCGGGCTTCTGATCGGAGCGGTCGCGTTTCTGGACGCCTTCATTATGGCAGCGCGGTTCGGTGAGCTTCAGCAATTGCTGAACGGGCTGCAGACGGTTCTGCGTGAGCTGTTCCAGCTGGATGTGAGCGTAAGCCGGATTGCCGTCAAGCTGATGGTGATTGTGTTATCCTGGGTGACGTTCGTGATTGTCGCCATGCTTTCTATCACTTTTGGTGCCACTCTGATGGCGAATTCCAAACTGCGCGGCGTGGTAAGCTTTATTATTTTTATCGTACTGGATGTGGCCGCGACAAAAGGCAAGGGGCTGGTTCTGGAAAGTCTGCACGGATACACGGAGGATATTGTGGGAATACTGTTATCCCTGCTGATATCTGCTGCTGCGTATATGGCGACTGTCTGGATGCTGAAGAAAAAGGTTTGTGTTTAGGAAACAGCTGCCCGGGAAATTGCGGATAGAGGAATGCAAATAGAGATAGGAGCAATGCGCCTGTCCGCATCGCGGAAACAGCTGTGCGGGCAGGATGGTATGCAGGAAATATCATAAAATAAACAGTACAGTCTGGATTGGAGGAGAGGAAGATGAGTGAAGAGTATAACGAGAACTGCAGCCACGATTGCAGTTCCTGCGGGGAAAGCTGCTCGGAAAGGGCGGGCGCTCCGCAGGATTTTCTCGCGCCGATGAATGCGTACAGCAATGTGAAAAATGTGATTGCCGTTGTCAGCGGAAAGGGCGGCGTTGGAAAGTCGTTTGTGACCTGCGCGCTTGCTGCGGCCATGAGCCGCAGGGGCTACAGGACGGCGGTACTGGACGCGGACATGACAGGACCGTCCGTGCCGCGCTGCTTTGGGTTGCGTGATAAAGCGGTAGCCGATGAAAGGGGAATTCTCCCGGCAGTGACAAAGGGCGGTATCCGCGTGATGAGCGTCAATCTGCTGCTGGAAAACGAGGAAACACCAGTTGTCTGGCGCGGTCCGGTAATTGCGGGAACAGTAAAGCAGTTCTGGAGCGATGTTGTCTGGGGAGATGTGGACTATATGTTTGTTGATATGCCGCCGGGAACCGGTGATGTTCCTCTCACGGTGTTCCAGTCGCTTCCGGTTGCCGGAATCATCGTGGTGACAAGTCCGCAGGAGCTGGTTTCCATGATCGTGGCAAAAGCGGTGCATATGGCGGAGGAAATGAAGATTCCGGTGCTCGGGTTTGTCGAGAATTACAGTTATATCACCTGCGGACACTGCGGGGAAAAGCTGAGTGTATTCGGCGAGAGCCGGATCGATGAGATTGCGGCGCAGTATATGCTGCCGGTACTCGCGAAGCTGCCGGTCGATCCGGCCATCGCGGGAGCAGCGGATTCCGGCCGGATGGAGGAGCTCTCCGTAGGGTGCTTCGACAGCATTGCCGATTATCTTGAGAACGTGTTTGCCGCAGTGCATGCGTCGGAGAAGAAGGCGGAAATTCTCAGGATTGCGGTTCCGACCGATGAAAACGAGAATATCTCGGGGCATTTCGGGCACTGTGAATCGTTTATGCTTTATGAGATCGGCCCGGGCGGACTGAACGGAAGACATGCCGTAAAAGCTTCGGGGAACGGCCATGCATCAGCGATTGAGCTGATGAAGGAAAACGGCGTTTCTGTTGTTGTGTGCGGCGGCATCGGGCGGGAAGCTCTGGAAGGGCTGACGGCAGAGGGAATCCGTGTTGTTCCCGGTATGAGCGGCGATATTGATGTGGCTGTGGCAGCATTCCTTGACGGCACGGCGGCAGAGAGCGGTGCTGCAACCTGCAGCAGCTGCGGACAGGATGAGGATATGGGCTGCGGAGGCTGCTGCAGCGGCTGTTCGGGCTGTCATTAAGTGCGGCCGGCGGGAATGCCCTAAAGGCTGCCGGAATTTTCACGGCAACCCGGAAAAGGTATAGTAAGAAACCCTGTAACGCAGCGGCGGAATAAAGTGAAGGAAACAAAGAAAGATATTGTTTCAGGAAAGCGGAAATTCCGACACAGAATCCAACATAGAAAAAAGCAAATGAAAAAGCATCCGGGAGACCATCGATCCATTGGCTTCCCGGATGCTTTTATTATAACTTCAGGGATGCAGTCGGCTGACGGCGCTGTTCTCAGCTCGCGGTCTCCGCATCCGGTGCGTTTTCTTTTTCTTCCTCCCGCATCACCCGGATATGTACCTGGCCGATGCGGTTTCGAACCACATTTTTTACCGTGAATACGACGCCCTGATCAAGAATGGATTCGCCGGCAGACGGCAGGTGATCAAGGCGGTTGATAATGTGCCCGGCGATAGAATCATAGTCGTCGGATTCCAGCTCCAGTCCCAGTGCCTCATTGATCTCATCCAGCTTCGCCGTTCCCTCGGCAATATATTCATCCGGAGCAATTACCCGGATGGAATCCACCTCGTCGGCGTCATATTCGTCGCGGATTTCCCCGACAATCTCCTCGAGCAGATCCTCCAGCGTAATCAGGCCTGCGGTTGCACCGTATTCATCCAGAACAATTGCCATGGCGATATGATCCCGGCGCATTTCGTTCAGAAGCTCGGAAGTTTTTTTGAATTCGTAGGTAAAAAACGGCTCACGAAGAAAATCCGAGATCTGGAAGGATTCCGGCTCTCCCTCAAAGAAAAAGACATCCTTCAGATTGATGATGCCGATAATATTATCTCTTGTGCCGGAGTAAACCGGAAGACGGGAATATTTGTCTGCGCGGAAGGTTTCCATCAGCTCGGCATAGCTCATTTCTGCGTGGGCGAACGTCATGTCGATGCGTGGTACCATAACGTCCTTTGCAAGGGAATCGCCAAAATCGACCACATTTGTGATCATCTGATGCTCCTCGCTTTCGATAACGCCCTCCTCATGGCTGACATCGACGACAGTGCGGAATTCACTTTCTGTAATCGGGACGGCCTTTTCGTGCGGATCAATGCGCAGAAGCAGCATAACACCGAGGGACAGCTTATTTACAATAAAAATCAGCGGCGTGAGCAGTCTGGTCAGCCCCAGGATAAGAGGGGCATACATCAGCGCCATTTTCTCGTTGTGCAGGGTGGCAAGGCGCTTGGGCGTAATCTCACCGAAGATCAGCACGAGCAGCGTGAGGATACCGGTTGCAATGGCAGCACCGCGGCTCCCGAACTGGTCGAGCGCCACGGAAGTGGCGAGCGAGGAGGCAGAGAGATTGACGATGTTGTTGCCGATCAGAATAGCACTCAGCATGTTGGAAGGCTCCTCGATCAATTTCAGAGCGGTGCCGGCGCGCTTTACGCCGTCCTCATGAAGACTTCGGATGCGCAGTTTGCTCACTGTGGTGAGCGAGGTTTCCGCAGAGGAAAACAGAGCGGATAAAAGCAGCAGGATTACGAGTATCACTAGCTTCGCCGCGACACTGGGGTCCAAAAAAATCATCTCCTATTCAAAAAATATCGCCCGGACGCTGTGCGAGAGGGCGCATCAGGCGGAAAAACTCCGCGGCTGATACTAAAAAGGGTTAATATGGTTACTATATAGGTGTAATTATATAGAAAAAGCCTGCAGTTGTCAAATTAAGAAATTATGAATTGAGGTTTTCCCTTTTTTGACCGGAAACGCGGTTTTTCAAATTTGCTGGAAAATGGGAGGACGATGTGATATACTAGGGAGCGGTTAGTGAAACATGCCCTGCAGGGCAGAATGGAGGAAGCAGTGTTAGAACTGAAAAATATAGGGTACGGCGTCGGAGAAGCAGGTAAGGGAAAGGAAATTCTCAAAGACATCAGCATCACGATACCGGACAATAAATTTATTGCAATAACGGGGCCGAACGGAGGAGGAAAATCCACGCTGGCGAAGCTGATCGCCGGGATAGAGAAGCCGACCGGAGGAAGGCTTGTGCTGGACGGGGAGGATATTACGGAGCTTACTATTACGGAGCGCGCGAAGAGAGGCATCAGTTACGCGTTTCAGCAGCCGGTGCGCTTCAAGGGGATCACGGTGCGGGATCTGATCGGGCTTGCGGCCGGAGAAAATATCAGCACCGCAAAAGCGTGCAGCTATCTTTCCGAGGTGGGGCTGTGCGCAAAGGATTACATCGGCAGGGAAGTTGACGCCAGTCTTTCCGGCGGAGAACTCAAGCGGATCGAAATTGCAACCGTGCTTGCCAGAAAAACGAAGCTGACGCTTTTTGATGAGCCGGAGGCCGGCATTGACCTTTGGAGTTTCCAGAACCTGATCCGGGTATTCGAGAAGCTTCACGAAGAGATACACGGATCGATTCTTATTATCTCCCACCAGGAGAGAATTCTGAATATAGCGGATGAGATCCTTGTGATCGCGAACGGAAAAATTGTAAAGAACGGTTCGCGGCAGGAAATTCTGCCGGAGCTGCTCGGGACGGCCGGCGGATGCCGGTTTACCTGTGAGCCGCAGCACGCGGCGGAATGAGAGGAAACAGAAATTATGGATAAAATACAGATGGAGCTGCTGAAGCAGGTTGCGGATATCCACGAGGTTCCGCAGGGAGCGTACAATTTCCGCGTCAACGGCCAGGGAGCCGCGAGAAATACCACTGAGCATATAGATATTGTGACAAAGGAGGATAAGCAGGGGATTGATATAATCATCAAGCCCGGCACGAAAAATGAGAGCGTCCATATCCCGGTTGTGCTGAGCCAGAGCGGCCTGACCGACATGGTTTACAATGATTTTTATATTGGAGAGGACAGCGATGTGACGATTGTCGCGGGCTGCGGAATCCACAACGGCGGAGCGGAAAAGGCGCAGCACGACGGGATTCACAGCTTTTTTGTAGGAAAGAATGCCAGGGTAAAATATATTGAAAAGCATTACGGCAGCGGGGAAGGTTCGGGAGAGCGCGTGCTCAATCCGCAGACCATTATTGCACTTGCCGAGGGAAGTTACATGGAGATGGATACCGTTCAGATCAAGGGGGTGGATTCCACCATAAGGACGACCAAGGCGGAGCTGGCAGACTGCGCGACGCTTGTGATCAGGGAGAAAATCATGACGCACGGCTCCCAGTATGCGAAGACGGATTTTGAAGTGAATCTGGACGGAGAGGACTGCGGAGTAAATCTGATTTCGCGGTCGGTAGCAAAAGATCACTCCAGTCAGATTTTCCTGTCAAAAATAAAGGGGAACAACAAATGTGTGGGACACAGCGAATGCGACGCAATTCTGATGGACGAGGGCAGCGTGAGCGCAATTCCGGAAATTACAGCAAATCATCTGGATGCGAGCCTGATTCACGAGGCGGCCATCGGGAAGATTGCGGGCGAGCAGATTACCAAGCTGATGACGCTCGGGCTTACCGAGGCGGAAGCGGAGGCACAGATTGTCAATGGATTTCTCAAATAAGCGCGATGTTGTTGATCTCCATACACACACAATTGCGAGCGGGCATGCCTACAGCACGATACAGGAAATGATTGCGGGTGCCGCAGAGTGCGGGCTGGAGCTGCTCGGTTTTACCGAGCATGCTCCGGCTGCGCCGGGCGCCTGCCATGAGTCCTATTTCCGAAATCTCCGTGTGATACCAAGGAGGCAGCAGGGAATCCGTCTTCTGTTTGGGGCAGAGCTGAATATTATAAGCTGTGATGGCAGTACGGATCTTCGGGACGAGGTATCGGAGCGTCTTGATTTCTGTATTGCGAGCCTGCATGTATTCTGCATGGCACCGGGCAGTGCTGTGCAGAATACGGCGGCCGTTCTCGGCGCTATGAAAAAGCCGTGGGTAAAGGTGATCGGGCACCCGGACGACGGGCGGTATCCGCTGGATTACGACACGATTGCCGCGGCTGCGGCTGAACACCGCGTACTGCTCGAGATCAACAACGCATCGCTCGATCCGCAGGGATTCCGTCCCCGGGCTTGGGAAAACAGCCTTGCGCTGCTGCAATTCTGCCGAAAATACCGGACTCCGGTTGTGATGAGCAGCGACGCGCATGTTGTGCAGGCGGTCGGTGCTCATGAGCTCTGCCGGGAGGCAATCGCTGCGGCGGGCATGCCGGAGGAGCTTGTTTTAAACGATTCCCCGCAGCGGGTTCTGGAATATATGGGGCTGCCGCTGGATATTAACGGATAAGGAGAGAGAAAAGATGAGGCACTATACCAGACAGGACATTATCCGGCGCGTCGAGGAGGAGGATGTAGAATTTATCCGGCTTCAGTTTACGGATATGTTCGGAAATTTCAAGAACATGGCGGTGACGGCCAGCCAGCTTGAGAAAGTGCTGAACAATCAGTGTGTGTTCAACGGCTCTGCTATCGAGGGCTTTATGACAATGCAGGAGCCTGATATGTTTCTTTATCCGGATCTGGATACTTTCGAGATTTTTCCGTGGAGGCCGCAGCAGGGAAAGGTAGCCCGGTTTATCTGCGATGTCTGCCGTCCGGACGGAGCGCCGTTCGAAGGGGATTCCCGCCATATCCTCAAGAAGGTCGTACAGGAGGCAAAACAGATGGGTTATCTGTTTAAGGCGGGGCCGGAGTGCGAATTTTTTCTGTTTGATCTGGCGCAGGACGGCAGCGTTACCACCGAGACGAAGGAGAAAGGCGGATTTTTCGACGTCGGGCCGGTGGACGCGGGGGAGAACGCCAGGCGCGAGATGGTGCTGACGCTGGAGGAGATGAATTTTGAGGTCGAAGCCTCCTACCATGCAAACGCGCCGGCGCAGCATGAGATTGATTTCAAGTATGACGGCGGTCTTGCGACGGCAGACAATCTGATGACCTTCCGCATGGCGGTGCGCACGATCGCGCGGCGGCACGGCCTTCAGGCTACTTTCATGCCGAAGCCGAAGAGCGGTGTGGACGGCTCCGGTATGCACCTGAACCTGTCGCTCCACAACGCTGACGGCGCCAATATTTTCAGCGACAGCTCTGCGGAGCACGGGCTGAGCCGTGAGGGCGTACATTTTATTGCAGGGCTGCTGGAGCATATTGATGCCGTCACGGCGATTACCAACCCGCTGGTCAATTCCTACAAGAGGCTGGTTCCGGGATACGGAGCGCCGGTGTATGTTGCATGGTCGGCGGCGGCGAACCGTTCCGCGCTTATCCGCACCGGCCTGAAGAACGGGAGGGTGAACCGCATTGAGCTGCGCAGCCCCGATCCTTCCGCCAACCCGTACCTGGCGCTGGCGGTCTGCCTTGCAGCGGGCCTGGACGGCATTCAGAGACGGCTGCTTCCGCCGGAGCGGGTGGACGGCAATATCTATGAGATGACGGAGGCGGAGCGCAGGGAGCACGGCATCCGCAGTCTGCCGGAGAATCTTGCGTGTGCGCTGGACGCGCTTGAGGCGGATGAGCTGCTGCGCGGCGTGCTGGGGGAGAGACTGTTCGGAAGCTATCTTGCGGTGAAACGCGCGGAATGGAAGGAATATCGGACGACTGTTTCGGAGTGGGAGGTCGGCCAGTATCTGAACCGCTTTTAGCCGAATATCCGGGCAACAACGGAAACAGCAGGAGGTGGTTCGGTATTGTTCAGCATAATCATCGTTCTTCCGAAGCAGGAGGACGCCAATAATATCAAATCTCTGCTGGTGCGGAACGGGTTTGAGGTGAATGCGGTCTGCACCGCCGGCGCACAGGCTGTCAGCATTGCGAACGGGCTCGATGAGGGGATTGTGATCAGCGGCTATCGCCTGCCGGATATGTCATTCCGTGAGATTCACGGATATCTGCCGAAGGGATTTGAGATGCTGCTGATTGCGTCGGCGGCCCGTCTGGAGGAGGCATCCGGCTCGGGTATTATGGCAATCGGAATGCCGCTGAAGACGCGCGATCTTGTTGACACACTGAGGATTATGACGCGGGAGTGTGCCCGGCGCAGGCGCAGAGAGTGCGCCGGATCGAAGGAGCGGAACGGAGCGGAAAGGGAGCTGATCGAGAAGGCCAAGCTGATTCTGATGCACCGCAACCATATATCGGAGGAGGAGGCGCATCGCTATCTTCAGAAGAACAGTATGGAAAGCGGGGTAAAACTGATTGAAATGGCGGAGATGATTATCAGCATGCTGTAGCCGGCGGCCGGGATGCGTGCCGCCGGAAAAATATGGCGCATGCAATACCGAAAACAGTGCCGCAGCCGCCGGAGGGGACGCGGACTGCGGTAGAAGGAACGCCGGGCGCTGGAGAGCGGCGATATCCGGGAAGCCGCGGCAGGTATTAAGGGGGGACAATACGGAATGAAATTTGCAAAAATGCAGGGTTGTGGAAATGATTATGTATATGTGGACTGCTTCCGGGAGTCTGTGACTGACCCGCATGAACTGGCGCGCCGTGTAAGCGACCGCAGATTCGGAATCGGTTCGGACGGGCTGATTTTAATTAAGCCGTCCGGAAAAGCGGACTTTACAATGGAAATGTACAACGCAGACGGCTCGCAGGGACAGATGTGCGGAAATGCGATCCGCTGTGTCGGGAAGTATGTCTACGATCACGGGATGACGGACAGGACGGAGCTTGCGATTGAAACGCTTGCGGGTGTTAAATATCTGCAGCTGTCTGTGGAGGGGTGTGAGACGTTTCCGGCCCCAGACGAATACGGATGCAGGAAACAAGGAGAAGAGGCAGTTTCCGGAGAGAAAGAAGCCGACGGAAAGACGGAAATAGGCAAAAGCCAGGAAAGTATGGGGAATACCCGGAAGCGCGGCAGCGTCAGTGAGGTTACGGTGGACATGGGCGCGCCGGGGCTGAGACCGGCTGATCTTCCGGTGGAAGCAGACGGAGAAAAGGTGATCGACGAACCCATTATGGTTGGCGGAAGAGAGTTCCGCATGACGGCAGTTTCCATGGGAAATCCGCACGCTGTTGTATTTGTGGACGATACGGCGGGCTTTCCGGTGGATGAGATCGGGCCGCTGTTTGAGAATCATACGCGTTTTCCGGAGCGGGTGAACACGGAATTTGTTCAGATTCTTAACCGGGGCGCAGTAAATATGCGTGTCTGGGAGCGCGGCTCTGCGGAAACCTGGGCGTGCGGAACGGGGGCCTGCGCGAGCGTGATGGCATGCATACTGAACGGGCTGACCGAAGACGAGGTAACCGTACATATGCTCGGCGGAGATCTGCGCATCCGGTATGACCGCGGCAGCGGGCGTGTGTTTATGACCGGGCCGGCGGTTACGGTGTTCGAAGGGGAGACGAAGGATTTTTGATGAAACCTTGTCCGGAAAAGAGATGGGCGGCGGAGCCAGGCGGACCGGCAGCTGTTTTATGCTGCGGCTAAAGCCAGGGGAAGAGATTCGGACAGAGGAGGTTCGGCTCAAGAATCTGATAATAAGCGGGAAGAAAGGATTGTAAAAATATGGCAAGAATAAACGAAAATTTTCTTAAGCTGCCAGGGAGCTACCTGTTTTCAACGGTGGGGAAAAAAGTAGCGGCGTATCAGGAAGCAAACCCGGATAGAAGGGTGATCCGTCTCGGGATCGGGGATGTGACGCTGCCGCTGCCGAAGGCAGTGATCGACGCGCTGCACCGGGCGGCGGACGAGATGGCAGTTCAGGAGACTTTCCGCGGCTATGCGCCGGATCTTGGCTACGAGTTTCTGCGTTCTGCGATCGCGCGGCATGACTATAAGACCAGGGGGGTGGATATCGCTGTTGACGAAATCTTTATCAGCGACGGGGCCAAGAGCGATTCCGCCAATATTCAGGAGATTTTTTCCGGGGACTCGAAAATCGCGGTATGCGATCCGGTGTATCCGGTTTATGTGGACTCCAATGTGATGGCGGGGAGAACCGGCGATTATGATGAGAAAACCGGCCGATGGAGCCGTGTAATTTACATGCCGTGTACTGCCGGCAACGGTTTTTCGCCGGAGTTTCCGCAGGAGACGCCGGACATTATCTATCTCTGTTTTCCGAATAATCCGACCGGCGCTGCCCTTCCGAAGGGAGAGCTGCAGAAATGGGTTGATTATGCAAATGAGAAAAAAGCAGTGATTGTTTTTGACGCCGCCTATGAGGCATATATTTCCGAGCCGGAGATTCCGCACAG
Organism: uncultured Lachnospiraceae bacterium; assembly: GCA_910587085.1. Classification (GTDB taxonomy): domain Bacteria; phylum Bacillota; class Clostridia; order Lachnospirales; family Lachnospiraceae; genus RGIG4057. The sequence continues at coordinate 1,811 of CAJUMC010000011.1, read as the reverse complement.
TATCTATGAATGCGACGGAGCGAAAACCTGTGCCGTTGAGCTGCGCAGCTTTTCCAAGAATGCCGGTTTTACGGGAACCCGTCTGGCATATACGGTTGTTCCGAAGCAACTGATGCTGGACGGCGTGATGCTGAATGCTCTGTGGGCGAGACGGCACGGAACCAAGTTTAACGGCGCGCCGTATATGATCCAGAGAGCCGGGGAGGCGGTTTACTCCGAAGACGGGCAGAAGCAGATCCGGGAGATGATCGGCTATTATATGAACAACGCGCAGGTGATTTACGGCGGACTGAAGGCCGCGGGCTATACGGTCTCCGGCGGGATAAACTCTCCGTATATCTGGCTGAAGACGCCCCGCGGAATGACTTCGTGGGAGTTCTTCGATTATCTGCTGGCTCAGGCTGGTGTGGTCGGTACGCCCGGCTCCGGTTTCGGGCCGAGCGGGGAGGGATATTTCCGCCTGACCGCGTTCGGCTCGAGCGAGAGCACGGCCGAGGCGGTCGAACGAATTAAAAAGCTGAGCTAGAACGCCGTTCTGGAAACGGAAGGAACGCCGCGGATCAGAACAGCGCTGCCATTTTCTGAATTTCCGCGGTTTTTGTCTCGTGCATGACATGGGTGTAGAGATCAAGCGTCAACGTTACGCTGCTGTGACCGAGAAGCTCCTGCACAACCTTTGCCGGAATGCCGTTTTCCAGTGCACGCGTAGCGAAGGTGTGCCGGAGACAATGCGGAGTCAGCGGCGGGAATTCAATGCCGTCCCGGTTGATTTCCGCAACAATCCGGCGGAGCATCCGGCAGAGCTGCAGATCCGTGTAGGGCGAGCCGTCCGGGCGCAGAAAAACAAGCCTGCCAAGCGTCCGGTAGACCCGGGTTTTCGGCATCTGCCCCGAAAGCCTGCGCCTGTCCTGCCGTTTTTTATGAGCGCACAGGCGATCGGTAACCTGCGGGAGCAGAGGAATGGTCCGCATACTTTTGGAAGTTTTCGGGGCGTCCTTGTAGAAGGCTCCGGAGCGGTCGGTTTTCAGGATTTCGCGGACATAGACCTCATTCCGGTCAAAGCTTATGTTGTCCCAGGTCAGCCCGGTGATCTCGCCGATCCGCATTCCTGTTGACAGGGCAAAAAACACGAGGGTTTCCAGCTCGCCTCCGATGCAGTACCGCAGCAGAATGTCCTGCTCCTCACGGCTGAGAACGCGGCGTTCTTTCTTCTGGCGTCCCCGCGGCACAATAATCAGATCCATCGGATTTTTCTCAATCAGTTCAAGGCGGTATGCATGCCGGTACATGTTGGTCATAAGTGCGTGAATCAGCATGATCGTGGCTTTGGAATAATTGTTTTTTGCCAGTTCGTTATAAAAATTCTGTATTTCTACGCTGCTTACATCAGCTAAAAGAATATGTCCTAAAAATGGATGAATATACAGCTTGAAAATACTGTTGTAGCTCTCTAAAGTTCCTTTTTTTACTGTGGATGTCTTGAAATTGTCACGCCAGTAAATATACCATTCTTCTACTGTAAAATCTTTCTTTTTGCGGTTGGCGACCGCAGCATTTTTGCCCTGCATCAGGCTGGCAAATCTCTTTGTACTCATAAGAGTACCTCCTTAATTTGTATTTTCCTGAATATCTGTCTGTAAATCGGCCCGTTCCGGAGTCTGCGGAGCATAAGGCAGTATCTTTTGATGCTTCTGATCGGTAAGATCCGCCCGGCACGGGTATTTGCGGCCATGCTATCCGCTTTCAGGATAGTTAATATATTATTAACAATCCCCATTATCACCCACGCGCCTCAAATATGCAACCGGCTT
>CAJUMC010000010.1:46887-81507 GCA_910587085.1 uncultured Lachnospiraceae bacterium | reverse complement strand
AATCTGCGACAAGGTAGATGCGTTTCCTTCTCTGGGGGATTCCCCAAAACTGGGCGTCAAGGACGCGCCATGCGAGGGAAAATCCGTCTCCCACAATAGTTCCTGCGTTTGCCCATTTCCCCTTTGGAGGTCCAGGAACAGAAATACTTTCGTCTTTGACGGAGCAGACCGCTTCGAGGACTGCCTTGAAATCCTCCCCTTTGTTGGAGGAGAAGGCTCCGGGGACGTTCTCCCATACGATAAACCTTGGGTATTTTCCATCTGTTGCACACCTCATTTCCTTTACGATTCTGACTGCCTGGTAGAACAGGCACGACTGCTGCCCGCCAAGCCCCGCCCGCTTGCCGGCCACCGACATATCGGTACACGGCGAGCCAAACGTGATGATGTCCACCGGCTCCACCTCTGCGCCGTTCACCGTGGAGATATCGCCCAGGTGCTTCACAAAGGGCAGCCGCCTTGTGGTCACACGGATGGGGAACGGCTCGATCTCCGAAGCCCATAATGGCGTGATGCCCGCAAGCAGCCCGCCAAGCGGAAAACCCCCGGAGCCGTCAAAGAGGCTGCCGAGGGTCAGGCGGGAATCCGCAGTCTGCGGATTCGGTGTGTCTCCGCCGCCAGTGCATGGCTCCGTACTATGGATATATATAGCGTCCGCATTCATTCCGCCTCCACCTCCTTTACCAGCGCGGAGTAAGGGAGTTTCTCCCCATTCCGCACCACATACACATTTTCCGAATCCCCGGTGTCCTCCACATACCGCCGCAAAATCACGGATGCGTACTTTTCATCCAGCTCGCACATAAAACAGATGCGGTTGGTCTGCTCACACGCCATCATCGTGGAGCCGCTCCCGCCGAAGGTGTCCAGCACGATGGCATTCTCCTGGGAGGAATTACAGATAGGGTAGCCGAGTAAATCCAGCGGCTTGGAGGTCGGGTGGTTCTTATTCCGCTTCGGCTTGTCGTAGTTCCAGATGGTGGTCTGCTTCCGGTCGGAATACCACGGGTGTTTCCCGTTCTTCAGAAAGCCGTACAAAACCGGCTCATGCTGCCACTGGTAATCCGAGCGCCCAAGCACAAGGGAATTCTTCACCCATATGCACACCCCGGCAAGATGGAACCCTGCATCCACAAAGGCTTTCCTGAAATTCAGCCCCTCCGTGTCCGCATGGAACACATAAGCCGCTCCGCCTTTCTCCAGATGCCCCGCCATGTTCTGGAAGGAATTGTACAGAAAAGTGTAGAACTCCCCGTTTTCCATACTGTCGTTCTGGATGGAAAGCCCGCTGCCGCTCTTGAATGCGACATTATACGGCGGGTCCGTCACGATGAGGTTTACCTTCTTCCCGTCCATGAGCGCCGCCACATCCTCCGCACTGGTGGCATCGCCGCACATCAGCCTGTGCCTGCCCACCGTCCAGATATCGCCCCGCTCCACGAACGCCGCTTTCTCCAGGGCGGCGGAAAGGTCGAAGCCATCATCCTTCACATCTTTTTTCCCGTCTCCGGCAAAAAGGTCCGCAATCTCATCCTCGCCGAAGCCCGTCAGGGATACATCAAAATCCGCACCCTGCAAACTTTCTATCTCGATGCGGAGCAGCTCCTCATCCCATCCCGCGTCCAGTGCCATGCGGTTATCCGCCAGAATGTAGGCTTTCTTCTGCGCCTCCGTCAGATAATCCACAAACACACACGGGACTTCCTCAATCCCTTCCTCCTTCGCGGCGGCAATCCTGCCATGCCCCGCAATAACATTGAATTCCCGGTCGATGATGACTGGGTTGATGAAGCCGAACTCCCGCAGGGACGAGCGGAGCTTCATGAGCTGCTCCGGCGAGTGCGTCCTTGCGTTATTCACATACGGCACCAGCTCCCCTAAAGGGATGAGCTGCATCTCGGTTGTCGTCTTACCCATTTTTCCTCTACACTCCTTTCCTTGCCCGGAGCAGCCGCTCCATCACATCGTCCTGCGGCGTGTTCCCCTGGAACTCCACCGAGCAGTTCTCCTTCACGATCTGGTAAATCTGCATCCAGCAGTAATTGGTCTGCTTCATGTAGGACTGGCTCATGGTGACATAAGGGGAGGCGATAGCGGCTCCCGTAGTCGGGTGCTTCGCCAGGAACCCCGTGGAGGAAACAATCTCCTCGCACTGAATCCACCGGGACACGCTCATGGCGTACTGCTCCACCATCTGCACCGTGACCAGCTTTTCACAGCCCCTCGCTTTCAGCCACGCATAGGTTTCGTTGTACACTTCCTCCGCCACCAGCTCCCGCCCGCTTTTCTGCGGGGATTTGAGGAAGTCCTTCACGGGCGGCACATCCATGCCCTCCAGTTCGGCAGGCTCCATCATGACCGCCGCCGCTTTCCCCTCGCTGATCTTCTCCGTGAGCGCCTTCGGCTTGCGCCCCGCCCCCGGCCTTGCGCCGCCGCGGCGGCTGCCGTCCTTCGCCACTGCCATCACCCCCGTCCGTTTGATTTTGTTTGAAAAACGCTGCGGAAATCAAACGCCGCGGCGCCGTAAAAAGCACCGCAAAACAAGGTAAAATCCCATATTTGAAAACCGGGGTAATCCCCCGTTTGATTTCCGGTTTTTGTGCGTGTGACCCCGCGCCCGTTCCCCGGCGGGTTCCTTGTAGAGATTTCACCCGCCCCTGGGGGCTGGCAGAAATCCCTACAAGGAACCCACACATGATAATTTAATGCTTATGCCATCTGTCGCCGCGCTCCGCATGAATCCTGGCATGGCAGGACTGGCACAGTGACACAAGGTTTCCCTCATCGTGCGTCCCGCCCTCTGCCAACGGCAGCTTGTGGTGTACTTCCTCAACGGGACGCAGCACACCCTTCTTATAGCACTCCTCACAGAACGGATGCTTTGAAGCATAACGGTCACGGATGCGTTTCCACGCTCTGCCGTACCTACGGCGTACAGCCGGGTCACGGTCGTACTTCTCGTAGCGGCGGTTTTCCTGTTTCTCATGTTCCTCACAGAACCGTCCCTCTGTCAGCTTCGGACAGCCGGGGAAAGAACACGGCCTCTTCGGTTTCCTTGGCATTGCTCTCACCTCCTCGTGGCATAAAGAAAGCCCCCGCAGGAAAATTTCCCACGAAGGCCGTCTGCCTTTATGCAGTTTTCGATGATAACAGTGTACCACGTCCAAAATGGAAAATCGTCCGCGATTTTGGACATCAGCTTTTCCCGTACAGCAGCGTGACCAGTTTCTGCAGGGCGCGGTTCTTTTTCTTGTATGCGGATGTCCTCTCGATGTGGAAACGGTCGCAGATGTCGTAAATCGAATCCGTCTGCCTCTCCTCATCGGAATAAAAGGTTTCCAGCACATACCGCTCATCCTCTGAAAGCTCCTCCCATGCCGGGAGGAACCATGCCATATATTCCACCGCCTGCCGGTAACGCTCCTTTAAAACATCGATCTCCTCAATGCCCTTTATCATCCTGTCCTCCACAGCATGGGGATTGCGGGTATGCGGCATCCCGTCCGGCTGCGGGCTACTGACGCCTCCCATTTTCTCATATGCCGCCTTAATCTCATCATCCGTGTGTTCGATGATGAACTTCATGCTGCCGTAATCCTTCAGTGCGTCCACCGCCGCCGACCTCTTGTCAAGGTACTTCCAGATAATGCTCATAAGCCATGCCTCCAATCAAAATAGATTTGCTTCCCCCGGATTTTCAAAGATTGTCACTGGTTTCCATGGATTGTCTCAGATTTGCTTTTTTGACTGGCGGCATTTTGCTTACAGCTTTAAGTCTGCCTTCACCGCATCGATCAGTGCGGCCTGCGTGGTGTCTTTCTCAGATAACGCCTTCATGATCCGCTCGTCTATGGTGCCTTGGGTGATGATATGCTGCACCACCACGGTTTCCGATTCCTGCCCCTGCCGCCACAGCCTCGCTACCGTCTGCTGGTATAATTCCAGCGACCAGGTAAGCCCAAACCACACCAGCGTGTTCCCACCCGCCTGCAGGTTCAGCCCGTGTCCGGCGGATGCCGGATGGATTAATGCCACCGGGATTTCCCCGGCGTTCCATTTTCGGATGCTGCCGTCGGTGTCCAGCCGGGAACAGGGGATTTTCAGTTTCTGGAGCCGCTCCGTGATGCGTTCCAGGTCATGCCGGAACCAGTATGCCACTAATACCGGCTTGCCGTTCGCCGCCTCGATGATGTCCTCCAGCGCGTCCAGCTTCCTCTCATGAATTGCTATTGCTTCCCCGGTGTCTGTATAAATTGCACCGTTCGCCATCTGCGACAGTTTTCCAGAGAGGGAGGCAGCATTGGCGGCTGTGATGTCCCCATCCGGCAACTGCAGGACGAGGTCCTTTTTCAAATCCGCATAGTGCGAATCCTCCTTCTCGGAGAGATACACCGTGTATCTGGAATTAATCAGCTCCGGCATCTGCAGGTGGTCAGTGGACTTCATGGAAATGGTGATGTCCGATATCCTGTTATAAATCTGCTGCTCCGCCCCAGGCAGTGGCTTGTAGGAGAACACCACCTGCCCGTTCTGCTTATCCGGCCGGAAGTAGGAGGTGCGGTACTGCCCGATGAACCTCCCAAGCCGCTCACCCATGTCTAGCAGCCGGAACTCCGCCCACAAGTCCATCAGGCCGTTGCTGCTCGGCGTGCCGGTCAGCCCCACGATACGTTTCACTTTCGGCCGGACCTTCATCAGCGCCTTGAACCGCTTTGTCTGGTGGTTCTTGAAGGAGGACAGCTCATCGACCACCACCATGTCAAAGTCAAAGGGGATTCCGCTCTCCGTAATCAGCCACTGCACATTCTCACGGTTGATCAGATAAATGTCAGCCTGCCTCCGGAGTGCCGCAAGCCGCTCCGCCGCCGTTCCGACCGCCACGCTGTATTTCATCCCTGCGAGATGATCCCATTTTTCAATTTCTGCCGGCCAACTGAAAGACGCTACCCTGATCGGGGCTATCACAAGCACCCGGTGGATTTCAAAGCTGTCAAACATCAGGTCGTTGACTGCCGTCAGCGTTATTCCTGTCTTGCCCTTAACCCAAGCCCATGTCCAACAGGACAGCCGCCATCGGATGGTCTTTGATATATTCGATTGCAAAACTCTGATAACTGTGTGGCACGAACTTCATCAGGCATCACCTCCTTCTGCATCCAATTTTTCAAGTTCTCTTATGAACCAGCTAAATTCTGTATGAAACTTTGCATGATCACTTTGAGATTCAAATACTCTTAAATTTTCCGGCTTATTGTTACGCCTATTGCCGTCAATATGATGAACAACCTCTCCTGGCAGTAACGCCCTGCCAAGAATCTGCTCTGCAACAATACGGTGTTCATGCCTGCCGTAAAGTTTGGTATAAGTTTTCCCTTCACCCGTGTTCAAACGGGATTTTCTTAATTTTTCTCTGACCTCTGCGGTCATTCTCGTTTTATTTACCACTTTGTTTATTCTTGTAAATGTGGCTGCAATATTGGTAAAATCCTTCAGTGCCGCATAGCCGTCTGGATTTTTGGATTTACTGCTGAAATCCGCTAAACACTGCCTGCAACAGAAATGATGTTTCTTACCCTTTAGTGAAGCTGATTCCCTCAAAAACTCCTTCCCACACCAGTCACACTGAATTTTTAATTTCATCAATCATCCCTCCGATCTGCGACTTATCATCCAACACATACACCTTGAATCCCAACTGCCGAAGCTGCCGGTGCCTTGCCTGCTGTAGCGGGCGGGGCTTCTTTCCGGGAGCCTTGACCTCCACGAATGCCATTTTCCCATCCGGGAGAAGTGCTATCCTGTCAGGCACCCCATCAAAACCGGGCGATGTGAACTTAACTGCCAAGCCCCCGGCGGCCTTGACCGCCGCCCTGAATTTCTGCTCTATGGTCTTCTCTCTCATGCAAATGCCTCCAATCCCTTATTTTTCAAGCGTTCCAGGCTTTCGGGTGACGGTCGTTGACACTCGTGCCTTAAAGTCCTCTATAAGTGATTTTTTACTGAAAAAACTGCCCTAAAGGGGGTTTATACTGCGACCGTCAACGACTGTCACCCTTGGGCCTCTCCGTCCGTAAAATCAGCGGCTTTCAGCCGTATCCCGATAATATACGCGCCGTCCTTCTTTTTCTGCTTTTTGAACCCTGCCGTTTCCAGCGCATTATAAAAATCGGCCGTGCTTCTGGTATACTCGCCTGTCTGCATACAGTAGGTGCGGTATTCCTTGTACATCTCCCCGGACTTTGCCATGCCGCCTTTCTCAACTTCGCAGCACTCATGCATGAAATGCCCAAGCCAGTCGTTGTCCTCACGGTAGGATTGAATTGCCTCCTCCACACAGGCAGGGGAAGGGATATGGAAGTTCCGGCTGATTGCCTTTTTCGCACCCTCAATGATCCACGCCATGACTGCCGGGGCTGCCTCCGAAACCAGATAATCCGCATAGTTCTTCACATCCCCTGCGCCCTCGATCTTGGCATGGAAAGGGATAACGATTAAACGCCGCCATGTCCCAGGGTCATTCGCACCCACCCTCGGCAGGTGGTTCGTGTACAGCACAAGGGTATGGCTCGGCGTGAAAGAAAACGGGTCTTTGTACTTCTTTTCCGCAAAAATCTCATCCGTGGAACACATCTGTTTTACCACAGAGGTGTTCAGCCGCATCCCTTCTTCCAGTTCCGCAGCGATAATCAGCCGCTTGCCCTTGGCCTCGGCAAGCTCCGGCTTCACGTTCCGCTTGCACCCAACAGTGAGGGTGTCAGCGGACATATTCCCGCTGTAGGTGCCAAGCACACGGGCTATGGTGTTCCAAAAGGTGGACTTCCCGTTCCGCCCCTCCCCGTAGGCAATGATGAGCGATTCCAGATAGACACGCCCCACCGCCGCCATACCCACGATCTGTTGCACATAATCAATCAGCTCCGTGTCACCACAGAAAATAGTGTCCAAAGAATCCAGCCACAGTTTCTCCCCTTTCTCTCCGGGAGCTGCCGCCGTGATTTTGGTGATATAGTCCTCCGGACTGTGGTCTCGTTTCCCCTCCAGACCATCCGGAAGATAATAGGTGCCGTCCGGCGTGTTCAGAAGGAACCCGTCTTTGTCAAGGTCGGACACGCTGATCTCCAGCATCGGCTTCGCCGCCTGCAGGGCCGACACCACATATTTCATGTCCCGCCGCTTCATCACGAACGCCTTATACGCCTGGGCGGACATATACGCAAGGTAGGCGTCCATCTGCCCGCCGCTGATCTTCTTTTCTAGCGACCTGCCGCCGGAGGTGATGGCATCTTCCGAAATGCCGGTATCCATAAGCGCCTGCTTCGTCCGGGTGATTTCATCCTTGGCATCCGCAAGCTGCAGGTCGAGGAACTCCTCCGCCGCGCCCACTGCCTGCTGCTTGGACTCCACCCAATACTGCCCGCAGAACCGTAGGTAATCCGTGGCCGCCGTGTAGCGCAGCTCCACCCCGTACTCCCTGGTCAACACCTTCGCCTGCCCGATGTCCGAATAATCCCCCGGCTTTAAAGATTCCCGTCCGAACTCGTCATTGTAGGCATCCGGAGCCACATACCCTTCCTGCCCCTGCACCTTTTCCGCAAACCGGCAGGCGCTCTGCCAGATCATGGCAAGCTCTGCATCCTCCAAAGGCGGATTGCACTTTGCCGCCTCCTCTATGAAAATCTCATGCGCCCGCTCCGTCGCGCCGTACCGCTTCACCACGCGCCCCGCAAAATGGGACATGGTGGCATTCCGCTGCCCCTGCGGTATCTCCCTGCCGCCCTGGGGCTTCACGATGCAGTCAATGGTGATCTCGCCCTCGTGCCACAGGATTGTCTCTGCCGGATGACCAAAGATGAACCGGGCGGAATCCAGCGCCTTGGCATCGAAAAACGAAAACTTCTGCTGTATGGCTTTTTTTAGGGCGGCGCATACCTCCCCGTCTGAAATGGGATCGTGGGGAAAGTACACATGGAACCTCGGCCTTGCGGACTTTCCGTCCTTCGGCTTCATGTGGTTGCGGCTCGTCACCACGGCAAACGCCACATCCCTCCCAAGTTTCTCCTCCAAATCCTCTGGATGAATCCAGTCCGCCGGATTGTCAGAATGGCTGTTGTCGCAGTCCATCACATCCACATCGCAGGAAAGGAAATTGTCATTGCTCCTGCGGCAGTTCTTAAATTCCGCACACACATGGTCGAAAGCCATGATTTCCATGCAGTCGTCCTCGTTATCCACCACCCGCTTATTGGGGTACAGGCTGTTCTTTGCGTTCCCTCTGCAGTTCGCCGTATAAAATGTCATTTTCAAGATAGATCAACCTCCTCGCAGTTTTCTGTGAAATAGCGGACTGGCATTCCTCGCTTTTCCGCCTTTTCAATCTCCGCCGCCATCCCCGTGGATACCGTTTTCCCGAATACCCACAACTGCTCACACTTCCCCAGAAGCACCATCCCCATGAACATCCCGATTGCCCGCTCCGAGGGTTTCCCATCATCCAGAAACTGCGGGAACAAAAGGTGCGGCGCAAACGGGATCGCGCCGTTCTTCACCGCAAACCGGCTGTACCGCCTCGCCCTCTGCGTGTTTCCCTCCGTGTCCCCGGCAAACGGGGAGCATATATAGACCAGCGGCCGGTACGCCCGCTTCGCCGCTTTTTCTTCCTTCCTGATGCCCGATAACGCCGCATGGCTTGTCGGGTCGCTGTATCCCTCACTGTTGTATCTGCTGATTCCCATGAACCATACCTCCATTCCGCCCGCATTCTTCCCGGACTGTGTCCGCAGGCTTGTAAAACGGGCAGTCCCTCCCGCCAAAGTCATTGTCCTTTAAGCAGGTGCAGACGCCGCCCCTGTTTGCGAAACAGTCGCCGTGCGCCCTGCACCCCTGCATTGCCGCCCTGCTCATCCCTTACCGCCTCCTGAAATTAGTCTGATATTATTCTCCATCCTCCTGCGGAGAATCTCCGTCTTGTTGAACTGCGCCCTCCAGTGTCTCCACTCCGGGGAATCCGCAGGAAACCCCTCTGCCATCTCTCTGTACATATCACACAGAGCCTTATATCCGTCCGCCATCCGCCGCAGTTCCGAGAGCAGCCCTGCCCTTGTTTCATCCGTACAGTACCGGTTGATGAGCTTTGCCGCTTTCCGCATCGCCGGCACCTTGTAGGGGAAGAACGCCTCAATGTTCAATTCCATATACCCCGTGTTGTATTCAATCCGCAGCCGTTCCATCATGCCACCTCAGTCTTTCTGGTAAAATTCACACTCATAGCCATCGGCACGGAGCAGCAGCCCCTCTGCCCAGGGCGGCGTCCTGCCCATCTGTTCACAGACAGCGGAAAGCGACATCCTCCTGTCTGCCTCGATAATAATTTCATCGTGTACATGAGCGACAATGGAGCAATTCTTCAATGTCTGCATGGCATAGCAGAGGATATCACGGGCGGTCGCCTGCACAATGTTCTCCACAAACTTCGGGCCGTAGCTTTCCAGCCGCTCCCATTTCTTTGTGCCGCCCACTCCCATGTAGGTGACGGACTCCCCGCCAAACTGGTTCTCCCCGATCCTCGGCTTCACATAGGCAAGCCTCCTGCCGGAGAAAAGCGTGATGAACAGCATCCCGCTCTGGCAGGTGAAGCGGATGCCGTGTGTCTCTGTCGGCATCTTCTTTTTGACGCATTCCTTCACGGCACGGTCAACCGCCCACCAGAATTCCGTAATGCTCGGATTGGAATCCCGCCATGCCGAAACAAGCGGCTGCAGCTCTTCCTCGGAAAGTCCCATCTCCAGCGCGCCCATGGATTTCAGTGCGCCCACTGATCCGCCGTAGCCAAGAGCCAGCTCCGCTATCTTCCCTTTCTGCCGCAGATGCCCGTTCACCCCGTGCTTCTCCACCGGCACATGGAACATCTGGCTTGCCGAAGCACAGTAAATGTCACCGCCGCCCTCAAACACCTTCATCCGCCACCGTTCCCCGGCGATCCATGCAATCACCCTCGCCTCGATTGCGGAAAAGTCCGCCACGATAAATTTCCTGCCGCCCTGCGGGACGAAAGCCGTGCGGATGAGCTGCGAGAGCGTATCCGGGATATCCTCATAGAGCATGGCAAGGGCATCAAAATCCCCTGCCTTTACAAGCTCCCGTGCCTGCGCCAGATCGGGGATATGGTTCTGGGGCAGATTTTGAAGCTGGATAATACGCCCGCTATATCTGCCGGTCCTGTTGGCCCCGTAGAATTGGAACATCCCATGCGCCCGTCCGTCTGCACACACCGCATTCTCCATTGCCTGGTATTTCTTCACAGAGGATTTGGCAAGCTGCTGCCGCAGGGAAAGCGCCTCACCCAACGGCTCCGGCGCAGTCTTCAGCAGTTCCGCCACCGCCTTTTTATCAAGGGAGTCTGTCTCCATCCCGTTCTCCGCAAGCCACTGCTTCATCTGCTGCACGGAGTTTGGATTCTCCAGTTCCGTCAGTTCCTTCATTGCCGCCGACAGCTCCGCCCTGGAACGTCCGTCCATGGCAATCGCCTGTGCGACCATCTCCATGTCCACGCCGATTCCCCGGTCGTTGATCTCCTGGTCCTGCCAGTATTCCTCCCACACAGAACCCGGCACAGGGAATTTGGAAAGCCTCTGCTGTATCTGCATCTCCGCCTCCACATCGCGGAGGTTGTATGCCTTGAACCGCTCCCATTTTTCACGGTCATGTTCCGGCAGGTTCCGTGTCCGGCCGCCATTTGCTTTGGTGGGTCTGCAGGGGACGCAGAAATACCGGATCAGGTCTTTCCCCTCGGTCAGCTTCTGCTTTTCCAGCCCAAGCACCGCGCCCACGTTTTCCAAAGACAGCGGAAGACCGAGGGTGGCAGACCAGACCATGGAGCATTTCCACGATTCCGGCTCCAGCCATTCCCCAAGATAATTTGATAAACACACCCTCTCGAACATGGCGTTAAATGCCCACTTGGAGACGGAATCATCTGAAAGAGCCGCTACAATCTCCGCAGGGATTTTCTCCCCACAGGCAGCATCAACCACCTCCACATCTCCGCCATCCACCGAATATCCGAACAGCAGGATTTCAAAATCCGATGAGGAAGCATATTTATAAACGCCGCACTTATTTAAATCTACATCGGAATATGTCTCTATGTCGATTGACAAAGTCCTCAATCACACCATCTCCTTTCACTGCCTTAAGGGCGGCAGGGAAAAGGCTGATGCCCAATCCCCGCCACCCGGCAGTGTATTCCCGCTTTTGCTTAAGACAGGAAATCCTCCTCGTCCCCGTCCTCATCCGCAAAATCATCCTCCGCACGAGACTTCCCGCCAAGCGGCTCCCCGTCACGGATTTTCTGTAAGTTGTTCAGCCCGCAGGCGATACCCTTATTCCCATTGGAATTAAAAGCATAGAAATTGATGCTCGCCCTGCCATACACGCCGCTGTAGACCTCCGATGTGTCAATAATCGGCTGTCTGTCCGCATCCACGATTCCCGGTGCCGTGGTGCTGTTGGCGTTGACGAAATAGGAATCCGCATACGCCTCATCATCCGGACGCTCCGTGTCCCCGTCACGCAGCGGCGTCTTCAGCACGGAAAGCGCAGGGACGCTCCTGCCGTTCCCCTTCAGCTTCGCTTCGCCCTCGCGGTAGGCTGCCTCAATCGCCGCCTCGATCTTGGCGATAGTTTTCTTATCAGACTTGGGGATGATCAATGAAACAGAATATTTCGCATCTCCGCCATTAATTGATTTTGGAGTCCATACATTTGCATAACTCCACCGGGTATTCGGCCCGGTAATCACCTTAGTCGGGTTATTTACATTGTTTGCCATATGATTGCCTCCTTTAATTTTCCTTGAAATCTTCCTGCGCCGTGTTCATCGGTGACCGCTTGTCGCTCTCAAGCACAAGCACGGGTTTTCCCTGCGGCTTCTCCACAAGTCCCTTCAAGACCTCTGCGAACTTCTTTTTGCCTAACAGCTTCTCCATGGCAGTGATGCCTAAGAGCTTCGGCTCATACGGGTCGAAGCCCGCCTTCTTCACGGTATCCGCCACGGCTGCCTCATCTGTATACTTCCTGTTTGACCTTCCGGCCACCACCTTGAACCCATCGTACTTCACGCCGGAGAGCGCCTGCTGCAATGCGAACTCCTTCACATCCGCTGCCCATGCCGCAAGCTCATCCGCTTTCACGAGGATTGCCGCGATCTCGTCATCCTCCAGCGTGGCGGGCATCTCGAAGTCATATTTGGCAAGTTCCAGGTTATACTCTGCCCGTTTCCTGCAGACCGCCTTCGCCTTACAGAATTTACAGTGTTCCCCTGCGCAGAACTCGCCCTCCCCGGCATAGGCCAGCTTTGCCTTTTCCGAAAGCTCGCCCTCCGCCCACTGGAGAAGGTCATTCTTTTCCATGGCATACTCACTGACATTCTCCCGGCGCGGCTGGTAGATCGCCATGCGGACTGCGTCAATGTCATAGATGCCGTCAAACAGCTCCAGCGCGCCCAAGGCATACAGCATCATCTGCGGATTCCCGTCTGCGGAAACCTCCACGCCCTTGCCGTGCTTGTAGTCGATGATATACAGTGTCCCGTCCGCGATGATCACGCAGTCACCGGTGCCGAAACCCTCCTCCACGAACCGGGAGAAATCCAGCCGCTGCTCAATCAGCACCACCGGGTCTTTGCAGGATTTCTTTGCCTCCTCCACCAATCCGAGGACATACTCTGCATAGCCGCAGGCGCATTCCTCCATCTCCTCGTCGTAGAAAGAAAGCCCTGCAGTCGGGTCTTCCGTTTCCATCCCTAACGCCAGCTTTAATTTGTGTTCGCACAGGCTGTGGGCGTCCGTACCTTGTTGCGCGTATTCGCTGCCCGTGTCCTCATAATTTTCACAGAGTCTTGCCGACGGCGGGCAGGCAATCCACCGGTGGCTGGAGGATGCGGACAATAAAGCGTGTTTCCCCATCACAGCACCTCCGCATCCGCAAGCAGGGCAGGGTACTCCGCCGGATCGATCCCCGACAGCTTATCTGCGCCATGCTTTTTCAGAAGCTCCCGGACTTCCTCCGTGTGTCCGGCACGGGATTTCTCCGCCAGCACTGCGCGGACTTCCTCCAGCGTCAACTGTTTTTCTTCTTTCTTTGCCACAGGCTTCTCCTCTTTTTTCGCCGTATTCTTTACAGCCGTTTTCCCGGATTTTCCTGCTTTTTCCGGCTCCTTCGTGGTCGTCAGCTCTGCCTCCGCTGCCCCACTGTCCGCCACGGCATCCGCAACAGCCTGCAGGCTGTCCGCAAGGGTGCGCAGATCCCCTATGACATCAAGCAGTAATTTCACTTTGCCCATGTACAGTTCCTCCTTCCATGACTTCACTGATTGCCAGCTCCCGGACGGAATCGCCCGGCACGATGATGGTCAGCCGCTGCTTCTCCCCAAGGAGGAAGCGCACGAGGCGCTCCCTCACGGAAACACTGCGGCAGGCCACGATTCCGCCATTCACCGGTTTTTTGGAAACACTGATCCGTAATGTGTGTTTCATGCATCTGCCCCTTTCCGAAGGACTGAGTTTTTGCGTCCCTCACTATACGGAGATTTCGGGGCTGTTTTGGGGACCCATGTCAGAAATTTTTTCTGAAAAATTTTCTCGCCGCTTCAATGGACTTTTTCACAGCCTTATGGTCCACCCCTTCCATCCGGGCGATCTCCCGCAGCGTCTTCCCCTCCGCATACAGCAGGAGGCGCCTCCTCTGGACATCCGGTATTTCAGCCATGACCTCCGCAATACGCCGTGCATCCTCTTCCTGCTCCAGCGCAGTTTCCGGCGTTTTCCTGTCAGAATACTCTGCGCCCTCATATTCCACTGCATCCAGCGAATAACAGTGATAGCGTTCCTTACGGGAAAGGTTGTCCTCTATGCGCCGGGACTCTACAATGACGGCACCGACAGATTCCTCTACCTCGACTTCCGACACCGCCCCATCCGCAAATTCATATTTTATTTTCAATTTGTTTTCCCTCCAGTCTTGAAATTTTTTTGAAAATCCAAGACTGGAGGGGCGGCGCACGGATTTGGCAGTACGCCGGATACCGTTTTTTCCCGGCAGCAGAAAAGCGCACCCGCCACAGGGCAGATGCGCTTTTTCTGAAAATAAAAACAGATTTTAGGATATGGACAGGCATTAAAGGGAAACGTGTCGAACAGAAAAATACCGCAGTCCCCTGGAGGACTGCGGCATCCGCTGGAAAAAACTGTATTCTGATATTTGCAGACGGACAGCCCGTCCATGCCCCTGCTGCGTCCATGGCATCCCCTTTCCAGGAACACAGCAGCATACGGCTCCGGCATTCCCCCTGACAGCTTGTCAATGGGGGAAATTATAGAATATGCAAAGGTAGACCAAGTGTAGGGAAAAGGTAGAAACGGTGTAGAAAAACGCAAGTTACGACAATGCCGGAATTGGGAATGGCATATAGAATCTTATTTTACATGAATTTATCAAAACCGCCCGAAAAATGGACAAAAAAATAACAGCAGCCTGAACCCCTCAAGCCACTGCTATGTATTTTTATGTTCCCTGTCCAGCTCGAAACAGTACCCGACCTCCCTCTCGCACCGGATCGTGAATGCGGCATCCGGGAGGGCCGCATTCAGCTTATCCCGCAGGTTCCGGATATGGCACTTTATGGTGTTGCTTTCATTGCCGAGCGCATCCCCGCCCCATATTTTCTGGTATATCTGGTTGTAAGTGAGGACGTGTCCCTGGTTCACCACCAGCAGGTAGAAAAGGTCATACTCCTTCACTGTGAGGCTGATCTCCTTCCGGCCGCGGTATATCTTCCTGCGGTTCGGGTAAATCTCCAGCCCCGGTACTGACAGAACCGAATCCTCATTTAGCTGCTGGTAGTCAAAGTCGGGGTGGCGTTTCAGGACATCCATCACCTCATCAAACGCGGGGGAATCCTGCTCGCCAAATTCAATCATCAATATGCGTCCGATGCCATCACCTTCTTTCAAAATTTATGTTTCTACGCCCTTGCGTCAAAACCACTCTGATTCTCTATCCCGGAAACACCGGTCTTTATCTCCTGCCTTGACGGTTTCAAACCTCTTTCCCACAATGAGAACAGTATTTGCCATTTGACAATCGTAATTTTCCACAGTGCGGACACCTGTTGCTGAATACCCTATAAATATTGCAGCCACAATTAATCAAAAGAAAAATAAACGCTATGTAGCTTTCTACCACAATGTCATAGTTTTTATCAAATATTTTTATTCCCATGATGCCCATAGCAATAAATAAAATAATATATGATATAACTAATCCCCAGCTCACAGCCTTTTGCATTTATAACACCTCTCCAATTTTTCAATCTGGCTATCCATGTTTTTCATTACTCCTACCCGTCAAAAATAGAAAGCCCCTGCCACTGAATTGTATGGAACAGCACTATCACCTACGCCCTCGCATCAAAACCGCCCTGTCCTCCGTCCCGTTTATCTCCTGCCTCGCCGCATGGTACGCATCATAGTAGGCGGCTTTCAATGCACCATGCACCTCCGTCTCCGCCCTTGACTCTTTCTCATGCCAGCCCACGCCTGCGGTATAGGTCAGTATCTCGTCACCATTCCCGTCATACACATGGACTCCGCCGCCAGACTGGAACCTCGCCTCATACGGCTCTCCGAACAGGAGGCACAGCCACCGCTCGTCAGCCTCCCTGATCTCCTTCATGTCCGCCATCCTCTGGCTGACCTTCCCCATCAGGGTCGCCCTGTCCGGCGCGACTTTGGCAACCTCGCTTTTCCGCAGGGCGAGGAACTGATTCCCCATATAGACATTCTGCGCCGCATCCTCTTTGGCAAGTTCCGTTATCTTCTCCCGGAGGGAATTCGTCAGCTTCCAGCCTTTTTTGGATGATGCCTTTGATGCTGCCGGATGTATGCTCTTAATTCCCGTTATCTCCATATCAAAATTGTCCTTTCTGCGGAAAGCCGCCCCTGCTCCCCGAATTTACCTATCTGCCGGAAAACCGGGGATACCTGCCATGATCTGCGGTTTATTTGGAATAGGAATATTGAATTATTTCTTATTCATGAAATCCCAATATGCCTGCATACTGTACTGGTAATATGCCGCCGCCTTTTTCTGGCTCAGCAGCTTCATATCGCTTATCTGCTTTTGAAACATATCCATGAAATTTGTTCTGTCGTGCAGTCCCATCATTCCTGTTTCCGGCGGAAGCGATGTAAGCCCTCCGTTTTTATCCACACCCATATAAGATTCCAGTGCCGTCATTTCTACCAGTGATGCGTTCCGGGGATTTATCTTGTTGATATGTATGGTCTGCTCAAATTCGTTCCCATTCTCATCAACACCTTTTGCAATCACAGTCGGGTCATCTTCCGTTGAGCCTTCTGCATACTTGATGTAAAAAGACAGCCCCGTTCCATTCCCGCCGGAATACAGCATATCGTCTGTTTTCATGTAAACAATGGATGTATGTGGTTTTGCGCTCGCCGCATTGCTCACCTGCTCTGCAAAACTCTTTCCTGCCGCACTCTGCTGCGTCCTTTTTGTTGTATATCCTGCCGCCTGATAGCCTGTCGCTCCAATTCCGTTAATACCCATTTTTCAAGTCCTCCATTGTCATCAATTTTTTATTATTGTGGCTCTTCTGTCGGTCAGAGCCGCACCTGCTCCCTTATAATAAGTCCGAGCAATCTATTGCAAAACGCATTTCCCTAACTTCCTTTGTCCCTAATTCCCATAACCAACACCTCCCTCCGCTGAATATACGATTCAACCCTCAAAAAAGTTTCATGCCCCCTCGCAATAAGTCCGGGCATTCCGCAGGGGCAGAGTTTTATGCGCCCCTGCGGAATCGGGTGTAATCTTTATATTTATTGGTGCCTGACCACTGTATCAGATTTTCACATCCAGCCCTTCCGCTGTGCCGGATTTCCCGGACACCATTGATGTGATGCTCTCGTCAGCAAAAATCTCATCCAGTACATCTGACGGGATTGGTTGCCCATGTGTCCATCTGGGTACTTTTTCCTTAACCGCACTGGTCACTGCATGAGCAAGGTCTAAATGAAGCTGGCTAAGCGTCCATGTTGCCGGGGAACGGTCACTTGGTTTCAGCGTTTTCACATAAGAATGTATCTTGTCATAATACGCATCTGTTTCAGCGGCATTATCTCCGGACATCCCGCCGTATTTGTAAAATTCCTTTTTCACATCCTCAAGGACGTGCTGTTTCATTTCATCCGATACGTTAATAATCCTTTTCCAGTCCGTCCTGCCCGTTATCCTCATGCCCTCAACGCCATAAGAATTTTTCCTGCGCCCGGAGAGCAAATCAGCAATAGCCTTCTCATTCCCCTTGCTTACATTGCCGGGTGTCCCCGTAAACGGAAGATTCCCATTTGTCCCTTTTCTAAAAAGCTGCCAGATTCCCTGATTGTTGTTTCCTATACGCATCATAAATCCCTCCCCCGCTATATGGTTAAATCCAACTGTGCGCCCTTACCTTCTTCCTGAGCCTTCACAGGCTGGCTTGATCCTGCCTTTATCTGTTCCATCAGTTTTTCCACAGATTCCGCCTTTGCCAGTTTCTTCTCTTTCATGGCTTCTTCCTCTTTCTTCTTTGCACGTTTTTCCGCTATCTGCTTCTGCACTTTCTCCTTATAGACCGTTCCGGGGTTCTCCATCGTGTCCCTACTCCTGCCGACCATCCAGTAGGACACTTTCCCATTCTTGTCAATAAGTGCGCCCGCACTGAGTATCTCGTCATTGTTCTCCCTTGCGAACTTTTCTATCCGTTCCGAATTGCCGGACATTTCCGCAAAGACTTTCTCGTATTTTGCCGCCGCTGCCGGGTCTGACGCCATCTTCTCCACAATGCCGGGAGAAACCGCTATGTTATTGTAGCCCCGGCTTCCAAGCATATAGGCATCTTCCTGTTTCCCATTCTTAAAGTCCGCCACGGTTATGTTCACATCCGGGTATTTCTCTTTCAGGCTGTTTAAGTAATTCTGCGAATCCCCGTTAAGCCCGCTACTCCCACTCGTCCTGTCTGCCGCATAAGCATTTGTGTAATCTGTCACTCCTGAAATTGCCATAATCATCCTCCTCCTGAATATTTTATTTGCTTATCTAACGGCGGCCCTCTGTCATTCGGAGCCGCCCATGCCCCCTTATGGTAAGTCCGGGCATATCCCCTTTACTTCAAAATGCCCGATGCCTCATAAGCCGCAGCAGAAACCGCCTTTTTGGTTATGCTGCTCTTGTAATATCTCTCGCCCGCCTCCTGCTCCATCAGCCTGCGTTTTAGGGCGGCTTCCTCATTCAGACGGGCATATTCCTCACGCCTTTTCTTCTTTGCCGCCTGCTCTGCCTCAAACTGCCGCATCTCTTCCTCTGTCGGGCCAGTAATGTTACCGCCGTGGCTCGAAGCCCGGAAACGTGCAATTTCCCCATTCTCATCTAAAACAATCAGGTGGGAGCATATCCTGCCGGGTACTTGGTTGGCAGCAATGAAGCCCTCTACTTTCGCCATTACCTGTTGTGTCAGCGCCGGATCATTTTTCATCTTTTCCTCCAGTTCCGGCGGCACAACGATTGATTTCTGCCCCGCAATCGAGTGGAGCCTTGACTGCACCCCGGCTGAATCCATAGCGGGATTTGCCCCATTAGGCTTCCAGTTCACGGCAGATTCATCAACATCATTCTGGAAAAACTTTTCAAAAGGGAAATCATTTCTTTCCCATACCCCCTGCGGAATGTTTGACGCATCCATCACATGGTAATATGCCCCCGGGAACCTCGTCTGCCACATATCCTTGAAACTCATCCCCGCCGCTGTTCCTTTCTCCGCCGCCTTTGCCTCTGCAAGTTCCGCAAAGCTCACACCCTCGCCTTTTTCTGCCGCCGCATTCTTCCGATACTGTTCTGCCAAATAGCGTCCTCCAAAATTACCTGTCACTCCAAAGTCCATCTTCCTCTCTCCTTTCATTTTTCATCATCACGGACAGGATGAATACCCTGCCTTTTACTTTGAAATCCATTGTCCCCTGATACTTCTCCGCTGTGCTTTTGATATTTGCAAGCCCTATCCCGTGGTTCTCCCTGTCCGCCTTATCCGTCATGGGGAATTCCTTCTGCGGTTTCCGCACCAGCCGCCCGTCAAAGCTGTTCTCCACTTTCAGGAAAAACAGCTCCCTCTTTTGGAAAGAACTGATGCGGATAAAAGCTGCGGCATCCAGCTCCTTCTCCTTCAGTTTCCGGCACGCCTCCATTGCGTTATCCAGCGCATTTCCCAAGATGATACCGATATCATAACTTTGTATAAACAGTTTTTTGGGGAACTGCAGCCCTCCGACATCCATCTGCAAGTCCGGCACCATGCGGGTGATCTCATGGTATTTCATGTTCAGCAGGGTATCCACCACTGTGTTCCCCGTCCTGAAACGGAACTCCAGTCTGTCCATAGTCTGGTTCAGTTCTTCCAGATACGCCTGCAGTTCCGGGTTTTCATCTGCGCCGCTCCCGGCGGAAAGCCGCTGGATGACGGAAAGGGTATTCTTCATGTCATGCTTCATTCCCCTTATGCCGGAATTGATGCGCTCCATCTCCTCCATGTGTTCCTGCAGGCTCTGCACCTGCTTTTCAAGTACGATCCGGCTGCTCCTTTCCCTGTTCCAGCAGACCATGTCCTGGAACAGCTTCACCCCATACAGGATGGAAAGAAGCGACAGGAACAGGATTGTTGGAAGTACAAAGAGCAATATTGGATACCTGTCATACAGAATCCTCGCCGCACCGTCCTCCACTGTGACCATGATGATACGCAACAGCACACAGAGCATCAGTCCCACGGCCGCCGGAGTAAGGATAAATAGAAGTTCCATCCTGCTGATGCCATGCTCTTTCTCACGGAAATCCCGTACAATCTTTTTCAGTGACAGATACAGAACCAGCGCAATGACCATGCACTCAATGATCCACTGGATGGCCAGCCCTACATTTACGGCAATACAGAATGCATCTTCCGTTGCAAGCCGCCCATTCCCGGCGAGCCAGTTCCACAGTCCAAGCAGTCCTTCTCCCAGCTCACCTAACAATATGGCTGTCACATAACGGCTGATATCCGCAACAGCCTGAAATGCAACTACAAGAAATACTGTAATCAAATGCAACGCTTTATAAAAACAAGCGGCAAGAACAGCCAGCACACACAATGCCAACAGCATCTTCCAGACTTCCACCCTGTAATCCCAACTTTTTGACGGAACAGCCCAGAACAAAGCCAGCCTGAACACTGCATACGAAGCCGCCACTGCCAGACCGCCCCATCTCCCGTCCTTTGTCCTGCTTTCCAGAAAGCTCCCATAAAAATATTGCAGGCAGTATCCCTGAAAGAAATAAAGGCACACGGAAAAAATGACATTCGCTGTTTCAAACACTGGACACACCCCCATTCTGCAAAAACCACATATAAGCCTTTACAAACCCGCCGTACTTCTTTTTGGTCAGATATACCTTATCGCCGTTTGTAAGGGTTATGCTCTCATTGTCATACTCCGTGATATGCGCCATGTTCACGATGTACGCCCGGTGGCAGCGGTAGAAATCCTCCCCAAGCTGCCCCTCCAGCTCATCCATAGAAGCATATATCTCTATGGCCTTATCCGCCCCGGCGGTGTGTATCTCCAGTTTCTTCGCCCTGCTCTCAACATACAGGATGTCAGACTGGTCAAGCGTAAGGTTCCTCGTCTTTAAGAAGATGCACTTCTTCTCCTTCTTTTTCTTCGCCTCCCATGCCGCCTTTTCCAGCACTTCCGCAAATTTCTTTTCATCCAGCGGCTTCAAAAGGTAGTGGAACGCATAGAGGTCAAGGGCGTCAAATACATATTCCTTGATGCCCGTAATAAATATGAGGACAGCGTCCTCCTGCCGCTCCCGCAGCTTCCCCGCCGCCTCAATGCCGTTCATGCCGTCCATCTGTATGTCAAGGAAAACAATGTCAAACCACTTCCCCGATGCAAGAAGCTCCTCTCCCGTGGCACAGGCTTCTATGTTGCTCCCCGGTTTCTGTCTTTCAATCAGGGCGCAGATATGCTCCCTGATCGCTTTTTCATCATCCACAACTGCTATATCCAATATCCATCACCTCAAATCCTGCATAGGCTTTCACTTATTATATCGGCAGAAAATTTCCGTTTTTCGGGCGGAGGGAACGAAACGACCACTTTTCGGGAACGAAAGGCAGAATCGTTTTGAAAAAATCCTAAATCACCCCTAAAGTTTTTCGCCTTTCATCCGACAGCACTTCCAATCATATAATCCGGCGGAAACGGCAGGCCGCCGCTTATGAGGTGAATCTCCCCATAGCGGCGATCTCTTTTGTATGGTTCCTTATATTCCTATGCTCACATACGTTTCTGATTATGTGCCGAACTGCCCGCATATGGAAGCAATGGATCAGTCAGGCGGAAACAGAAATCCTCCCTGTCTATCAGCCCAACCACTTTTCCACTGTCATACAGTTCAATCAGGAATCCGGCCATCTGCTGGCTTGTATGGTATGTCCCAAAAGACTTATCATAATCATATTCACTGACATTGTTCGCCACCATTCCAAACTCCGTCCTTGTTGCAGCGGGTGCCAGCACCTTCACCTTCATTTTTGCGCCTGCTTCCTCCAGTTCCCTTGCCAGACCTTCCGTAAATGCGCTGACATAAAACTTTGCCGCACAGTAAGTCACTGCCGTGGGAACAATGGTATAGCCCCCACAGGAGGATATATTGATAAGCTGTGTCCCTTCCACATCTTTGTAATCACGGACAAACAATGAGGACAGGAGCGTCAAAGCCTCTACGTTTAAATGCAGCATCTGCCCTATCTTCTTTAAGTCCTGTTTTGCCACGCTGTCATAATTTCCGAAACCTGCATTGTTAATCCATGCCTCAATTTCGTACTCCTTCAAACTGCTGTAAAGCTGATATACGTTTTCCGGCACAGATAGATCGGTGCTTCTGATGACAACATCCAAATCCGGATGTTTCCCTAAAATTTCCTGTTGCAGAATTTTCAGATTGTTTTCACGCCTCGCTATAATGACCAGATTCCTGCCCCGCTCTGCAAATGCCTTTGCCGCCTCGTACCCTATGCCGGAACTCGCCCCGGTAATAACTGTATATTTCCCCGTTTCCTGAACCATTTGAAAATCCTCCTTCGATTTGGTATAATCCATACCATACAATGTAGAGTAAACTCTATGTCAAGAGGATTGGAGCGATTTTTTTATGGAATATTCTATCGGTGAATTTTCAAAACTTACAAATCTTGGGATACATACCCTGCGCTACTATGAGCATGAAGGATTGATTATGCCAGAAAGAAATGCCAGCAACCGCCGCTGCTATTCTGACAAAGACCTTACATGGATCGAATTCATCAAACGCCTGAAAGATACGGGGATGCCCATTAAAGAAATAAAGCACTATGCCCAGCTCCGGGCAGACGGCGATCCCACCCTGTCCGAAAGGATGGAAATGCTGGTGCAGCACCGTCAGACACTGAATGAACAGATAGCATTGTTGCAGGAACATAAAGCAAAATTGGATGAGAAGATAGAATTTTACAAGAAAGAAATAGAGCGTGTAAATGACGGCTCTACATAAAACCTATAATGCCACTACTCCATCTCCCTGAACACGCCAGCCATTCCTCTCACAAAGCTCCACTGGCGCGGCATATAGGATTTCAGATTTTCCGTACTTTGCCGATATGCCTCATAAACCATCTGTGGTTTATCAAAATTTCCCATGATTGCGGAAGCGGCGCAATACCCGCTCTCCTTTTGTCCTGCGGATTGGAAACTGGTTTATTATTAAAGCAATCACAATGCCAATCGTAGTATCCAAAATCCGCGCAACCCCAAAAGCCAAAGTGTTTTCATCATTTCCATGCGTCACGGTAATACACAGGAAAACAACACACATGAGGAACGTTCCTCTTTCCATCTTTATCAAAACAGAAAACTTTATGATGGGAATAAGAAGCATCGATAGAAACAGGTAGCGCAACGCTTCATATGGAACACACCAGACATTCCTCTCAAAAAGTAAAACGAGCATCCCCCATATACCTCCGATAACTGTAGCCGTCTCCCTGTTGAATGCTTCCCGGAAACTGTCTTTAGATGTGCGCTGTACGCACAGCACGGCGGCAATAGCGGCATAGAAAGCTGTGTCCGATTTTCTTATGATGCCTGTCAGCAGACACAGGAATACAGCCACAACTGTTTTTATTGTACGCCCGCCGACTTTCAGGCAGCTAATTTTCATAAATCCCTTTTAAAGTATGCTGCGCCAAAATATGCCCATCCATTTCACGGTAAAGCTCATTTAGCAGAAAGCCCCGCTCCAAATCCAGCATCTTATCCAAGGCATACACATGAAGTTCATATATGTGCGGCTTATCGGGCGGTGTCATCCCGCCGTAATAGCAGGAAAGCTCCGCAGACTGCTCTCCGCCCTGTATGCTCGTCCAACTGTTCCTTCCCTGCACAAAATCATCCGCCGTCTGGCTCTCATTTTCTTTGATCTCAAAGCGGGTTATGTTTGCCGCCAGCCAGTGTATCCATGCGAATCCCCCTGTCACCGGGTATGCGTCCTTATCCTCCAGAACAATGGCAAGCGACACCGTTCCTTCCGGTGCATCTTCCACCGTAAACGGCAGGGAATAGGTAGGGATTCCGTTTTCATTGAACTGTGTCCCCTGACCGCCATATTGGGGCTGGATCACCCCGTCTATGATACCGCTGCTTGTAACATTCATCTTCGATAACCTCCATCTTTATTTTCTGATGATATTATAAGCGGCGGCTCCCCGACAGTAAATTACCCACTTTTTCGTGGGTACTAATCCGGGACTACACCCTTTTCCTCCAGAATATGCCCCATGCCGTTTGCTTTCAGGTAGTCAATCCCGATATGCTGCATGATCCTTAACGCTTCCAGTATCTTCATTCCCATATCACTTGTTAGGGAATATTCCACCCGGAGCGGATACCCCTCATAGGATTTCTTCTCCACAAACCCATAATCGGTCAGTTCCTTTAGCTGCTCCAGCAGCATCTTCTGTGTGATGCCGTCTATGTCCCGTTCCAGCTTCGCCAAAGATGTCGCCCCTAAACGTAGCCGCCATAGGATGATCGGCTTCCATTTTCCTTTGATCATGTCATGCACAAGCTCCAAAGGGCAGGTATATTCTGTACGCATTTTCATAAGCGGAGCCTCCTTTCGCTTTCTGCTGTTTCCTATTACTTCGGCAGAATACCAGTCCTTCTAAAGGAAATAACATAACTTTCAAATCTATGTAATGCTGGAAACACCGTATTCAGCTTTCCGCATTCGTATCTGCCGATATCTAAACGCTTTAATAAAATTCGACAATACCGCCAAATTTCAACAGCATTTGCATACAAACACGCAAAACTTTTAAACTATCACGCAAAACCCCATACTTTCACGCAAAACTCATACTATCACGCAAAAGTCGGCAGTTTTGCGTGATAGTATAAATCGCCACGCTCACTATCCGAAAACGTAAAAAAGAGGAGCCCACCAGCCACCTCGGTGAACCCCTCTATGCTCAAAATCCCTTGATTTCAAGCCATTTCCCTATACTTTTGCCTACGAGTACGAAAAATCCTATGGCATCAATTATTGATAGCCGCCTGTGCCGCTGTTAAATTTAGTGAACCTTTAAGCTCTCGGAAGTCAGGTTTCCCACATTACATGACCTACTTTCCAATGCTGAAACCTCAAGTATTTCCCAAGCATACCCTGCGCCAATACCTACATGAAATTATCCTCCACGCATTCCAAATAGATGTGTTCTTCATCATTTAGATTGAGCAGCTCCATATGTCTCTCCACCGACAGAGCATTTCGGTTCGTGACAGACACAACCACCCTTTTTCCTGTTTCCTTATCTTCCCTTAGATATTTCCTCACGTTAACAAAATTAAAATAAATCTTCTGTCCCATATATTTTTTCTACCTTCCTCTTTTTATATTCTGTTCTTCCCTCTTAATCTGCCGCACCCAAAACATACCTGTCATGCTGCATGATTGATTCCACTGCTTTTGCCACGTTCCATGTTTTCCAATGCCTATGGTAATATTCTGTCTCCCGGCTGTGCTTATGGTAGATCATGACAGGCTTACCTATGCCATCCTGACTTTTGCAGATAATCCAGCAGTGCTTTGTGTTCTTGGAAAGGAACTCAATATACCGCTCCGTTTCCCTTATGATGGTGAAGTGCCCTTCCCCGACCATCCTTTTCTCTTTCTTTGTGAACATAAATTCTCCTTTGAATAATTTAACGATATGCTTAAAGATTTAACGATTACACAGTGATAATGGGCAATCGTTAAAAGGAGGTGCAAAATTTCCGGGCAGAACAGCCCATGAGTCGTAGTAGCACAAAAAAACGCAAAAATCCCAACCCGCCAAACCCGCAGAAAGCCTTATTTTCAGCGTTTTTGGCGTTTTCCCATTGTATCAAAATCGTAGTTGCGATGTTCATCGCGGCCACCAGCATAAAGGACGCGGGATAATCGCAGCTCGCCGCCACGCGATCCACCGTGATTTTCCTCTCCTCCAGCGGCTGGCGCAGCATCTCGAGCGTACGGCGGTCAAATTCTGCAAATTCGTCCAGAAACAGGACGCCGTGGGTGGCCAGACTGATCTCTCCCGGCTTTGGACGGCTCCCTCCGCCTGCCATGGCAGCCTGGGTGATCGTATGGTGCGGCGCGCAGAACGGACGCGTCCGGATCAGGCTTCCGCGGATACCCATACGCCCGGAAACACTGTATATTTTGGAAAGTTCCAGGCTTTCCTCCTGGGACAGCTCCGGCATAATTGTCGGAATGCGCCTGGCAAGCATTGTTTTTCCCGAGCCGGGGCTTCCCGCAAAAAGCAGGTTATGTCCGCCCGCAACCGCGATCTCGATGGCGCGCTTTGCGGCAGTCTGCCCGCAGATATCCGCAAAGTCCGGCTGCCTTGCGGAATTCTCCCCCCCGTCGGATATCCCGTCGGCGCAAGGGAACGTCCTGCCGTCCCTGTGTCCGGAAATGGTTCCGGCGTCAGAGGCCTCCCCGTCCTCCTCCGACTCCCCCCGCAGGGCGCGCAGCACCTGAGCAAGTCCGCGGCAGCCCCATACTGCAAGCCCCGGTACAAGTCTTCCTTCCGTCCGGTTTGCCGCCGGCACAAAAAGGCGCAGAAACCCCGCCTCCTTTGCACAGCAGGCAATCGGAAGCACGCCGTTTACCGGGTTCAGCCTGCCGTCCAGGCTGAGCTCTCCCGCAAAAATCGTCCTGTTCAAATTCTCTTCAGGGATATGGCCGAATGCGGCCAGAATCGCGATCGCGATCGGAAGATCAAACGCGGTGCCCTCCTTTCGGACATCCGCCGGCGATAAATTCACCGTAATTCTTTTGGGCGGAAGCGCGATCCCCGCATTGTGGATCGCTACCCTTACACGTTCCTTTGCCTCCCGCACCTCCGAGGCAAGGAAACCGACCAGTTCAAAACCGGGCAGTCCGTCGCTCACGTCTGCCTCAATCTGAACCAGCAGCGCGTCAATCCCCTGGATGGCCGCGCCGTACGCTTTACTGAACATACTGACTCCTTCCTCTCTCCAGAAAGAACCAACATGTCCAGTATAATGGAAAATCCGAAAAAAATCAACTGCTTTGCTCGTCGTGATCAAGAATCTTTTTCAGCTCGTTCATAAAAGTATTTACATCCTTAAATTCCCGGTACACCGAGGCAAAGCGCACATACGCAACCTGGTCCAGATTTTTGAGCCGATCCATCAGAAGCTCCCCGATCCGGTGACTCGGGATCTCCTTTTCTTCCATATTGAATACGCGGTTTTCCACCTCGTTTACAAGCGCCGTAATCTGATCCACCGAAACCGGCCTTTTATGACAGGCGCGCAAAATTCCGGCCTCTATTTTCGAGCGGTCATAAGGCTCCCTGTTGTTATCCTTTTTTATCACAACAAGCGGTATCGTCTCAATCTTCTCATAGGTTGTAAACCGCTTTCCGCACGCGTCGCACTGGCGTCTCCTCCGGATCGAATTGCTTTCCTCCGCAGGCCGCGAATCAATCACGCGCATATTATCCTTTCCGCAATACGGACATTTCATGGCCATCCTCCCTGCATACCGCGGGCCTGCCCGCGCTTCTGCCTCAGCAAGCAGCAGGAAGGAGCCTTCCCTTCAGACTTGTTCCTTCCTGCTCCGGCGGGCATCCAATCCGTCATTTATAAACAAAACGGCAGAACCCTTCCTCCCTTTCCTGACATATTTCATTATACGCGGCGCAGATTCGACGGTCAAGCGCTTTTCCATAAAAATATACTTTTCAGGAAAATTTTTCTCTCTTTTTGGATTTCTGCAGCATAAAATAGAAACAGGAAATTTCCGGCGGACACCGCGCAGAAAGAGGTCAACATGAGATTATGCGAACTCAGAGAAAAGGAAGTGATCAACTGCAGGGACTGCGAGCGCCTCGGCTATCCCTGCGACATCGAATTCAACGCCCGCACCGGCTGTCTGGAGGCTCTGATCGTGCCGGGCCCCTGCAAGCTCTTCGGCATTCTCGGGCGCGAGAATGAATACATTATCCCGTGGCAGTGCATCCGTCAGATCGGCAGCGACGTTATTCTTGTGGATATTAAAACCGAGGATTGTCTGAAAAAATCGCCGGAACTCGCCTGAACAAATGTTCTGTGTTATAATCGCTACAGGAATGCTGCCCGGACGGAGAGATACCGGACAAAGCCGGCTGCTCCAAAGACCGGAGCACCGTAAAACCGGACTTGACGAAACCGCACTGCAGAAAAAGACTGCTGCAAAATGCATTATTTGCATGATATATGACTAAAATCAAGCTTAATATATCTGTCATATATTTCTGCAAACTGCAGTTTCGCAACAGTCTTTTCTGTTCTGCCTGCACCTGATAAAACAATCAGCTCACCGCATAAAACAGCAGGGTAAAAAGGACGCCCAATACAAAGAGTACAAGCCCGGTAAGCAGGGCGGCGCGCTTTCCCGCGCCTTCCCCCTCATCCCTCTGACGGCGCTTTTCCTCTCTTTCTGCTCTGTAATCGTAGAATGCCGGCGGAATTTTCTTGATTCCAGGAATCAGGAAGCGAACCCCCTCCCTGAGACCGTAAGAAAAAATATCAAAAAACCCGGTGGATGAGATCTTTCCCAGTGCCGCCGTCGCCAGATACAGAAAACCGACGATCGTGAAGCCGTCACTGGCCGCACGCAGCGCGCTTTGTGCGCCGGGTTCCCAGCCCGAAAAGCGCAGGCAGGCAAGCAGCACAGAAAGCACAAACCCGATCCCTCCGTGAATAAGGTACTTTTTCATTCAGACTGGCTCTCCTTCAGCTGCTGCTGATACCGGTCAAACTCCTCCTGGTTGCACATAACAAAATGTCCCGGAACTACCTCGCGCATGGCAGGCAGCTCTTTGGAATAATCGTGATCCCGCAGCGGAACATAGTTGATTCTTTTTCGCTGCTTCTCATATTCCGGATCAGGCAGCGGGATCGCCGACAGCAGAGATCGCGTGTACGGATGCATCGGATGCGCAAACAGCTCGTCGGAGTCCGCAAGCTCCACCATCCGTCCGAAGTACATAACGCCGATCCGATCCGAAAAATATTTGACAACGGAAAGGTCGTGAGCGACAAACAGGATGGTCAGCCCCATCTTATGTCGAAGCTCGTTCAGCAGATTGATTACCTGAGCCTGAATGGACACATCAAGCGCGGACACCGGCTCGTCCGCGATAATCAGATCCGGGTTCATAATAATGGCGCGCGCTACGCCGATACGCTGCCGCTGTCCGCCGGAAAACTCGTGCGGGTAACGCCCCGCATGCTCGCGTACCAGGCCGACCAGCTCCAGCATCTCATATACCTTCCTATCAATAACTTCCTTATTTTTCTCCCCCTGAATAATCAATCCCTCCGCGATAATCTCGCGGACTGTCATTCTCGGGTCCAGGGAGGCAATCGGATCCTGGAAAATCATCTGAATCTGCGTCGTCAGACGGGTCTTTTTCGCCTTTGCCAGCTCAGCACGGTATTTTTTCTGCAGCTCGGCCTTTGCCGTCCCTTCCGCTTTCTCGATCTCAGGAAGATATTTCTCTTTCAGAAAGGCAATCTGTTTCTGTGCATATTCTTTATCGCAGCGCTTCTGATCATACTGCGCCGCCTTAATCTCTTTCTGCTGTCCTGCGACAAATTCCGCCAGTTCCGCCTTCAGGCGGGCTTTTTCGGATTCGCCGGCTGCCGCAATCTTTTCCGCATACTCCTTCTTCGCGGCACGGATCGCGTTCTGATAGGAACGCTTTCCCGCGCCGATCCGGATGCCCTTGAAAACAATATTTCCGGATGTGATATCGTACAGCTTGATAATCGAGCGGCCGGTGGTCGTCTTGCCGCAGCCGGACTCGCCGACCAGGCCGAACACCTCGCCCTTTTTGATATCAAAGCTTACATCGTCCACCGCCTTAAGCTCCGCCCTGCCCATTTTGAAGTACTGGCAGAGATGCTCTACTTTCAGTAAAATTTCTTTTTTTTCACGCATCCTGCTTACCTCTTTCCTTCATTCTGGCAATCCTGTCCGTGATCCCCTTCGGGCGATCCACCTTCGGCGCATCCGGGTGGAGCAGCCAGGTTGCCGCATAATGCGAATCGCTGATCTGGAACATCGGCGGCTGGCGCACGAAATCAATTTTCATCGCGTACTTATTTCTCGCCGCAAATGCATCCCCCTCCGGCGGATAGATCATGTTCGGCGGCGTGCCCGGTATCGCGTCGAGCTTGTCGTTCGTGTCGAGATCCGGCATGGAGGACAGGAGCGCCCAGGTATACGGATGTGCGGATTCGTAGAAGATGTCGGCCGCCGTACCGTATTCGACAATTTTACCCGCATACATTACCGCGATCCTATCGGCCATATTGGCAACGACGCCGAGATCATGCGTAATGAAAATAACCGAAAGCTTTTTCTTTTCCTTGATCCCGTTGATCAGCTCCAGGATCTGGGACTGAATTGTCACGTCAAGCGCCGTCGTCGGCTCGTCGCAGATCAGGATATCCGGATCTGCCGCCAGAGCAATCGCGATAACAATGCGCTGTCTCATACCGCCGGAAAACTCAAACGGATACTGATTGTATCTTCTGCGCGCCTCCGGAATGCCGACTTCCTCCATCAGCTTGATCGCCCGATTTTTTGCCTTGCGCTTGGTCACCTTGTTCACGACGCCCGAGGCGTTGGCTTTCAGGTAATCAATTACAGCGATGGTCTCCGCGTCAAAATCGCGCTCTTTCCTCACCGCAAGCTTCGCCTCGTAGTGCGCACTCAGCCGGTCGATCTGCCGCAGCATATCGGCCCGGACAAGCTCGAGATCAATCACGGAAGCCGGCGCCGGAACACCCTCCGGTTCCCTGCCCTTCGCGATCTTTGCCTGATACTTTGCCTGACGCTTTGCAAAGCGCTTTTCCTCCCTCTCGTTGTTCCCGATTGCCTCGAAATATTTTTCGATCTCCGACTTCAGCCCTGCCGAAAAAGTATAAGCTACACTGTCCTTCGAAATCTCCATCTGGTCGATGCTTTTTTCCACCTCGGCCGACAAAAGCTTGCAGGTTTCCAGGCACTCTTTTTTGTCCAGTTGTTCCTTTTCATAGACACCGCGATACTTTTTCAGAAGTCCGATGACTTTCTCCTTTTCCCGGTACGATGCATCCGCAGAAAACATCAGCGCCTGCTTTGCATCCCGGATGAAATCGAGCATATAATGTTCATCCAGATATTTCCGGAGAGCGGCATTCAGCTGCTCCACCGGAAGTTTCGGCAGCGGCTCCTTCGCAAAAGCCGTATAATAGCCGAGTGCAAGAAAATTTGGCTGCTTCAGCGCAAGCGCCTTCGTGAGAATATCCCGGATTTCCGAAAGCTTTTTGCCGAGCAGAGCCGTGTCCGGATTCTTTTTCGATGCGGAGAGCGTCTGCTTTGCTTCACCGATCAGCGCAGTAAGCTTTGGTGCATCCTCCTTCACCACATATTCGCTGACCGACTCCGCAGCCAGGCCGAGCACGCGTTTTACACGCTCGTTCATATCCTTTGCGGCATTTTTGCTTATCTCAAAAATCAGCTCATCCAGATCCGAGCACGCATCGAGCGCAGCCTCATGCGCCACATTGTAAGAATTTTCCAGTTTCAGGTGTTCCCGCTCGAAAGTATCAAAATCCTTGCACTTCTTTTTTATCTCCGCCGCGCGCTCCGCGGTCTTCGGCTCATTCGCCTCGATCATGCGTTTTTCCAGCATGGCGATATAGCTGTTGAAATTTTTCCGGCTCTCCCTCTGGCGCGCCTTCCCCTTCAGAATCATCGCCTCGGTGAGCTGCCGCCCGATCTTTACGATCGGGTTCAGGCTGGACATCGGATCCTGGAAAATCATAGCAATCTTATCGCCGCGGATGGTATGGAATTCTTCCTCGCTGATCTTCAGCAGATCCTTGCCGTCATAGATTATCTCCCCGCCCTCAATAATCGAATTCCCGGCCAGAATGCCCAGGATCGCCTTTGAGGTCACGGATTTTCCGGAACCGGACTCGCCCACGATCGCAAGCGTTTCTCCCCGGTTCAGATCAAAATTGATACCGCGCACCGCCTGCACCTTGCCGTCCGTCGTCCGGAAGGATATCGTCAGATCTCTTACCTGCAGTTTCTTTTCCATATTGCTCAGCCCTCCGTTCCTCTCGTAGATGGATTGAACGCATCTCTGAGACCATTTCCGAAAAGGTTGAATGAGATCAGCAGAAGCGATACAAACAGTGACGGGAACAGCATGGCGTGCGGAGAGGTGGTCATGGCCGCCTGCCCCTGCGACATCAGCTCTCCGATGCTCGTGCCCGCAAAATCCGAAAGATTCACGATGCCGAGATATACCAGGGAGGTTTCCGAGCTGATTACCCCCGGAATGACAAGCACGCAGCTTGTGATAATCGTACCAAGGGAATTCGGGAAAATGTGCTTGAACATCAGCCGCTTATCGGACGCTCCCAGCGTCTTTGCCGCCAGCACATACTCCTGTCCTTTAAAGCGGTAAAACTGCTTTCTTGTCAGAGCCGCCATACCGATCCAGCCGGTCAGCACAAACGCAAAAAGGAACGACGGCACAGTGCCCACCTTCTGAGCAAGATGCAGCTGGAACAGCGTTGTCACCACAATGAACGGAACACCGGAAAGAACGTCTGCGATCCGGTCGAGCACCATGTCGATCGCGCCGCCGTAATAACCCTGAATCGCGCCGTAGATCGCGCCGATCGTCAGGTTGATTGCGGATACAATCAAGGCGAACACAAGCGAAAACCGCGCGCCCATACCAATCGAGCAGAACAGGTCGCGCCCCATGGTATCGGTTCCCATAATATAGCTCGGCTCATGGCCGTTTTTGTAGGTATAATAATTATAATAGCAGATTCTTACCTGAACCGATCCGGACTTGACAAAATTATAAATATAGTTTCCCGGATCAGACGGGATGCGCTGGCTGTGGTATTCGCCGTAAGTTTTGGCCTGGTTCGTGCTGTATGCCGGAATCCGGTTGCCGTCAGCGTCCAGCAGCGCATTCCCCTTCAGATCCTCGCACTGATACCATATATTCGGGTTGTCTGCCGCGCCGGACAGATCCGCCCCCTCCTTGGCCTTAACATAAATGTCGGTCTTTTCCACCATTGGATAGAGCACCTGGATGCCGGTCTCGTTCTGAAACTGCTGAATCCGTTCATACTCTTCATAGGAAAGAACGAGCGTGCGGATGCCTTCCATAAAATAGGAATTCACCTTTACCCGGTAGGAATAGGAAACTCTGTCCTGTCCGCGGTATTTGGAATGCGTCTCAAAGGTTTCAAGAATCTTGATCACCGGATCCATGCCGGTCTCTTCCCCGATCGCACGCAGACTCGCCAGCTGCATTTCACTCTGGCTGTTCAGTGTGTAGGATCCGTCGAACATGCCGATATTTTTTTTCGCAATGGACGGAATATATGGCGGGTAATTTGTGTAAACAACATCTTTATCATTTACCGAATAATTTGAAATAATTGGTGCAAATATCGCAAATAAAATGAGGAAGCCAATGATCCACGCCGCTACGACGGAGGACTTGTTCTTTTTAAAACGAAGCAGAGCGTCCGCAAAATAGCCGCGGGCCTTTGTCTTGAACTTCTCATCGTGAAGGAAAGCGTCCTTCTGGGCAAATTCAAACATATCCGGAGCAATGTGTTCGTTTGTATTTTTTTCCATCTGAATTCCCCCTTCCCTACTTTTTCGAGCCCATGCGGATGCGCGGATCAATAAAGCCGTAGCTGATATCCACTACAATCCCGCTCACCAGACCGATCGCTGTATAGAAGATGGTGAGCATCATAAACATCGGGTAATCTCTGCCGTTTATGGAGTTAATATACAGGCTGCCGACGCCGGGAACAGAAAAAATCTTCTCAATAATAAACGAGCCGCCAAGAATTCCGACAAAACTTCCAAATATACCCGGTACAATAACGACCATACAGTTCTTGAACGCATGCCGAACCGTTGCCTGCCGTTTCGTAAGCCCCTTTGTTCTTGCCAGAAGCATGAACTCGCTTGTCAGCACCTCGGTCAGCTCCGCCCGGGTCGTCCGGGTAAATCCCGCAATCGTGCCGAAGGAAAGCGACATAACCGCAGGCAGCATGCTCACAAACA
This sequence comes from uncultured Lachnospiraceae bacterium, assembly GCA_910587085.1. Classification (GTDB taxonomy): domain Bacteria; phylum Bacillota; class Clostridia; order Lachnospirales; family Lachnospiraceae; genus RGIG4057. The sequence continues at coordinate 47,655 of CAJUMC010000010.1, read as the reverse complement.
TGGAAGGCGAAAAATAATCCGTCCCTCCCTTCATTACAAACGGAAACAGTCCGATTTTATAGGACAGAAAATACTGAATTAAAAAAGCATAGACAAAGGACGGTACGGAAATCACGACCATCGTCAGCGTAGAAATTGAGTGATCGGCCCAGGTATTTTTCTTCAGAGCGGCAAATACGCCGAGAATAATACCGATCGGGATACTGAAAATAATTGAATACAGATTGACGAGCATCGTCGCCGGCAGCTTGCTGATAAAAAGCGGTCCAACCGACTGTCCGAGATAAAGCTTGTCGCTGATGCCCCAGTCCCAGCGGGTAAAAATCCCCTTCAGATACAGACCGAACTGTACCAGTATGGGCTTATTGTAGCCCAGTGCTTCTCTGCGCGCCCGGACAACATCCGCATGCGGATCTCCCACCGGAAGCTGTGCCGGCGGAAGCAGGCGGATCAGCGTAAAGCAGATCGCCGTAATGATGAACAGGGTCGTCAGCATGAGCACAAATCTTTTCAATGCATATTTAACCATCGCGTCCTCCAGTCCCACAGCACCGAAGAAAGCTTTTCAAAAAAAGACTCCCCCATAACAAAAATTTTCTTTTGAAAAACTTTCCTGCGGTACAAAAAAATAATATTTTAACCGCGCAAACCGTGGGAAGGCAGCGCCCTCCCACGGATGAACGATTCTCCACGCTCACTCACAGGAGGGCGCTGCCCTCCCACGGATGAACGATTCTCCACGCTCACTCACAGGAGGGCGCTGCCCTC
>CAJUMC010000010.1:3595-46660 GCA_910587085.1 uncultured Lachnospiraceae bacterium | reverse complement strand
CGCTCACTCACAGGAGGGCGCTGCCCTCCCACGGATGAACGATTTCTCCCGCTCATGCCAGGAGGGTGTTTCCCCTCCCTTGCATGAACATTTATGAGCATGTGCCCGCACTGAATTTTAGTACTTCAGCTCGCCGCCCTGCGACTTCACATACTCAGCCCACTCTGCGTCATCATAGTTATACTTCATATAGGTGATGCCGCCGCGGCCGAGGATCGGATTGTAATCCTCGATTACATAATATACCTGCTGCGACAGCAGAGCCATGCTGCCGTCCTGGATCATCGGGATATAGTCGTAGGTCATAAGAACCGTGCGCTCCAGCTGCGAAAGGATCTCGAGTCTTGTCTCAACATCCGCAATTCCGTCGCCGAAGTTGTAGGTAACGCCATCTTTCTCAACCGCCATGCCGTTCAGCGCCTCCGACCACTCTCTAAGGTTCATCGTAACCTTTTCCATCTTCGGTTCTTTCTGAATGCCTGCCGTATTCACCTCAAGCTCCAGAGAGATGCTTGTAGCGTCAAACCAGTTCGCATCATACTGTCTGTCCGGATCAGTGTAGTTGAGGATAACGCCGAACGGATTGAGCAGACCGCCGCTCCAGCCGGAAAGCGCAGTGTCGGTAAGACCTGCCCGGAGGTTATCCACCCAGCCCGGATCGCCCAGAGGAGCAGAGGACTGGAACATGATCTTGCCCTCAAACGGCGTGCCGGCCGTTACCTCGTTCATCTTATCGTTCAGATAATCCAGTATCTTTGTAACGAACGAATCCACGGTGCTTGCGGAATAGGTAATTAAAACTGTCTGGTCGGAAATTCCGTCGCCGTCCGCATCGGTGATAAAGCCTTTCCCAAGCGCCTCATTAAAGGCCTGCGAATAGAGCTCTTTTGCCGCAACCACATCGTATCCGGTGATCGAATCAACCGCTTCGTCAAGGCTGGCATACTTGCTGACATCCACGCTGTAGAAATCGCAGAGCGCCCTCTTTGCCTGATCCGTATCGCGATATTTCGCGCCGGTCTCCGGATCGTAGATATAGGCGGTTCCGATCAGACCGTAGCCGCCGGAGCGGGACGGATTGACCGCCGTACAGAACGCTTCCTTATCGTAAGTTACCGCTACCGCCTTGCGGAAAGACTGAAGCGTCATCGTCTCAAGGTCATACTTTGTCTTATCAAAATCCTCCGCTGCCTCGCGATCCTTGATCGCCTTCATATAACCGTTAAAGATAAAGAAGAAGGTCGACGTAAGCGGGGTGGCATAGCAGTACTCGCTGTTCCGGTACTCAGCAAAATCATCCGGCTGCAGACCGTAGCCCATCAGATGTCCCTTCAGGAACATCAGCTTCGAGGTTGCCGCTTCCGCCACCACCTGGACGTCAATGGCCGTCGTCTGGTACATATCATAAATCTGCCCGTCGCTCGGGTCCTGATATCTATGCTTGCCGTCGGAATAACCATGCCACTTCTCATTGCGCTCATACCGCATGGACTTGTCAGCCTGGAACGCTACCAGCTTATACGGGCCGTAGCTCATCGTCGAATCCAGACCAGTGCAGTAGGTCGTAGCCCACGCATCGGTATCGCCGACTTTCGACTTGCATGCCTCATAGTACGGCTCGTATACGATCCAGTTGCTCGTCAGATTGTAGAGAAGGTTGAAGCCTGCCAGCGAATTGTTGAGCACAATGGTAAACTCATAATCGCTGTTCTTGAAAATGCCGACATTCTCAAACGGGTAATCCTTTTCCCACTGACCCGAGATCGTGTAGAGAAACTTACCGCCGTGGCTCTCGTAAACCTGGCCAGGAGCGAAATACGTCTCATAGAGATACTTGCCGGAAACATAATCCTCCGGCTCTCCCTCCGGCGTTGCAGGATCGCGGATCATGGTGTCGTCGGTAGCCCGCAGATATTTCGAGCCGTCTGCCGCCGTGATCCCGAAGAAGCTCTGTGCATCAACCCAGATATCATCCTGGGTAAGCCCTGCATCCAGCATCTCCTGAGCGGTTTTGCCGTTGACATAAATGTCCGAGCCCTGGTAGTAATAATTCTGCGCATTCGCAATGGAAAGATTATCGGTCATATAGTCGGCCGCGCGGTAATTCTTCATCTGCGGATCAAACAGAGCCTTCATGGAATAAATATAGGTATCCGCATTGATCGGCGTGCCGTTCTCCCAGCATGCATCCTTGTTCAGCGCAATCCGGTAAGCATAGCCGGCAGTTGCGTCCGCCGGAATGTTGTACTCCGGATGAGCCGCCTTGACCTCCTCCGTCACATCGACCGGAAATTCTGCGGCCATCTCCGGAAGGATGACATAGCCCATGAACGGATCCTTGCCCTCCACCGGATTCAGTTCGTCATTGTAGAAAAACTCATAAAGCCCGCATGTAAGGTACGCAAGCGGTTCGCCGTCCGTCCCCGTCTGATAATCCAGCGGGTTCCAGTAAGAAGGCAGAACGCTGCTGGCGCTCTTGTAGGTATAGCTTCCGGCCTCGCCGGTCAGCTCGCCGATCTCAATCGGAGTCGGCTCCGGGGTAACTTCCCCGTCCGGCGTATTGGTAGGTGTTTCTGCGTCGGAAGGTCCCTGCGTCGCAGCCGGATCCTTCTCATCGCCCGAACCCGTAGGTGCCGGCGTCGGATTCTGCTCTGAATCGTCCTTGCCGCAGCCGACCATGGATACGGTCATCGCTGCCGCCAAAGAAACTGCAAGAACTCTCTTCGTTGCAAATTTTCTCATAATTGTCTCCTCCTGTTCGATTCTTAGCACACTATAACGCTTTACTGCTTTAAATAACTGCTGTTAGCAAAAAAGGAACAAGTAATCACTTACTCACCCCTTTATGCGTAACCCCTGTCATTCTATGCAATTTATGCTATGTGCCAATTAACACGTACAAGGTTACATGATTATTGTCGAATTGTCAAGGGGTTTTCCTTCAAAAAATCCGTTTTAATGGACTTTTTTTCTTTTTTTACATAAACTGTAGCAAGCAGGAAAAAAGCGGAGGTTTCCTCCATGCCGATTATCTGTTCTGTCCGCATTTTCTTCCAGAATGAAATGCCTTATTTTCAGGTCTGCCGCCGTGATAAAACACTGCGGTGCTGTAATACCGCCTGTTTTCCGTGTCCGGCCGATCAAGGCAGGGGCTGCGGCTGCCGTTCTCTGCTCAGCTCCTTTACGGAGGACTGCAGCCTTCTGCAGCTTGAGGGGCTTTGTCTGCTCCCGCCCGAATGCCGCCGCGGCATGCTGGCGTTTTTTGCCGAATGTGCTTCCCGGCAGGGAGCGCCTCTGCTGGTGCTGTGAATTTGCTGCGGCGCTGTGAACTTCATTCTGCAGATTTCATAACCGCAGGCCGCCGCACGCAGCCATTTTTCCCGGAAGGCGGAAGCAGGTACGGCGGCCGGTAAACCATCGTTCCCGGAACAATTCAGGCAGCCTCTTTCAGCAAATGCATCCTTCCGCTTTTCCCGTCGCCTTTCAGCGCAGCCTCAGCTGCTTCAGAGCCCGTATCACATAGTACGCAAGGACCGTATTAAAAGGCAGCTGGATCAGGCTTTTGACGGCGCGCGGCACAAGGTAGTACCAGAACCCCTTTCCGTTTGTCATCATAAGGACGCACCAGATTGTCCCGAGCAGCATCTGTACGACAACCGCCATAAAGAGCATGGTGCAGAAGCACCGAAGCAGAAACGCCGCGTCCATCGAGCGCTGCCGCAGCACCGCCGCAAGATTGACGGCAATGCAGGCAAAAAATCCGGCAGCAATCAGGTAAAAGCCTGTTTCCGCCCGCAGTACGCTCCGGTCGGAATACACCGGCAGCAAAAGCCAGAGGCAAGCGGCCGCCGACACCAGGACAGCCGGTATTCTCCTGCGGAAAAGACTGAGGGCAAGCCCGGCCGCAGCGCACACGGCGGCGGCCGCCGCCAGCGTTGCCGGACTTCCGTTTTCCGTTTTGCCCGCTCCCCCGGTCAGATAGGCAAGCGCGCTGCCGGAATTCTGTATGGCGCCCGTAGCCTTCTCCGTCACCTGCAGAAACGGCAGCACGAACCAGCAAAGAAGCACGAGCGCAAAAATCCCGGCAGATACATAGTCCGACGCCAGACGCCGGCGGCCGGCGGACTTTTTTGACTCATTCACTGCAGGGCTGCTGCTTCCGCCGGTCATGCCGCTCTGCGAAGCAACCGAAATGCCGGCACCCGCATAACTGCTCTCCGCCATTTTCTCCTCCGTCTTCGTCCGGCTGTGCAGCGCCGCCGCGCCGTTCTCCCGCGGCGCGCGCCGATAAAACATCAGCCCGTAAACAAAGCCGCCGATCGCCGCATTCAGCGTCCAGCCCGGAAAATACCCACCCGTAGGCCGGATTGCAAACTGCAGAAGATCGCCGAGCGCGCCGGCAATTATGCCCATCAGCGGGCCGAACAGATGTCCCGTTACCACATTCGTAATAAACGAAACACTGATACGAACCGTCGGCGTCAGCGGCAGGCTGACAAACATAGCCAGCACAATATGCAGTGCCAGAAGCATTCCGGCCACAACAACTGCTCTGCGGTCGCGGAACACGCGCGCCGAAGCCCTCCAGAAGCCGTCCGCTTTCCTGTTTCCATTTTTCTTTGCATTCATCAAAGAGACCTCCTTCCAAAGCAAGAGCAGACCTTTCCTTCCAATACCCGTGCGAAAAAAAAGCCTGCCCCGTCAGGGCAGACTTTATTACCGCTCATATATTGCCCAAAAAGGGCACACTACAACAAAAAAGGAAACCTCTGTTGATGTAGCAGCGGGATGCGGAGCCTGCACCGCAAGAAACCTTTTCGTTCACGCAACAACTCCCCGTCTGCATGACACTTAACGCGCAAGCTCCTACTCTGCTCAAAACTAATTTAACGGTTGCATTATAGCACCGAAAATCCGCAAATGCAAGTGTGTTTCCATTTACGTTTTCCTTTACTTTTCCGGCAGGCTCCGCTATAATGCATTTTATCAAAAACAAAAGCGGCAGAATGCCGGGAGGTTTTATATGCTCACCTATTCCCTCGACAAAACCGGCTCGGAGAGCCTGTACCTGCATCTGTATCAGTGCATCAAGAGCGATATTCTGAGCGGCGCGCTCACCTCGGGAGAGCGGCTTCCGTCCCGGCGCAGCCTGGCGGGCCAGCTCGGCGTGAGCAATATCACCGTGGAAAACGCCTACGGCCTTCTCCAGTCGGAAGGCTATATTTATTCGATTCCGAAAAAGGGCTATTTTGTCTCCGATCTCACCTTTCTCCCTTTTGCCGCCTCCTCTGCCGAATCAGTCCTGCCGGCGGAAAACAGGGAATTTCGGAAAAGCACACCCCCTTCCGCATCGGATTATGTTTCCGGAAAGAAGCAGGAAATGGACGGCATTCTGTCCGGCGGTACCCGGCAAGCTGCGGAATCCGCCTGCTTTGCCGATTTTGTCAGCAACCGCACAACGCCCGAGAGTTTTCCGTTCTCCGTATGGGCAAAGCTGCTGCGGGAAACGCTTTGTATGCGGCAGCAAGAGCTTCTTCAGACACCGCCGTGCGGGGGGGTGATCGAACTGCGCGAAGCAATCTGCAGCCATCTGAAGCAGTTTCGCGGCATGATGGTCCGCCCGGAGCAGATTATTGTCGGCGCCGGGACGGATTATCTCTACAGCATGCTGATACGGCTGCTCGGGCAGGACAAAATTTATGCGGTCGAAAACCCCGGCTACTCAAAAATTGCCCGGGTTTACTCCAGCAGCGGCGTGATATGCCGCTCCGTCGCCATGGACGGATACGGCATCCGCATCGAAGAGCTGGAAAAACAGGGAGCGGATATCGCACACATCTCGCCGTCCCATCACTATCCGTCCGGCATCGTCACTCCGGCCGGCCGGCGCTGCGAGCTGCTCGGCTGGGCCTCCGGCTGCGAACGGCGCTGTATCATTGAAGATGATTACGACTCCGAATTCCGTTTTGCAGCAAAGCCGCTGCCGACGCTGTACAGCATTGATACCTCGCAGAAGGTAATCTATATGAATACCTTTACCAAAAGTCTTGCTCCAACCATCCGCATCAGCTATATGGTGCTGCCGCCCCGTCTGCTTCTCCGGTTCTGCCGCGAGCTCTCGTTCTACGCGAGCACGGTATCCAATTTTGAGCAGTACACACTTGCCAGATTTATCCGCGGAGGATACTTCGAAAAGCATATTAATCGGATGCGCAACCGCTACCGCTCCGTCCGGGACGAGCTGCTTGGCGAAATCGCCGCAAGCCCGCTCGCGGCACGAAGCTCCATCCGGGAAGAGGGTGCCGGCCTTCATTTTATTCTCCGGCTGGATACCCCTCTCACCGATGCCGAGCTTGTAGCGCGCGCGCGCAGAAACGGAATCCGCATTTCCTGTCTTTCCGAATATTTCCATCCCGGAACCGCCGCATCCGAATGTTCGGAGCATGTCGTGATCATGAACTATTCCGGCATAGAAAAAGAAAAAATCCGCGAAGCCGTGCGCCGGCTCGCGGATGCTGTCGTATTCTGATTCCTTATCTGTCCACCGCAAGAAAAATTACGCTGCGCCCGCCGCGCCAGAGCTGCAGATATGCCCTCCGACAGCGGTCAAACCGGGCGAAGGCTCTCATTGCTCCCCGCACATTTCCATATACCTTCCAGCAGCCGGTGTATTTGCAGCCGCCGGCACGGTTTTCGATAAACCCGGTCACATCGACCAGCGGATACCCGAGAAACAGGCCGATTTCATGCGGAAAACCGCTCCCGCCATCCAGTCTGCTGCTCAGCCGATCCAGCGCATAACCGGTCTCCGTGCTTGTGTAGCCGTACCTCTGAAGAAGCCGGAAAACGCCGGGACGCCTGAGATCCCGCTCCAGAAGAGCCCTCCGGTACACATAGACCAGCGCACGGCCGCCGCTTTTGCGCAATAACCGCACCGAGATCCCTTTCCTCTTCAGAATTCCGTCCCAGTATTTAACATTTTCTTCCAGTTCCTGCCCTGCACTGCAGCGGCAGCTGAACAAATTCGCTGTTTTCATCGAAGCCAGCGTCGGAGCGCAGTGCTCCACCAGATACTGCTCTATCATCCGAATTCCTCCCGGTTCGTCCGGCGGATTCTGTTTTTCATCCGCCGATCTGTCTGCCGTTTACCGATACCGCTTCCGCTAGTATCTTCCGGAAGGAACCGGACTATGTATCCCGATCGTGCTACACACTGCATCCGAGCCGATACGCCGCTTCAAATACAGCAGGCTCCGAATCTTCATTATTTTCATTTTCCTCTTTCCTGCCCGTTTCCAGGAGAAACCCTGCTTCCACGGCGCCCGGAATTTTTTCTCTTACCTTGCTCCGGAGCATCTCAAGCACCTTTTCCAGCTCCTTTTTCTCCACAAACCGAGAAGTGAGGACAAAATAATATTCCTTTTTGGCAAGCTCCTCCCTGCGCGGCTGCACCCGGTCAAGCAGCCGCTGTATCTGCACATCCAGCGAATAAAACTCGACCGTCATGGCCAGCACAATCGCATCCGCCCAAATCATCCGGTCAAGAATCCGTCTCGTGTCGTCGCTTTTCAGACAGCGCTTCGTTGCAAGGCAGCGCCCGCAGCCGCTGCAGGACTCAATGTGTTTTTCAATCAGGAACTGCCGCTCCACAACATTTCCATTTTCCTGCGCTCCCCGCGCAAAACGGGAATAAAGTGCCGCGGTTTTTCCGCTTTTTCTGGCACTGGACGAAATAATAAGTATTTTTTTCATTGTTTTTCACTTCTTTCTCTTTTTCTGCTGTGCCGATCCGGCACAGACAACCTGTAAATCAACTTCGCAGTCCCCCGGCCGGGCAGAACGCTTACTCTCCGCCCGTGCGATAGCTTTCAGCCGGCCCGAGCCAGGTTCGCGGACATGTCGTATTCTCCTTTGTCAGCACCAGCTTCTCCAGCACAACGGCCGGGTCCGCGGCGGCGATACAGATCGTATTGCTCCCGGCCTCCAGACGAACCTTGCAGGAGGCTTTATGAATCTGCTCCAGCACCCCCCTCGCCCAGACGCCGCTCTGCCACGGCACATAGCCATCGTCCGGAATGGTGTTGACCAGCTGAAAATTCTGTGTGTTGGCCCGAACCGCCACCCTCATTTTCCCCTGATAGACAACAGGGTTTCCCGGTGAGGCATACAGTTCTAACGAATAATCCCCTGCGTCCTTCACAAAAACCGAATAGGTGACACAAGGAGCCTCCTTAGGGTCTTCAAACGCCGATGTAACCGGAAATACCTTGATGCCGCCAAGTGTTTTTCCATATTTTTCTATTACGCGCCACTCCGCCCCGCCAGCCGCTCTTTTTCCGCTGAAATGCGGAGCTTCGACCGCAGTCACGCCTTCCGACTCCACAAAGGTATCCGGTGCGGCCGATCCAAGCTTTAAAGCCGCAGCCTGGACTTCAATGTCCACGCGGGTTTCGCTCCAGCCGTTCGCGGAACGCTCCGCCGTCTCTTCGCAATTATCGCCGTAGATGCGGATCATGCCGGTTCGCGGTTCTCCTCCCTTTTGCAGGACTCCCTGCTTCAGCCGGACAAGAAAGCTTTTGTCCGATTCCGTTTCGCAGGACAGCGTCCATTTGCTTTGGCAGGCTCCGCCTGCCGCTGCCGCCTGCTCCGCCGCCTGCTGAACTGCACTTTCCTGCGCTCTTTCGGCCGCCGGAACAACATCAATCCAGTCTGCATCCCACTCGATCCGGAATTTCAGAATACCCTCGCCGCCGTTGGAAACCTCAAAACCGCCCTCGGTCTTTCCCGGCTCCGACAGCGTCAGGCCGAGCTTCTTTCTGCGCCACGGATTTCCGCCGGTGCATTCCTCCTTTTCATCCACGCTGACCAGAAGACGCGGCGCACTGACCGGATAAAATCCGCGGATCTCAGGATACTGCCATTCTTCGTCGTTCCAGCCGCGGTAACCGATATGGAATACCGATTGCATATGATTCCATTTGGAACCGTTTCTGCCGTGGTACTCCTCCGTCAGTGCCCGGTCTGTGCGGATGCATTCCCGGATTTTTTCCGGATACCGGTTTCCTTTTTTCTTTCTCTGCGAGACATAAAAATGATTCAGCCCGGCGTACAGCTGCATTTTTATAATATTGCCGGAAGCCGTCACCGGATAATAGACAAGCTCGTAAAAACAATCGTTCAGAGGCCCTTGCTCCGCAAGTTCCCGAAGCTGTCCGGCCTTTTCCATGGCATCCTCCACCCTGGCAAGCATCCGTTCCGCCTCCCGGCCGTGCGCCGGATGATAGGTTTCGGCTCCCAGTATCTCCGGACGGCAGGTGCCGTTCCAGGCAGTATATTCCTCCAGAAGCTCAGCTGCCTTGTCACAGCACGGCTCCGCAAAGCCGAGACCGCGCAGCCACTCCTTTGTATATTCCGAAGTCCGGTTGATGCGCTCTGTCCCCCAGGCTTCAAAGTCGTAAGCCAGATCCAGAAAATAGCTCAGCGGAAGCTCCTGGTTTTTAATATCCCCGACATTGACGATCCACGCTTCGCGTACACCGTAATCGTAAGCCATCGACATCTGTTCCCATATTTTTGTCAGCGGAGTGGAATTGATCCACAGATAGGAAACCGGCCCGCCGTAATAATCAAAATGATAGTACATGCCATAGCCGCCCGGGTGCTCTGCCGCCTCCTTTCCCGGCAGTGTGCGCACATTGCCGAAATTGTCGTCGCAGAGCATGAGAATATCGTTTTTCAATACCTCCCAGTCCTTGAGTCCCGGCGTGTTCTCATCCCCGTGGTAGTAGTCCTCCACTTCCTTATAGAGCGCCAGCAGCTGCGGATGATCCTGATTTCCGTATTCCGCAATCAGCCGCTTCTGCTCTGTGATGGCGGACTTCAGCACATTGATATTATCTTCCAGCGTTGCGTCCGCAGGCATCAGGTAGGAATCGTTTTCCCCGCGCATGCCGATCGTGATCAGGCTCTCAAAATCCCGGTTGCGCTTAAGTCCGTCCTTCCAGAATTCCGAAATGCCCTCCGCGTTTGAAAGAAAGCTCCAGTGCTCCCCGTAGGCCTTGTTCTCATGCCTCAGCCGCTGGAACTCTCCGCCCGACCGGCAGCACGGCTCGTGGTGAGAAGCTCCGACAATCACTCCCATCCGGTGCGCCAGCTCCGCATTTTCGATATGATCGAGCGTAAAATCCGAACGCCACATTGCAGGCCACAGATAATTTCCCTTCAGGCGCAGGAGCAATTCAAATATATGCCGGTAAAGCTCCGGCCCCGGCCTGACGCTTCCGTATTTTTCCTTTGCCCAGTTTCCGAGACAGGGCTGCTCATCGTTGATAAAAAAGCCGCGGTATTTTACGGAAGGCTCCTTTGACACCATGCAGATCTCCTCCCCGAATACCACCTCTGTGCGGCGTTCCGGAACGGCGTCCGCCCAGAACACCCACGGGGAGACGCCCATCTTTTCCGAAATGCGGAACATGCCGTAAATCGTTCCCCGCTTGTCGCTGCCCGCGATCACGAGCAGCTCCGAACCCGGAAAGCGTCTGCTTTCCGTGAGATAAATACCATATACCTCCCGTTTGCCGCGGACGCCTTCAAGGCTGACCGCTCCCTCCTGCTCCAGCGCGTCCAGCAGCCTGCTGCTGCCGCAGGTGGCAATCAGAACAATCGGCTGCCCGGAGGCCGCCTCTTTCGTTATTCCGGGCCGCACGCCGGTCACACGCAGGATATCTCCGCAAAAAATTTCCGCCATATACTGCATTCCGCAGACTGCGCTCTCCTCCAGCAGAATATCCGCTGTCCGCCCGTTTTGAAACAGAGCAAATGATTTCATGATTTCTTCCTCCCAAAGCCGTTCCCCGCAAATTGCGAAAGCAAAGCCCTTCTGCCGGCATCTACCAAGCCTGCCGCCAAAAAGGGCTTCGCTTTCCTTCCGTTCTATTTCTGCCTTTTGTACATTTTAATCCCTTTTCTATTCACTTTAAAACAATCTTTTTTCACAGTGATATACGGATCTGTCCGTGCCTACTGAATATCCGTCATAAGCTCGAGCACTGTGTCATAGCCCTTCTCCACTGCTACCTGAACCGGGGTAACGCCCTTGTTGTTTACATGGTTGTAATCCGCGCCCTTCTTGATCAGGAAGCGGGCAGCTTCCTGATTTCCGTACTTCAATGCATGGTAAAGCGCCGTATTGCCTTCGTTGTCGGACATGTTGATATCTGCGCCCGCGCGCACCAGCTCCTTGATAATATCCTTAAAGCACATATTCTTTGTGTTCAGGAGCAGCGCTGTATTTCCGACATTGTCCACGGCATTTACGTCTACACCCCTTTCCAAAAAGATCGGGAGCAGTTCGTTCGCGGTGTTGATATCTAAGAACTGCAGAAGCATGAGCGGCGTTTTTCCGTCGTTTCTCGCGCCGTCCAGATTCTTCAGCGCCCGGAGTACCTCAGCCCTCTCCTTCGAATTCAGATCGCCGCCGTACTTCTTTTTCATCACGGCATAATGCGCCGGAAGCTCGCCGTTGATATTCTTCAGGGAACTGTCCCCGCCGTTCTCCTCCAGGAGCCGGACAATTTCGCTGTTCCCGTAGATGCACGCTACATGCATCGGAGTATTGCCCGGCTCAGCCGGCTTGTCCTGCGTGGTATTCGGGTCCACGCCTTTCTCCAGCATAATCTTCAGCATTTCCGTATGCCCGTTTCTCGCAGCCCAGTGCACCGCATTCATTCCGTCATTGTCAATCTCCTCCATGGACTCCCTGGAGAAGAAAGGCGCTGCGCCCTCCTGGTAATCGTCCTTTTTTCTGGATAATACCATATTCCTCTTCTGACACGCGGCAACAAGGTTGGCCGGTGTTTTGCCCCGGAACAGCGCCGAGTTCATATCAACCCCGAATTCCAAAAATTTCTTAATGACCTTGATGCCGTAATTGCCGGACATGCATTTATCGCGCAGGCAGTATACGCTGCCGCGGCAGTGAATCGGTGCGGTAAAATCAATGCCGGCCTCCCTGCACAGATCAAGCACCTGGCATTTCTCATCGCTTACCAGGGCATTGTACATAATGCCCTCGAGACACTCCATATCGTCATCGTCGTCCGGATCAATCCTGGAAATCAGCTTTTTGGCGAGATAGAGCGCAATGCTTATCTTGTCCTTCTCATTATCGGAAAAGCTGGCAAACGCATTGCTCGTAATACGGCTGAGATCCGACATTTTCATGCGGCTTGCCTCACAGTCCTCGTTTGCGCCGGCATCCTTCAGCGCCATGCACAGCCCCTCATTGTACGTCTTGACCGCGGCCTGCATCGGCGTCTCCCCCTTCGCGTTCGGAGTATTAACCATACCGCTTTCCGCGAGGAGCAGCGCTGCGGTCATATGACGATTGCGGATGGCCATATGGAGAAGCGTATTGCCCTCCTCATCCACATAATCTGTCTGCGCTCCCTTCTTCAGAAACACCTCCGTCAGCGCCCAGGATAAATTTGAGTTTTCTTCCTGAAGCAGGAACGCAAGCGGGGTCAGCCCCTCCGCATTTTTCGCGTTGATGCCGTCTTTAAGCAGCTCCGCAATCTGTGCGCGCTGATCCAGGCTGCACCGCACACATTCAAAATTGTTCTGGAAATTCTCAATGCGGGGACGTGCAAGGAAATGCCAGGCATTCCATCCGTTTGCATCGCAGACCGAAGCATCCGCACCGTGATCCAGCAGAAGCTGTGTCATCCGGAAATTTCCGCGGCAGCAGGCCAGAAGCAGCGGAGTCAGGCCCTTGCCCCTTCCGTCGGTCAGATTCACGTCCACCGCCCTGCTTTCGTCGTTCAGGATTTTCTCTGCCGCATCATAGAAATTATGCCATACAAGCAGATGAAACAGGCTCATCCCCCAGCTTCCAGACGTATCGGAAAGAGCGGCCTTATCGCAGCCCTCCAGACAGAGCTCCGCCGCCGGAATCTCCTCCGCAGTAAAAACACTGTTGCAGAACATAGTATTTTCATTTGATTCGATGCTCCACCATGGAATATATTTGTTCCGACTGCTTGAAATAGAATCCGCAAGTGTTTTCTTTAATTCTTTTATGTCCATAACAGAATAATCCCCCTTTTGCGATCTGATCTTGTTTGCATCGGCGAATCTGCCTCAGTTCTCTGCGCCTGCCATAAGAAGCTTTTCCACAATATCGTTGTAGCCCGCCTCCGTCGCATAATAAAGTGCCGTATGCTCCGCAAGATCCGCATAAGTAACATCTGCGCCCCGCTCAATCAGCGCCTCAACAATATAATTGCTTCCGCGCTTTGCCGCGATAATCAGAGCCGTCTCGCCGTCCTCGTCGCGCTCATTGATCTTCGCGCCGTGCTCGATCAGCTTCTTGACCAGATGCTCGTTCATGTTTCCGGCAGCCACATGCAGCGGGGAATAGCCGTCGCTTCCGCTGATGTTGGTATCTGCGCCGGCCTCGAGAAGGAGTTCTGCAATCAGAAGATTATCCTGCGCGACCGCGATATAGAGCGGCGTCAGCTTGCCGTCGTTGCGCGCATTGACATCGACATCGCCCCTTGCGAGCATCGCCTTAACAACCTCTCCCTGCTCATTGTAGCATGCCTGATGAAGAGGGGTATTCCCGTAGGCATCCGCATTTCCCGTGCTCTCCTTTGACATGCTCTCAATCAGCTGCACAAGGCCGAGCGCATTCGCGTAATCGAGCGCTGTATGATTCTGGTTGTCCATAATGGACATATCTGCGCCAAGCTCAACCAGATATTTCGCCGCCTCCGCTTTTCTCGCCTCCACCGCATAGATCAGCGCGGTTTTTCCGCTCCGATCCGTTGCGTTGATATCCGCACCTGCGTCGATCAGTAGCTTGATGACCTCCTTGTTTCCTGAACCGACGGCGGAGTGCAGCGGCGTAACACTTCCGTTTGATATCTGGTTCACGTCGGCTTCCTTTTCAAGCAGAAGCTTCACAATATCTCGATATCCTCTCTGACAGGCGTAATGAAGCGGAGCAAATCCCTGCTCGTCCACCGCGTTTACATTGATGCCGCTCTTCTTCAGAAAGGTCAGAACCACTCCCTTTTGTCCGTTCTGACATGCCTTCAATAATAATTTTTCCATTTTCGGCCCCTTTCCTGCATACCACGGACAACCCGCAGCCATGCGTTGATGCCTCCTATTATATAACGTTTTTCCGGTATTGTCGAGTGACTTCATGAAATCGCTGCAGATTCCTGCTCTTATCCGGTTTTCATCGGGGCGGCCGGCTGTTCTGTGAAGCATACTTTACCGCGGAGCTTAATTCCTGGATCATAATCGACATGGAATTCTAAAAAGACTCCCCGCCGCCGACGCTATGCTGGTGGTAAGGAGTTCTGGTTTATATTGCAAAAATATACTACAGCAATGACATTACCATTATTATATCATCGCTGTAGGTGCCGTCATCATATTTATTGGCATTCGGAATGCGACCGCACTCCTTAAATCCAAGACTTTCATAGAGATGATATGCCCTGTCATTACCGCCGACAACGGTCAATTCAGCTTGTTCAAAACCCTGTTCCTTAATCTGCTGGAGAAGCCGTTTTAACATCAGTCTCCCTAAACCGAACCCGGTAAACTTCTGAAACAAAGCTATTCCTATGCCCGCACGATGCTTTTCTCTGCGGCTGCTTTCCTTGCCGGCAAAGGAACAGTTGCCTGCATATTCCCCGTCAACAAATGCAAGTATTAGCAGTGCATTCTCAGAATCGTTATTTTCCCTGATAAATTTGATTTCTCCTTCCTCTGTGAATTTGACCTCATCCGATTCACACATTAAAAATCTGGTTTCGCCCGTAACTGTTTTCAAATAATTAATCAGCATATCCGCGTCATCTTCTGCTGCACTGCGAAACACAATCTTTTTCCCATTCAATTCGTATTCTTCATTATCAAGAATCATTCCCTATCCCCTCCATATTACAGCCCTGCAAAACCAGGCGGCCAATGCCGTCCGCCGGAGCAGACCCTGCTGAATGATAAAACAACCTGGCTTCTTCCATTAATTATCCGTCGACAATTCCATTTGATAAACACCCTTTCGGTTCCGATCCTTTTTCGCCAGCGTGCCTTTTCGCCGGTATTCCGGCAAAACAAGAGAGAGTTCCCTGCTGTTGATCCAATCACTGCCGCAGCCCTATTGCAATAACATCCGAATCACTCAACCCTATAACATCGAAATGGCCTGCTCAACACTCTGACCAGAATTGTTGAGCAGTTCCGACAGAGTAACTTTTTGATCAAATCTGCCCTCCTGCACTGACGGTCAAATAACCGGAAAAACATGGCATTACGCCGCTTTTTTGCACCTTAATCCCTTACTCGGGACATCAAGACTACCGTCTCCACATTCACCGTCTGCGGAAACATATCAACCAGGCAAACTCTTTTCACCTCATACCCTGCTTCCTGCAGCGGCACCAGATCTCTGGCCAGGCTGGTCGGTTTGCAGGAAATATAGACAAGCTGCTCAACTCCGTAAGATATAATCTTCTGAAGGGCCTTCGGATGTATTCCGTCTCTCGGAGGGTCCAGGACAATCAGCTCCGGCCTTTCTCCAATCTCGTCCAGTACCCTGAGAACATCTCCGGCCAGAAACTCGCAGTTTTCAAGTCCGTTCCGCGCGGCATTCTCCCTGGCCGCCAGAACCGCTTCCTCCACAATTTCCACTCCGATCACTTTCCTGGCCACAGGCGCGAGCAGCTGTGCGATTGTCCCTGTTCCGCTGTACAGGTCAAACACAACCCTGTCCCCTGTTTCTCCGACATACTCGCGCACTTTTTCGTACAGCACCTCCGCCCCGAGCGAATTAGTCTGAAAAAATGAGAAAGTCGAAATCTTAAATTTCAGTCCCAGCAGCTCCTCGCTGAAAAAGTCGTCTCCATACAGAATTTCGGTTCGATCCGATAGAATAGCATCCGCGACATGATCGTTTACGATATGAATAATTCCCTTTACACTGCCGGAAAGCGTCAGTTCCTTTATCCTGTTCTCCCAGGTTTGCAGGAATTCCTTTTCCCTCTCCTGTGCTGAACCGGAGCTTGTTACCAGATGAACCAGCATCTCCCCCGTCCTTACTGCGCGCCTCACAAGCAGATGCCGCAGATACCCCTGATGCGTAAGCTTGTGATAATAGGTCATCCCGTACTGCGCCGCCAGCTCCAGAGTCTCCGCCAGAAGCCGGCCGAAGTCGCCATGCACAATGCAGCAGCTCTCCGCTGTCACGACATCGTAAAAACTTCCTTTTTTGTGAAGTCCGAGTGTGAGCGGGCCGTCCTTGCATTCATCTCCGAAGGAATATTCCATTTTATTCCGGTACCCGAACTCCTCGGGACTTGCAAGTATCCCCTCCCATGTGTACGGCGTACGCAGAACCGGCTCCAGAAGCCTCCTCACCTGCTCTTCCTTCAGCCGAAGCTGCTCTGTATACGGCATTGTCTGATAGGCGCAGCCCCCGCACTTACCAAAATGCGGACAGGGCGGGATGCGCCCCTCCCGTTCTGACGCAGCAACCACCTCCAGGAGACGCCCCTCTTTTTTCCCTGCGCCGGCCTTTTTCAGCTGAAATCTCACCTCCTGTCCCGGCAGCACGCCCCTCACGGCGATTTTCTCCCCCTCCAGTTTCACAATCCCCTTGTTCGGGAAATTTACATAATCTACAACAGCCGTATATTCCTCGCCTTTTTTCATATCCGCCTCCTTATTTTAATACCGAATTATTCCAATTCCTGCCTCGCAACAATCTTTCACCGGGAAAACAGGTATGATTCACCCGCATTCACTTGCATAAGTAAATTTACCGACGCATCCGCCCTCTTAAGGGATGCATTGCTCCCCGGAACAATCACAATCTGCTGATATTACTGTCCTGTGAGGCTCGCCGCGAACCGGCGCCGGTACGATGTCTTACGATATTATATCATAATAATCGAGGCTGTCAAAAAAATGTAAAGGGCTTGCGAATAAATAGGGCCTAAATACCGTTGGAAATTCTCTTTTTTTGAAAAAGCCCTTTACTTTACTTCTG
Organism: uncultured Lachnospiraceae bacterium; assembly: GCA_910587085.1. Taxonomy (GTDB): domain Bacteria; phylum Bacillota; class Clostridia; order Lachnospirales; family Lachnospiraceae; genus RGIG4057. The sequence goes on along the minus strand of CAJUMC010000010.1, from coordinate 29,598 downwards.
CATAGTGGTAAAATTGCATTGTTACATAAAGAGAAAGTAAAGTGGGTTTTCAGCAGCCGTTTTAAGCTTTACGAAGATTAATATTTTTCAGGAAGCGGGGTTTTTATGAGCAAAAATATTCGTAATGAAGCTGTAGATTATCTTTTCGATGCTATTTTGAGTCTGAAAAACAGGGAGGAATGCTACCTGTTTTTTGAAGATATCTGTACGGTCAACGAATTGTTATCTCTTTCGCAGCGCTTTGAAGTAGCTAGCATGCTACGTTCCAAGCGCACCTATCTGGAAATCGCAGAACGAACGGGTGCTTCCACCGCGACGATCAGCCGTGTAAACCGTTCTCTCAATTATGGAAATGACGGCTATGATATGGTTTTTCAGCGGATTCCGGCGCTTTCCGGCACAGCATCCGAGCCCGATAAGGAAAAATAGTCTGCACCTTCCGGCCGGAGAGGCGGACTTCTTTACAGCGTCATGTACGCAGTTTGAAATCCTCCTCTCAGGCAGAAACAAAATCCGGTGCTATTTTTCTTTGCCCGTTGTTCTTTCTCTCGTTTTGCTCTCCTCTTTCGGCCTGTCCTTTTTATCATTTTCCTTCACGGCTTTTCCTTTTCCGTTCCCGTTTTCCCTTCCGCTTTCATCAATCAGCGCTTCAATCAGCTGCTTTTTCATATATACATCAAAACTGAGCATGCTGATCAATGCGAAATTCTGCAGAAGTTTCCGCTCTTCCCCGTCTCCGACATTCGTATAGCTGGTCTTTGATTTCTGATATTTGCGCACCACATCCCTGGTGACGATTTCAGCCTGTTCGGTTTCAAGCCGGAAAATTTCGGTGTAAATGTCCTCCAGGGACAGCGAACCGTTTTCCCCGAAAAAGTTCTCGGTAATTGGTTTCAATACCTTTTGAATATCGCTGATCGACAGGATGTTTTTCAGATAATATATAAAAATCAGCAAAAAGATATGGTCTTTCGTGTATTTCTTTTTGTTCGGCGACGGGAGCAGTTCATTCTTTGTATAATTGTTTATCATCGTTTTTGTGAGCAGCTTGTCCTCCGAATAACGCCGGGTTGTCTCCAGATGTTTATCCATAAATGTTGTAACCTGATCCATATACAGATCAATATTGGGAACGTCCCCCGGCTTGATATAATCAATCTTTTTCATACTTTCAATCACCGCCAGAATTCCTTCGCGTAACTGTTTATCCACTGATCTTCTCACTGCCTTCCATCCTTGTTTTGTAGAGTCACTATATCGTATCATATTATATAGTAATCAAAACCATGTGTCAAATCATTTTAATAAATACAGAAAAATCTACAAAAAATGGCTTATCTTCTTTACAAAAACGCGTAAAGGTGATAAATTGTTATTATGGTGTGACCGGTTCGTCGCGCGGTCGCAATACATAGAAAGGTATGGTGGGAATTTATGGCAGTATTGCTACAAAACATGACAGAAAAAATAGTATTAAAGAGGCTTGATAATTTAATTAGCTCTATTGATTGTTGTAAATGCGATCAATGCCGAATGGATATTGCATCTTATGCTCTGAACCGTCTGCCGGCCAAATATGTGGCCACTACCCAAGGAGAGCTGCTTTCCAAGCTGGATACACTCGAGGCCCAGTTTGACGCTACTGTTACCACCACAATAATTAAAGGGGCCATGGTCGTAAAAACACATCCTCATCACAAAGATGATCAGTAAATACCTCCGGCAATATAATCGTTGCGGATAGAACTTTCCAGCGGAATGATCAAAACATCTCCGGGGCAAAGCCGGAAATCAGTTTCTTTGTCCTTTTTTTCACATATCTGTGCTTCCATGAGCCACATATTACAGTATCCATGAACTGCATTCCATGAATTGTCGTAGCTCAGATATTTTTTGTCTCCAGTCAGCCCTGTAATTTCGAAATTTACAATGAGGAATCCGTCTCTCTTCCAGAAGGCTTCCGAAAAATCAATCCCCTGTCCGGCTGCCGTTATTTCCGATTCCTGTAAAGTCGAAACCGCGAACAGCCGACGGGGAAGCGAGTATTCAAACTGCAGTTCTCTAACCCATTCACCGGTATAATGCCTTTCATTTATAATACAGATTTTCCCATAGGAATATCCCGGATATCCGCTGTCCGCAGGATTTACGCGGAGCTCTCTGTCTGTTTCATCTCCTGCTTTAACAAGATATTCTCTTCCGGCCAGCCGCCGCAGCATATACAAAGAGACCTCCTCTCTTCCGCTGCCATCCGGATTTGTATAGTAGAACTTTGGGATAATCTCTACACCGGCTCCTTTTTTCTGCATTTCTGTCCCTGATACGGTTATTCCGAATCGTACCGCGTATCCTGGCTTATAGCATGCCTTCTGAATGCGCGGATGGCTTCCGGGGCCGACAGGCAGCGTCTGCCCGGCATGACGCTCTGTTTCCCTGCCGTACTCGTCGCAGGTTCCGACGGAATAATCTCCGGGCCTGTTTCCGGGGCCGAACACATTCTCCCAGAGCGGATAGTCCGTGATATCCGTTATCCGAAGTCCGTAGAGTTTTCCGGAAATCTGAACACGTCGGATATCCGAAGCCGCATACGCTGAGCTCTGCGTATTCGCCTGAGGCTGCACCATATCCTCGCGCCCCGTTCCGTTCACTGCAATCGTCCGGAACTGCACCTCGAAAATTCCCTCCGGCGCCCAGACCGGAAGATAAAACCGCACCCGTTCTCTTCCGATCGCAATCCACTGATTTGCCGGACAAAGTATATCATCCTCCCTGCAGAAATTGCTTCCGACATCCCGGTATACATCAAACGGAAACTTTATTTCGTTCCTGAAAACTCCTTTCCCGTCCTGCGCCAGGTAAAAATATCCCTCCGTCATTGCCTTCGCAAAATCTCTTGTGCCGTATCCCTTTCTGCCGCTGTGATACCCCGTATTGGATACTGCTGCAATAAAATCTCCGGAAATTCCCTCCTCGTCCGGGATCAGCAAAGCCACTCCCTCCGACGGATTAACGAGCTGACAGAATTTTTTATTATCCTCTTCCAGAATTGCACTGCAATATACCGGCGTATGAATATAGACCGAATTTATTTCGTCGGGCTCAAAAATCAGTTTTTCCGGAAGCTGCATTGTCATGGATGCCGCCCTTGTGTAAACTGCCTCTCCACGGCTCTCATAACAGCCGTTCAGCAGGTATTCGGGAATCCTCTCCCTCTCGGTTGTGACCTCCAGTCTTTTCTGAACAATTCCCTTCAGCAGTTCCGAAATCGGAACGGCTTCGCTGCTGTATTCCCTGAATTCATCCGCAAGATAATCTGTTCCGCCAAAAACAAACCGGTCGTCCCGCACAAGGAGCTCCCCGATTCTTCGCTCCGCCTCGAATGCAAAATCCTCCTCCGGAAGCGCCGGCATTCCGTCGCTGCTGTACAGCAGCAGTGTGTCCAGCACAATCCCGTTTTCCATTTCCGGCGGTTGCTTCAGATGTTCCTGCTCTCCTTCAAAATGCTGCCAGGAAATCAGACCGGGACCGGATACCCCTGCCGATCCATCGTTTTCATCTCGCCATACAACCTCTCCGTCTTCAAATACACTGCTGCCAAAATGCACCTCCGACAGCAGATAGTATTCCAGGCTGACCAGCTCGGTATAGCGGTATCTGCGCTTCACCGTAACGTAGCTCCGCCGGGTGATCACATCCGAAAACTCCTCATAGACAGCCTCTCCGTCCTTCTCACCTGTTTTTTCGCGCCACTCAAGTATGTATGTCCGGCTGACCGGTACGGAAACCAGGAGTTCGCCTTCCTTCTGCACAAATTCAGCTTCCAGCAGAAAATCCGGTACGTTTGCTTCGGCATACAAATATTCATTTACCGGAATTCCATGACTGCTCCGCTCCGCATAAAACAGCGGGTTATCCTTATCCCATGCCGCTATCCTCATCTCGGGCTCCGCATCAAACAGGGTTATCCGCAATCCGGTTTCTGTTTCCTGCCCGGACGGTTTTTCCGGCTCCGGTTTTTCCAGTTTTTCACAGATAAGATATACTGCTGCTTTTTCAGCATGAAGATGATGAAATTCCAGTTCACCGTTTCCAAGCCGGATTCTCAGCCCTTTGGCTGCATCCATAGAATACATCTGCTCCTTTCTCTGTTCCTCCCCATAGCATACATAACTTTTTCTGATACTTCTCTCTGTCAGCCGATACAGACCGTCTTCCAGAATAATATCTCCGCGGTATTCCTCCGGTATTTTCCGGCAGAACGCAGCATACTGCGCACTGGGAGCATCTTTTGCAATACAGGCAAGCATATTCCCGCTTTCATCGGCCAGAATAATATCCACACTGCATGGAGACATATACAGCCTCAAATGAATATCATAATATTCTGCCAGCTTTTTCTTTGTTGGCTCAGCCCATTCCACACCATAAAGATCCATTACCGCATTCCATATTCCTTCCTTTTTCGGATTTTCTCCGACGGGCGTACCAAGATTACGGTAGGAACGGGAACGTTCAAGAACTTTGCTTCCTGAACCGCCCTCCCTTCGAATCACACAGAATTCATTGTGCAGATAAAAATCAATTCCATGGTTCTGATTAATTTCCTGCAGAAAATTCTGTCTGAGCTCTTCCTCACTTTTCCCTGTCTCCCTCCTGCAATATAGCTCGAACACCCCCTCAAAAATACTGTTCCTGTCAATCCGGTAGCTGGTTGTAACCTCATTTTCTATAATTTCTTCTTTCGACAGAAGCAGCGCAGAAGAATATGGATAATTCTCCACCATTCCGCCCGTCGGTTCCAATGTAATCATAAAACCGGTAGTCTCATAAGATATTCGGGCTTTGGATTTCACATGACTTCCGGTGATAACTATCTCCCCGGGCATGCTTTCCACCAGCAGAGAGCTTCCGTCCGAAAAATATACCATCTGACACTGCTCCGAAATTGTCTGTGTTTCCGCTGCCCGAATCATATGTCCATCCGCCGCAGCGAGGAACAGCAGAAAAAGCAGAGTTGAGAATACAAATTTTATTTTAAAATAATTTGATATTTTAAATACAGTTATTCTAATAGTTCTTTTAAAGTTCAATTATATTATTTTTCTCCCCTCTATCACATTAACTTAATTTTTTTCGTTCACTCTGTGTAATTCACATTTTTTCTTTTGAGCTTCTTCGGATTCCTCTTTGAACTGCTTTCCGCTTCTTTCTTTGGTTTCTTTCGGATTTCCTCTTTGGCTGCTTTCCGCTTTCTTTCTTGGCTGCTTTCGGATTTCTTTCTTGCTTCCTTTCCGCTTTCTTCCTTAGCTGCTTTCGGATTTCTTTTAAGCTGCTTTTCATTCCCTCCTTCAGCTTCTTTCAACTTTCTTTTTTAATTTTTCTTCCAAGCTCCCCAACCATCTTTCATGGCTTTTCTGTTTTCTGTCCGGTTCAGCCGGTCCGGTCTGCTTTTCCTCCCCTCTTTCCTGCTGTTTTACCGGCTGCCCGCACTAAAACTTATATTTTTTCACCCCCTTCCTGCTTTTTTGTGTGAAGTCTTTATGTGAAATACTCGAATCGTTTTGTCCGTGTTTAGGACTTCCTCCTTTTCATAGATTTCTGTCTAAATCGCATTTCCTCAGTTACCGTGCTTCTGGCCCTAAGATCCCGTCAACAGTAACTCCGATTCGAGTATCTGCACTCCCAGCTACTTTTTATGTACGACTGCTCCGGAAAAGAAATATCTCCAATAATCTTTTCCCCCTAGCTTATACGGCTTCCCATGCCAGAGTGCCAGAACACAGGGTTCATCCACTCCGCGAAGCCACAGACATGCATCCTGATACGGGAGCCGGAAAATAAATTCTGCACCCGCATTACCTGCCTGATATTGACCGGCCGCTGTGTTCAGGATCTGCTCAAGTATTTTTGACCGCTCCTCCATTGCCGCGCCGACAGGAAATAAAATCCTGTCCCAGCTTCCCCGGCTCTGAGCTCTATCTCCATTATCCCCGCCCTGGCTTTCATCCGGGGTTCCCTGTTTTCCGTCCTGCCCGTTTCCGCGATCCTTCTGTTTTTCAGGCGGCTCCTGAACTATGCACCCCTGTTTTTCAGGCATCCAAATATATATTTCCTTTTCCGAAACTATTATAAAAAATGCTATTCTGTCCAAAATCTGCTTCCGCAGCGAAGCATGCTCGAGCACCCCAAAACCTGCATATAATGTACTCAAAAATGAATCCAGCACCTGCTCGCAATCGATATGCAGCATACCGTCGCAGTATGCCGCAAGCTGTCCCGCAGCCGTATCAACAGCCCGATCCATTCCTGCCTCCATTATTCTTTTTTCTCTTTCTAAATTACCTGCACAATTTTCTCTCCACGCAATCAAATAAATTACAGTCAGAAAAATAATCGAAAAAACTGCTGAAAAATGATAAAGCTTCATATCTCCCCTCCGGCCAGCCGCTCCAGCAGGCCATCCCTTATGGCACCGCTCTTTATGCTCCGCCTTCCGTCCAGTTTCCAAAAACAAAACCCGAAATAAAAACGCTCCAGACCGTCATAATGCATTGTAATCTGAAATCTCAGCAGGTCGCCCGTATGAAACGGATAGACCTGCTCTCCAAGATAATTTATCATTTCTGTTTCCTCCAAAGCAGCATACTTCCAGCCGTTTTGCCCGGAAGCCACTTCCAGAACAAGCTTTGCCTCGGCAAGAATTCCGCTGCCCGTACCGGTCAGTTCTCTGATGGTCTCTGCTGTGCAGTAACCCTGCCTTCGGATAAGCTGAATATATTCGTCCGCGCGGGCGGCACAAATTTCAAATTCTCTATCCCTGGCCTTTACATGCAGCGTTATGGCCGGAATAAAGAACATAAGCAACAGAGCGGCAACAAGATCCAGACATCGTCCTTTCATAAAAGTTCTCCTCCGCAGATATATATAACTTTATTTTCCTCTTTGCCATACAGGCCGGGCGGTAATGCAGCATTCCTTTTCCTGCGGATGCATACCTGAAACATATTTTCTTCCTTCAGCATAATTCGGCCGTTTTCTCTTAACTCATATTCAATCTGCCCCGTATAATAAATGTGCAGCGGAAAATCATCCGGGGTGCTTTCTCCTTTTTTTACGGGCAGAAAGTATTTCCTTGCAAACTTTATTTCAAAGGAAAATTCTCCGGAAAATTTGTGAAAAGCCTTTTTATACTCTTCCAGACTTTCCGCTGATATTTGCCGCTCCCGCATAATTCTGCAGTAAAACTGCTCTGTAAGATCAATTAGATATGCCTCTGCTTCTCTCATACAGTATTTTCGAAGCTCTGCTGCCGGCACCAGAGTCAGCTGCAATATACAGAGCGTAATGCCAAACCATCTTCCGAGTACCTCCATTCGATCCACCTCCATCTCAGCAAAGCATTTCCGATAAACTCAGTCAAGACACACCTCCTCCCACAGCCCGTTTTCCAGCAGCACCAGACACTTTTCCTGCTGTATACGGAATTTTTCTGCATATCCCTCATCTTTTTTCAACCTTCTTTTTACTGCTTCATCACTTCCTTCTATCGGGAGAAAATTCACAAGAGATATAAAAAGGGAAACGGCCGCCAGCAGTCCCTGAAGCAAAAAAATATTTTGGTTCATCGGAATTTTGGCTGCAGAAAGGAACAGGCCGCTGCAGACGGACGCCATGGAAAGATATAAATTAGCTCTGCTTCCTCCTGCTGCCGCCTCAATATAACCTTCCCGTCCGCTGCAGAGAACAACGCAGCATCCGGGAGATACGCTTACTTTTCTTCCCTTCCACAGCCACGGTCTGTTCTTTCCGCCCGGAAAAATCAGCCGTCCTACCCGGAGAACAAGCAGAAATCCTCCTTGCTTTGCCGCTCCGAGCAGATGCCCGAATTCATGGACAAGCGCGGATAAAAAATAGGAGATAGACAGCATGACAATGCAGCGAAGCCCCAACAAAAACAGTTTATTGTACATGAAGAACCTCAAAACCGGTTTCCGGCAAAAACGGCGCCGGGTCAGGTATTCTGTGCAGCTGCGCAAATAAGAGCCAGACAGCTGCACAGAACAGAATCCCTCCGACACAAAGCTCAATAAAGTCGGAAATCTGTTCCATTTCTCCCCTCCTCCCCTTTCAACCTGCACATTTCTCTGCACCTTACAAACTCCACACGCAGAGTTACTTCATTGGCATTTCTCACCACCCTGCAAAGGTATGTCTCCTCCGGCCTGCAGAATCCTGCCTGCTCAGCCTCCGTAAGCTGAGTCAGCCCGTTTTCCGCATCAATCTGGATTTCCTGTCCCTCCTTGATCACAACCATTCCGAACCCGGCATCCCCCGCCTGAAAAAACCTGCGGTAAAAGTTAACAACATCGCTTCCCTTGAGCCTGGCTCCCTCATACCCGGTCAGTTCCTCCTCCGACAGCATTCTGGCAAAGCCTGTCATTCTCCCTCCAACCACATTCGCCATGCTTTTCGCCTGCCGAAACTGAACCATGGCCATAGATATCAGAAGGCAGCTGATAATGGTCGCTGTACCCAGTGTCAGAAATCTTGTCGCCATCGTCAATGCAAATCCTTTTGAGACCTTCTCCGTTTTATCCATACACATCCCCCGTACTTATTGTTATTTGTCTGCAGTCCTGCTTCTAGGACAAACTATCCAGACTGTTTTCAGCGGAACTCTCCTGCCCGAAAGCTTTTTCGCCGTCCGTCCTCTTAACTACTGCTGGACAAAATCAATACAGATAATCGTTCCGTTTGCGTTTTTGATTACTCTTCCCAGAAAATCTGCCTGGGGATTGATATAATGATCCGCCCCCTTCTCCTGTGTGGTTGCCAGCAGAAACCCTGCTTCCGCCTCCTTTGATATTGCGTTTTTCTGCTCATCATAATAGTAGTTGTAGCATACAAAATCCGAAGCCTTTGTTTTTACGCGCACCGCTGTATATTCCTTCTGCGATACCAGCCGCTCAATCAGAAGTCCGACCTCATTTCCGCTTACCTCCAGCCCGTCGTACATCGCTCTGTCCAGCTCCTGATAGTCCTCCATCATCTTGTTATACTGGTTTGTCCCGGTATTGATCGCCGTCTTCCCCTGTTTTGACATATAGAGCGCCAGTGAACATACAACGCACACGATAATCACCGCAACGCCTATTACAAGTGCTCTCGTGGCAGTAGTCAGCCCGAACCCCTTCCGGTTCATCCGGTTCCCTTCACCTGCAGCCTCTCCTGTTTTCGTTCTTCTTTCCGGTTTCACATATTCCCTGCCTCTGCCTTCCGCCGCACCCATTTTTCTGTTTTCAAAAATCACATTTTGTTCCATCATACAAAACCTCCTCTGGTTCTCCATCTGCAGATAATCAACCTGTATTTTAATAATAGCATCTCATTACCTTTTTCAGCATCCGCCGGCATTCATACTGCCGAAATACTGCCGCTGTACTGTGCGAGCATTCGGAAACATTCTTTCATAAACGGCACAATCAGATAGCCGAACAGCAGCAGAAGCCCTGGGATGCATGCCAGCAGCATTGCGGCCTCAGCCGTATTCTGCTGGTGAATTTCCGTCTCCAGCTTCCTGTTTTCGCGAAACTCCTCGATATCCGATTCCACTTCATCGAACGCTTCCGCCACTCCGGTTTCACCGGCCATATAAAACATATCCGCCAGCCTGCGGAACGGAGCGTAATCCTCCCTTCTCCACAATGCCAGAAAAGCCTCCTGCTCCCCTCTGCTGTAATCTCCAAGACACTGCATCAGGGATTCCCGATACAGTTCTGCCTGCTCCGCAATATGTTCAAGCAGCTCTCTCGTTGTAACGCCGGGCAGCTTCTTTTCAAGTGAAAGCACAAACTGAAAACAAAGCACCTCCTCCCGCCTGCGATCTGTCAGAAACATGCGCTCCAGCCACATTCGCCATACCGGCTGCCAATAACCGAAAATCGGAGCCGCCAGTATCACAGCCATCCAAAATATAATCCGTTTCCATTCCGAACCTGCCGTCACTGCACTTCCCTGCTCCAGCATTGCCGCATTTGCCGAAAAGCCTCCGAGCATCAGCAGCAGAACAAGTGCCCCTGCCTCTGCTGCCGCTGCCGCAATGCAGCGGCAGAGAAAGAACTCTTCGACGGTTCTTGTATCCCCGATCTTTTTCAGTTCGGAAGCACGTCTTAAGTTTTTATCCGGCCGGCTCGCCAGACAGCGCTGTACAAAGCGCTGAACCGGTTCCTTACCGGAAAGTCTTTTTGCCGTTCCAAGCAGCACGGGCCGGTATCTCCTCCCCTTCCACTCATCCAGAAGAAGATACATGGACAGCGTAACCACAAGCGCAAGAAGCTCAATAATACGCCCCGGCATGCCGCTGTAAAAAGTTTCCAGTTCAGGAAGGTTTCCAACCGCCCACCGCCGGATCGCGGGCATGGTGAATACAGGCACCACGATAACCAAACACAGTCCGGCGAGCAGGTGAGCCAGCTGTTTCTTTCTTCTTGACTCCTGTTCTACCTCCCGCCGCAGGCAGCCAAGACAGTGCTGCATAGCGGATGCACCGTCCTCTCCCTGCTCATCCCCCTGTTCCTCCACAATGGCAAGCTGCGTGATCAGCATTCTGTAAAATCGGTTCCTGACCTGTTTTTTGTACCGCAGAATTCCGCCGTCCCGATCCTTTCCGCTGAGGATGCCATAGATAATTTCCAACTGTACGGCTGCCGTTCTTTCGAGCCCTGCCGCAGCGCTGCGGACTGCCTCCGCAATATGGAAGCTCCGATAATACTGATGCCGGATCCCTGACAGTATACGTACAAAATCCCGATCTGCAAACCGCCTTTCTCTTTCCCGTGCGATGCGGCATCCCTCCCGAAATATTACAAATCCAAACAGAACAGCCAGAAAATACTTAAGATAACCGTCCGTATAAAGAAAAATCACCGGTATTCCGGCCGTCTGCACAAGAGCGACCGAAATCAGCAGACTTCTTGCCTTCTCACGGCATTCCGACTCAGAAAACGGATAAAATTCCCTAAACAGTTCCACTGCACAGCGGTACATAACTTTCTCCTCCCTCCTCCGGAACCAGCACCGCTGCGGCATCCTCAGAACTCCATCTGCTGTAATTCCGCCGGATCTGGTCGGAATGTTCTCTGCTGATCTTTCCGCAGAAACAATAGCTCCCGTTGACAAGCTCCAGAATATTCTTAGCTTCGAACCGGTCTTCTCCGCAGTCAGCCAGCTCGGTGATTCTACTGATAAAGCGGTGTCCGTTCCGGTCTGCTTCCATGTGAATGTCAAAATGCAGCGCATCAATTACCTGACGTTCCGCCACCCGCTCGTCGTGGAACCCTGAGTGCTTCAGCAGAGCATTTCTCATATAATCAACCAGCTTTTGTGTTGTTCGATGGTGGCTTGTACATATAGTAAAACGTCCCCCTGACTGAGCGATCTGTATCAGGGCATCGGCAGTTTCCGGTTCATTGATTTCCCCGCATATCGTCACATCGGTATCCGTCTTTTTGAACAGGGATATAACATCCTCCAGCTTTCCGCCTCCGTATTCCTGCATTGCATGTATATTTCTTTCCGGATACAGTTCACCCAGCCTCAGCTCAAAAGCCTGCTCTGCCACCCGGATGCTGCAGTCAGGATCGATGAAGCCTACTAGGTTCTTGAGCAGAGTTGTTTTCCCGCTTGCCTGCTCCCCTGTAATCACAATATTCCTGCCTCCCTTAACAAGCATCCGGAGCAGACTGACTGCCAGTCCGGAGTTATGATCCGTAAGCAGTTCGTCAATGCTGCCGATCGGAGCGGTACTGAATTTTCTGACATAAAAAGCCCATCCTTCCGACGCCGGCGGCCGGGTGACAACGACTCTCATATTGTTCTGCAGACTGGTTACTAAAAAACAGTTTTTCCTGCTCAGCTGTACTCTTGGATGACTGCGCCCAAGCTTTTTCACAACGCATTCCAGTGCATTCTCGGACGGAAAACCGAGAAAGCTCAGACGTATCTTTTTTCCCCGCAGCATAACATAAATTACCTCGTAGCCTTGTTTTCTGCTGTCTGCCGTATTCCCGGCGCGCTGGCACCCGCCGCAGCCCGCACTGACGCTGTCGATGGCGGTACGCTCGGTAATCAGAAGGTCACAGACGGAAAAGCCATACAGTTCTTCATAAATTCTCTGTGTCAAAATATCCAGCTTTTCATAAAAATCCAGACTTCGGCCGTATTGCTTCCAAGCATGGCGCAGCCCGTCCGAATCCAGTTCGGAGCCGCCCGTTTCCTCCCCTGCAGCAGTCTTTGCGAATTGGTCCAGCAGCAGCGCCAATCCATCTGCGCCGTACTTCTTTTCAAAGAGATAGATCAAAATTTCAAAACGATCCAGATCTGTCAGCGCCTCTGGCCGCCCAACCGGAATAATCCGGTCGAAAACACTCTCATCAAGTTCCGGCAGTTCTTCCAGAATTTCCCTAATGTATTCCCTGACATAAATCCTGTCGCTCTCATTGCCGAGCCCGCAGCCGTACAATGCCCGATACAGTCTTGCAAGAGCGATATCGTCTTCCTCCGTCTCATTGCCTCCCGCCGTATACACCAGCTGCTCAAGCCGCCGTTTTACCTCGTCCGCGAGCCCTTTCAGCGAGAGTTCTTCCAGGCATGGCTTCTCTTCGTTCTCTTTCCTGAAAATCAACAAAAACAGATATCCTGCCATACAGACGCAGGAAAATAATGCGAACAGCGAATTAATCGTACGCTCTCCTCCTTATAGCCTCCGGCTGATCTCTCTGTCAAAACGCCGGACTGCCCCGATGTATTTTCTCATTTCCTCCGATACGGCGATCCTTTCCCAGCGCTCCCATTCGGCTGCCAGCTCTCCGTCCATACAGGCATCCCATACCTGCGTACAATGGGGTATCCCGGCACTGTTGCGGCAGGTCAGTCCGCCGAAACGGCGGCGCAGATTGTAAAGACTGTATTTGGATTCGGAGTCATAGCGGCCGAACTGATAAAAACGGTACGGCTCCCCCTGCAGCAAGGGCGGCCTGGACAGAAGCTCCCTCAGGTGCCGCATATTCTGCTCTGTCCCGTGAACAACCAGCGCCGCTCTTTTTATCACAAGCTCTCCCAGCCAATCCTCCTGCCGCCCCGCATCGCAGATAATCAGTTTATAATAATTCTGCAGACAATCCAGGATCTGAAACAGCCCCTCGCGGTATTCTACGGCAAGCCTTCTTTCCTCGGGGTAATTGCCGTACAATAAATCCAGTCCGGCCGTTACCTGCCGCATACAGCCCGATACTCCCTTTTCATCCGCCTTTCCCGCCACAACAAGCTTTCGCAGCGTCTCCATTCCGGTTTTGCAGGATTTTTTTTCAAGCGCAGCGTTCCTGCGAAGAAAAAAATTCTCGGGATTGCCCTCTCCTCTGCGCACGGAAAAAAACAGAACCCGCCCCTCGCCCTTTTTTGCACGCCAAAGGGCATAGACTGCCGCATTCACAGATACCTCGGAGGTTCCGTTCCCTCTGAAAGCGATTATCATTTTCATTCCCCCATCTCCGCGCGCCGAAAGCATCCGGCAAAACCCGGAGCCAGCGCCTCCTCAGGAAAAACTGCCCGCACCGTAGCCTTCAGATAGTTCTTGTAGCTGCGGGAAAGCCCGCGGAAACAAAATCTGTTCTGGTACTGGCACTGCTCACGGAGCCGCTTCTCCCTTATGCTGTCGTTGCAGTAATAGGCGGACTCCTCACAGACGGCCATGCCGCTCTCTTTCATCCCCCAATCTGCAAGACGTCCTTTTCCCCTTCTTCCTCCTGCATTTCTGAATACAAGTTGCCGATACCCTTTCCCGTGTTCGGACAGCTCCGCCAGACGCTGAATATGGTTTCGCTCCCCATCGGTCGTATAAACAATATGCGTGCAGAGTCCAAGTCTGTCTCCCGCTGAAAAGCCGAGAAACAGCAGGCTTACATCAAATTCCGCCAGCTCATTCCGTCCCATGGCCCGGGTCGTAAAAAATGTCCCTCTGTATTCCACCAGCTCAGAGCAGGTATCCGTTCCCGGAATCACCGGCACACTGTAATAAAGCGCTCTCGATTCCGAATAATCCGCCATAAGCACCCTTTTGCCCATCTGATGGAATATTCTTGACAAGTACAGGATTGTGTCCTGCACGTCAAGTCCGACAAAGCCTATAATCCGATTATTCAAAGCTTTTCTGCTCTCCTCTCTGTCGCGCCCCAATTTCTTCCTTCCTGATTCAGAATTGTCTGCTGCAGCAGGAGAAAGGTGGTTTTTTTCAGTTCCTGCATAAAATATCTTTCTTCATCACTGTTATTGCTTTCAAAACGGGCTGATATAAACTCGATTAACCTGCCGGAATCTGCAGCCCATGCGAATTCATCCAGATGCGGAATCACTCCGAGCTGATCCCTTCTGAAATTAAATTCCGACAGAATGGATTTTACAGTTACGCTACTCCTTCTGTCATAATTTCCGATTATAAAAAACGCTCTGGGGATTAGTGAAGAATAATTTTGAAAGAAATTTTGAATTTCCTGCATATCCTGGCGCAGTGTTACCACTACAATATCCGACTCGCCAAGAATTGTTTTAGAACTGATATTATTTTCCCTTCCCGTATCAATAAATGCAAGCTCATCTCCGGTTCGGAACCGCTTCAGCACCGGCAGCACACTGCAGTGAAACTCATAATCAAATGCATCCGGATTTTTTGACAGGATGGGAACATAATACAGGCCGTTCTGAAGAACCTCTACCGCCCTGTAATCTCCAAGTTTCCGAATAGCCTTTAGACCGTTTTTTCCGGAAACATCCGTCTCCCTCCCGAAATAGTAGGGTTCCTCCGCCACCTTTCCCGCCGTACATTTTGGAAAAAGGCACCGGGATATCCCTCTGACATTATAATGATTCTCAAAAATAGTGATTTTTATTGGATAAGCCAGTACTCCCGTCACACTGATCGCCGCGAGATTACTTGTCACGCCGCTTTTCCTGCAATTACTCCAGTGTGCAATTCTCAAAACTCACTCCCTTCCGGCACAGCAGCCGGCAGTAACCTGAGTTCATAGACGATTTAGACAATTCTATTTTATGAAATCGACTGCGATTTGTAAAGAGAAAATCGAATGACTTTTTTCACAGACTTTCCAGCCTTTTGTTGTTATATTTTCACAAAAAAGATTACCAATCCTTTTTGATTGTTCCTCTTTTTTCTGAGCCTTTCAAGTAAAGTAATAATCACAAATCCCATATATATACTTCTTCAGTCAATGTATGGCAAAATTGCTTTTTAATATGAAACTGTTCTGTTGAAACATCCTCTTTTGCAAGGCTGCCGAACTTTTTCTTTTTTCTTAAAATCTCTTACAATTTCAATTAGCACCTTGCAAGAAGTCCGGCAGCATGTTATTTTGGATTACAGGATTAGAATTTCATCGCACAGCTCACGGAGGAACAGCCCGATATGATAAAATCAACGGTATACATGCTGTATTTCATCAGTACTATTTCTTTTATTTATTCTATAATAATAGCAGCTTACTCCGGAATTCAAACCTCCTTTTTATGGTTCTGGCCCTTTCTCGGAATATGCTGCTTCGGATATGCACGGCTTCTGAACCGCGCGGCCGTACAGGCTCAGGAAAAATCCGGCCGTTTTCCTGCCCTCCTGCTGACCACACTGTTCTGGCTTGCCTTTCTGCTTCTGTTTCTGACGGAATGCCTTCTTCTGCACACTGCAAAAAAAGAGCCGTCACCGAATGTTTCCCATATAATTATTCTGGGCGCACAGGTGCGCGGAGATACCCCTTCGCTCTCGCTCCAGGCCCGGATTGACACTGCCGCAGAATTTATGTTTGCCCACCCCCAGGTCACGGCCATCTGCTCCGGCGGACAGGGCCCCGGTGAAAATAAAACCGAAGCCGCGGCGATCCGCGATGGCCTGATTGCTGCAGGCATAGCCTCCGACCGCATTCTTCTTGAGGAGGCTTCGACCAGCACGGTGGAGAATCTGCGCTTCAGCCAGCCGCTCCTCCCGTCCCCATCCTCATCCACGGTAATCGTCACAAACGATTTTCACTGTCTGCGCGCAGGCCTTATCGCAGGAAAATGCGGCTATACGGACAGCTCCACCCTCGCTGCAAAGCAGTTTCTTCTCACAACACCGCACTATTATATACGGGAATTTTTTGCTCTGCTCAAGGATTTTTTTGCCGGGAATCTGTAGGGGACAGCCGCCGTGCGAAAACAATTCCCGGCTATGCAGGCAGTACCGGCAATATCCTTTCCGCTTCCTCTTACGATAAAGGATGTAAAAAGGGCCCGCAACCATTTCGATTGCGGGCCCTTTGAGGCTTTTATGATCTGATCAGCAGACACCCTGCGCCAGAACTGCATTGGCAACCTTCTCAAATCCGGCAATATTTGCTCCGGCAACATAATCCCCTTCGCAGCCATACCTTTTTGCTGCATCGTCAAGGTTATGGAAGATGTTGACCATAATGCCCTGGAGCTTTGCGTCAACCTCCTCGAAGCTCCAGGAAAGACGCTCGCTGTTCTGGGACATCTCAAGCGCGGAGGTCGCCACACCGCCGGCATTTGCTGCTTTGCCCGGCGCAAACAGAACCTTGTTCTCCTGAAGATATTTTGTCGCCTCAAGCGTGGTCGGCATGTTCGCTCCCTCAGCAACTGCGAGACAGCCGTTGGCAACCAGCGCCTTTGCATCCTCCAGAAGCAGCTCGTTCTGCGTTGCGCAAGGAAGAGCAATGTCGCATTTTACCTGCCATACGCCGCGGCCTTCGTGATATTCGCTGTTTGGACGATAATTTTTGTATTCGGTCAGACGTGCACGCTTAACCTCTTTGATTTCCTTGAGCACTGCGACATCAATGCCGTCCGGATCGTATACCCAGCCGGTAGAATCGCTGACCGTCACAACCTTCGCGCCGAGCTGCTGCGCCTTCTGAACCGCGTATGTCGCAACATTGCCGGAGCCGGAAATGCAGATTGTCTTGCCCTTGATATCAATGCCGTTGCATTTCAACATCTCCTGGGTCAGATACAGAAGTCCGTAGCCCGTGGCCTCGGTTCTGGCAAGCGAACCGCCGTAGGAAAGGCCCTTGCCGGTCAGCACGCCCTCGTATACGCCGCGGATCTTTTTGTACTGCCCGAACATATAACCGATCTCCCGCGCACCGGTTCCGATATCGCCCGCCGGCACATCCTCATCGGCGCCGATGTATTTGTAGAGTTCGTTCATAAAACTCTGGCAGAATGCCATAACTTCCCGATCCGACTTGCCCTTCGGATCAAAATCCGAACCGCCCTTGCCGCCGCCGATCGGAAGGCAGGTAAGGGAATTTTTGAAAATCTGCTCGAACCCGAGGAATTTGATGATGCCGATATTAACGGACGGATGAAGGCGAAGACCTCCCTTGTACGGCCCGATCGCATTGTTGAACTGAACGCGGTAGCCGGTGTTTACCTGAACCTGTCCCTTATCGTCTACCCACGGCACGCGGAATTTGATCTGTCTGTCCGGCTCGGTGATTCTCTCCAGAAGGGCCTCCCTGCGGTAAACCTCCTCATTTTTTTCAACAACCGGCCTCAGCGATTCAAGAACCTCCTTCACCGCCTGGTGAAATTCCGGCTCGCCCGGATTTTTTGCAATCACTCTCTCAATTACTTCATCAACGTATCCCATAATCTGCACTCTCCTTTTTTTCTGTCCGCACAGGAACACCCGTTATTCCTTTTTTCTGAAAAATTCTTTCCGGAACATAATCCTGCAAGACCAGGAGAGTTCCGGGAACTTTTCGGAAACCTTCTTGAAAAATCCTGTACGGCATATTATTCTTTTATATGGAGCAGGAAAATATTCCGGCCCGGCCAAATGCAGCACGCTCTGCTTTTCCTGCAAAACATCTGCACAAAAAAACGCGACACAAAGAGAAAGCCGTACGCCTTTGTATCGCCTTTTGTCATTATACAACATCGCGGCGTTCATTTCAAGAATTTTATTGCTTTAAAGCAAAAAATTTTTTCAATTCTCTTCCAGCACCCTGTTTTACAGGAATTTCAGGCGCTCTGCCCCAAGACCTGCCCCGGTATTCTCTTGACCGGAATTCCGCAATATGCTACAATCCCATAAGATACAAAAGTACTTATCTTGCGGAGGTAATAATATGAAAATTGAAACGCAGTGCCTGCACGCCGGCTATACGCCGAAAAACGGGGAACCCCGCGTCGTACCCATCGTTCAAAGCACCACCTACTGCTTTGATTCCACCGAACATATCGCTCAGCTGTTCGACATGCCGACGGAGTTCATGTATTCGCGATTTGCCAATCCGACCGTCGATGCCGTGGAGAAAAAAATCGCGGCGCTTGAGGGAGGGATCGGCGCGATGTGCACCTCCAGCGGGCAGGCCGCCTCGCTGCTCTCCATTTTGAATCTGTGCAGCGCGGGCGACAGCTTTATTGCCGCTGCCACAATCTACGGCGGAACGATCAATCTGTTCGCTGTAACGCTGAAAAAGCTTGGAATCGAATGCATTTTCGTAAATGCAGACGCCGGCGAGGACGAGCTTGAGGCGGCGTTCCGCCCGAATACAAAGGCTGTTTTCGGGGAGACCCTTGCCAATCCCGCCCTCACCGTATTTGATATTGAAAAATTTGCCGGGCTTGCCCACAGACACGGCGTTCCGCTGATTATTGACAACACTTTTGCGACGCCGGTTCTCTGCCGCCCGTTTGAATTCGGCGCGGATATCGTCGTGCATTCCACTACAAAATATATGGACGGACACGCCGTACAGGGCGGCGGCGTTATCGTGGATGCCGGAAGCTTTGACTGGACGAACGGCAATTTTCCGGATTTTGTGGAGCCGGACGAAAGTTACCACGGCGTTTCTTATACAAAAGCTTTCGGCCCGATGGCCTATATTATCAAGGCAAGAATGCAGCTGATGCGCGATTTCGGCTGCTATCCGGCTGCAAATTCGGCCTTCCTGCTCAATCTCGGGCTCGAAACTCTCCCGGTTCGCATGCGTCAGTACTGCATAAACGCGCAGCGCGCCGCCGAATTTCTGGAAGGACATGAAAAAGTTGATTCGGTCAATTACCCCGGACTGGCATCGAACCGCTATCATGAGGCGGCAAAAAAATACCTCCCGGACGGCTGCAGCGGCGTAATTTCCTTCTGTATCCGCGGCGGGCGCGGCAATGCCGTAAAATTTATGGATCATCTCGAGCTTGCCTCCAATGTGGTGCATGTTGCGGATATCCGCACCTGCGTCCTTCACCCGGCCTCAGCGACCCACCGCCAGCTCACGGAGGAACAGCTGGCGGCAGCTGGGATCGACGGCGGCATGATCCGTCTTTCCGTCGGACTGGAAAATATTGAGGACATTCTCGCTGATCTGAAAAAGGGCTTTGCCGCCATTTAATCCGGAAATCCGATCTGACCACCGGCCCGGCGGCTCCGCTTCGAAAGGGCGCTGTATGAGCAGGCGTGCAGATGAAAAGGCTGCCGGATCGTTATGTTCTCTTCCACACAGGCAAGATAACGGATAAAGCCTGTTATTTAGGAAGAAACATATCTGCGATCTGCACGGCAGCCTTTTTTCTCTGTTTATTTTCCCGCCTCAAAAGTCTCGAGGCGCGCCTTCATTGTCTTGTTAAAATTCTGTACTCTGCGGTCATACTCCCCGTCCATCAGCCGGGAGGCAAGCAGAAAATCAGCCGTGGCAAGATTGTTGGCCACCGGAATATCATAGACGACCGCAATCCGCAGCAGCGCCTTGACATCCGGATCGTGCGGCTGGGATTCCAGCGGATCCCACAAAAACACGACAAAGTCAATGCCGCCCTCCACAATCCGGGCGCCAATCTGCTGGTCACCGCCCAGCGGGCCGCTGTTATATGCCCGCACCGGCAGCCCCGTCCGCTCTGCGACAAGCCGTGCCGTCGTCCCCGTCCCGCACAGAAAATGATTTTTCAGGATGTCCTTGTTTTTTTCGGCCCATTCCACCAGCTCCTGCTTTTTTCCGTCGTGCGCAATCAATGCAATATGCTTTGTCTTCTCAATCTTGAAATAGATAAAATCATCTTCCACCATATTTGCTTCTCCTTTCATGATTTGCCCATTTTATCTCTGAAATATATCATTTCTATATTTTACATTTATCCCCATTTATTCCGTTTCACTGCCCGTCTGCCTTCCGCTGATGCTATGAGCCCTTCTTGTCTTCCCTTCCTCCATGCGCCGGCATCTTTTCCAAAATCCGGCCTGATCTGCATCCGGTTCTTCTCTTTCTCCATGCGCCCTATGTCCTTCCATAGTAGCATGATCCCGAAAAGAATTCAAGAACATACTTTGCATGACGAGCTCTTCCGATTTTACGTGCCGCCTTCCCGATTCGGAAGCGGCCAAAGCCGCGCTCCTGCCGCAAACAGGCAATATTTCCTTCCCTTTTTTCTCAGACATGCTATACTTAGATATTTTATACGTAATAAACTGTTTAATACAGAAGCGGGGGATTGCCATGAATAAAAAAATCGTTGTCGCTCTCGGGCGCAGTGCGTTCGGTGAAACTTTTCCTGAACAGAAAGCCAATGGTAAGCTGGCGGCAAAGACCGTCGCCGATCTTGCAGAGGATGGTTTCCAGATCGTTGTTACACACAGCAACGGCCCGCAGCCCGGCATGGTACACACAGCCATGACGGAGTTTGCGCGCCTGGATCCGCGCTATACCGCCGCTCCGATGTCCCTTTGTTCCGCCATGAGCCAAGGCTATGTCGGCTGCGATCTGCAGAACGCCATCCGCACCGAGCTGCTTGACCGCGGCCTGTTCCGCACGGTTTCCACCATTATCACACAGGTAAAGGTAAGTCCGTTCGACCGCGCATTCAGCGAACCGTACAAGGTGATCGGTCGCGTGATGAACGCAAGGGAAGCGGCTGAGAAAGAAAAAAAGGGCAATTATGTTATTGAACAGGACGGGATACACGGAAAAACCGGCACAACCATTGCCTGAGCCGGTAAAACACCAAATCCGGACACGGCTCAAGGGCCGGAGCTCCGGATTTTTACGCACCGCGACGGATTCTGACCACCGGCATTAGCCGCCGGAAATCCGGGACAAAATCCGTGCGGCAGCTCTGTAACCTATCTCAGCCTGCCGCCCTCAAAGCGGGCTCTCTTCTCAAGATTCCGTTCTACCAGCTCCAGTCTCCTCTCTTCCGATTCCCGCTCGTCCGGCATCAGATCCAGGGACAGCTCAAGGCTGGTGAGCAGTGCCTCGTCCATTTTTCCGCGGATCTGCCGTAGTACCTGAAGCTTTTCCGCCGCGCTTTCCGCATCCAAGAAACGCAGGAGCTCCGGGCGGATTCTCCCTTCCGTCTGCTCTTTGTCTTCCTTCTGCGCTGCAGCTCTCCCGTCCGGGGTTTCCGCAGCCTTTGTTTTGTCCGGCCCGGCCGTGCTCGGATTATGCGCATTCTCCGCCCGGCGGAATGCTCTCTCGTCCTTCTCCGGCCGATTCCACTTCTCAGCCTCCGTTCGCGTACCGCCGCCCGAATCCTGCGGCTGCACCCTCTCGAACCGCCGTTTTCCTGCAGAAAGAGGATATTTTTCGCCGTCCACAGCGCTCATAAACTCTGCGGCCTCCCTGACATACCAGCGGTAATCTCCGTACAGAGCCTGATAGACAACAAGCTCCCTGCCGTCGTCCGCATCGCACGCAATGCCGATAATCTGGTAAAGTCCTCCCTTAAAATGCCTGTAGAACTGCCCTGCTGCCGGAAGCTCTGCATCCGGCCCGGCCGAAAACAGTTCCCGGTCCGGCATCCCTTTTCCGTCCTTCATGGTTCCTCCTCTTCTGAAGCAATCTGCTCCGCTCATCCGGGTCAGAATGCTGCCGCTGCTCTGGAATTTTTTCTTATCCCTGCCCGATGTTCCGCCCGGCCTGCCGCCTGCTATTTTTTCTTTTCCTGCTTTTTCCGGTACTCCAGAAAATAAGCCGCCACCTCGCGCGTCACAAGCCTTTCGCGCACCATACGCTCCAGATCGGCTGCAAACCCGGCCTTCGGCATCCGATCCGACATTTCCTTGAGAATCCCGCTGATTTTCTCTCTGTATTCCGACGCCGTAAGAATTTTGTCCATCAGCAGAAGCTTCTGCCACCTTGCCTCCTGATAATACGGGCTTTCCCCCTCGTCCGACAGTCCTTCAAAGGACACCGGAAGGGGCAGTATTTTCTGTAAATTTCTCACAGAAGTGTTTGTCAACTCAATTCCAGGTGCAAGCACATATAAATTTTTTGTATAATACTTTCTTCCTCCTGCCCTCTGGCGCTCCGTGTAAGTCGGAAGAAGTTCCTGGTAAGCCAGATTGAGAACAGAGGGCTTGCGGAGTTCCTCATATTCGGTTGACGGATTGATTTCCTCTCCGCGGCGGCAGGTAAGTCCCGTAACCTTCTTCAGCGGAACTGCAATATTTTTCGGTCTGGCCGACAGAACCAGCAGCTGAAGGTATCCCCGATCCTTCCACAGATACGCCGCGGACTGTCTTACGTTTTCCGCCGGAAAGGAATCGATCACAACCGGAACATGCTCTTTCTTCGCCCGGTAATGCACCAGCAGCTGCCGGATATCCTCCTTGGTGATCTCGGAGATCTGTCCGAACTTTGCCGGCTCCTCTTCCTTTCCTGCGTCTCTCTTTCCTCCGCGGGAAGAGTCTTTCTGGGTGCTCCTGCGCAGCTCTACCTCGCCGAATTTGACTGACTGGAGCAGCACGATGTCCATAACAAGGGAAAATACTGCGATCAGCGCCCAGACCGCGCCGCCTCCGGCCGCAGCAAACGCTGTCCCCGCGATCAAAAGCAGGAAAAGGCCGATTGCGGACCATATAATCCGCTTTGTTTTTGCATTCCCGAACCGCAGCGCATTCCAATATTTTCCCATTTCCGCCTCCTGTTCTTAACGCACGTTTATCCTCTGTCTGTCCGCAAAAGCCAACATGCTACTGCTGCCGTCCGGCCGCCGCGCCTTCGGCGGTGTTCCCTTTGTTCAGGCTCCGTACTCCGGAGGGTTCCATAAAATGATTTTTCCCTCCCGCAGCGATTCCTGCACCAGAATTGTCCGCTGATTGGAGGAGCCTTTAAACCTCAGATTTACATTTTTCAGTGCTTCCTCAAATCTGCCGTCCACAAGGACGTCGATGCAAGAGAGCATTTCCGGCGTCTCTTTCCATTCTCTGCACATCCTGCCGCATATATCCTCATCAAACAGATAGCCGGAAAAGCACCAGATATCCTTGTCCGGAAATAGCTTTTTCACCCGCTTCAGCAGGGGAAGCAGTCCGGCCTGATTGCTGTGCTCAAACGGCTCTCCCCCCAGCACGGTGAGGCCGCGGATATAGTCCGGACGGAGCCATTGCATAATCTGCTCCTCCACCTGCTCCGTAAACAGATTTCCGTAATGGAAATCCCATGCCTCCTGATTAAAGCAGCCCGGACAGCGCCTTGTGCAGCCGCTGACAAACAGCGACACCCGCACGCCCGGCCCGTTCGCAACATCACAATATTTTATATCCGCATAGTTCATAATGATTTCTCTCCCGTTCCCCCGCCCGTCCCCGATGTGCCGTGCAGCAGTGCAGTCCGGTCAGAACATCACTGCAGCATTATTTCTGACCGGATGTTTCCGGGTTCTTTGGCTGCTACAGATGCAGAACCCGGGCGCTGATTTCCTTCGTCTTTCCGACATTCCAGAAATTTTCGCCGAGATAGCCGCAGGTCCGCCTCGTAACGTTCATTTTGGCATGATCCTTGTTGCCGCACTGCGGACATTCCCATTCCAGCCTGTCGTTTACAATAATCTCGCCGTCAAAGCCGCAGACATGGCAGTAGTCGGATTTCGTGTTGAATTCGGCATACTGGATATTCTCGTATATAAATTTTACGACCTCCTCCAGCGCTTCCAGATTATTCCGCATATTCGGGATCTCCACGTAAGAGATGGCTCCGCCGGAAGAAATTACCTGGAACTGGCTTTCGAACTTGAATTTGCTGAACGCGTCGATCTTTTCCCGGACATCCACATGGTACGAATTGGTATAGTACCCCTTGTCCGTCACATCCGCAATCTCTCCGAAACGCTCTCTGTCGATCCGCGCAAACCGGTAGCAGAGCGATTCCGCCGGCGTGCCGTACAGCCCGAAACCGATGCCCGTCTCCTCCTTCCAGGTATCCGTTGCTCTGCGCAGACGTTTCATGATGCGGAGCGCAAAATCAAGGCCCTTCGGGTTCGTATGGCTGACGCCTGTCATCAGCTTTGTCACCTCATAAAGACCGATGTAGCCGAGCGAAATGGTCGAGTAGCCGCCGTGAAGAAGCGGATCGATGGTCTCCCCCTTCTTCAGCCGCGCAATCGCCCCGTACTGCCAGTGGATCGGACTGACATCCGAGAGCGTCCCCTCCAGCGCCCGGTGCCGGCACATCAGCGCCTCAAAGCAGAGTGACAGCCGCTCCTCCAGCAGCTGCCAGAACAGTTCCTCGTCGCCCTGCGCAAGAATGCCGATCTGCGGCAGATTAAGGCTGACAACCCCCTGGTTGAAGCGGCCCTCAAACTGATACTGTCCGTTTTCATCCTTCCACGGTGTCAGAAAGCTGCGGCAGCCCATACAGCTGAATACGTTTCCCTCATAATTTTCCCGCATTTTCTTTGCGGAAATATAATCCGGATACAGACGTTTTGCGGAGCATTTAACCGCAAGACGCGTGATATAATCATATTTGCCGCCCTGAAGACAGTTATGCTCGTCCAGCACGTAGATCAGTTTGGGAAAAGCAGGCGTCACGAAAACACCCTTCTCGTTTTTGATGCCCTCCAGCCGCTGGCACAGGATCTCCTCGACAATCATCGCGTTTTCTTCCAGATATTCGTCGTTTCTATCCAGATTTAAAAATAAAGTGACAAACGGGGACTGACCATTTGTTGTCATTAATGTATTGATCTGGTATTGAATTGTCTGCACTCCGGATTTCAGTTCATCCTTCACGCGCTCTTCTACCAGCTCGTCCAGCAGTTCCGGCGCCAGCTTTCCGCCGAATTCCTCCTCATAGCGGCTCTTGTATTTTTCCCTTGTAATGCGCAGATATTTCCCGAGATGCCTTACGTCAACCGACTGGCCGCCGTACTGGCTGCTTGCCACCGCAGAGATAATCTGCGTCATAACCGTGCAGGCTACCTGAAAGCTTTTCGGGCTTTCGATCAGCTTGCCGTTCATCACGGTCCCGTTTTCAAACATGTCCCGGATATTAATCAGACAGCAGTTGAAAATAGACTGCAAAAAATAATCCGCATCATGAAAATGCAGAACTCCTTCTTCGTGAGCTTTGGAAATTTTTTCCGGAAGCAGCAGGCGTTTCGTCAGATCCTTGGATACCTCCCCTGCGATCAGATCGCGCTGCGTCGAGGCAATAATCGCATTTTTATTGGAATTCTCTTCCATAACATCCTTGTTATCATGGCGGATCAGGCTGAGAATCGAATCGTCCGTCGTGTTGGCCTTGCGCACAAGCTCCCTTGTATAGCGATACAGAATGTAAGTTTTGGCGAGCGTATATTTCCCGTCCTCCATCAGCTTTTCCTCGATCACATCCTGTATTTCCTCGACCTGCATCGTCTCCCTCTGAAGCGACTCGATCGCGCGGACAATGCCCTCTATTTTGCCTTCGGAGATTTTCTCCTTCAGCTTAACCTCATCGTTCGCCTTGCGGATCGCGATAAGTATTTTATTTCTGTCATAATCAACGATTCGTCCGTCCCGCTTAATAACCTTCATATTTCCTTCATCCTTTCTTAGTCTGGCGACATTATTTCATGTCCTCCGGACATGCTTCCCTCCGGGGGATGCGCACGATTTGTCTTTGAAATTTTTCTCCCTGCGGTCGATAACAAATCGGCGCCGGTATAATGTCTGGCGACATTAT
>CAJUMC010000010.1:0-3495 GCA_910587085.1 uncultured Lachnospiraceae bacterium | reverse complement strand
GGTATAATGTCTGGCGACATTATACCATGTCCTCCGGACATGCTTCCCTCCGGGGGATGCGCACGATTTGTCTTTGAAATTTTTCTCCCTGCGGTCGATAACAAATCGGCGCTGGTATAATGTCTGGCGACATTATACCATATAAAGGATGATGCGTCTACTGTATCTTGTAATGTTTTTTCGACTTTTCATTACTTTATACTATATCTAGTATTTGGAAGGCTGGGGTTTTCCCGGCTGCGGACGGGTTTTTCAGGGCTGCGGATCGAGAAAACTGCTCTCCATACCCATGGCAATCAGCGCGGGGATTTCCTCTGCAGAAAGTCCCTCCGGTTCATAATCCCGGATCAGTTTATACAGATTGGCTGTTCTGTAATCAGGGTCTGAAAGTTCTTCCGGTATCGCCTCCAACACGGTTTTTCTTGCCTGTTCGACGGAAATGCCCTCCTCCAGCTTTACCCGCAGTCTGCGCGCGGCAAGGCCGCAGGCGTAGGCGCATTCATAATCCGACAGCATTGCAGAGAGAAAATCCGAAAAAGAAATTTTTCTCTCCACCCCTTGTTTTGCACAGAATAGTATCATAATTTACTTCTCCTTTTTCTGATAGCTGTTTTGTATTATGTTTTTGGCGGACAAAACGCGAAAAGCGGCCGGCCGAACCCGGCCGCCGCCTTCGCTGGGACACCGATAACCTGCTCCCCGCCGCTTCAGAGCTCCAGCAGCCGGCGAATATCCAGCATGCCGCCGCCCTGCTGATTTCTCGGCAGACCAAGATTAACCGCGGATTGCCTCAGTCTGTGCCGGACGGCATCCGGCGTCAGCCCCGGCTCCTTCTGCAGAAGCAGGCAGACGGCGCCCGACACCATCGGCGTTGACATGGAGGTTCCGCTTTTTCTTGTGTAACCCGCCCGCACAAGCCTGCCTCTGAGCGCTTCGTTTCTCAGCGCCGGCTCCCATTCCTCCGCGCGCCAGAGCCCATCCGCCGTTGTGTGCTTCCCCGGCGCAAAGCGAACCAGATTTCCTCTCCGGTCATGCGGCAAAGGTGCGAGGCTCAGTATTCCGCCCGCCGGAGCAACGAGATCCGGCTTCATCACACCTTCTCTCGTCGGCCCGCGCCCCGAATACTGATTTGCGAATTTTCCTCGCTCGGACGCTCCCACGGTAATCATATCGCGGCTGCAGCCCGGAACGGTAATGGACCCGGGAGCCGGGCCGAGATTTCCCGCCGCCCCCACTACGCAGATCCCGCTGTCCCACACCCGCTTTATCAGCTCAAGCAGACGGTAATATTCCATGTCGAGCGCCTCGCAGGCTGCCCCAAACGAGAGATTGAGCACGCGCACTCCGAACTCTTTTCCGCGCTCCAGCAGCCATTTCAGCGCCGCCATCACCGAAGCCGGCTCGCCGTCCCCTCTGTGATCCAGTGCTTTCAATACAATCAGTGAACATTCCGGCGCAATCCCGTGCCGGCTTCCTCCCGTCAGTCTGCCGCTGCCTGCCAGAATCCCGCAGACATGTGTCCCATGTCCGGAATCATCGTAGGGCATTCTTTTCAGATTTACAAAATCCCGAAAGAGCCGGAGCCGTCCGGACGGAATATCCGGATGCGCCCCGAGCCCGGTATCTATTACAGCGGCTGTGATTCCCCTCCCGGTGTATCCGGCGCGTAAAGCCTCGCTGGAATGAACCAGTCTGCATGCACGTTCCATCCTGCCTCCAGACCGGCGAAACAGAATTTTCAGCCGATAACAACGCAAATTCTGCTTTATTCTATTCCGCGGCCGGCGGTTTGGTGTCAGCAACCGTGCTGCCTCACCCCGGGCTAATCACCCCGATAATCAAAATCCGAAAAATGCCGGCGCTACCGCTCGCGCACCCGGAATTTTTTTGCCAGACCGACCGGGCAGTAGGAAAGCTTTGCCCGGCGCAGCGTCTCCAGTCCGAGATCATCTTCCCGGTTTACCAGCAGTGCATCTTCGTACTCGTGAACCAGAAACTGCTGATTGATAAAAGGATACAGCCCGCGTATTTGCGGATTTGCCTTCTCAATATGGATCACCGCCATGCGCATTCTTTCATTGTAGCTCCCGAGCGTAAAGGCCTCCAGAGCGCCGTCGATATAGACGCCTGCCATGCGCACATCCAGAAAGGAACAGCCGGTCAGGACATCCCGGATTCCGAGCAGCTCCCCGTCCAGCTCCTTCTCCTCCTCCGACAGCCGCGCATACTCGGCGTCCTTCCCCGTCTTCCACCGCTTTACAAATTCCCACACCTCCGGCGCATCACTGCAGCAGAGCGGACGGTATTCATAATGTCCTTCCTGTTCTCTAAGAAATGCATTAAGATGATTTTTCTTTTTATGAAGTTTTTTTCCAGAAAGATTCTTTAATGCCTGTGCATCATACAGATAATCCTCAGCATCGCGCAGCTCCGTAATCTCATATTGCTCCGGCGTGAGCCCGAGCAGCGCAAGGCTCAGCTCATCCGCCAGATGAATTACCAGCTTTTTCCCCGGCTCCTCGTGAAACCAGGAGCGCAGCTCCGTCCAGGCAGCAGGGAGATTCTCCGGTGTACAATACGGCACCGCAGCGCAGAGCCCGCCGTCTTTTTTCATAATATAATGCAGCGCACCGGTTTCTCCGCTCTCCGCATACCGTATCTCAAAATAATCCTTCCATAGGTATTCTCCCATAAAAACACTGTCGCAGGTATTGTTGTCCCGCAGAGTATGGTAGAACGACAGCCTGCCCGCGTCCTCTGCTCTGATCTGTTTAAATTTGAGATTCATTTCCATCCTCCGTTCACACCTCGGCGGCTGCAGGACTGCATACAGCGCCGCAGCCTTCCCGGGTGCCCGGCCGTCAACATGAGTATAGGTCAGCCCCGGTAAAATGTCAAATATTGTTTTTTAACTTTTTTCCATAGAAACAGGAAACTGGGCAAGCCCACGCTCATAAGATACATTGTAAAATCAATTTGGAGGCAACAACATGAGCGATTTATCTGCTACAAACTGTGGATGCGGCTGTGACAACAACGGGGTAGGCTTTGGCGGTGGCAACAGCTGCTGCTGGATTATCCTGCTTCTGCTGTTCTGCGGCAACGGCAACGGAATGGGCATCGGCAACGGCGGCTGCGGCGGCTGCGGCAACGGCGGCGGCGACTGCTGCTGGCTGATCATCCTGCTTCTGCTGTTCTGCGGCAACGGCTTCGGCGGCTGCGGCAACGGAATCGGATGCGGCAACAACAGCTGCGGCTGCGGCTGCTAATTCCGCTATGGGAGGGTTCGCCCTCCCATATTTTTTTGTAAAACGAAAAAACTATTCCTGTTTCCCGGTTCCCTCTGCCTCAGAGGCGGTTTTATCAAAAAATCCCTGTTCTGTCCGGCAGATCGAAGGCCTGCAGCCGGAAAATTATTTATGCCTTCCGCTCCAGCCGGCGCACGACAAACGCATGAATGAATAAATTGTGAACAATCCGTAAATCTGTGCTATA
>CAJUMC010000009.1:83363-85922 GCA_910587085.1 uncultured Lachnospiraceae bacterium | reverse complement strand
AGGAGGGGCCTTGGTCTGGCTGCTTAGCCAGTTCAAGAAAATGTCCGCACCCCCCACTCTCAACACCTGTCACCGCCGCCCTGTTTTGGACGTTTATTAGACCGATAAACGGTAAATTTATCTTTTATACTCTTACAAATAATTCCTCTGGTTCAACTCCTCTTTTCTTATTTCTCAATGATGAAATCTCTGAAGCACAGAACGAAATACATTTACCTATATATTCAAGAATCCTATTCCATTTGTATATATCCAAATCGTCCTTGCTGCAATAACTGGAATCAAACCACTGTTCAAAACTATTAACTGTGGTAAGAAGAGTTTCCGTTGATATTTCACTTAATGGGGAGTCGGCTTTATCAAACTCTATTCTTTGCAGCTGAAACTCCCTTATAAGAAGATAGTTTAGCCGTTCATAATCTCGATATCCTCTTTGAATAGCCGTTTCCTTTTCTTCTTTCTGATAACAGCGAACATATTTATCCGCCACATCATGCAACCATATTGCATCCTGTATCAAATGACAAAAATATCCCAGGAAGAAATCATCCTCTAAAAGATTCTTGTCATATTTTTCGGCAAAGTGTTTCCAGTGAATTCCTTTTTTGCTTCCATCTGCTGTTTTACACCCAAAATGGGCAATATCATAAGTTCCATCGATATGGGAAGATGCATCAGGTCCTAGTGTAGCACCAAGTAAAAATCTATTTTGGTCTGTAATCTCTATATTTTTTAATAACAAACAAGAAACAGTATAGTGAATAATTGCTGAAGCCAAATTCGTTTTCCCCTTATATCATTAATTTTCCAAATTACGATTTATCGGTTTATTCTGGGATAAATTATAGCGTACCCAATTATGAAAAACAATCCCCGTTCTACGTCCGTTCCGACTATCCGGACCGTCAAGGGACGAGCAGTATTTTTTCGCAAAGGGCGCGAAAAAATCTCCACTCTTAAACCCTTGACCGTCTGGAGTTTTGCCGTTGCCATTTCGCCGCCGAAAACGGGGAACAGGATTTGACAACCCTGCCCCCGCGTCCCCGACCTCTCCCAAGGAACAGAATGGAATGTTACGCAATAGGGCTTGAAAAGGTTTGATTTTCAAGGCGTTTCAGACACGAAAACCCACAGGTTAAGGGTTTTATGCTACCCACTCGCGAAAACGACTTCTAAACATCCACAAGTGTGTTTTGCTCCCCTTTTCCTGCCCCGTTTCCCGCCGCACGAACAAGGGCTTGCGTCAATACTCAAAAAAGCACTTGACAAAACGTTTCATGGGTGCACATAATTGATAAAACTTATCAGGAAAACCGGCCCTGATCTTTGGCAGCATGATGTCCAGCAGAACAAGGTCAAAATTATGGCTGTGAAATGTGTTTATGCCCTCCAGCCCGTCCGATGCGGCAGTCACTTCATATCCTGCAGAGGCGAGCGGCTCAGACAATAATTCGTTTTTGATTAGATTTCCTTTTTTCTTTTCCCAATCGTTTTTTCGGCGCACTTGCGGTATTCCGACGGTGAAAAGCCCCTATGTTTATGGAAAATCCGGCTGAAATACAGCGGATTCTCATATCCTACGATGCGGCTGATCTCCGAGACGGTATATTTTGTTGTCTCCAGCAGCATCTGTGCGGAAGTGATGCGTATGGATATAATATACTGCGCCGGCGTATGCCCCGTATATTTCCGGAAATTCCGGATGAACCAGCTGATGCTCATGCCGCGGGAGGCGGCATATTCCCGGATATTGATGTCCGTATTGTAATGATCATTAAAATATTGGGCCGCGGCATCCATTTCGCTGTCAAGATATTCGTTTTTAAAAATATAGGCTCTGGTAAGCTGGCGGTGGAGCAGGATGAACAGGTGACGGAGGAGGAGTGCAAGCATTTCTTCATAGTCTTTCTGGCAGCGCTGCATTTCATATATCATTCTTTTAAATATTCTTTCGTACTCCATTGAAGCTCCGGAATACAGCACGCGCATATCATCCCGGATGCCGTAGCTCCTCAATATATTTTTGACATTGCCGCCTGTAAAATGTACCCAGTACACTTCGGTTTTATCCGCGGCATAATATTCGTATTTCTGGAATTCCTTCGGGCGATATAACACCATATGTCCGGCGGAAACAGCCGTATCATTTTCTGCATTATCAAAATGGAAATGTGCTGTCCCGGCACAGATATAGATAATCTGGAAATCCAGCCTGCCTCTGGGGCGGTAAGTGGGCAGTTTCGGGTGGCTGACCAGCCGGTAAGTGCCGCAGCTGCCGACAATCAGAGGTTTTGACTTATCCTTAAAGTCAATGTGGGAATTGTGCAGATATCCAGAATTTATATACATGTGTGACATCTCCGGGATTCTTGATAAAAATACTGTATCATTTTGTGCATGTTTTGTCAAATCGGGGGTATGGACTTATACCGTGTAAAATCATACAATAAAATCACAATATGGGCAGGAAAACAAAAAACAGCCCTAGCGGGAACCGCGATAAAGAAGGCTGGCAGAGCGAAAAAATGCATAGCAGGGGAGGTGGCAGAAAGAGCGAGA
>CAJUMC010000009.1:56525-83263 GCA_910587085.1 uncultured Lachnospiraceae bacterium | reverse complement strand
GGAAAAAAACATCCCGCTGGGGATGGCAGTGGGAGGGGACATACGGAACTGAAAAAACAGTATGTCCCCGTACAATGCCCGGGATGATTTTTTGCAGCGGAGAGGAAAAAAACATCCCGCTGGGGATGGCAGTGGGAGGGGACATACGGAACTGAAAATAGGAGGCATTTTTGTATGGGGGAGAAGACATATTTAAAGTGGTACAACAAGGTGGGGTACGGTTCGGGGGATATTGCAGGCAATGTCGTGTATGCGTTTTTATCTTCTTTCGTTATGATTTATCTGACGAATACCGTCGGTCTTTCCGCAGGCATTGTCGGCACGCTGATTGCGGTTTCCAAACTGTTTGACGGTTTTACGGATATTTTCTTCGGGACGATGATCGACAAAACACACAGCCGGCTCGGCAAGGCGAGGCCGTGGATGCTGTACGGCTACATCGGCTGTGCGGTTACGCTGGCGGCAATATTTGCTGTTCCTGCAGGCTGGGGCAGGACGGCGCAGTATGCTTGGTTTTTCATTGCATACACCCTTTTAAACGGTGTATTCTACACGGCAAACAACATTGCTTATTCCGCTCTCACTTCCCTCGTGACAAAAAACAGCAGGGAGCGCGTTCAGATGGGTTCCTGGCGGTTTATTTTCGCCTTTGCAACGAGCCTGCTGATCCAGACGGTCACAGTCGGCTTTGTGGCCGACTGCGGAGGAGGCGCGGCAGCCTGGAGGGCGGTGGCAATTATCTATGCAGTGATCGGCCTGATTGCCAACACGATTTCCGTATTATCGGTCCGGGAGCTTCCTGAAGAGGAACTTTCCGAGGCGGAGTTTTCTAAAGCAGAGTTTTCTGAAAATCATTTTTCCGGAAATCCGTTTTCTGAACAGGATGCTGTACGCGGAGAGTTTCGGGAACCGGGGCCTTCAGAGAAGCAGCGGAAGCCGGAGGAGGAGAAATACGGGCTGCTGCAGGGGTTAAAGCTTCTGATTTCGAACAGATTCTATCTGATGATCTGCGGGGTTTATATTCTGCAGCAGCTTTACGGTGCAATGATCAATGCCGGAATTTATTATATGACCTATGTTATGAAGAACGAAAACCTCTACGGCGTATTCTCCTGGGCCGTCAATATCCCTCTGATTATTGCACTGATCTTCACGCCGACGCTGGTAGGCCGGTGGAAGGGAATGTACAAACTGAATCTGAGAGGTTATATGATTGCCGTAATCGGAAGGCTGCTTGTCGTGGCGGCCGGATATATGGGAAGCATTCCGCTGATGCTGGCGTTCACGGCGCTGGCCGCGCTGGGGCAGGGGCCGTGGCAGGGGGATATGAACGCGGTCATTGCTGCCTGCTCCGAATATACCTTTTTGACGAAGGGAAAGCGGGTGGACGGTACCATGTACTCCTGCACTTCGCTCGGCGTGAAGCTTGGCGGGGGACTCGGCACGGCGCTGGCCGGGTGGCTGCTCGAACTCAGCGGCTTTGACGGGAGGCTTGCCGTTCAGCCGGATTCCTGCATCAGCATGCTGAATTTTATGTATCTGTGGCTGCCGCTGATTATCAACGCGGCCATAATGCTTATCCTTGCGGGGATGAAAGTGGAGAAGGTGAACGAAAGGCTCCGGGCGGAGCAGGCCTGTGTTCCGGCGGGAGAGGAGAAGGAGCGGCTACCGGGCTGAGCCGTAGAATGTTTCATATCAGCAATATTTGCGATGTGCCAGAGAGAATCCTGTTATTCCAAAATATGGAATAACAGGATTCTCTCTAATAACTTTGTGCGAAGGCTTTTGGAGAAGACAGGAGCCGGAGGCCGGCAGAAACGGGCTGCCGGCTCCGCTTTTGCTTGTAAAAGATGCCGAAAGGCAGTAAAATGGAAAAGGAAAGAAGCTGAAAAGAGCAGAAGCTGAAAAGGGAAGAAGCAGAACAAAGGCAGGAGCTGAAAAGAGCAGAAGCTAGAAAAGGGAAGAAGCAGAACAAAGGCAGAAGCTGGAAAGGGAAGAAGCGGAACAAAGGCAGGAGCTGAAAAGAGCAGAAGCTGGAAGAGAGAAGAAGCCGAAAAGGGCAGAAACTGAAAAGGGAAGAAGCGGAACAAAGGCAGGAGCTGAAAAGAGCAGAAGCTAGAAAAGGGAAGAAGCAGAACAAAGGCAGGAGCTGAAAAGGGAAGAAGCTGAAAAAAGGCAGAAACCGGAAAAGGGAGGAAGCGGAAAAGGGCACAAGCCGTACGGAGGCGGGAAGCCGGAAACCGGAAACAAGGGAACCAGTTCTGACAAGAGGAACCGGTTCCCCTGAGAAAAAGGGGGCGGCGGATAGCAGTTTAAAAGAAATATGCTGAAACCTTGATTTATTTGCCGGGGCAGCATAAAATAAGTACCATATTCATTTTCCGGGCAGACTGCGCGACAAAGCGGGGCGCGCGCAGTATTTGCAGATATGGAAGGAAACGCTCTGCAGAAATGAGGATTTTATGAAGCAAAAACTGGACCGCACACTTGGCATGTACTCCGCGCTGATGATCAGCATCGGCACGATGATCGGCTCCGCCATCTTTGTTCTGGCGGGAACCAGCTACGCGGCTGCCGGCCCGGGCGCGTCCCTCGCTATTTTCCTGGCGGGGATTGCCGCCGTCTTTACGGGGTTATCGTTCGCCGAACTGGTTACGGTGGTGCCGAAGGCCGGAGGAGGCTATGTCTATGTGAAGGAGGCCACCGGAAATAATATAATCGGCTTTATCTGCGGATGGGGCTTCTGGCTCGGCTACGCGATGTCCTGTGGTCTGTTTGCGCTCGGCTTCGGAAATTTTGTCCATTATATATTCCCGTTTATTCCTCAGATGGCAACGGCATATCTGCTGGTGGTTTACGTCGCCTTTACGAATATCCGCGGGACGAAAAGCTCCGGCAATCTGCAGAATATTATAACAACCGTGCTGGTTGCACTGCTGCTGCTCTATGTGGTCGTGGGCGTATTCCACATCGACATGGGGAACCAGAAGCCTTTTACGCCGTTCGGGATGTCCGGCGTGTTCAATGCGATGGGCTTTCTGTACATGACCTACATCGGCTACGGGCTGATTACGACGGCAAGCGAGGAGGTCATTGAGCCGGAAAAGACAATCCCGAAGGCGATTCTGATTTCCATTGCCGCCGTAATTTTCATTAAGACCTCCGTGTTCTTTATCGGGAGCGGCATCCTGCCTTGGAACGAGCTGGTTCCGGGGGTGACGGACACGCCGATGATCGACACGGCAATGAAGATCGGCGGTCGGTTCGGAGGGTATCTTTTTGCGTTCGCAGGGCTTCTGGCAACGCTCTCCTCGATCAACACGGCGGTGATGGCATCCTCCCGCACCTCGTTCGCGATGGCGCGCGACAACCGCCTGCCGGGAATTTTCAAGACCGTGAACCGCAGGACGAAGACGCCGGTGGTTTCGATTATTGTGACCTCCGTGATCGTTGTGGTTGCGGTTTCCATCCGCGATCTGGAGCATATCTCTACCGTGACCAGCATCTTTTCGCTGACCGGCTACAGCCTGGTCAATGTGGCGCTGATTATTTTCCGAAAGAAGAAGCCGGAGCTTGAGCGGAAGTTCCGGGTGCCGCTTTTTCCGGTCACGCCGCTTCTTGGGATCGGTGTGAACCTGTTTTTAATTGTACAGCTTGCTGTTTCGGATTTTATTGCGCTTGCCATTGCGCTCGGCGTGATCGCCGCCGGAGTGCTGTATTATTATCTCGTTATGCCGAGGCTGAAATATGCGACCAAGGGGATCGCAACCGTGGATATCCCGGAGATCCGCGAGGATAAGGGCACAGACCGTAAAAACGAGATTATTATACCGGTATCCAATCCGGTCACGGCGCAGGGGCTGCTTGATTTCGGACGAAGGATTGCGGCGGCCGAAAGCAGCACAACCGTGGTTCCGGTTAAGGTCAATATGATTCCGGATAATCTGCTGACAATTTCGGATTACGAGGCGATGCAGCGGAACCGGAGCGGCGACGAGGCGGTGATTGCTCTGCTGAAAAAATATGAAGGTGAGCCGGGCATGAAGCCGGTGCTGATCCATTCGCGGGATGTGTTTCACGCGATTATGAGTGTGGTGCATAAAGAGAAAAATCCGCTCGTGCTGATGGGCTGGCATGGAGCAGGCCTGGTAAAATACATGCACGGCAATATCACATACCGGATGCTTCAGGAGGCTCCGGCAGATGTGGGACTGCTTCGGATCTATCACGGAAATGCGGGAGTGCAGGGGAAGGAGTGCGCCGGAATTCCGGCAGAGTATCCGGATTCCGGGATGGAATTCAAGCGGATTCTCTTTCCTTATGGAGGTGGAAAATATTCCCAGCTGACGGCGAAGGTAGTCAACCGCATTGCCAGGGCTTACGATGCGAAGATCACACTTCTGCATGTGATTGACCACGGCGAGGATAAGGCGGAAACGGAACATTACCTGAAGAGCTCCACGGAGCGGTTTGACCAGCCGGTTGAAATCGTGGTCTGCGAGGGGGCGCTGGTCGAAAAGGTGGTGGAGTTTTCCGGGCAGTATGATCTGGTTGTGATGGGGGCCTCGCTTGACTGGGGCATTCAGGAGATGGTGACCGGGCTGCGCACGGACCGTGTGATGGATACGGCGGAGTGTTCCGTGCTGATTGTGAAAAGTTATGATCTGTTTCTTCAGAAAAAGAAGCTGCGCGGCCTGCTGCACAGAACGAGACGGGCGATTCACCAGTAGTGGGAAGGCATTTTTGCCTGCCCCTTCCGGCTGAAAATAAGGAAACTGTGATTGGACAGGAACTGCAGGAGGCGGAGGAAATTCACTTATGACAGCGGCAAAAGAAGAGGAAAGCGCGCTGCAGGAGCGGGAATGGCAATGGTGCCTCGTCGGAAATATTGTCGGAGGGCATCTGTACGGAGAAAATAAGGAATTAAGACGCGGAAATAAGCAATTCCGTCCAAATGCCAAGGTATTTGTGAATCTGGTTTACGGCGGTATGGGGCATGAGAGTATTCTTGTAATCGGTCTTCCGAGAGGTTCCGGCAAATATATTGAGATAGTCATTGCAAGAAAATATGTAGAAAATTTCCGGGTCCAAAAGTGTTCAAGCCGGCCGTTTTAAAGAAAATGGCTCAATCGAAATGGGACTGGTGGGGAAATACGGACGCTGTCCTCGACGAACTTATGAAAGCGCTTGCATGGCTGAATCCGGCCGGGGAATCCGGTATGCCGGCCGAAGCAGTCAAAGGCAATAATGCAGAAAATGACCGGAGAACATAAAAAGACAGTGCGGTTTGCCGGAAGGGAGTAAGAAAAGCCGCGGCTCATCCGAAACGAACCCGAAAATCAAAACGGAAAAAGGAACTGAAAAAATAAAATAAGAGAAACGGAATGACTCGGACTCTTTTTGATCATGGTTTATTAATAAATGAACCAGCTGTATCTGAGCGCGTTTGCTTTGTTGAAACGGAGAGGAGAACCAGCTTAGGATTTTGCAGGCGCCACTATTATGATGAACAAGGGACACGCTGTATTTTTTCATGCTCTGCAGCATGAAAAAATCAGCTGCTGTCCCAAAAACCGGATTTTATTCCGGGAGCGGTTCACCTTCCTCCGTATATACTGCCTCATAACCGTCGCATTCGTTCAGCACATAGTCAATAAAAGCGCGTGTATTTTCCTCCCCGACGAAAAACAGCTTTCCCGTATCAAGGATGTTGGTCATAAGGCAGCCGTCCTCATGGACGCTGATGCTGATGTTTTCGTAGCCGAGCAGCGGTATGCTGACGGATATCTGGAGAATCTCCGCCGGCAGCTGAAAATTCAGTTCATCATATTTGTTTTCGGCGTTTTCGGCGGAAAGAAGCAGCTCGCGGATTTTTGCGTCGTCCGGGCTGTCAAAGCGGATATCCGCATATTCGCCGGACGGTTTCCGAAAGCTGTACAGGATGTAATTGAACTGCAGCGTGCCGTCCAGATTCAGATCCCGCATAAACTGGCCGAGCGTATCCGGCCGGTAAAAGGAATTGACGGCGGCATAGTATGCTTCGCGGCCGTCGTAGCGGACGGCAACCGCGCAGTCCGCGGAAATCCCCTTAATCTCATAAACCGAAGCGGCAAGGCTTCGGTCGGCGTTCTCACCCGCTGCCGCAGCATATTCGTCCCGGCCGTGCGCCGTGGTATCGCCGAGCTTTTTTCCGAGCTGTGCCTCCCCGACCCTTCCGGAGCGGGCGCTGTAGCTCAGGCTGTTCCAGTCAATCCTGTTGTATTGGTTATAAATTTCCATAGCATCCCAGCGCGGTATTTCCAGTATCTCCTGTCCTGCTGCTTCCCGTTTTACATATTTTACCGGCCAGCTGCGCTCCGGTTCCAGGAGTTTTGGACGGGACAGGATACAGGCGGCCGTGACTAGGCCCAGACAGGCAGCTGCGGATAGAAGCGCGGGAATCCATTGCTTCCGGCCGCCTCTGCGCACAGGGCGGATGGCCTCGCCGATGTAGCGTTCGCTGATCAGGTTCATTGCTTCGTTCCATTTTTCCGTGTTCAAAGGTATACCTCTCTTTCTTTCAGATATTTTTTCAGCCGGGCGCGGATGCGGGTGAGGCGGACCGTAATGTTTTTTTCGCTCAGCCCCGTCAGAACAGCGATCTCCGCGCAGCTGTCATAAAACCAGTAGCGCCGCAGGAAGATTACACGGTTCTGCCCGCTCAGCGTATCCAGAAAGCGCTCGAGCATGCGCGCCAGCTCCCGGGCTTCCACGGTATCCTCCACGGAACCGGGGGAGGCGATGGCTGCCTCCAGCTCTTCTATGGCAAGCTCCTGCATGCCGCTTCGTTTGGCTGCTTTCCTTGCCTGGCAGCGGGTGAGGGAAATGTTGCGGACAATTCTGCACAGATAGGCGGGCAGCAGCTCAGGTCTTGCCGGCGGAATTGCGTTCCACGCGCCGAGATATGTGTCGTTGACGCATTCCTCCGCGTCGGACGGGCTGTCCAGAATGCGGAGGGAAAGCTGGTAGAGCAGTTTTCCGTATTTGGCGCCAAGCTCCGCGATAGCGCGCTCCGAGCGGGAAAAAAACAGGTCGATAATTGCTTCATCCTCCATAGGTTCCGATTTCCTCCTTTCCCCTATATACTACGGATTTTTTGGGAAAAGCTACAGGGGAAATAAAAATTTTTAAAAAAAACCGGCATAATCTCTTTCATTTCGCGCAAACCCGTTGAACCTTGAAAAAGATTGTGGTAGAGTATGGGAATAAGCGCCGCCTTTGCGGCAGCAGGAGAGGGAGGCCGGAATACACATTTTCAGCCCGCAGGTTTTGTGCTGCGCCAAAGCCTGAGCTGCTCCGGAATATAAGTCGCAGCATGGAGGCTGACTATGAAAATAAGAATCGGAATTGCGGGATACGGAAATCTGGGCAGAGGAGTGGAATGTGCCGTGCGTCAGAATGACGATATGGAGCTTGCGGCGGTATTTACCCGCAGAGCACCGGAGACAGTATCTGTTCTGACGAAAGGAGCCGCCGTGTGCAGTGCGGCGGAGGCCGCCGCCTGGCGGGATAAAATCGACGTGCTGATCCTCTGCGGCGGCAGCGCGACCGATCTGCCGGCGCAGACGGCAGAATATGCAGAACTTTTTCATGTGGTTGACAGCTTTGACACGCATGCGCGCATCCCGGAGCATTTTGCCCGTGTGGACGCGGCTGCCAGAAAGAGCGGCCATACCGCGCTGATCAGCGCAGGATGGGACCCGGGGATGTTTTCGCTGAACCGCCTCTATGCCGGCGCGATCCTGCCGGAGGGAAAGGATTATACCTTCTGGGGGAGGGGGGTCAGCCAGGGGCATTCCGACGCCGTCCGCCGCATTGCGGGAGTGAAGGACGCGAGGCAGTATACGATCCCTGTCGAGACTGCGCTGGAGACAGTGCGCGCGGGGGAAACGCCGGAGCTTGCCGCAGGAGAGAAGCATACGAGGGAATGCTTTGTCGTACTTGAGGAGGGAGCGGATGCGGCGAGGGTTGAAAAAGAGATCAAAACCATGCCGAATTATTTTGCCGACTATGAGACAACGGTGCATTTTATCAGCGAGGAGGAGCTTAGGAAGAATCACGGCGGCATACCGCACGGCGGCTTTGTTATCCGCAGCGGTGTGACGGGTTGGGAGAAGGAGAACCGGCATGTGATTGAATACCGGCTGAAGCTGGATTCGAATCCGGAATTCACCTCGAGCGTGCTCGTCGCCTGTGCGCGTGCCGTATACCGGCTGGCGGCGGAGGGGCAGGCCGGCTGCCGGACGCTGTTCGATGTCGCGCCGGCGTACCTGAGCGCAAAGAGTGCGGAGGAGCTGCGGGCAGAACTGCTGTAAGCGGCGTCCTGCGGGTACGCGGATACGGCGCGGGACTTCTGCCGCAGATATTCAGAACCGGAATTCCGGGGGGTTATGCCGGGAAGAAACGGAGGAAAAGAAACAAATGTTTCAGTTTATTATCTGCTTTATCGCGGGGCTGGGAGCGGGCCTGGGCACCGGCTTTGCCGGGATGAGCGCTGCCGCCGTGATCAGTCCCATGCTGATTACCTTTCTGGAGCTTCCGGCCTACGATGCGGTCGGCATTGCGCTTGCCAGCGATGTTCTGGCCAGCGCGGTGAGTGCGTACACCTACGGGAAAAACAGAAATCTGGATATCCGCAACGGACTCGTTATGATGGCGGCGGTGCTGGCCTTCACCCTGGTCGGGAGCTGGACGGCAAGCCTCGTTCCGAATACAGCCATGGGGAGCTTTTCTGTGTTTATGACCCTGCTGCTCGGCATAAAATTCATCGTCAGGCCGGTGATGACCACAAAGGAGGCCATGAGCGGGGGCGATATGCGGAGCAGGCTGATTCGATCGGCGGCCGGCGGGATTGTCGTCGGATTTATCTGCGGCTTTATCGGCGCGGGCGGCGGGATGATGATGCTTCTGCTGCTGACCGGCCTTTTGGGATACGAGCTGAAAACTGCGGTGGGAACCAGCGTTTTCATTATGACGTTCACGGCGCTGACAGGGGCGGCAAGCCATTTTGCCATCGGCGGCATGCCGGATGCGCGGTGTCTTCTTTTCTGCGTGGCATCGACGCTGCTCTGGGCAAGGATCGCCGCGAGATTTGCAAATAAGGCCGGCGCTGCAACCCTGAACCGGGCGGTCGGGGGCGTCCTTGTTGTTCTCGGAGCAGCGATCCTGCTGGTGAAGCTGTTCCGCGGCGCATAAGGAGCAGGCGGCAGAATCCGTCAGCCCGATGCGCGGCTTGGTTATGGATAAATGATGCCGAAAAATCAATTTAGTCCGGAAGGCCGGCTTCGCAGGAGGCTGCAGTGCCGATTCCGGGAGACAGGGAGGAATTTTGAATGAGAGAGAGAAGGTACTATGAAATCGGGGAGAATGCTTCCGCTTCGTTCCGCAATCATGTGAATTACTGCATCGGTACGGGAAGAATGGGGCTTGCGCTGCAGAAGGAATATATGAATCAGCTGGCTCTGGTGCAGGAGGAGATCGGTTTTCAGTATATCCGGGGACACGGCCTGTTTACGGATGACATGGCGATTTTCCAGGTCTATGAGGAGGACGGTGCAAGACGGATCGAATACAATTTTACATATCTTGATCTGGTGATGGACAATTACCGCAGCTGCGGCCTCCGCCCGTTTCTTGAGCTCGGCTTTATGCCGGCGGCAATGGCGTCCGGGGAACAGACGATTTTTTACTGGAAAGGAAATACGACGCCGCCGGCGGATTACGGCGAGTGGTGCGGGCTTGTCACGGCGACGCTTTCGCACCTGATGGAGCGGTACGGGGCGGACGAAGTGACCGGCTGGCCGGTGGAGGTGTGGAACGAGCCGAATCTGCCGGGCTTCTGGAAGGATGCTGACATGCAGGAATATTTCCGGCTCTTTGAGGAAACCTTCCGCGCCGTCAAGAAGCTGGATTCCAGGTTCCGCGTGGGCGGGCCGGCGATCTGCGGTGTGCGGGACGAGTTCTGGATACGTTCCTTTATGGAATTCTGCCGGGACAGAAAGCTTCCGGTTGATTTTGTGACAAGGCATCATTATACCACGGATTTTCCGGAGAACGCGGGGCATTACGGCTACGCGGAGCTCAGCGACCCGCAGGCCGGCTTTGCCAATCTGCAGAGCACCCGGGATATTATCGACAGCTTTGAGGAGTACCGGGGACTGCCGATCCATATTACGGAATTCAATACCTCCTATATCCCGAACTGCCCGCTGCACGACACCAATCAGAATGCGGCGTATATTGCGCAGCAGCTTTCGCGCCTCGGCGATGTGAACGAATCCTATTCCTACTGGACCTTCGGGGATATTTTTGAGGAGAAGGGCGTACCGTTCACTCCGTTCCACGGGGGCTTCGGACTGGTGGCAAACGGGAATATTCCGAAGCCGACCTTCTGGACCTTTAAATTTTTCCGGGATCTTTCGGGCACATGCGTACACCGCTCCGACGAGCTGGTCGTTCTTAAGAAGGAGGACGGAAGCTACTGCGGCGTTGCGTGGAACCAAAGCAGGACGCGGACCGGAAGAGAGCTGGAGTTTGCACTGTCGCTTGCCGCCGGACAGGAAGAGTATTTTCTGCTTGTAAAAACGGTGGATGAGGAAACCTGCAACCCGCTGAAGCTCTGGCATGATATGGGGGAACCATCCAGCCTGACGGCGGCGCAGAAAAAGCTTCTGCAGGAAAGCGCCAGACCTTCCGTATCGAGCGCCCGTGTATGCGCGGAGGACAAAA
The DNA here is from genome assembly GCA_910587085.1 of uncultured Lachnospiraceae bacterium. GTDB lineage: Bacteria > Bacillota > Clostridia > Lachnospirales > Lachnospiraceae > RGIG4057. The sequence goes on along the minus strand of CAJUMC010000009.1, from coordinate 72,496 downwards.
CCGCGGAGCTTGGTCTGAGGGTGAAGGAGCACGGCGTGGTCTATTTTGAGCTGAACCCGTCAAAACTCCAGCCGGATCGCGGGTATGCGTACGACCGAGTGATGCAGTACTCCGGCGGCGGGGCGGAATAACGCAAAATCAGTTAAGCAGAAAATAACTTAGCACAGGGTTTAAGTTTCCGGTTTGCTTGTTTTGCTGCGGCTTATTAAAATGCATATCTTAATCCAGTACAATTATGAAATCAGGTAATTCGGAGGGATTTCATGGAGATAGATTATGCGGAGGTTGGCAGCAGAATAAAGCATCGCCGGAAAGAACTGGGAATGTCGCAGGAAAAGCTTGCGGAGCTGATCGATGTGTCGGTTCCGCACATGAGCAATATTGAAAACGGAAAAACGAGGTTCAGCCTGCAGGTACTGGTGGATCTCACAAATGCGCTGAAGACAACGCCGGACGTCCTGCTGCTGCAGGAGGCGGACTGCAGGGAGAAAACGCGCTGTCTGATTCTGCGCGAAATCGACTGCGTGCTGGCAGACTGTACTCCGGCTCAGATGACGCTGATCGAGGAGGTTGTGCGGAATACAAGGCAGGTGCTTAAGGAGTATGACCGGGCCATGAAGCAGAAGGAAAAATAGCACGAAGGAATGGCTTCTCTACCAGCAGTTACAGAAATAAGACTGTTAATCCTTTGACGGACCCTGTGTTTTCCGCTATGATAACAGCAGGAAACACCAAAACCGGAACACAGGAGGGACTGTTTTATGGAATACTGCGGAATTGCGATGGGCGGCAAAATTTATTCTCTGCGCTCGGCGAAGGGGCTTACGCAGGAGCAGTTGGCGGAGGTGCTCTGCATCAGCCCGGCAGCTGTCTCCAAATGGGAGCGCAATCTGGCTACCCCGGGCCTTGAAATGCTCTGCGCGCTCGCCGATTTTTTTGACTGCACGATTGACGAGCTTGCGGGCAGAACCGATCGGAAGCTGGAGCAGATGGGCTGTTATGACAGGGAACGGCTACGGATGGCGGAAACCGCCAAAGAGCTGCTTGCGCTGAGCGAGCTCAGCAGGCAGAAGGGGCTTCTGGCTCTGGAGGATAAAATCGCGGAGTATAAAGGAGAGAGCAGGTTTCTTCCGTTTGCAGTAAACTTTTTTATCCGGTCGCTTTGCCGTCAGCTGGAGCCGGCGCGGATTGCCGGCTGGCTGGAACATTACGCGGAAACGCTGCCGGAGCAGGAGCGCATGGAGGGGCACATGATTACGCGTCTCCTCGGAATGATCGTCTCGGGAGAGCAGGCGGAGCTGCTCCGGGAGGAGGCTGCATCCTATATCGGAATCGGTTACCGGGAGAAGCTCGACGGCGGCAGAGACTTTGTGCGCACCGGGCTTTCCAGGGAGGAGCTGATCGAAAGCTGCCGGGCGAAACCGCTGTTTTCGGACCGGACATCGCTGCTGGAGGAGCTGACTTCGCTCGGAGATTTCGAGATCCAGGTGATTCTGCGCAATCTTGACAATGCCACACTGACCGCGGCGCTGTGCGGCGCTTCGGGAGGAGTTCTCGTGCGGTTTCTATCCAATCTGTCCGATCGTCTGCTGCCTTTTATCTGTGAAGATATGGATTCCTGGCAGGGGACGGAGGAGGAGATTCTTAAGGCACAGCGGAGGATACTGGAACTGAGCAGCAGAGCAGCGCAGGAATAATGCGCGCCGGCTGAAGCAGAAAAACACGCTGTACAAAAGGGCGCCGGGTCTTCCGGTGCCCTTTTGGCAGAAAACAGGGCGGAACCGTACAGAGCGGCTGCTTCCAGGAGGAAGCAGCCGTTTTTTAAATCTGAAATATTTCGAAAATTGTGCCGCGGGTATTGAAAAAATGCGGGCCGTTATTGTAAAATGTCGGTAAATCAGGTATGGGCGGGGGGCCTCCCGAACATCCGCATTGGCAAGGAGGAAACGCATGAATCGTATTGTTATGCTGGCTCTGTTTTTGCTGGTCGCCGCAGCTGCGGGGACCTATTCCTTTTTCTGTATCCGCAGGCTGCTGAAATTTTATTTCCCGCGCATGGGGAGACTGCGGCACTGGCTCAGCGGGCTTTGTGCGGCGTTGCTGCTTTTGTCCTGTGTGAATCTGTGGAGTCTGAAGGCGGTAGTGACGCTTCATATCCTGGCGTTTTTCTTTGTTTTTGACCTGCTCGCTTTTTTTGTGCGCCGGCTCCGGAGACGGTTCGGCGATACGGCGCGTCCGGCATACCGGTGCTTAAGGATTCTGTACCGGAGCGGAGCGCTGGCGCTGCTCTGTGCGGCGCTTCTGCTCGGATACGGTTTATACAATATGAAGCAGGTCATTCGGACAGAATATGAGATTTTTACTCAGAAACCGATAGGAAATTATCGGATTGTACTGATCACCGATACACATTATGATACCATACAGGATACAGCCCTGCTGAAGGAAAAGGCGGAGGAGATCAGCGGACTGTGCCCGGATGCGGTAATACTCGGCGGGGATATTGTCGATGAAGGAACGGCGAAGGAGGCGATGCAGGAGGTGTTCCGCGTGCTGGGCGGGATCAAAAGCACTTACGGGACCTGGTATGTGTATGGAAATCACGATCTTCAGCCGTACAGCAGAGAAAAGCAGTATACCGCGGAGGAGTTTGAAGCTGCGGCCCGGGCGGGCGGAGTCCGGATACTCTGTGATTCGGCGGCGGAGCTGGGCGGCGAGATGATCCTTGCAGGGCGGGATGACGCTGCCTGGGGAGGGAATTCCGGGCGCGCTGCGGCAGAGGAAATACTGAGCGGCGCGGATCGCGGGAAATATATTATCATGGCGGATCATCAGCCGGCCGGCCTGGAGGAGAATGCCGCGGCCGGAGTGGATCTTATGCTTTCGGGACACACGCATGCCGGGCAGATCTGGCCTGCCGGAACATTACTGGAGCTGTTGGGAAACTATAATTACGGGCTTTATGAGCACGGGGACAGCAGGCTGATTGTTTCTTCGGGCTTTACCGGATGGGGCTATCCGCTGCGCACGCAAGCACACTGCGAATATGTTTTGATTACGATCCGGGGGACGGGAGCCGGAAACGGTGCGCAAGCAGGCATGTAACTGATCTTTATCCGGGTTCTGCAGGAATTTTTCTTTACAAATGGCGGTGCTTCGATTATCATAAAATCAGGCCGGTTCTCTCCGCTGTTTAAAAAAGCGGGCGGACGGCCGGACGGAAAGTGTTGATACATAGAAATCAGGAGGGCAGAGGATGAAAATGAAAAAATTGACAAAACTGGCGGCCGTGCTGATGAGCTCGGTGCTGCTTCTGACCGCAGCAGGTGAGCTGCCGGCTAGGGCGGAGGAAGTGCAGGATTCTGAGAAAGTACAGGAGCCGGAGAAGGAAACTGTGGAATATGCGGAGCTTTCCTACAATACGGCAAAGCCCGTAAAGCTTGTTCCGGGCGAGCCTGCCTCTTTCCGGGTGGAGAAAGTAAAGAATAAGACCTGTTATTTTACTTTTACCTTAAAGGAGACGAGCCGGGTTGAGATTACAAGCAATGTCGAGGGCAGCGGAGAGACAAGTCTGAGCTGGAAGCTGCAGGGCGTGTATTCCGATCCGCTCTGCACCAAGGGCATAGCGGAGCTTGACGCGGTGGATGCAGGAACCTACTATGTCGCATTTAACTGCACACCGGCACGTCTGAGCGACGATCAGGTGCTTACCATTTCCTTCAAAACGGAATCCTGGGGCTGGGGCGCCGGCGTGGACGGCAAAACCATCGAGAATCCTATTTCGCTGACTGTCGGAAAGGACTGCAGGCTGAACATCAACGAAAGATATGCGGCCCGCTACACGAAATTCAAGCTGGAGAACGATACCGTTCTGACGGTGCAGGGCAATATGGCAGAGAACTATTCCGAGGGTTCCATGCGGATTTATAACGAGAAGGGGACAAACATTACCTCCACCGCGGCCAAGCTTTCCGATCTGAAGCTCGGCAAACCGGGCGAGTGGTCCGAGGTGTACAAGGTTACGTTAAAGGCGGGTACCTACTATCTTGGTGTAAACTGGAGAGGGCATATGGGTTCCTCGGATTTCACGTTCCGCACCGAAATTCTGAAGGAGACTGACAATACTCCGCCGGCAAAGCCGACGAAGCTTGTCTACAAGGCGGGTACGACGAAAGTCACCGGAAACGGCGAAAAGAACGCGACCGTATTTGTGCGCGTCGGCGATAAGATCTACACCGGAAAGATCGACAGCAAGGGTGCATTTTCTAAGCTCGTCAAGGGCAATGTGGTCTATGTATGGGTGATGGACAAGGCGCTCAATCAGGGAAAATATGTTAAAGTAACGGTGAAATAGCCGGCGGAATTAAAAAAGAATTACAGAACCGAAGGAGCTGACAGATAAAGTCCTTCCGGGAAATCAGGCTGCTTTAAGGCGGCCGGAATCTGCGGAAGGGCTGTCTGCCAGCTTTTTTCCGTGAGAAAGGCAAACAATTCCTGCCGCGCAGAATTTGGTGTTTCTGATTGTGCGCGGCAGCCGCCTCAGAAAGAAGGAGATGCCCGGACAGTTCGCAATATTTGCACGGAAGAAAGCACGAAATCGTTTGCCCGCGCAGGAAAAGTGGGCTAAGCTTATAGCAGGAAAACAGGCGGGCGGCAAAATCCGCGTCACAGGCGGAAATTTGCGTCACAGGCGGAAATCCGCGGTACAAGAGGAGGGTTGCAGCCCGGCGGAAAACGGAGGCTATGGAGGATATTATGGGGAATACAACAGCGGGCGGCCCAAAGGCGCCGAAGGACCCGACTAAGAAAAGACCGGCGGTCTATCTGATGCTGGACGATGTGATTGAGGGAATGCGGCGGGAGGACGGAAGCTACGCGGAGATCTGCTTTCTGGAAGGCAGGGTGAAGGCGAAGATTACGGCGCTGGAGCCGCAGATGCCGGAGGAGATTGCGGGGGCGCTGCAGACCTGTCCGGGGCTGCGCCGATATGTGCACAGCATCGGCGTTACGGCAACAGCGCAGGAAAAGGAGCTTTTATCAGAAAAGCTTCAGTTTTCGCTGAACTGCCGCAGAGAAAAGGACTACGGCGGAACTGTATACCGCACGGAAGTGCCGTTAAACGGGCAGGAGGCCGTGATCGAGCTGGCAGATTACCCGGAATCGGAGCTGGACACTGCGCTTGCGTCGTTCCGGATGCAGTTTGACCGCTATATGACGGCGAAGATGACGATTGTATTTTATCTCAACGACGGCTATGAGGTGCCGGAGCTGACGCCGGACCCGCCGGTGGATTTTGAATCGGTAGAGTACCGCACAATGATCGGGGCGTCCCTGATGCAGGAAGGGAATCTGTTCCGTCTCAAGCGCGCGATCGCCAAAGCGAGGAGGGGAGAGGACGTCACGATCGCCTACATCGGAGGCTCCATCACCCAGGGAGCCGGCGCAAAGCCGATCGGTACAAACAGCTATGCGCATCAGTCCTTCCTGGCATTCCGGAACCGGTTCGGCGCGGGGGACGGCTCGAACGTGCATTTTGTAAAGGCGGGTGTCGGAGGAACGCCGTCCGAGCTCGGACTCTGCCGCTATGAAAATGAAATACTGCGCGGGGGCGAGGTACAGCCGGATATTGTTGTGATTGAGTTTGCGGTCAATGACGCGGGGGACGAGACGAACGGCGTCTGCTACGAGAGCCTTGCGCTGATGGCAGCAAAGGGGCCTGGCGCCCCGGCGGTCGTCCTTCTGTTCGCCGTATTTATGGATGACTTCAACCTGCAGGATCGGCTTGCCTGCGTGGGGGAGAATTACGGCTTTCCGATGGTCAGCCTGAAAAATGCAGTTACGCCGCAGTTTTATCAGGAGAAGCCGGTGCTGACAAAGCGCCAGTATTTTTACGATCTGTACCATCCGAGCAATACCGGGCACCGGATTATGGCGGACTGTCTGGATTATCTGTGGGAGCGGGCGGATGCTTCGAAAGAGGAATTTTCCGAGGCGGATTACGGGAAAACTCCTGTAATTGGAAATATTTACCAATCTCTTAGAGTGTTTACACGTGCGGATGTGCGGGCGGCCGGCGGCGACGGGACAGAATATGTGCGGGAAACCGGAAACTCCGGTGCAAAAGAGGCCGGAAAGGTGCTGCGGGCAGTGAAATGCCTCAGCGCGGGTTCTTTTGCCGGGACGGACAGGGAGGTGCAGTATGTGGAGCGCGACGCGGATTCCTTTGCTACCCCGGAATTTCCGGATAACTGGATGCATGCCGGAGGCGAAGGGAGCGAGAGCTTCAGCATGACAATATGCTGCCGGGATCTTCTGCTGATCTACAAGGATTCCGGGGACCGCAGATTCGGGGCGGCAGAGGCCTGGGTGGACGGCATCAGAACCCGCGTCATCGACCCGCTGGAGGTTGGCTGGAACCACTGCAACGCATACATAATCCACACGGGCGAGAGCGCTGCGGAGCATCAGGTTGAGCTGCGGCTTGCCGATGCAGAACGGAATTTTACGATTCTGGGCTTCGGATATACGGAGTAGAAAGAAAGCGGCGGCGGTTCGGCCGCCGTCAGAAGAATTCTGCCGTTTGCGGTTTGGGATAATGTTTCCCGGATTTCGGATAGCGGCGTCTGCGGCGGAAAAAGGGGCAGCGATTATTCAATCGCTGCCTTTTTTAATGTGGCGTTAATAACCTCCATCAGAAGGGACTGAGTATATTTTTTATTGTCGTCCAGCCGGACATCCGCAGGCTCCACGCCTCCGACAAGCTGCTCTGCAAGCGCGTCGAGCGACGGCTCGATCAGAGGATACATCGTGGCGACAGATTCCTCAAGATTGATGAGACGGACGGAATTGATATGGTTGGAGTCCAGTACCAGCTCTAGGTTGAGCAGGGAGTCTCCGAGCGCGACGGTGGAGGTGTAGACCCCCGCGCGGTATGTAGCCGGCGGCTGCTGGGAAAGCGGCGGATTCGGCGCGGCAGGAGCGGGATCGCCGGAAGAGCTGCGGAACACGAAAAAGAAAAGCAGCAGCAGTACGGCGCACAGTGCGAGCAGTCCGATGACCAGCCGGTTTTTGCGGAGCACCAGAATTTTAGTTTGCAAAATAGGACCTCACAATCTGCCGTGCAAAACGGCGTTTATTCCCATTAAAGTTGGGTTGCCTTTGCTTTAATATATGAGAACCCGAACCGAAATATAACCTTAAGAAAACGGACGGGACGGCCGATATATCTTCTATCAGATATGATATGACAGGACAGGAGGGAGCACTATGCTGAATGAAATCGGAAAAGAGCCGCGTGCAGAGACGGCGGCCGGACGGGAAAAGGAATTCAGGGCCCGGTTTCAGAGCGGCCGGAAAAAAAACGAAAGACGGAAGAGTCTGAATTACAATACCAGGGATATCGCATCACAGCTGATGCGGGCCAGGGAAGTGAAAGCAGCATCGGATGTGCTCTGCCGTGCCCAGAGCAAGGTGAATATGCTCCGGCGCTGTCTCGGAAGCGGAATGTACGAAAACAGCGAGGTGTGGAAGGCGATCGCGCATGCGAACAGAATGGTGGACTGCGCCAGCATGAAGCTCCGCAACCTGGAAGAAGAGGAGGCGGAGAGGAGAAGCAACGAGAGAGCCAATCGAAAGGGGAGCGGCAGGCTGCACAGCGAGGCGAAGCGCCGGGCGCTCCGGAGGAGCCAGGAAATACAGCTGAAGCAGAAGAAGGAGGCTCTGGAGCGGAAAATGAGAATGCAGGAGCTTCAGCTGGAGCAGAAAAAGCGCATGCACAGGAACCGGGAAAACGGAGAGATCAGCAAGGCAAACATGAGCTACTGGCGGGATCGGCCGAGACAGGCGCAGAGGGCCTCCTGCGGCGGGGTGACTCTGGAACTCAGCACTTCGGCCGCCCAGCTGAGCGAGCTGGCGCGCGTCAGACAGTCGATCAGCCATATCGAGCGGCAGCTTGCGCAGGAGATGGCCGTGCAGACGGCGGCCATGCAGGAGTCCGCCATGCTGGTATCCGTTCTTTCGGGTGAGGCGGCAGCAGCGCCGGCTGCGGTGGATGGAGCACCGGAGGGCGGCGGGGCAGCAGCGGGAACATCGGCAGCGGTACCAGTCAGCACAGTGGACATACAGCTTTGACAGCCTGTACCGCTCCGGCATCCTACCGGCAAAAACTTTTCGCTGCCGGCCTGACATTCAGAATAAAGAATATAAAGCACAATCTTTCTTTTGTCCGGATGCCCGAAAAAACAGAAAAAACTGCCGCGCCGGGTTCGCCTGAATGGCGGCCGGTGCGGCAGCTGGTTTGTTTAAGTACAGATGAATTATTCCGCGTCTGCTTCTGCAGCTTCTGCGGCAACGGTTTCCGCAGCCGGAGCATCGTTGTCGTCGAAATCCAGATCGCCGTCGAGATCATCATCGAAATCGTCGTCGAACTCTTCCATATAATCCGGGGTTACATAGCGGTATACGGCATAAGCAATGGCCGCGATCGCAGCAACGGCGCCGATGATGGCGAGGAAGAATACGAGCGAATGCTTCTTTTCCTCGATCGGATCCTCCTTCTTTTTGATAAGCTCGCTCAGCTTGGATTCTGCAAGCATCTCGCCGATCTTGGTATTGGTCAGCAGGCTCTCTAATTTGTTTGAATTACTGCACATAAAAACACATCCTTTCTTTCTGCTTTCATAATCAATATGGGAGCAGCATGCCCTCCGGGAGCACGATTCGCGGAATAGACTGTCCTCCCTGCGGTCGGACGCGAATCGGTTCAGGTATAATATCTGTCGATATTATATCACATTGCAATTCGATTTACTATAAAATTTTTCAATTTTTAAATTTTTTCGGATGCCCGGCGCGTCCGTTTCGGGATGTCGGGCTGGTTTCGGCGGCGTTCAGTCCTGCTTTTTCAGCCGGGCAAAGCCTGCGAGCATTTTTTTTGTCCCTGCGTTCGGGAAATCGACCGTTACCTCATAATCGCGGCCGCCCTTTACGATGGCTGTCACAAGTCCGGTTCCGAATTTTGCGTGAAGGACGGTGTCTCCGACTTCGTAATCGAGCGGGGCAAGGCTGCCGCCGTCAAACTGCCGGACCGGCCGGGAAGCTGCCGAAGGATAGCGGGGGGACGGCTCCCCTGCGGTACCGTGCGCCGCGGCGGTTCGGCCGGATGGTTCAAAGGTCAGCCGCGTCCCGCGCTGCAGTCCTGTCCCATAGGAGCGCCCCGGGGCAAGTGAAGAGGCCTTTCCGCTTCCGCGGTAATTCAGGAGATAGCGCGGGATTTCCTCGATAAAGCGGGAAGAACGGTTGTACTGGGTTTCCCCCCGTACCATGCGGGCGCGTGCAGCCGAGAGCTGCAGCTCCTTCATGGCGCGAGTAATGCCGACATAGCAGAGCCTGCGTTCCTCCTCGATCTCCGGCTCGGGGTCGTCCGCGCTGATTGCCATATAGCCGGGAAAAATCCCCTCCTCCATGCCGCAGAGATATACATAAGGAAATTCGAGCCCCTTGGCGGAGTGCAGCGTCATAAGCACAACAAAATTGCTGTCCTCGGTGAGATTGTCCACATCCGCCACGAGCGCGACCTCCTCCAGAAAGCCGCTCAGGGTTGGTTCCTCATCCGCATTTTCCATATATGCGGCCAGCTTGCTGATCAGTTCGTTCACATTGCCGATGCGATCCTGTGCGGTTTCCTCGTCCTCGCTTTCCTCGATCTCCTTAAGATATCCGGTCGCCTCGAGAATCTCGTTCACAAGGTCGGTCAGGGTGTATGCCGCCCCGGAAAGATTGCTTTTCAGGCTTTCGATCAGGCTGACAAAGGAATTGATTTTTGCGGCGGCCCTGCCGAGTCCGGGAATGCTTTCCGCGCTGCGCAGCGCCGCGTAGAAGCTGACGGTATTTTCCTGTGCCCAGGCGTCCACGCGGTCGAGCGTCGCCTGACCGATACCGCGCTTCGGCACATTGATAATGCGCTTTACGGCAACGGAATCCAGCCCGTTGTCAATCGTCTTCAGATATGCCAGAATATCCTTGACCTCCCTGCGCTGATAGAAATTGATGCTGCCGATGATTTTATACGGGATGCCGCGCATAATCAGTTTTTCCTCGAAAATGCGGGACTGGGCATTCGTCCGGTACAGAACGGCGAAATCCCGGTAGGACAGCGCGCCGTCCGAGATATCCTGTCCGTGTTTTCCAAAGCCTGCCGCGCCGGTTTTTGCGGCGATATCGGAAGCGATGGCATCCGCCTCCTCATAATCCGTCTCGTAATGCGTGAAGGAAACGGGAACGCCCTTGTCGTTGGACGTCCACAGCCGCTTGTCCTTTCTTTCGCGATTATGGCAGATTACCTCGTTCGCGGCGTTGAGAATGCTCTGTGTCGAGCGGTAATTCTGTTCGAGCTTGACGACTTCGGCATCCGGATACTGCTTCTCGAAATCGAGAATATTGCGGATATTTGCTCCGCGGAATTTATATATGGACTGGTCGTCATCGCCGACAACGCAGAGATTGTGCTCGATTTCGCCGTTCTCGTTCTCGGAGGAGGCGAGCAGGCTCAGAAGCCGGAACTGGGCTGTATTTGTGTCCTGGTACTCGTCCACCAGAATATAGCGGAAGCGGTTTCGGTAATAGAGCAGCGCCTCCGGGCAAGTTTCGAGCAGCTCCACGGTTTTGAAAATAATGTCGTCAAAATCGAGCGCGTTGTTCGTTTTCAGCCTGCGCTGGTATTCCGTGTAGACGGCGGCATATTTTCCCTTAAGAAAATCGCCGGCAGCCGAGAGCGCGTATTTCTCCGGCGTAATCAGCTCGTCCTTTGCGGAGGAAATCGCATTCATCAGCGTGCGCTCCTTGATATTTTTTGTGTCGATCTCAAGAGCCCTGCAGACATCGCGGATCAGGGCCTTCTGATCGTCCGTATCGTAGATGGAAAAGCTGCGTTCGTAGCCGAGCAGATGGATAAAGCGCCGGAGAATGCGCACGCAGGTTGAGTGGAATGTGGAGACCCATATATTTTCCGCTCCGTAGCTTACGAGCCGGTCGACACGGCTTCGCATTTCTTTTGCGGCCTTGTTTGTGAAGGTCAGGGCGAGGATGCGGTACGGGCTTACCTGCCGCTCCTCGATCAGATAGGCGATGCGGTGCGTGAGCACGCGTGTTTTGCCGGAACCGGCGCCGGCCAGGATCAGCAGGGGGCCGCGGTCGTGCAGAACGGCGCGCTGCTGCTCCGGATTTAGTGTATCGTAAATGCTCATGGTTTTCCTCATTTCCGCGCATATTCTGCGCCTGCCAGGTTTGCGGCGGACTTCTGCCGCCCCGACGGCGCCGCCTTCCCAGATTATAGCAGAGCAGGCCGGAAACTGCAAGCGCGGGAAGAGGGCGGGGGAAAATCCCCGGAAACAGGAGGCGAAAGGGAAAAATTTCAGAAAAATTTCACGGGACTTTGGAGGAGTTTAGGCTTGCTATTTTCCGGTTTTGCGTGCATAATGAAGAGGACTTGCGAGCCGGCAGACAAAGCGAACCGCGTGTTTTTTGTTTCCTGCCGCCGCAGGAAAGGGCATGGTACAGGTGAGAAAGAATGTTTTCCAATAATCAGCTGAAGAAGCTTATCCTGCCGCTGATGATCGAGCAGCTGCTTGTCGTTATGGTCGGTATGGTGGATACTGTTATGATCAGCCCGTACGGGGAGGCCTCGGTATCGGGAATTTCCCTGGTGGACTCCATTAACTCGCTGCTGACAGGGCTGTTTTCCGCACTGGCAACCGGGGGCGCGGTGGTCGCCGCGCAGTATATCGGACAGAGAGCGCCGGAGAAGGCGTGCCGGGCCTCCAACCAGCTGATCCTGGCCGTGCTGGCCGTTTCCGGGGTGCTGACCGCGCTGTCGCTCGCGGGAAACGAATGGTTCCTGCGGCTGATTTACCGGAGGCTCGAGACCGATGTCATGGCGGGCGCTAAAACTTATTTTTATCTCTCGGCGCTGTCCTATCCGTTTCTTGCCGTGTATTCCGCGGGAGGGGCGCTGTTCCGGGCAATGGGGGACTCAAAGATTTCTCTGAAGACATCGGTTGCCATGAATGCGATCAACATCGCCGGAAACGCGCTGCTTCTGTACTGCCTGCATCTCGGCGTTCTGGGGGCGGCGCTGGCTACACTTGTCTCCCGGATCGCGGCCGCCGTCATTGTGACGGGGCTGCTGCTGAACCCGCAGAGGCAGCTGCATCTGAACCCGGGCCTGCGCCTGGGCTTTGCGCCCGAAATGATAAAGCGGATTCTGCGCATCGGCATTCCAAACGGTCTGGAGAACAGTATTTTTCAGGTGGGGAAGCTGATCGTGGCGGGGCTGGTGTCCGGTTTCGGAACGGCAGCCATCACGGCCAACGCCGTGGCGAATACGGTGTGCTCGTTTGAGGTGATCCCGGGGAATGCCATCGGGCTGGCCATGATTACGATTGTCGGCCAGTGCGTCGGCGCGCACGACGCGGGCGGAGTGAGGAAATATACCGGGAAGCTGATGAAATATGCCTATCTGGCGGTGTTTGCCGTCAGCGTGCTTGTGGCCGCGCTTGTGGGGCCGATCTGTTCGGCCTTCCGGCTGCAGCCGGAGACGGAGGAGCTCGCAAGGAAGATTATATTATATCACAGTCTGTGCTGCCTGCTGATCTGGCCGGCCTCGTTTACGCTGCCGAATGCCCTGCGCGCGGCAAACGATGTAAAATTTACGATGCTGACCTCCATTTTTACCATGTGGAGCTGCCGCATCGGTCTGAGCTATGTGCTGGCGCTGCACTGCGGGTTCGGAGTGCTTGGCGTCTGGATGGCAATGACGATGGACTGGGCCGTGCGCGCGGCGTTTTTTATAACCCGGTTTGTGCGCGGGAGCTGGAAAAAGCATGCCGGGTTTCCCGATTGAAGGCAGTGCGGAAGGAGAGCGGATTATGATGAAGGAACTTTGGAAGAGCCTGGCGGACGGGAAAGAGGTGCGCCGGACGCTGATTCAGATAAAGGAGCAGCTCAGGGGAGAAAAAGCCGTCCTGCAGCGGGATACCCTGATCTCGCTGTGCGGAGGGGATTATTCCGTCCTGACGGATCTGCTGTGTGCGGAGGATGCGAAGGTAAGAAAAAATGCGGCGCTGGTGATTGGTGAGCTGCGCGTGCCGAAGCTGATGGAGGCTGTGTGGGAGGCGTATCGGAGGGAGGAGACCCGCTTTGTCCGCGGAGCGTATCTCACGGCACTGAAATCCTTTGATTATACGGGGCTTCTCCCTGAACTGAAGAGCTCGCTTGATGAGCTTGCAAAGCAGCCGGTGAACGATGAAAACCGCAAGCATCTCCAGGAGGAAAAGCTGCTTCTGCGCGAGCTGCTCGGGGCGAAGGAAACCGCAAAGCCCCATGTTTACCGGGGAGAGGGTATACTTTCCGTGATCGCCCTGACGACGAACCGGAATCATAAGCATGCTGTGCTGGAGCGGCTTGGAAATCTGAAAAAGAAGGAATTCAACGCCGGTGTAATGGTGCAGACCCGGTTTCCGGCCGCCCTGTTTGAAATCCGCTGCTTTGAGGAAATGTTTTTTGTGCTGCCGAAGGTGCGGCAGGTCAGCGCCGAGCCGGCGGAGGCCGCAAAGATGCTGGCGGCCGGCGGAATCGCAGAATATCTTGCGGAGCGGCACGAGGAGAACGGAAGGCCGTTTTTCTTCCGCGTCGAGGTGCGGGGGAGCATGCCGCTCGAGAAGCGCGGCGTGTTTGTGCGAAGGCTGGCGGCGGCTCTTGAGGAGGGGACGGGCGGCAGGCTCGCCAATGCGGTGAGCGGCTATGAGGCGGAGCTGAGGCTGGTCGAGAGCAGCGGAGGCGGCTACAATGTCCTGCTGAAATTGTTTACGCTCGGAGATTTCCGGTTTGCGTACCGGCAGCAGGCCGTCTCATCCGGCATGCGGCCTTCAAACGCGGCGCTGTGCATGGCTCTGGCCGGCGGGGAGGGCTTTTTTACCCCGGAGGCCAGCGTGCTTGACCCGTTCTGCGGTGCGGGTACGATGCTGATCGAGCGTGCAAAATACGGAAAGGTGAAGGAAATGTTCGGGCTCGACATTCTCGGTGAGGCGGTCGAAGCGGCGAGGAGCAACACCATGCTTGCGGGCTGCCGCGCGAATTATGTCCGCCGCGATTTCTTTACCTTCACGCGGGAGCAGGGCTTTGACGAGGTAGTGACGGATATGCCTTTTACCGTTTCCGGACAGCCGGATAAACAGGGAGAGCTCGGGCAGCTTTACCGCAGATTTTTTGAGAGAATCCCCGGCCTTTTAAGGGACAATGGCCGGCTGCTGCTCTACACGCACGACAGGGCGTTCGTACGGGCTTGTGCGGCTCCTGCCTTCCGCATCCTGAGGGAATTCGAGATCTCCATGAAAGAAAAGAGTTATCTGATACTTTTGGTTAAAATATAGGGGAGCACAGAGTTTTACAGCGGCCTTGCGCGGTTTTTCCGGAGAGCATTCCGGGTGTCTGCGCGGAGCGGGAAGGAGAATTATGAGTCAGAATGCGGATCAGCGGCTGAGGATAGGTTCCCATGTGGGGATGAACGGCAGGGAAATGTTTGCGGGTTCTGTCAGGGAGGCGGTTTCCTACGGGGCAAATACATTTATGGTGTATACCGGAGCGCCGCAGAATACGAGACGGAAGCGGATCGATGAGATGAATCTGGAGGAGGGCTTCCGGCTGATGAAGGAGAACGGGATCGAGGAATTTGCGGTGCATGCGCCGTACATTATCAACTTGGCAAATTCCGTTAAGCCGGAAACCTGGGAGCTCGGCGTAAATTTTCTAAAGCAGGAGCTGGAGCGCGCCGAGGCAATGCACTCCGGGCTGCTCGTGCTACACCCGGGCTCCCATGTCGACGCGGGTGCAGAGGCAGGCATTGCCCAGCTAATCCGGGGCCTGAACGAGGTGCTGCGGCCGGACACCGGATGTCTTGTCGCGCTTGAGACAATGGCGGGGAAGGGCAGCGAGATCGGAAAGAGTTTTGAGGAGCTTGCCAAGATCTACGACGGGGTTGTCTGCAGCGATAAGCTGCGGGTTTGCTTTGATACCTGCCATGTCCATGATGCGGGCTATGATATCATCAATGATTTCGACGGCGTCATCGGACAGTTTGACCGTCTGCTCGGCAGAGATCAGATTGCCGTATTTCATATTAACGACAGCAAAAATGCAAGGGGAGCGGCGAAGGACAGGCACGAAAATATCGGGAAGGGACAGATCGGTTTTCAGCCGCTGTACGATATTGTTCATCACCCGGATTTCACGGATATCATCAAGATACTGGAGACGCCGTACGTGACCGCGGAAGGAAATCCGGAAAACAAGTTTGCGCCGTACCGGGAGGAGATTGCTATGCTTCGCGGGGAGCAGAAATAACCAGGTTGGCGGCAGAGCGGAGAAGGGGGAGAAGCTTATGGCGAAGGATCGGGAAGAAACGCGGGAAGCAATGAAGGAAACCGGACGGAAGGCCTTGCCGGAGGGATTTTCGGAACAAAAGCGGGAGCCGGAAGAAGCTGCGGAGCCGCTGTGTGAGGATATACCGGAGCTTCGGGCTGTAAAGCAGCCGGATTCGGATGAGGAGCAGGCCGCCGCGGCTTGCGGGACGGAAGAAAAAAAGCAGACGCCTCGCAGACGGGCAAATTCCGTCCGCAGGGCTGCCGGCATCGTGATTATGCTGGCCGGGCTGGGAGTGTGCGCCTATCCGGTTGTGCGCCAGGCGCAGAGCCGGGATTTTAACCGGGAAGCGATCGACATGATCCTGACGCCGCAGCCGGAAAAACCGGCGGCGGGCGGAGAGGGAAATAATCCCTCCTCGCCGGGGGACGGCGAAGCAGCAGGAAAGGACGGGACTTCCGGAAACAACGGGGGAAATGCAGAAGGAAGCGGGGAAGGCTTTGGCGGAAGCAGCGGGAATCCGGGCGGAAGCGGGGAAGGCTCCGGCGGAAGCAGCG
>CAJUMC010000009.1:0-56425 GCA_910587085.1 uncultured Lachnospiraceae bacterium | reverse complement strand
GGCGGAAGCAGCGGGAATCCGGGCGGAAGCGGGGAAGGCTCCGGCGGAAGCAGCGAAAATCCGGGCGGAAGCGGGGAAGGCTCCGGCGGAAGCAGCGAAAATCCGGGCGGAAGCGGGGAAGGTTCCGGCGGAAGCAGCGAAAATCCGGGCGGAAGCGGGGAAGGTTCCGGCGGAAGCAGCGAAAATCCGGGCGGAAACGGGGAAGGCCTTGGCGGAAGCAGCGGGAATCCGGACGGAAACAGCGATAATCCGGAGGAGGACTCCCAGAATGAGAATAAACCGAACCGGCTGAACAACCGCACCGTGATCGGGGTGATCCAGATTGAAGCAATTGATCTGATCTACGCAATTGTCGAGGGAACCGAGACGGAGGATATCGGTGTGGCGATCGGCCATATATCGGATACGGCGGGGCTTGGAGAGCTCGGAAACTGTGCGCTGGCAGGACACCGGGGCGGTTACTCGGGACCGTATTTCAAGAATGTTGATCAGCTGAAAAAGGGCGATTCCGTGGTAATCACAAAGGCCGGCGGTCAGAAATTTGAATACAGGGTAACGGAATCCTTTATTGTGGAGCCCACCGAGCTGTGGGTGATCGAGGATACCGGCGATGAGAAGGCTGTGCTGACGCTTGTAACCTGTGAGGACAGCGGAGATACGCGGCTGATTGTCCGCTGCGAGATGGAAGAATAAAATCAGTTGTGCGTTTGCGCCGGAATGTGCGCATCTGCGCAGGAACGGAAAGGATGCGGGGAATGATTACGGAGCGCACGGTTTATCTGGAAGAACCGGAATACGGGAGGCTGATTGATTTTGACGAAGCGGCGCGCTATCTTGGATACGGCGGCGCCAGCCCGACGGAGGAGATCCGAAAGGAGCTTCAGGAGTGCGCCGGCCGTCTGCGCGCCGTGCTTCGGCCTGCCTGGCGCTACGTCGCCGCGAGGCTTCCGGGGGAAGAAAACGTAAAACAGAAAGAAGCGGATGAGGGAACAACGGCTGCAGACTTCGGGCGGGAGCGTCTTATTCTGCCGGGCCGTTCCATAGAGAATCATCTGGCAGGCTGCGAGTTGGTACTCTGTGCCTGCCTGACACTCGGTGCAGAAGTGGATAAGTGTATGGAACGACTTCAAGGGGAGAGCATGCTTTCTGCCCTTTTGTTTGACGCCCTGGCAAACGCAGCGGTTGAACGGCTTCGCGGCCTGCTCGAGGAGAGGGCAGCGGCCGATTTTCCAAAGCTGAGGCCGAACTGGCTGTTCGGAATCGGGTATGGAGATCTTCCCCTGGCACTGCAGCGCGACGTTCTGAGGCTGACAAGAGCAGAGGAAGAGCTTGGACTAGGCTGCAGCGAATCCTTGATGCTGATCCCTACCAAATCCGTGACCGGTTTTCTCGGCATGCTTCCGGACGCGGACGGAGCGCGGAATCCGCATGAGGAAACGGCCCGGATGCCGGACGGAGAAACGGCAGATAATCCGAATAAGAAAAGAACCTTTGAATCAGACAGCGGATGGACGGACGGCTGCGGCAAGGGCAGCTGTGCCGGATGCAGGCTTCGGGAAAGCTGTAAAAAGCGCGTTTTTTATCGACAAATGTAAAAATATGGAAATATTTCAGAAGAAAAGTTCCGGTAATCGGTTGACAATCAAAAATAATACACTAAAATAAAAGAAAAACGATCTGCGCCGGACGCCCGGAGTACGGCGGCAGCGATGAGGTTTGTATGAGAGTGATAGCGGGCAGCGCAAGAAGAATAATGCTTGCCGCGCCGCCGGGCCTTGCCACAAGGCCGACGACGGACAGGACAAAGGAAACGCTTTTTAATATAATCAGCCGTGAGCTTGCGGACTGCAGATTTCTGGATCTGTTTGCAGGAAGCGGAGCGATTGGGATCGAGGCACTGAGCCGGGGAGCCGGACAGGCTGTCTTTGTAGAGCAGGACAGGGCGGCGCTTTCGTGCATCGAGGAAAATCTGAAGCGGACGAGGCTGAAGGACGGGGCAAAGGTGCTTGCCATGGACGCTGCCGGAGCTCTTCAGTATCTGAAGGCGGACGGGAAGCCGTTCGACATAATATTTATGGATCCTCCCTACCGGACAGGCTGGACAGAAAGAATTCTTCAGCTTCTCGCGGATTCGCCGGTATGCGGCGCACATTCGCTGGTGATAGCGGAGGAGGCCCTGGAGACTGATTTTACGTCTGCGGAGGAATCCGGCTTTGAAGTGAGCCGCGAAAAAAAATACAGGACAAGCAAGCATGTGTTTCTGATGCGGAAGGAAAATACGGGGAGCAGATAGAGAAAGGCCGTTTGTACGGCGGAATGAGAGGAAATATGATTACAGGAATTTATCCGGGGAGCTTCGATCCGGTGACCTTGGGGCATCTTGATGTGATAAAACGATCGGCAAAAATGGTCGATCATCTGATTATAGGGGTATTGAACAACAGCGCCAAAAGACCGCTTTTTTCTGCACAGGAGAGGGTGGACATGCTGAGGGCGGTTTCGGGAGAGCTGGCCAACGTATCGGTGGAGATGTTTGACGGGCTGACTGTGGAATTTGCCAGGAGCAGAAACGCCACCATAATGTTCCGGGGGCTCCGCGCTGTGACCGATTTTGAATACGAAATACAGATCGCTCAGACCAACCATGCGCTGATGCCGGAAATTGATACGGTATTTCTCACAACGAGCGTAAAATATTCCTACCTGAGTTCAAGCATCGTCAAGGAGGTGGCAAGCTACGGCGGAGATATTATAAAATTTGTGCCGGAAGAAATTCTGCCGGCCGTACTGGAAAAATTTAAGACGATAAGGAGTGTGTAGCGATGGCGATGGGAGCAAACAGCAGAATTGAACAGGTGATTGACGATATCTACGAATTTATCGAGTCGTGCAAAATGCAGCCTCTCTCCCAGACAAAGCTGATCGTGCCGAAGGATGAAATGTATGATCTTCTGGACGAGCTGCGCCTTCGGCTGCCGGATGAAATCAAACGCTATCAGAAAATCATCGCGAACCGGGACGCTCTGATCGCGGATGCGGAGGAAAAGGCTGCGGTGATTATCAATCAGGCCAAGGAGCAGGCCGGACAGCTGGTGAGTGAAAACGAGATCTCCCGTCAGGCGTACGAGCATGCAAACGATCTGATCCAGGATGCCACGCTGCGCTCTCAGAGCATGCTGCGCGAAGCGGCGGAGGAGGCGGAGCAGGTGCGCGCGGGCGCGCTCGCCTACACAAATGAGGTGCTCAGCGAGGTTGAACGGGTTGTTGCATCCGCCTACGAGGAAACCCGCGCCAAGAGCGAGGATATGGTTGCAGCGCTGAAGCATCATCTGGATGTTGTGGCGGAAAACCGCAGCGAGGTGAACGAGCAGCTGAATCTGCCGCAGAAGCAGGAGCGGGAATCCCGGGATTACCGCTGCGGGGATTTTGAGTTCGATGAAAATACATTTCTGCAGGATATCGAGTAGCCGGTTTTCAGCCGGTCAGCCATACCGAGACGGCGCAGGTAAGCAGCCCGGCGCAGATTCCCTGTGTCAGTTTTACAATTACATAGTAGCGGATGGACAGTCCAGAGCCAAGGGTGACGCTTTTTGTCTGCAGAATACCGGAGATTCCTCCGAATGCTGTGAGCCCGATGGTGAGGGCTGTTTTTTGGACGGCGGGAAGGTTCCCGGCACAGATTTTATGGATGCCGCTCGTGATTTCCAGGGCGCCGCACAGCAGCGCGGATACGGCTTCCGGGAGCGGCAGACGCATAAAAAAGGCCGAGAGCATGGAAAAAAGTATGACATAGCCGCCGATTTTCGTAATGGTCGCGAAGCCGTCGATGATACAGCCGTCCAGTGCAGCAAAAAAGGAGGGCGCCGGTTCCCGTGCCGTGCGCCGCGCCATCTGAGCCGAAGCATCGCCGGACGGAGCGGAAGACCGCTGTTTTGATTCCGGCGAAGCCGGTGCCGCAGACACGGCTTTCTCCTGACTTGATCTGTAAAAAAGTGGGATTTTATACATGCAGCCGGAAACAATCCAGCCGGTCAGATAGATGACGGCAAGAAAGACGGCCGTGTGCGCCGGTGCCGCGAGCTCCTTTGCGGTGACATAGCTGATAATAAACATAAGGCTTGCCTGGTTGGAAAAGCCGAGCAGGAAACGCGCGTCCGATTCTGAGATTTCGCCGGAACGGTACAGATCGGCGGTTGTTTTCGCACCGAGCGGCATCCCGCACAGCAGGCCGAGCACAAGGGGATAGCACGCGGCGCGGCTCACCGGAAAAATCCGGCAGAGCAGCGGGGAGAGCAGCAGATTCAGCGGGCGCGTCATTTTCAGCGTGATAAGAAGGCCCGACAGAATAAGGAACGGCAGCAATACGGGAAGAAGCGTCTGTGACCAGAGCGTAAGGCCGTTCATCGCTCCGGAGGCCGCGGTCTGAGGAAAAAGCAGCATCAGAACGAGCAGAGGGAACAAAAGCAGGTAGAGCAGCCGGCGGCGGAGCCGAGTCAACGGTAAGGCAGAAGATTTGCAGGTCGGGTCGGGCATGGGACGCCCCCTTGTCTGGAATTACTTTACTATATTCGGGAGGCGGCAATTCCATGCCCCGCACGGGCGTCCCAGTTATGGTGCATTTCAGCAGCAACCATATCGTATTTCAGCGTTTTCGCAACATACGGATCTGCTTCACGGCAATCTGCCGCGCTGAGCGGCTTTCGTATACTCTCCGGCATTTTTCTTTGCGCAGACTTTTCTTTGCGCAGACGTGCCGACTGTCCGCAGTCCGGCTTCACAACGGGATAACCGGAAAGCGGCGCTCATACTCGGACGGCTGCTCGACCCCGTAGCGCTCCCAGGAGAGACGGCGGTAAAGCTCAGCGGCAGCGATATCCTGCCGGAAAAAATCAAGTGCGGCCCCGGAAAGTACCTTCTCTGCTCTGGCAGGCTGCCGGATCAGCGGAACCGGGATAAGGGAGGCTGCTTTCAGATAAGGGCGGGCTGCCTCGGTCATGCCGAGAATGCGGGTGTAAGGGGAGTGCTTCAGAGCGCGGAAGGAATTCTGCGTTTCCTGAGAAATCTGCAGAACGATATGAAGCAGCGCACGCGAAAGCCGCGTGTAGGTAACTTCCTTTGTCTTGAGCGACTGCAGCAAATCGGTTGTCCGGAAGCAGGAAAAACGTCTTGCAAAGAGGCGGGCTGCCAGCTCCGCTCCGACGTCGGCACATCCGGCCAGATCGGACGGGGAGCAGTTCAGCAGCTGAAAGGAGAGCAGCAGCGAAAGATCGTTTTCCGTTACCGGAAAGGTGCGGAAAGCCTCCCGCTTCAGAATGGCAAGAGCTCTTTCCGGCATGCTGCCGGAAAGAGCTTCAAGAACCTGCACCGCATTCTCCTGCGGGACGGTTTCCCGGACAGGGCCAAAGTAACGGCAGGCGGGAGCCTCCGGCTCCATTTTGGAAAGAAAGGCGCGCAGAGCCGACGCGGTTTCATGGTAGCCCTTTCCGATCCGTTCGACGGCAACCGGACGGAGGGCCAGTTCCCTTTTCCGGCAGGCTTTCACATATTCCAGGCCGAGCAGGCTGTTCGGAGCATCGAGAAGGCCGGCCCCCTCCGGTATTAGCGTAGCGGCGGCATTCCGGCGGGCCGCCGGGAAGGGGAGGCCGGCGGAAAGACCTGAGCGCAGCGCGGCCCGGTAAGCCGGCGGCTCTTCGAGCAGAAGATCCGCAAGCGGGGCAGCAAGCGCGGGAAAATCCGCGCAGATTTCCGGCTCACAGCCGAAAACAAAGCAGTCCGCTCCGAGATCCGCAAGCAGGCGAACGGCGCCCTCCGCAAAATATTCCGCGCTCGCCGCAGCGCAGAACACCGGAAGCTCCGCGACAAGGTCGGCGCCGCACAGCAGCGCCGTCTCCGCGCGGGCGTATTTGGAGAGCAGGGCAGGTGTCCCGCGCTGAACGAAATCTCCGCTCATAACAACGAGAATGAGATCTGCGCCGGTCAGTTCGCGCGCTTTTTTCAGAAGATGCGCGTGACCGTTGTGAAACGGGTTGAATTCAGCGATAATTCCGGTAATTTTCATAATCGGTTCCTTTCTGCGGCGGACATGCGGCCTGCCGTTAGGCTCCAAAGGACAGCCGCCGGGCGCCGCAGGGGGACTTTCCGGAAATGAAAAAGCCTGTTCTGCCTTTGTTCCGGCTGCCCTCCGGTTTTGTGATTTCCAGAAATTATAGCATGCCTTTTCCTGCGGCGCAAGCGGCGGAATAAGGCAGAAAGAAGATAAATTTCCGCCGCCTCGCTCCGCCCGGATTATATGGCGGGCAAGCAATTTTGAGCTTGTCACAGAGAAAAAATGGTATTATACTATATGCAGGCTGTTCTGTGCAGTCGTCCGCGCACGTTTCTTACAGAAAATGTGCCGGAGGGACAGAAAATGAAAGGAGATACTGCAATGAGCTTTATCGAGGAAATCAAGGCTAGGGCAAGACGGAATATCAAGACCATCGTGCTGCCGGAGTCCGAGGACCGCAGAATCTATGAGGCTGCGGCGAAGACGCTGGAGGAGGGCAATGCGGAAATTGTCATCATCGGCAAGGAGGAAATGATTAGAAATAAATCGACCGGTCTGGACATCTCAAAGGCTACACTGATTGATCCGGAAAAATATGAAAAATTTGATTTATATGTGGACAAGCTGGTTGAGCTGCGCAAGGCGAAGGGAATGACGCAGGAGCTTGCCCGCGAAACAATGCTGAACGACTATACGACATTCGGGGTGATGATGGTAAAGATGGGGGATGCCGACGGGCTTGTATCCGGAGCCTGCCATTCTTCCGCTAACACGCTCCGCCCTTGTCTTCAGATTCTGAAGACGGCGCCGGGAACAAAGCTTGTGTCCGCGTTTTTCCTGATGATCGTGCCGGACTGCAATCTCGGCGAGCGCGGTACCTTCGTATTCGGGGACTGCGGACTGAACCAGAATCCGACTTCGGAGGAGCTGGCGGCCATCGCTGAGTCCTCCGCGAAAAGCTTTGAACTGCTGGTCGGCAAGGAGGCCAAGATTGCCATGCTCTCGCACTCCACGAAGGGAAGTGCGAAGCATGAGGATATTGACAAGGTGACAAGGGCGGTGGAAATCGCACACGAGCACTATCCGGGACTTAAGCTGGACGGCGAGCTTCAGCTTGACGCTGCGATTATTCCGGAGGTTGCGGCGTTCAAGGCGCCGGGCAGCGATGTGGCGGGAAAGGCGAACGTATTGATTTTTCCGGATCTCGACGCGGGAAATATCGGATATAAGCTGGTGGAGCGCCTCGGCGGGGCGGAGGCTTACGGCCCGCTGACCCAGGGAATTGCGGCGCCGGTAAACGACCTGTCCAGAGGCTGCGACGCCGACGATATTGTCGGGGTAATCGCGATTACCGCGGTTCAGGCTGCGGCATATTGACAGGATGCCGATCCGGCCTGATAATACATGAAAATAATTAAATATATGCATATATTATGCGGAAACGGAGATTTCAATGAAAATTCTGGTGATAAACTGCGGCAGCTCATCGCTGAAATATCAGCTGATTGATTCGGAGACAGAGAAGGCCATCGCGGTGGGGCTGTGCGAGCGGATCGGGATTGACGGAAGACTGGTGCATACGCCGGCGGGGCGTGAAAAGCTTGTCCTGGAAAAGGTGCTTCCGGATCATGATGCAGCAGTGCAGGCAGTGCTGTCCGCGCTGACCGACAGCGGACACGGCGTGATCGGTTCTCTGGCCGAGATTGACGCGGTCGGACACCGCGTGGTGCACGGCGGGGAGCGCTTTACAAAATCGGTTGTTATTGATGACGATGTGCTTCAGGCGATCCGGGAGTGCAATGATCTTGCACCGCTTCACAATCCGGCGAACCTGATCGGCATCGACGCGTGCCGGAAACTGATGCCGGGGGTTCCGATGGCAGCCGTTTTCGACACGGCATTCCACCAGACAATGCCGAAAAAGGCGTATACCTATGCGCTTCCGTACGAATACTATGAGAAGTACAAAATCCGCCGCTACGGCTTTCACGGCACGAGTCACAGCTACGTCAGCCGCCGTGCCGCCGAGGTCGCAGGGCTGGACTATGGAAATTCAAAAATTATCGTCTGTCATCTCGGCAACGGCGCGAGTGTATCCGCGGTTCTCAACGGCCGCTCGGTTGATACGAGCATGGGTCTGACGCCGCTGGAGGGGCTGATTATGGGAACCCGCTCCGGCGATATTGATCCGGCCATTATCGAGTTTATCTCGAAGAAGGAACAAAAATCTCTGGACGATATTATGACGCTGCTCAACAAAAAGTCCGGCGTTTACGGGATGTCGGGCGTATCGAGCGATTTCCGTGATCTGGAGGCCGCTGCAACGGGCGGCAACCAGCATGCCAAGGATGCTACAGAGGTGTTTGTGTACCGCACCGCGAAATACATCGGCTCTTATGCGGCGGCGATGAACGGCGTGGATGCCGTTGTGTTTACGGCGGGGCTCGGGGAGAACGATAAGGTGATCCGCGAGCGTATCTGCGGATATCTCGGATATCTCGGCGTTACAGTGGATGCGGAGCGCAACAATATCAGGGGAAAAGAGGCGGTGATAACCACCGACGATTCCAGAGTCAAGGCGCTTGTCATTCCGACGAATGAGGAGCTTGCGATCGCGCGGGATACGGCGGCGCTGGTATCCGGATTGCAGTAAGAGTCAAAGATCAGGTGAAAATTTTGTTTTGACGGGGCTTCCGTTTTAACGGCAGGCCCCTGTTTTATGTGCAGCCGGGCCGGGACAGGCAAGTGCGGATCTCACGGTTGCAGCGAAAGGAATGCCATGCGGGGAAAAAGAAAATTTCGGGTGGAAGATGCTTTCTCTGGGAAGAGAATATATCTTATTTATTCTGTAGTTTTTATAATGATGTGCGCGGTCATTTTTCGGTTTTTTTATAGAAATGGCCGGTCCTTTGTATGTACCGTGGACGGCTGGACGCAGCATTTCAAGGCTTTGATATACTACGCGGAATGGCTGAGAAGCGCCGTGCGTGAGCTTTTTGCAGGGCACTTTCAGCTGCCGACCTTCAGCTTCAGCCTCGGCTACGGCTCGGATATTCTGACAACGCTGCATTATTATGCGATCGGCGATCCGCTGAACCTGTTTTCCGTTTTTGTCCCTGCTGATGCCATGGTGTACTTTTACGAATTTCTCATTCTGCTCCGGCTGTATCTTTCGGGCGTATGCTTTATGGGATTCTGCCTGTATATGCGCAGAACCGGTGCGGCGGGTGCGGCGGATGCGGCGGGCGGCGCGCAGCATAAAAATAGAAAACGGAGGGCGGCAGAAAGCCTGCACGGGAACGAGAGCGTCGCACGGAAACAGGAAGACAGCGCAGGTTCCGGCAGCATGGGCCGGATGGGAGTGCTGGCAGGGGCATTCACCTATGTTTTCTGCGGGTACGCACTTTTTGCCGCGATGCGGCACCCCTATTTTATAAACCCGATGATCTGTCTGCCGCTTGTGCTGCTCGGCGTGGAAAAGCTGCTTCGGGAGAAAAAGCCGGTCTGCCTTATTCTGTCCGTATTTCTGTCCGCTGTCAGCAACTTCTATTTCTTTTACGCCATTGCCCTGCTCACCGTGCTTTACGTGTGCTTCCGGCTTGTCGTGCTGCGGGCCGCACAGAAGGAATGCCGCGGGCTTTGCTCCTGGAAAAAGCCTCTCCTTGACCTGCTGCAGATAGCCGGGTGCTCTTTTGCAGGAGTGCTGCTCAGCGCAGTCGTGCTGCTGCCGGTTATCCTGATGTTTCTCGGGGACGCCCGGTCTGGAAGCGGCAATGAATACGATTTTTTTTATCAGAGAGACTATTACAAAAAATTTCTTCCTTCCTTCTTTTCGTTCCGAAGCATGGGGAACTGGACGATTATGTGCTACTCGGCCGCCGCTCTGCCCTCCGTGATTCTTCTGTTTTTACAGAGAAAGCGCAATACCGCGCTGAAGGCCGGCTTTCTGCTGCTGACCGCCTTTTTGCTGTTCCCGGTATTCGGGCATATATTCAACGGCTTTTCCTATGTTTCAAACCGCTGGATCTGGGGCTACGGCATGCTTACGGCGTATATTGCAGCGGTTATGTGGGAAAAGCTGTTTTCGATGACTAAAAAAGAAATTCTTCTGCTTGCAGCGGTGTATGTGTGCTGTGCTGCGGTCTGTCTGAATCTGCTGCGGCAGTTTGAAAGCCGGAGGTATGCTTTCTTCCAGCTTGCCGTGGGTGCTGCGGTTTCTGCGGTGTTTGCAGTTGTGTCCGCTGTCCGTGCTGCGCGTGCGTCAGGCAAGGCGTCCGCGGTACTAGGAAGGCTGTCCGGATGGACCGCGCGCCTTGCCAAGCTCCCTTTTCTGCTGCCGGAGATGCTGGTGTTCTGCCTTGTCCTGTGTAGCATCGCAAGGAATGCAAGGCATTTTTACGCGGAGGATGAGGAGAATTATCCGGCGAAATTTGTACTTCAGAAATCCGTGAATCCGCGGCTTGCCGCGGATGAGAGGCGGGCGCTGGCTCCGCTGGCTGACGGGAGCTTCTGGCGGTACACCGGCCCGGCAGTCACGCGGAATGCAACTCTGCTGAACGGCCTGTCAAGTACGCAGTTTTACTGGAGTCTTGCCAACGGAGCAATCGCGGAATTTTTTAAAAGCCTGGGGGTGCCGGAGCCGCTTCCCTACGACTGCAGGGGGCTGGACGACCGGACGATCCTGAATACGCTGCTCGGGGTCCGCTATTATACCGCGCTTGTCTCGGAGCTTGAGGAAGCGTCCGTGCCGTACGGCTTTGAACGGGTGAGCCTGGCAGACAAAAGCGCGGCGAAAAAGTATGCGGTCTATGAGAACCGGTATGCGCTGCCGCTCGGCTATACCTATTCCGGATATCTGCTCCGGGAAAATTATGAAAAGCTTCCGGCCGCCGCCCGGCAGGAGGCAATGCTTCAGGCTGCTGTAACGGATGAGCCGTTCAAGGACTTTGCAGAGGTAGAGCCGCGCATTACGGCGGAGCGTCTGCCGTATCAGATGAGTTTCAGCAGCAAAAACGTATCGCTGCAGGGTGACTCGTTTGTCGTCACAAAAAAGGGGGCTTATGCTACGCTGCATTTTGAGGGGCGGGAGGCGTGCGAAATCTGTTTTCTGCTGACCGGCCTGAGTTTTGAGGGAGTATCGCCGTATCGGCTGTACAATGACGACCGTAGTATCGATCCGTACGATCTGTTTACGCAGAAGGATTGGGAGGAATTGTCCGATGAGGAACAGAAAAAAAAGACAGAGGCGGATCGTGATTACCGGGAGCAGACCAAAATTGATCTCTCCCTCGAGCTTACGCTGGAGGACGGTTCGAAGATATCCAAAGTGATTCCTTACCGCACGCCGCGGTATACCTGGTACAATGATGTTCATGATTTTCAAATGAATCTGGGATATCATGAGCAGGGAAGCGTCTCCCTGAAAATCCGCTTTCCGTATATCGGGATTTACCGCTTTGAGGAACTCGGCATTTTCGCTCAGCCGCTGGAGCTTTACCGGGAAGCGGTGCAGGAGCGCGGGGAGGCGGTTCTGGAGGATCTTGATCTGCACAGAGATAACGGTGCTTGTGCCACGGGACTTGTAACGGGAAAAATATCGCTGGACGAGCCGCAAATTCTGTGTCTTACCATTCCGTACTCTGCCGGCTGGACGGCGTTTGTGGACGGAGAGGAGCAGCCGCTGCGGAAAGTAAACCTTATGTCCATGGCTCTGCCGCTTTCTGAGGGGGAGCATGATATCCGGCTGGAATACCGGACGCCGGGACTGACGGCAGGATGGGGACTGTCTCTTGCCGGACTTGCCGTTCTGGCGGGGGCAGTGCTGTATCAGAGACGGAAAAACAGAGGAGCGGGAGGCCGCGTACGGAGCGGGAAGCGGGCCGGCGGCGCCTGTCGTTCAGGAGAAGGAAAATGAGAATTCAAAGTCCCGGGAAAACGCAAATACAGTTTACAGATCGAAGAGACAGGAAGGGAATTCGAATACGGTTTACGGATCGGAGAAGCAGGGAGGTTTGGCTATGAAGAATACAAAGCGGAAGGAAAGAAACTTTCGGAATCCGGGACGAAGCGGCGCCGCGGGCAGGTTTGCAGTGCTTGCCGGCAGGGGAAAAAGGCGGGATGGACTGAAATTCTGGCTGATTTATTCTGCAGTATTTCTGGCGGCGGTGTGCCTGGTGTTTCATTATTTCTGGGACAATAACCGCTCGTTTGTGTGGATGCCGGACGGCTGGAGACAGCATTACAGAGGACTTCTGTACTATTCGAAATGGCTCCGGGAGATTTTTACGAATCTGTTTGTCGAACACACTCTGCGCATACCGACCTGGAGTTTTTCCATCGGTTACGGTTCGGATATTCTGACAACGCTGCATTATTACGCGATCGGTGATCCGCTGAATCTGTTTTCGGCCATAATTCCGGAAGAACTTATGCTGAATTTTTATGAGCTGCTGATTCTGGTGCGGATTTACCTGGCAGGGCTTGCGTTTTCGTATTACTGCTTTTACCGGGGGATTTCCAGCCGCCCGGCGGTGCTGGCCGGCGCATTCGCCTATGCATTCTGCGGCTACACTATCTTTGCGGGTGTGCGGCATCCGTACTTTCTGAACCCGATGATCTATCTGCCTCTTGTTCTGACAGGAGTGGAACGTCTGAAAAAGGAGAAAAAGCCCGGACTATTTATAGGCAGTGTATTTTTGTCTGTTGTAAGTAATTTTTACTTCTTTTATATGATTGTTGTGCTGACTGTACTATATGTCATATTCCGTCTGTTTCAGTGGTTCCGCAGGGAAGAGTGGCGTCAGGCGCTTATGCTTCTCGTGAAGCTTGCAGGCTGCGCGGTGACGGGGGTTCTGGCAGGAATGGTTATTCTCCTGCCGATTCTGCTGGTGTTTACGAAAAGCGCACGTCTGGATACCGGGTACATGCACAGCACCCTCTATAATGCAAAATATTACGAGACCCTTCTGATGAGCTTTCTGAGCTATGCATCGCCCGGGGAATGGACAAGGTTCGGCTATGCCTCCCTTGTGCTGCTTTCTGTTTTTTCTATGCTGATCAGGAGGGGAAACGCAGTCCGGAAGACAGGTTTTCTGCTGCTGACGGCGTTTTTCCTGTTCCCGTTTATCGGCAGCGCCATGAACGGTTTTGCATATGTATCAAACCGCTGGGGCTGGGGCTACAGCATGCTGACGGCATTTATTCTGGCATCGGAATGGGAGGAGCTGCTGTCCGCAGCCCGCAGGAAAAAGCGGATTCTCTGCGGAATTATGGCTGCCTATGCCGTTTTGTGCGTGCTGCTCTGCCGAAGAACCGGTTTCAGCGACGGGGCCGGCGTGGCCGCAGCGCTGGGAATCGCCTTCTTAAGTCTGCTTGTGCTGTTTTTTGCGCCGGGTGACAAGCGGAAAGAAAATCGGACAGCCGCAGCGGAAAAGGGAAAGAAAGCCCAAAATGCTGTGACAGAAGACGGAAAGATATATGAAAATGCTGCAGTAGAAAATAGAAGGAAAACCCAAAGTTCTGCGGCGGAGAATTCCCAAAAGGCCGGCAGCAGGCTGAAGGCCAGACGGCTGATCTGCGAGGGAGCGCTGTTCGTGCTCCTGCTTGTCAATATCGGTGTAATTGCATATTTTGAGTATTCGCCCGATCAGCAGGATTATATTTCAGGATTTAAAAGGAGAACCTGGTTCTATCCAAACTTTGCCACCACCGAATACCATGCCGTCCGGCGGGCGAGTGCGGAGGAGACAGAGTTTTTCCGGTATACCGGGCGGGATCTGATCCCGAATGCCTCCCTGCGCTACGGGCTGTCCAACACGCAGTTTTACTGGAGCCTGGGCAACGGACTCATTGCAGATTTTATTGCAGAGCAGGCGCTGATAGAGCATCTGGGCTACAATTATATCGGGCTCGACGACCGGACAATGCTCTGCGCGCTCGCAGGCGTGAAATATCATACGGTGTCGGACGACGAGGCGGAGAAAGGCTATGCCCCTTACGGCTATGAACCGGCACTGGACGGGAAGATCGTGGAGAAATATGCGGTAACACGGAATATATACGCGCTGCCGCTCGGATATACCTACGACGGCTGGATTGCACAGGAGGAGTATGAAGCGCTCGACGTGCGGGCAAGGCAGGAGGCCATGCTGCAGGGGGTTGTGCTGGAAGAAGAGCCCGTGCTGCAGGGGGGCAGGGAGGACGAAAAGGAGAGCTTTGCAAGAATTACCCCTGTGTCCACCGCGCAGAGCGTTCCCTATACGCTCCAATGGAACAAAAAGCAGCTGAGCCGGAACAAAGACGGCAGTTTTACGGTCAAAAAGAAAAATGCGGTGCTGACATTTGAATTTGACGGCCTGCCGGAATGCGAAACCTATCTGGCGCTGTACGGCCTGATGTACGAGGGCATCCCGAAGGAAGGAGACCGTTACTGGTCGGAGGAGCAGGCGCTGACCTTTTTGGTGAATGCAGCGGACGAGGACGGGAAAACCGTTGAAAAATCATTTAAATACCTTGGAAAATCGCAGGAGCATTACAGCGGCCGCCATGATTTTTATGTCAATCTCTGCTACAGCGGGACGAAAAAGGTGTCGGTGACCCTGAAATTCCCGTATACCGGCATTTACCGGTTCGAGCGGATGGATATCGTATGCCAGCCGATGAAGTTCTATCAGAGCGCCGTGCAGGAACTCGGCCGCGAAGCGCTTGCAGAGGCGGATACGCACAGCGAAAACCGCGTTTATGCCTCGAACCGTGTGACCGGAAAAATACAGCTTGCAGCTCCGAAGCTTCTCGTTCTTGCCGTCCCGTATTCGGATGGCTGGACCGCTTATGTCGACGGACAGGAGCGGGAGCTTCTGCGGGCCAATACGATGTTCTGTGCGCTGCCGCTTGAGGCGGGGGAGCATGAGATTGAGCTGCGCTACCGCACACCGGGGCTTGCGGCGGGGATTGTTCTGTCTCTGATCGGGTTCGGGAGCTGGGCCAGGATCGCGTTGTGCTGCCGGAGGAAGAAAAATTTTATTTCAGATATTCCGGACGAAAGCAGCACAGCAAATGGCATGCCGGGAGCAGTGTGAAAAATAAGTTGACAAACCGCGCCCGCATAAGTATAATACTAGCAGTGTCTATTTTTGAGGGTGTTTCTGCGCCCTTGTGTGTGACGGGAGAGATTTATGCGGATCAGCCTGGCAGAGATTATGAATCGCAGAGGAGAAGCGGTCAAGCTGTCCGTGCCGCTGGAGCTTACGGTGCTGGAGCGCGGCGGCGCGGAATACAAAGTGCTTCGAAAATCGGAGGTTCGGATTGTGCTGAGCAGCCCGGCTGCAAAGCGGGTCTGTATCGGGCTGGAAGCAGAGGTTGTCCTGTCTGCTCCGTGTGACCGCTGTCTCGAGGAGGTTGAACTTCCGTTTGACGTCCGTTACAGCCGGGAGATTGATTTCTCCCAATCGGGGGAGGAGCGCGCGGAAGATTTAGACGAGCTTTATTACATTTCCGGTTTTGACCTGGATGTTGACCGGCTTGTTTTCGAGGAGCTGCTGGTCGATTTTCCGGCGAAGATACTCTGCAGGGAGGACTGCAAGGGAATCTGCAGAGTGTGCGGAGCCAGCCTGAATGCCGGCGAATGCGGGTGTGACCGCGCGCCGTCCGACCCGAGGATGGCGGCCATCCGGGATATTTTCAATAATTTTAAGGAGGTGTAACGATGGGAGCAATTTGTCCAAAGAATAAACATTCCAAGGCGAGAAGAGACAGCCGCAGAGCGAACTGGAAGATGACTGCACCGAATCTTGTAAAGTGCAGCTGCGGAGCGCTGATGATGCCGCACAGAATGTGCAAGGTATGCGGTTCTTATAATAAGAAGAAGATCCTTACCGACGCGGAGTAATCCGGCTGCCGGGCGCGGAATCTGCTGCCGCGGCATCGCGGTGCTTTTGCGGATGACGGAACAGGGAGAAAGCTTGAAAGAACGGCCGGGACGGTTTTGTCCCAGCCGTTCTTTTTGAGGTTTGGCGGAAAGGCGTTTTTGCGGATGACGGCTGTTTCGGCAGGCGAAGCACGGAACGGTTATGCAACCAGTTCATGGTTCGGAATGTTTTTACGACCGGCCGAGCAGCCAGCAGAGCAGTCCGCTCAGCCAGCGCTCCAGCCGTTGTCTGTCCTGGAAAAAAGAGGAATCCGGCTCAAAAAAGGAAATCGGCGTTTTCGGCTCAGGACGGAATTCCGGGCTGCAGACCGCCTCTGTCTGCGGCAGAAATTTTCCCTCTTTTTTCTGGTAGCAGGTTTTCCGGGTTGCCTTCTTTCGGTAGGCCTTGTCTACAAATTCTGCTACGCTCTTATGTATTGCACAATCTTCCAGCGGAAGATAGTAATAATCTTTATAATCTTCGTAAAAATACTTTAAGATGCCGTAAAAATACGGAATTTTCAGTGTAAAAAAACCCTCCGGCTCTGCGGAGAGGGTGAGAGCTGGTACTGCGGCTTTCGCCGGGGGCGAGGGTGCAGCCGCGGTTAAAGGTTTCAGCGGCACTGCAGATTCTGCGCAACAGGAAACTTCGGGGACTGCTGCTGTTTCTGCTGCCGCTGCAAGATCTCCGGCAGGAAGAAGCCGGCTTACAGGTTCCGGAAACAGCAGCCGGCTCACACCTAAAACCGCGGAGCACTGCAGGCGGAAAACAGCGGCTGTTTCCGGTTCGGCGGCTTCTGTCAGTGAAGGGTTAGCCGGTATAAGGTATTTCCATCCGGATGCGTCTGCAAGAGCCTTCAGGGCATGGTTCAGCGGAGCGATCGAGAGCAGGCCGGTCAGATCCTCCCGGTTGTGCAGCAGAAGCACATACAGCAGGGCTTTAGCGGGAGATTCGGGCATCCGAACAAGACCGGTATCCGAAAAATCCGGAATATCGCGGGAATAAGCAGGGAAATTGCCGCCGGAAAGGGCATCCGCTGCGGAAGCGGTATCAGCCCCGGTATCAGCCTCACCTTCCCGCGCCCTCAGACGCTCAAAGCGGAAACGTCCGAGAAACTCGGCATAGACGGGGATCAGATCTCCGCCGGAGAAGCGATCCTCGCGCTGCAGGCCGATGCGCTGTTCCAACGTTTTCTGTTTGAGATCCGCCAGGCCGAGGAGACGCTGGTACGGCGAAAGGCTGCGGTAAAGATCCGTCTGTGCAAGCCCGGAAAGCCGGTCGGGAAGCCGGTATCTGCGGCAGCGCTTCTGCAGGAACGGGATATCGAAGGCAGTGCCGTTATAATGGACAAGGAGAGAGAAATCTGCGCAAAATTTCAGGAAGACGGAGAGCAGCTCCTTTTCGCAGGCAAAATCATCGAGGAGCCACTGCTGTATATGAACACGGCCGTCCGCGAGGAAAGCCGTGCCGATCAGATAGACGTATGCGCTGTCTGCGGAAAAGCCGGTTGTCTCGATATCTATAAAAAGAATTTTCTCCGGCGGAGCAGAGAAGCCGGAAAAGCTGTCGGTAGACCGTTCGGTTTCGGTTTCAAAATGAAGCATGGCGGACCTCTTTCTGTAGGGGCCGGCACAGGGGCAGTAAATCGCCCGCAGTCTGTCCGGCCGGCAATGACGGAAGCTCTGCCGGAATTATAGCATGTCCGCCGGCCTGCGGCAAGCCCACAGAAAGAGTTTTCCGCCACGGAGCGTTTTGTTTCGGAATACTTTCCATGAAATAAAAGAAAACGGAGGTGCGCGGGGCACCTCCGTTCCGCCGTCCGTGAAGACGGAATTTCTTTTGTCTTATGCCATATTGTAATACTGCGCCTGCGCGTTCCAGAGCTTGTAATATAAACCTCCGGCATCCTGTATCAGCTCGTCATGGCTGCCCCGCTGAACGATCCGGCCATCCTCAAAAACATAAATCTTGTTGCAGAACCGGCAGCTCGACATGCGGTGTGAAATATAGAGCGAGGTCTTATCCTTTACCAGTTCGTTGAAATGCTGATAGATTTCGTATTCGGAGATCGGATCGAGCGCGGAGGTCGGCTCATCCAGAATTACCCAGGCGGCATCCTTGTAGAGCGCACGGGCAATGGCAAGCTTCTGCGCTTCGCCGCCGGAAATTTCTATGCCATGTTCTTCCTGCTGGTAGATATTGGTGTGAATACCGTCCGGCAGGGCGGCGAGACGCTCGCCGAAACCGGCCTTTGCCACGCAGTCCCTGATCCGATCTTCATCGTATTCCGCGGAAGAGGCGACGTTCTCCGCAATGGAAAAGAAGAACAGATTAAAATCCTGGAAGACAACGGAAAACAGCGCCGAGTATTCTTTGTAATCGTAATAGCGGATATCCACGCCGTTCAGGAGAATCTCGCCCTCCGTGGGGTCGTAGAGCCTGCACAGAAGCTTGATAAAGGTGGATTTGCCTGCGCCGTTTTTCCCGACGATCGCCATTTTCTGCCCGAGCGTAAGCTTTTCGTTGACATGTGAAAGCACCATAACGTCGCTGTTCGGGTAGTGGAAGGACACATTGCGGAATTCGATTTCGTATTCCCCGTCATCTCTTTTTTCCAGCGGGATTGTGCCTGCGTAGCGGTTGTTGGATATTTCCATGTAGTCATAAAAATAGGCCAGATACTTGCTGCTGATATTAATTTGGATAAATACACCGAAAACGTTACCAATACTCTGTGCGAGCTTCTGGTAGGTGGATACATAGCGCATTGTACTGCCGATGCTGATCAGGGAGTAGATCGCCTTCAGCCCGATGTAAATATAGCTGGAAAGCTGAAGCAGGAAATACGAGGAGAGATTCAGACATGTCAGCAGCCGGAATTTTCGAATGGTCTTTTTATCCACATTTTCTATTTCCTGCATATTTTTTCCGATTTCGTCTAGAATCATATCCTGCATCTTGTACAGCCGGATATATTTGCCCTGCTGATAATTGTATACAAGCTGGTTGAAGTAATTTACCAGCCGGTTGGAGCGGACATTGACTTCAAAATCCGCCTGCTGTACCTGGGCGATGCGCCGGTTGGAAAAGGAGGTGATCCAAAGGCACAGGCCCATCGACAGAAGCAGGAAAACAAAGCTGTACCACTGATTCAGAATGGCCGCAGCACCCGAGAGGGGCGCGGAATCCGACAGGCTCGCAGACGCCTTTGGAAGAAAGAGCGGCAGCAGCAGTACAGCAGCATATATAATAGTGCATATATGCTCGATGCAGGAGGCAAGGAGGTCGCAGAAGGCGCCGAGATCACCCCGGCTCTGCATTCCTTCCTTGGCGCGGTGTACCATATCAAGCGTCTCGTTTCTCTCGAGAATCTCGTAGTCGATTTCAAAGCTTTTTTCGCAGATCATCTGGTGGATTCTTTCCGTAATCATCTGCTTTCTCAGGCCCGCAAAAATTTCAAGCGCCCAGCGCGTAAGATTCAGCAGGGTGGAAGTCACAACCATGATCAGCACGCTCTTCATAATAATCCCGAATTCGGCATGTTCGATAAGCTGATCGAGGATGCGGCTGCTGAAGAAAATTGTGACGAAGGGGGTGGTCGAAGCAGCCAGCCTTGTTGTGATAATCAGAGGCAGCAAAAAGGGGTCCAGTCTTTTTACAAGGGAGATTACCTTGCGGATCGTATGCTTCCTTTTGGTTTCCGGCTCCCGTGCCGCTTTCGGAAAAGCTTCCGACGATTTTTTCTGTCTTTTCATACGCCCTCCTCTG
Source organism: uncultured Lachnospiraceae bacterium (assembly GCA_910587085.1). Lineage (GTDB taxonomy): Bacteria > Bacillota > Clostridia > Lachnospirales > Lachnospiraceae > RGIG4057. The sequence goes on along the minus strand of CAJUMC010000009.1, from coordinate 36,706 downwards.
CCGGGCAGGCATTTGGCTGCCCTTCCGTGCTGTCTTTGTAATAATGGCTCTGTATATCAAACATTTCTTTGTATTTTCCGTTCCGAATCATCAGCTCCGCGTGCGTCCCGGCCTCCGCGATCCTGCCGTTCTCCAGGAAGAGAATGCGGTCGCAGAATTTTGTGCTTGCGAGCCGGTGCGAAATAAAAAGGGAGGTTTTGCCGCCGGCGAGCGAGTTGTACTGTTCGTACATGCTGCTTTCCGCGATCGGGTCGAGCGCGGAAGTCGGTTCGTCCAGAATCAGCATTGCGCTGTCCTTGTAGATCGACCGGGCGAGCAGAAGCTTCTGCAGTTCCCCGCCGGAGAGCAGAATGCCGTCTTTTTCAAGCTGCTGGGTCAGACAGGTATCCTCCCGTTTCGGCAGGCTTTCGATTTTTTCCAGAAGCCCGGCCTGTTCCAGGCTTTTTCTTACTTTGGCGCGGTCAAGTGTTTTCTCGGGCGTTCCCGCCACATTCATGGCGACGGAAAAGGCCATCGGGATCGTATCCTGAAATACGGCGCTGATCCTGTCCTGCCAGGCGTCCAGATTCACGGAACCGAGCTCCTGCCCGTCAATCAGTATCTCGCCGCTGCTGGCCGGGTACAGGCCGCATAAAAGCTTGACAAGAGTGGTTTTGCCGGCGCCGTTGTTTCCGACTAGGGCGACCTTTTCGCTTGCCTGAAGCGTGAAGCTGAGATGGGACAGCACCGGGGTATCGCTGCCTTCGTAGCAGAAGGAAACGTCGCGGAATTCGATGGTCGGAGCCTTTTGCACAGGGGAAGCGGCCCGTCCGCCGTCCGTTTCGCTTTTTTCACCGGAGGAGTCCTGTGAGGAGGCGCGCAGAAAGGTGTCCTGCAGATCCATGAACGCATGGTAATTGCGGAAGCGCTCGTGGGAATTTCTGAGGTAATAGATGGAGAGCGCCAGCGGGTAAATCAGGTCGGTAAAACCCGAAATCATGCCGATATACAGCGTGAACTCGGCGGCATCCATATCTCCGGCAAGCACCTTGCCGACCAGAAGGCCGTAGGCCAGAATATCCCGCATCAGGCTGCAGATTCCGTCCGACAGGGCAGGATAGTACCACCTTTTATAATGATTTTTCTGAAAGCGGTATTCCTGCGCGAGCAGCCGGTTGAAATGTTCATGGAAGCAGTCCCGCAGACGATAAATACGGATGTCCTTGCCTGCGCTGATATCCAGGCTTCTGCGCTCCAGATAGTTACGTTTGCGCGAAACCTCCGCATGCTCACCCCAGTGCTCGGTATCGTATTTGATTGCACGGTTGCGCAGAATTACATCAAGAACGAAGAGGAGCAGCGTTATGAGAAGAATGCGCAGATCAAGCGTAAAAACTGCGGTTCCGTAGATCAGCAGCCCAAGGAGCTGAATGGTGAATTCAGCCGTTTCGTGCATCAGTTTCTGCGCGTGTGATGTGGCATAATCTGCCTGGTAAAGTATTTTCTGCTTTGGCTGAGGCTCGATATTCAGATAATCTGTGGTCAGCGCCTTTCTGATCAGACGGTTATTAAAGAATTTCTTTGTGGTATACCATCGGGCGTGATTCAGATACATGTTGGAGATATTTTCCGCCGCCTGCCTGATCCAGTAGAATGCAACCAGAGCCGTTACGGCCCCGAGAAAATACAGAACATTTCTCTCTGTAATCATCCGGATTGCGAGCGACGGAATCAGCGCCGCCATAAAGGGAGCCGAGAGCTTGCATACCGCATAGAGGGGGAGCTGCCATCGGGACTGTGGGTAACAGCGAAACATTGCTGCCAGCACCGTCCGGATATTCTGCGGCAGGGATGCCGGCTTTTTCTGCGCCGTTTTTTCTTTTTCTGCTGCTTTCATAAAGGGTCACCTCGTCTTGTTTTTGAAATCCTTAGTTTCCTGCAGTAAGCATACCTCATTTTCCGGATCAAAAACAAAAAAGTGCGCGAAATGCAAAAAATCGTACACGGAATGGCGGGTGAAGGATTACAGAGGCAGCAGCACCTCCGTAGCGAAAATGCCGGGCTCATTTTTTCGGTTTACAAAGCCGTCGTAGGTGGTCACAATCCGGTCGATCCGCTTCAGGCCCAGGCCGTGCGCGCCCTGCTTGTTCGAGATCAGCTCCGAGAGCTTTTTTCTTCGGGAAGCGTCGGTGGAGTTGGAGACGGAAATATAGAGCTGCTGTTTGAAAATGCCGATGTACACCCGGATAAAGCGCTTTTCCGGAACGACGCGCCCGCAGGCTTCGATCGCGTTGTCGAGCAGATTGCCGACGATTGCGCAGAGATGCACATCCGAGACGCTCAGTTTGTCCGGAACGGCGGCCTTGCAGTTGACGGCTATGCCGTTTTTGGAAGCGATGGAAATTTTGCTGCTCAAAATGGCATCCATCCCCACATTGCCGGTCCGTACGGCGATGTCGATGCTGTCGAGATCGTCCTCCAGATGCTCAAGGTAGGACAGCGTTTCCCCGACCTGTCCCATTGCAAGATAAGCCTTGATCGTCTGGAGATGATTGTGGTAATCGTGGCGCCAGCCGCGCATGGTCGAATAAATATTCTGCACCTCGTCCCGCTGTTTTTTCAATATATTGTCCTGGAATTCTCCGAGCCGTTTTTCCTCGTGCCTTTTTACAAGGAAGGCCGTGACGGCCGCGTCCGCGGCAAGGCATGCCGTAAATCCGAGAAACAGATAAACCTCTATCATATTGTATACCAGTCCGCCCTTTTCCGGGCGTCCAATTCCTTTTTATTGAAATCGCGGGGAAGGAAGCGCCGTCTGATAAAAAGAAATAAACGCTTCGTTCAGCTCCCTGTATTTGCTGCGCGCTACCGGCAGGAAGGTTCCGTTCCCGAGAACGCATTCTGTGCGCGAAATCCGTTCTACCTGCGCGAGGTTGACGAGAAGGCCCCGTTTCAGCAGAAAGAAGCCCCTGGACTCCAGTTTGTCCTGCAGGGAGGAGAAGGAGTCCTTCCACTCCTCCTCTCCCGCGGTTGTTTTCATGCACACATAATGCCCGCGCGCCTCCACGCTGATAATGTCGGCGAGCTTCACCCTGCGCGCCGTGCCGCCCTGCTCCAGAATAAACCAGGATTCTGCGCTTTCTGTCCGGCTTTCGTACTGTGCGTCGAGCAGTGCGAGGAAATCCTCCTCGCGGATCGGCTTCAGCAGGTAGCGGATTGCGCCTACCGCGTAGCCCTCGATCGCGTAGTCGGGAATCCCGGTGAGAAAGACGATTGCGGCGTCGGAGCCAAGCCCGCGCAGCCTGGCAGCGAGTTCCATGCCATTCATTTTTCCCATCTGGATATCCAGGATAAAAAGGTCGCTGGGCGGTCTGTCTTCGCATTCAAACAGAAGCTGTTCCGCCGCGGAACAGGTGTCGAGCACAATCTTGTATTTTCTGTCTTCGGCCCAGCGCCGGATCAGCATTTCTTCGTAGCTGCGCTGCGCGGGGTCGTCTTCGCATACTGTAATGCGGAACATGGAACTGCCCTCCTGTAGTGTTCGGTTATGACTGTCTGTCCATTATACACGAAAGAGATTCCGATTGCAAATCCGGAAAAGAACCGGCGATCCGGCTGCCGCCGCAAACAAATTCGATATATATCTTGTTATTTCTTTGTCGAATGGTGTATAATGGACGAAGATAATGGCGGAAATTGGCATTTATGCGGGAAGCTCGTCTTATTATTTCCTTTTATGGGGGAAGGAAATAATGAAAAACGCTTGAAATTCCAAATATTTCCACATATAATAATGGGTGTGAGAATACTTTTGTTTAGAGGAAATTCGAAGCGAACCAAAGGAAAGAGGGGTTAAATATGACAGATAAAGTATTTGATAACAACCAGGTTGTAATTGCGGGGGAGGTTGTGAGCGATTTCGTGTACAGTCATGACGTTTTCGGAGAAGGTTTTTATTTAATGGAAATATCCGTGAACCGTCTGAGTGATACTTTTGACACGATTCCCGTTATGGTGTCGGAGCGGCTTCTCAATGTAAAAGAGTCCTGCAGGGGAAAGTTTGTTGAAATCAACGGCCAGTTCCGATCCTACAACCGTCATGAGGACAATAAAAACCGGCTGGTTCTCTCCGTTTTTGCACGGGAGGTAAAGCTGACCGAGAAGACGGGGGAGGAGCAGAAGCCGAATTACATATTCCTGGACGGCTTTGTGTGCAAGCAGCCGGTGTACCGCAAGACGCCGCTCGGAAGAGAGATTGCCGATATTCTGCTGGCGGTGAACCGTCCGTACGGCAAATCGGATTATATCCCGTGCATCTGCTGGGGACGCAACGCAAGATTTGCAGACAGCTTCCAGGTCGGAGCGCATCTTCAGGTCTGGGGAAGAATCCAGAGCAGGGAATATCAGAAAAAGCTGAGCGAAACGGAGTTTGAAAAGCGCGTGGCGTACGAGGTAAGCGTCAGCAAGCTCGATCTGCTCGAGGCGCCGGAAGAATAGGAGAAACGGGATTCCGAAAAAAGCGGATACCGTGAAATAGCTGTTGACAAGGCAGACATGTGATGATAAGATAATAACACAAAGAGCATACAGGTAGAGGTGCATCGATTAAGAGTAAACTGCAGGATATGTCAGGCATATGGGAATGCAGAAGAAAGGATGAGATGCCGAAGATGCGGGATTCCTGAGGTTCCGCATACTGGGGGCAGGATGAACAGTCCGGCCACTGTCATCAAGTATTTGGTGGAGAGCTACTGAATGAGATTGCGGCCGCGCGGTGCGGCGGCTTGTCTTTCTGTGATCCGGGCAGCCGGGCAGTGTTTCAGTCGACCATCCATGTCGGCTTTTTTTTATGCGCACGCATGCCAGCAGAAATCAGCCGCCATTCGGCGGCAGGCGTGCGGCGCGCGGCCAGGAGAGAAAGCATCTCCTGCCCGATGGAAGGCACGCACGCCAGAGGAAAAGCCGCCATTCGGCGGCAGGCGTGCGGCGCGCGGCCAGGAGAGAAAGCATCTCCTGCCCGATGGAAGGCACGCACGCCAGAGGAAAAGCCGCCATTCGGCGGCAGGCGTGCAATTATTTCATGGAAGGGGTGCCGCAGGACGGCGCACAAAAAAGGTTTCGGGGAGGTTATTATGGCAGTATTTGAAGGCGCGGGCGTAGCGATCGTTACCCCGATGAAGGCAAACGGCGAGGTAAATTTTGACAAATTTGCGGAGATTCTTGATTTTCAGATCGCGAACGGTACGGACAGCATTATTGTGTGCGGTACGACGGGGGAGTCCTCCACGCTTACGCACGAGGAGCATATCGAGTGCATCCGCTTTGCGGTGCAGCACGTCAAAGGACGTGTCCCGGTTGTGGCGGGAACCGGTTCGAACTGCACGGAGACGGCGATCTATCTGTCGCGGCATGCCAGGGACGACGGCGCGGACGCGGTGCTTCTGGTGACGCCTTACTATAACAAGGCGACGCAGAAGGGGCTGATCGGGCATTTTACTGCGGTAGCGAACGCAATTGACATTCCGGTGATTCTGTACAATGTGCCGAGCAGAACCGGATGCAATATTCTTCCGGAAACTGCTGCATATATGGGAAAGAATGTGGAGAACATTGTAGGGATAAAAGAAGCGTCCGGAAATATCAAGCAGATCGTGCAGCTGGCCCACGCATGCGAGGGCGCACTGGATATTTATTCCGGAAACGACGACCATATTGTGCCGGTGCTGTCGCTCGGCGGCAAGGGTGTGATTTCCGTGCTCTCGAATGTGGCGCCGCGCCAGACGCACGATATTGTGGCAAAATACATGGCGGGCGACACAAAGGGAAGTCTCGAGCTGCAGTTAAAATACCTGCCTCTTATCGAAGCGCTGTTCTCCGAAGTAAATCCGATCCCGGCCAAGGCGGCTATGAACATGATGGGAATGGATGTCGGAGAGCCGCGCATGCCGCTCACTCCAATGGAGGAGGCACATGCCGAAGTGCTCCGCGCAGAGCTTGAGAAAGTCGGTCTGCTGTAAAAGAAAGCGAAAAAGGACAGGAAAGTTCTGTCTGGAATAACCGGTAAGAATATTGAAAAAAGATTTTATGTTGCGGACAGGAGAAAAAAGGAGAAGAACAATATGACAAGGATTATAATGCGCGGCTGCAACGGCAGAATGGGTCAGGTGATCTCGGAGATCGTGAGCGGGGATGAGGGAACTGAAATCGTTGCCGGGATTGATCTGAAGGATGAGGGCAGAAACCCGTATCCGGTGTTTTCCCATCTGACAGACTGTACCGTGGCGGCGGATGTGGTAATTGACTTTTCTTCGCCGAAGGGGCTGACGGAGCTGCTGACCGTCTGCACGGAAAGGGAGCTGCCGCTTGTGCTCTGCACCACCGGCTTCACGGACGATCAGCTGGCTGAAATTGAGGAGGCATCGAAGAAGATTGCCGTTCTGCGCTCCGCCAATATGTCGCTGGGCATCAATACGCTCTCGAAGCTGGCTGCGGCGGCTGCTTCCATTCTGGCGGAAGCCGGTTTTGACATTGAGCTGGTGGAGCGCCATCACGGCCGTAAGCTGGACGCCCCTTCGGGGACGGCGCTGCGGCTGGCGGATGATATCAACCGGGAACTCGGCGGCGGTTATCACTATGTGTACGACCGCAGCGGGCGAAGAGAGACGAGGGACACGAAGGAGATCGGAATTTCCGCAGTGCGGGGCGGTACGATTGTCGGCGAGCACGAAATTATATTTGCCGGCAGGGACGAGGTGATTGAACTGAGGCATACCGCGTATTCGAGGAATGTGTTCGCGACCGGCGCGGTTCAGGCGGCGAAGTTTCTGACGGGAAAGTCCGCCGGCATGTATGATATGAACGCAGTGGTGCACTGAGCGGTGCAGGGGTAACTGCACGGGAAAGTCCGGCGCAGAAATCATGAAAAATAATGCGGGGAAACTTATGGATAGTCCGGAGGGAAACCGTGAATCGGCCGGGAAACAGAAAAGCAGAACCGGAGAAGTCTGTCGGGAAGACTTCTCCGGTTATTTTCTGTCTGTGCGCTTCACATATTTTTCACAGATTCCTCTGTAATTTTTCACAGAAATGCGGTATACTGGACGGAGCGATATGCGCGATGTTATATTTTAAGGAGGAGAGGGTTTTGATTGAGGTTAAAAATCTGGTAAAGAAATACGGTGATCATATCGCTGTGGATCATCTCAGCTTTACCGTGGAGAAGGGCCAGATTCTCGGCTTTCTGGGGCCGAACGGTGCTGGAAAATCGACGACGATGAATATGCTGACCGGCTACATATCATCAACGGAGGGCAGCATTGTAATCAACGGGCACGACATATATGACGAGCCGGAGGAGACAAAAAAAAGCATTGGATATCTGCCAGAGCAGCCGCCGGTCTATCCGGATATGACTGTGCGGGAATACCTGCGCTTTGTCATGGATATAAAGAAAGTGCCGGGAAACCGGCGGGCGGCCATGCTTGCGGATATTATGGCGCGGACGGGGATCGCGGATGTGTCCGGGCGGCTGATCAAACATCTGTCAAAGGGCTACCGGCAGAGAGTCGGGCTGGCGCAGGCGATCGTGGGCTATCCGGAAGTGATTATCCTGGACGAGCCTACGGTCGGTCTTGATCCGATGCAGATCATCGAGATCCGGGAGCTGATGAAGGGGCTGGCGAAGCGGCATACCGTGATTATCAGCTCGCATATTCTCTCGGAGATCAGCGCGGTCTGCGATACGGTAATGATTATCAACAAGGGAAAAATGGTCGTTACGGACAAGGTGGAAAATCTGCCGAAGCACCTGAAGGGCGCGTCGAAGCTGGAGCTTGAGGTGAAGGGAAGCATGCAGGCGGTGCGGGCGGCTCTGCGCATGCTGCCGGAGTCGGCGGATGTCAGATTCCGGAAGGGCGGCAGGGATAATTTTGTTCATGTTACCGTCGGCGCTGCGGAGGAAGAGGAGCTGCGCGAGAAAATCTTTTATGCGCTTGCGGACGCAAAATGCCCGATTTATATGATGAATATGAACAGGCTGAGCCTGGAGGATATTTTCCTTGAGATGACGCGGCAGGCGGATGCCAACGGTGTACCGGAAGCTGCGGAACGGGAGGATATTCCGGAAAATCCGGAAAACGGCGCAGGGACGGGGCCGGATGTCCCGGAGGAAACGGCACGGCCGGGGCAGAATGATCCGGGGCGGACGGTGCGGTCAGAAAAGAACGGTTCGGAAGAAGCGGTGCCGCCGGAACCAAACGGAGCGGCGGCACCGCCGGGGCAGATGCGCCCGGCGGACGGCGGTAAATCGGAGAAAGGCGGGGAGGAATAACCATGCTTGCAGTTTATAAAAAAGAAATGCGCACCTATTTTACGTCGATTGTCGGCTATTTGTTCCTGGGCTTTTTCCTTGCCCTGATCGGCCTCTATTTCTATGTTCAGAACCTGAGAAACGGTTTTGCAAATTTCGGCTACGCGCTGGTCAGCGTCAGCCTGTTTTTCATACTGCTTGTCCCGATGCTGACAATGCGGATTATGGCGGAAGAAAACCGCCAGAAGACAGATCAGCTGCTTTTTACCAGTCCGGTGTCCGTCACAAAGATTATTGTCGGAAAATATCTCTCCATGCTTACCATGTTCGGGATTGTCATGCTGATCATCTGCCTTTATCCGTCGATTCTCGCAGAGTACGGGAAGGTGAATTTCAGGATGTCCTATGCGATTATCCTTGCGTTTTTCCTGATGGGCGCGGCCTATATGGCAATCGGGCTTTTTATTTCGGCGATGACGGAGAGCCAGGCATTTTCTGCAATTCTGACATTTGTTGTCGTTATTCTCTCCGTGTTCTGCACGTCGATTGCCGAGCTGCTTCCGAAGGACAGCAGGACGGCATGGGGCTTTTTTGCAGTTCTTCTGCTTCTGTTTTCTTGGCTGAGCTATATTATCATGCGGAATATTACGGTCAGCGCCGTGTTCGGCGCAGCGGCCGAGCTTGTGCTGTTTGTCGTTTACCGCGCCAGGCCGGAGCTTTTTGACGGCGCTCTTGTAAAGGTGTTCAGCTGGTTTTCGATTGCGGATCGCTACAGCAGCTTTGCTTATGGGGAATTCGATGTTGCTTCCATCGTGTATTATCTGAGTTACTGCATTTTATTTGTATTTCTTACTATTCAGGTAGTAAAAAAGAGAAGATGGGCCTGAAATAATTGCGGGTCTTTCTTTTATGGAATGCACGGTTTCGCGTATGGTTTGTGCCGGGGAGGGAAGTACCGGTATGTCTGCAAGTATGAAAACGAGGTTTCGATATGGATAACAGGGACAGAAATAAGGAAACAGAAAAGAAGAAGGGAAAGGGCGGCTGGAAGGCGTCCTTTACGACCAGAAAATTCCGCGGGGGGGCTTATGCGACGGTGCTCTCGGTAATCGCTGTGGCGCTGGTCGTGGCCGTCAATATGCTGGCGACCAAGCTGGAAATCCGGTTCGATATGACCGACGACGGGAAATATACCCTGCACGAGGAAACAATCGGGCTGCTGAAGGGGCTGAAAGATGATATTACAATATACAGCCTCGAGGTGAGCGGGGATGAGCTACCGCAGTTTGAGAAGATTTTCACGAAATATGATGATTACAGCAGCCATGTGACGCTGGCCTACAAGGATCCTGTGCTGCATCCGAAGTTTGTATCGCAGTATGTGGATGACAGCGTGCAGAAGCACAGCTTTCTCGTGGTGAACGAGTCGAACGGGAGAGCGAAATATGTTGATTATGCGGATATTCTTGTCCAGGAATTCAGCTACAGCACTTATCAGTTTTACACGACCGGCATTGATCTGGAGGGGCGTCTGGACGCCGCGATCCAGTATGTGACAAACGAGGAGCTGCCGGTGATGTACCGCATAACGGGACACGGGGAGAGTGCGCTTTCCGGGGGAATGCCGGAGCTGCTGGAAAAGGGAAATGTTACGGTTCAGGACATTCAGCTGATTTCCGCGGACGGGATACCGGAGGACTGCGATATCCTGCTGTTCTATCAGCCGCAGAGCGATTATACCGAGGAGGAGATCGCGCTGGTGCGGGGCTGGCTTGAGAAGGGCGGCTACGGAATTTTCCTGCTGGACGATGCCACGCCGACGCTGAAAAATTTTAACGGGCTGCTGCAGTACTACGGAATGGACACGCACGAGGGTGTTGTGATGGAAGGGGATTCGAAGTATTTCGCAAGCCAGATGCCGTATGTAATTCTGCCGACCGTGTACAGCAGCGATATCACGGACAGCGTGCGCGGAAAAAAATATGTTGTTGCACAGTGGGCGACCGGCATAACGCTGCGCGAGGATAAGCGGGATACGGTTTCCGTGACAAGGCTTCTGACTACCTCCGACAGTTCCTATATTAAAGAGCTGAACTCCGAGACGCTTGTGAAGCAGGAGGGAGATCCGGAGGGACCGTTCTGCGTCGGTCTTATGCTGAAGGAGAGCGTGAACGGGGGCGAGACGAAGCTGGCAGTGTATTCTGCAAAGTATTTTCTGGCAAAGGATATGGTCGGCAGCGAGTCCTACGGCAACGGGGATATTTTCCTCAACACCATCAGCAGCTTTACGGAGCAGGAAAGTTCCGTGTCCGTGCCTTCCATCAGCATTGAGGAGGATAAGATTGTGATGAGCTCGGCAGAGGCAAATCGGATCGCCATTCTCACAGCGATTGTGCTTCCGCTGGCAATTATCGGCGTCGGCGTGTTCGTTATTGTGAGAAGGAGGAAAAAGTAGATGGCTGCGGGCAAAAAGAAAAAGAATCTGATCACCTTGCTCGGAATGACGGCAGTGCTTGCGCTGCTGGTCGTCAGCTATCTGGCTGCTTCCTCCTGGAAGAAAAATGAGGAGGAGAACGGGGAGACGGAGGAACCGGATATTGTGCTTCTGTCGCTGCCCAAGGAGGAGATTGCGTCCATCGAGGTAAAATCAAAGGAATTTCCGTTTACAATTCTTGCGGGGGAATCCGGCTGGGAGTTTGCCGGGGATGCGGAGTTTGACGTGAGTGCCGGGACGGCGGACGCAATGAAGGAGAAGCTGGCGCAGTTTACGGCGGAAACGGCGGTGCTCGCGGACGCGGAGGATCTGGCGGAGTACGGGCTGGAGGAACCGGAGTTTACCGTTACCGCGACGCTTAAAGACGGGTCGTCCAGAGCAGTCCGGCTCGGTGATCCGGCCGGTGCCGGCGCGGGATACTATGCCTGTACGGATGGAAGCAGGGACGTATATGTGGTTTCCGAGGAGGTTCGCGGGGCGTTTGCCGGAGGGCAGGACGCGCTGCTTGAGAAGGCTGCCGTGCCGGAGTTCACCGCGGAAAAAGCCACAGGACTGAAGCTTTCCGGCGACGCGTTTCCGCCGTTCACCGTCGCGAAAAATACGGGGGAGCAGGCGGAGCTGATGGGGATTTATCAGTATTCCCTTCTTCTTACAGGCGTGTATCCGGTTCCGGTGACCGTTGATTTCACTGCATTTTCCGAGCTGATGAAAAAGTATGTGGGAATGTCGCTGGGAGAGCTGGTAAGCTATCATGAGCAGGATAAGCAGCAGTATGGCCTGGACAGGCCGGAGACGGCGCTGACGGTGACGTACACGGATGCAGAATCGTCGGAGGTCAGGGAGTTTACGGTGCACTTCGGCGGCATGAACGAAACGCAGACCCACCGCTATGTGTGCCTGGAAGGTTCCGGGCAGACTTTTATGATGGAGCAGGAGAAGGCGGAGGAGCTGCTTGCCGCGGATACTTTTGCCCTGGTGGACCGCTATACGCAAATGGTCAACATCACGCTGATCGGGGGTATGAATATCGCGTATGGGGATACCGTGCGAAGGGTTGACATCACGCACAATTCGGAGACGGGGGAAACCGGGCAGGAAGTCGTTACAGATTATATAACGGTAGACGGAAAATCACTGAATGAGGACGAAGATGATGAATTCCGTACATTGTATCAGGAAATTATTGCTCTGAAACTGACGCGAGAGCTGACGGAGGAGGATGTGATCGGGGAGGAACCCGTACTCGTCCTGGAATTTCTTGACAAGGACGGTGCCGGAGTGCTCCGCTCCGTGCGCTATCTGAAACTGGAAGGCAGCGGGCAGGAGCTGGCGGTGGAGGTTGACGGTGTATGTCTGTTTGCGGCGGATGGGGCGGCGGTCGAAGAATTGGCCGGGCTTCTGAAGGATTATCGGCCGTAGAAAAGCCTGCCGCTGCACTTTGTGCAGGCCGGTTTTTACGGGGCGGACAGAATGCCCGCCGTAGGCGTCAGCGCGGTCAGCTGTCGTGTGTACTGCCGGGGGGTGATGCCGGTGAATTCACGGAACTCCCTCTGAAAATGCGCCCGGTCGGAATAGCTTGTCTTTTGCAGAAAGGCGGCGCTGTTCCGGCCGGGCGCCCTTTCCATCGCTGCGAGCACGGTCTGAAAACGCGCATATCTGCAGAAGCTTTTCGGGCTGCAGCCGAGCGCTGCGAGGAAGAGCCGGCTGATGATATGCCGGGAGGAACACGAGAGCCCGCCTGCGAGCTCGTCAATGCGGATGGTGCCGCCGGTTTCGGTGATCCGCTTCAGCATCAGGCCGACGGCCGGCGGCGGAGCTGTCCTCACCAGACATGGGAGTACACTGTCCAGAAAATAAGCCGTCTTTTTTTCCAGGGTTTCAAAACGGGCCAGGTTTTCCGGGATGATCGGGGAATATTCGCCGGGGAAGGAAAAGCGGAGCACCTGGTCGAACAGTCCTGCCGGGGGCAGAGTCCTGTTCCAGCAGACGGTTCCGGGAGAAAACCGGAAAATTCCCGGAAGCCGGCGGCATCGAAGCGCAGCAGCGGCTGGGTGCCTGGACAGTTCGAAAACATTCGGACATCACCTCTCAAATCAGATTTTCGTACTCTCTTTTCTGTATTTTATCCGTGTGTCAAAAAGCTTGTATCCATTGCAGGTATGAGTATCGGTGAATTAGTATCAATATAATATTACTATATAGAATCTTATATTCCAATAATAATCTAATTTTTCCATCCATAATAATATTTTTGTAAAAAGAGAAAATATGCTGCACCGCCCGCAGCAGGGAAGGAAAACGGAAATAACGGATTGTAATTTAGCGGAATAGAAGGTATAATTGCAATATGTGCGAAGTGAGGCTTTTGCTGCTAAAAGGCTCAAAAGGAAAGCTTGAACGGAAAAGAGAGGACGGGAAAGCATGCAGAATTGCAGAAAGAGAATCGGTATATTTCTGGGACAGCCGGATGCGGCTTTTCAAAAGAAGCTGCTGAAGGCGGTCGGAAGAGCAGCTTTTCGGTACGACTTTGACGCGGTAGTTTTTTCGAGTCTGCTCAGCTGCGGGGGATATCCCGAATACCAGGCGGGGGAGGCGAAGTTTACGGAGCTTGTGAACTTTGAGGCGCTCGATGCCGTGCTGGCGGTTCCGGTTACGCTTCAGCTCAGACCGGGCTTTGCCCGCGAAATTATGGATAAAATCAGGAAAAATTTCTCCGGGATAAAGCTGTCGTGCGACTGGGAGGAAGAGGGGTTTGAGAGCTTCCTCTGCGACGATGCACAGGGGGTGCAAGAGGTCGTGCGCCATCTGATTGAAAAGCATTGCTGTACGGATATAGCGTTTGTGACCGGCCCCAAGGGGCATCCGCATGCGGAGGCCAGGCTTTCGGGCTGGCGGAGCGCTCTGGAAGAGGCCGGGATTGCATGCGATGAAGCGAGAGTGTATTACGGAACCTTCTGGTACGACACGGGAGAGCCGGCGCTTGAGCATTTTCTTTCCGGAGGAAGGCTCCCGCAGGCGATTGCGTGCGGGAGCGATACCATGGCCGCGGGGGTATGCAGGGCGCTCCAGAAGCGCGGCCTGCGGGTGCCGGAGGATGTGATAGTCACCGGTTTCGACTGCGCAGAGCCGGAGCACGGCAGCATGCCGTTTTTCACCTCCATTGAGCGGGATATTGACGCGGCGGCGGAGCGGGCCGTGGAATGTATCGCGCAGCGGCTCGGAGAGAAGCCGGTTCCGGGGGAGGAGGAATGGAGGCCGAAGCTGAGGCTGGGCTGTTCCTGCGGCTGTGCGCCGAAGCCAGTCTATACGTTCGAGGATTCCGAAAATAAGGAAAATCAGTTTTTTGAGGTCTACAACTTTATGCAGGAGATGCTGATCGCAGCGCGCCAGCTGAGCGACTGCCTGTGGGAAATCGACGGTTATGCAGATCATATCGGGCCGTTTGACCGTCTCTGGCTGTGTCTGAGCGAGGACTGGAAGAGGATGAATCTGGCCGAAAGCGAAGAGCACCTTTCCGAGAGGCTTATTCTTGCTCTGGATACTCCGGGCGGACGGGGAACGGATTCCAAACGGGGAGACCGCGTTTCTCTGGAGAGGAGCTTTGAGCGCAGGCAGATGCTGCCCGCTCTGTGGGAGAAGAGGGAGAGGCCGGCTATGTTCCTGTTCAGCCTGCTGCATTTCGGCACGCACTGCTTCGGCTACACTGTACTGCAGTATACCGGCAGGGAGTGCGTGTACGACCGCCGGTTCCCGTTCTGGCTTAGAAATGTCAATAATGCGCTGGAGTCGCTGCGGCGGTTTTATGCCGTGAACGAGCTGTACGAGGCCGCGGAGCGCAGGGCCTTGACGGATGCTATGACAGGACTTTACAACCGGAACGGCTACAATCTTATGCTCCCGCAGCTCGCGGAGGGGCTCGGGGAAGGAGAGCGGCTGTTTTTCCTGCTTTGCGACAACAACGGACTGAAGTATATCAATGATACTTATGGGCATCTTGCCGGGGACGAGGTGATCTGTCTTTCGGCCCGCATCCTCAGCAAAAAGTATTTTTCTGAATCCGTGCGGGAAATGAATTTCCGCATCGGCGGTGACGAATATGTAAAGCTGGCGGCAGGCCGCTTTACCGACGGGGAAGCCGGGGAGTGTGCCGAAGGCATCCGGCGGCAGGTGGAAGCGGAGAATGCGCGGCGTCAGGGGTGCGCTCCGTTCTATCTGGCGATCGGTTTCTGCGTGTACGGGAAGGACGCAATCGTGTCCCCGGATCATATGATGACGGAAGTGGACGCGCGGATGTACCGCAACAAGCAGGAGCTCAAGGAGGCATCCGGCTTTAACCCGGTGCGGAAATAGGCTGCGGGCGGGAGCAGGCGCCGGCCCGGAAGAAGAGGAGGAGAAGAGGGCCGGTGCGGTTGAGCGCCGGCTCTCGTGCGTAAAAAATCCGGGAAGCGGGCGGAGGTAATCCGGCTGCCGGGGAAAACTCGGCCAATTCATAAACGGGGCAGCCTGGACATATTATGTTACAGTGAGCCGAGGGCGAGCAGAAGAGGAGGAGCGGGGTGAACGAGTTGAGCCGGAAAAGGGAAAAACTGAAAAACGGGATTCTGATCGCCGTGTGCCTGATACTTGCGGGTGCAGTGTTCGGCTACAATATTATCGGCGGAGGGAAACGCGGACGGGAGGAGGACGGACAGGAACCGGTAAAGCAGGAGTTTGTCCTGCACAGAGAGAAGGAAGGGATCTCCCAGGCAGAGGCCTGCCGCCTTCTGAGTTATCTGCATTTAAGCGGAGCCGAACAGCGGAAGCTTGCCGTGCCGGACGAGCTTAAAAGCGCGGTCGGAGACGCGGAGGGAATCGAGCATTTCGCGGCCGTATCGGACGCCGGATATCTGCCGGCAGAGCAGATCTCTCCGGCTGCTTTGCTTACCTGCGGCGATTTCCGGGATATCCTGATCGCAGTCTGCCGGGCGGAGGAGCTTGACTATTACCGGGTCACCGGCGCCCTGCCGGAACGGCTGAAAACGGTGCGCGAGGAGGACACGCTGTATCTGAGCGAATTTCTCGCAATCTATGAGGTCATTTGTCAGGAAATGGCGGACAGGGACGGGGAGCAGCGGGAGGATCTGCCTGCGGTAAAGCCGGTTTATGTGCTTGCGCTTGGAAGCGGGACGACCCTGTACAACGAATACGGCAGAAGCTTTTCGTACGCCGGCTGCGAGGATTACAGCGAGGAGCTGTCAGAGGCTGCGCAGCAGAAGCCGGCGGAGGATGATTTCAGCAGGCAGGCCGCCGGCAGAAAGGGCGGCCGTCCGAAAAAAATGTCGGATTTTGAGAATTGCTCCGTCGAGGTGGTTGCCGCCGGACAGGATATCCTGTATATCCGCGGCGAGGTATGGCAGAAGGTCACTCTGCCGAACGCCTGGGTGATAAAAGCCGCCGGCAGTCAGGTCAGCGTTTATGCGAGCGGCTTCCGCCTGGATTACGAGACGTGGCTGCCGCTGGAGAGCGGGCTGGAGAACCAGGTGTGCGATATTGAGCTCTATGCGGGCACCGTGCGCGGGCTGACGGTCAAGGGAGACGTCATTCAGGGCAAGGTTCTGCTGACGGGCGAGGATATGATTGAGATTGAGGGATACGGGCAGCTGCCGCTGGAGGAAAATTTCCGCATCTACAAAATATACGGTGAGCTGGCGATGGAAAAGACAAGCCGGATTCTCGTCGGCTACACGATTACGGATTTTGTCGTATCCGGAGGGGAAATCTGCGCAGCGCTGATCAAGGAGAAGCTGAAAGCGGACAATATCCGCGTGCTGGTCAACACAACCGGCTATAAATCCCGCTATCATGAGGAGGTGCGGCTCACGGCGGACCGCGATTTTACGGTGAAGCGCGGGGAGGAGCTCTCCACCTTCCGGGCGGGGGAGCAGGTCAGCTTTACGGCCGCGGAGGAAAAAAAGAAAAAGGAGCGTATTGTCGTCGAGACCGTGGGCGGGGAGGGAAAAATAAAGCTTCTGTCGGTTGGACGCACCTGCGGTACGCCCGCCTACCGGGGGACGATCGAGGTGGCGTCGGCCGAGGAGGGACTGCTGGTTGTGAACGAGCTGTCCATGGAGGAATATCTCTACGCGGTGATCCCGAGCGAGATGCCGACCTCCTACGGCTCCGAGGCTCTGAAGGTGCAGGCGGTCTGTGCGAGAAGCTATGCTTTTAATCAGCTGGTGGCCAGCCGGTTCCGCGCTTACGGCGCGCATGTGGATGACAGCGTGAGCAGCCAGGTATACAATAATGTGGCGGAGAACGAGGCGTCGATCCTGGCGGTAAAGGAGACCTACGGTCTTGTGGCGGCACACGGCGGCTCTGTCATTACGGCGTATTATTTTTCCACCTCCTGCGGGCATACGGCCAGCTACGGCGAGGTTTGGGAGAACGCATCCCCGATCGCCTATCTGACGGGCTGCATGCAGAATGCAAAAAAGGAGAGAAGAGATCTGTCTGCGGAGGCGGACTTCCGGGAATTTATTCTGAGCAGCGAGGAAAAAACCTTCGATCAGGGGTTTTCCTGGTACCGGTGGGAGGTAAATTTTCCGGCCGAACAGCTGAAAAAACAGCTCTGTGCGGCAACCGGGCTGAAGACCATCGAGAGTGTGCAGGTGGCAAAGCGCGGCGAGAGCGGCATTGCGCTTGAGCTTGCCGTGACGGGGACGAAAAAGGAGGGCGGAGAGCGGCAGGAATGCGTGATTTCCTATCAGACAGCAATCCGCACGGCTCTTGCGCCGAATAAAACTCCGGTCATACGGATGAACGGCGGCGAGACGGCCAATATGAGCCTTCTGCCGAGTGCATTTTTCGTAATCGACGAGGTGAAGGAGAACGGAAAGCTTACCGGCTGGAAGCTGAACGGCGGCGGTTACGGGCACGGAACCGGTATGAGCCAGAACGGTGTAAAGGCGATGGTGGATGAAGGGTATGATTTTGAGGAGATCGTCGGCCATTATTATACCGGGGCAGAACTTATATTTTTATATTAAGTAATTAGAAAAAACAAAGACTCTTTATAATTAGTAACGCATAATGCTCTGCTGAAGGCTGCGGGCAATGAAACAGCAGCATTGAATATTGCAATAACCAATCGTTAACAGGTGATTTTCAGGATTCCTCCGAGCTGCAGCCGGAGGAATTTTTTCTGCGGTTCATACGGCGTTTTCTGCGGGCAGCCCGCAGGTTCCGGAACGCCTCGTGGATCACGGGGTTGGAGAGAACCTGGTTGATTTCCGCCCCGATGAACATAATATACATACAGGAATAAAACCAGAGCATGCAGAGCACGACAGCGGTCAGGCTGCCGTAGGTCGCCGAATAATTGCTGAAATTGTCGATGTAGAAAGAGAACAGATAGGAAAAGCCCAGCCAGCCGGCCGAGGTGATGATTGCGCCCGGAAGCTCCGCAAAAAAAGAGGATTTGCGGCCCGGCAGGGTCATGTACATCAGGGAAAAGAACAGGATCATCAGACCGAAGCCCACGATGGTGCGCACGCTGATAATCAGCAGCGCCATCTCGGAGAGAATCGGCAGAAATTTCAGGCTCCAGAGATAGATCTGGTTTCCGAATACAAAGATAAACAGCACCACGATCAGCAGCAGCGCAAACAGCAGCGTATAGAGCGCCGCCAGCGCGCGCGCGACAAAATAATTTTTCCTTGCGTTGGAGCGGTAGATGGAGTCCAGGCCGCGGACTACGGAATAAAAACCCTTGGAGGAAGACCACAGGGCAGCGATTGCCGTGAGGGAAAGCACTGTCCCCGAGGATTTTTCCAGCAGCTCGACCAGAAGCTGCCCTACATATTCGCTGATTGTCTCGGGAAAGACCTCCTGCACTGCGGCGACGATATCCGGCGTGGAGAACGGCAGATAGTTCAGCAGCGTCAGCAGAAACATGGTGAACGGGAAAAAGGAGATAATAAGAAAGAATGCTGCCTGGGCCGAGAACGCGCTGACGTAATCGTCCCTCAGTTTTTTGGAAAATGAATTGATCAGTTTGATCAGTGAGTGCAGCATAATCGGATTCTCCTCAAAATGAAATATGTCCGCCTGTCCGGCTCTTGGGTTATTATAGCAGAAGCGGGCGGAAAAGTACAGCTGCATTTGCGGCTGCGGTATAGTTTTTCCGCATCGTGGGCATTTTAACAGCAGAGCAATTATCACAGGAGGCGGATGATGGAAAAACAGAAATCAAAATGCCAGGGAAGGCAGAGCATGTATTTCGGAAACGGCGTATATGTCCGGGGAATGGCAAGCATTGCGGGTAAGCTCGAGGGCGAGGGCCCGCTCGGCAAATATTTTGATGTCGTACAGGAGGACGCCATGGCCGGCGGCTCCACCTGGGAGGAGGCTGAGAGTAATTTTCAGAAAATGGCAGTGGAGCATGCAATTGCGGACGCAGAGCTGGCCCAGACCGATATTCGGTATATCGCAGGCGGCGATCTGCTCGGACAGCTGATTGCAACCACCTTCGGGATTGAAACAATGAATATCCCGCTGCTCGGACTGTACGGGGCCTGCTCGACCATGGGGGAGGCGCTGCTTGCGGCCGCCGTTTTTGTGGACGGCGGCTTCGGGGGCAATATGGTGGCCATGACCTCGAGCCATTTTGCGGGAGCCGAGAAGCAGTTCCGGTTTCCGCTCGCCTACGGCAACCAGCGGCCGATGGCGGCTACCTGGACCGTGACCGGAAGCGGCGCGGTGGTGCTGTCGCCGAAGAAATCCAAATATCCGGTGCGGCTGACCTCCGCGACGATGGGGCGGGTGGTGGACTTCGGCGTAAAGGATTCCATGAATATGGGAGCCTGCATGGCGCCGGCGGCCTGCGATACGATCGCGCGCTATCTGGAGGATTTCGGGGCGGAGCCGAAGGAGTTTGACCGGATTGTCACCGGGGATCTGGGTGCGGTGGGAAAAGAGATTCTGCTGGCGATGCTCCGCGAAAAGGGGTTTGATATTGAGCAGAATTATATGGACTGCGGTATGGAAATATTTGATGCCGACCGGCAGGGGACGGACGCCGGAGGCAGCGGCTGCGGCTGTTCGGCCATTACGCTGACCGGCTATATCCTGCGCAGGCTTGCACAGGGAACCTGGAAAAAGGTGCTGTTCGTGCCGACCGGCGCCCTTCTTTCCACGGTCAGCTTTAACGAGGGGAACAGCGTACCCGGAATTGCTCATGCAATTGCTTTTGAATACTGCCCGCAGACGGAATAAGCCGGGATGACGGGTTTTGCTTAAGGGCCGGACAGCGGCCGGAAAGGAGAACGATGGATTATCTGATAACATTTCTGGTGGGAGGAGCGATCTGCGGGCTTGTGCAGATCCTGATGGACATAACAAAGCTTCTGCCGGGAAGAATTATGGTGATACTGCTGTGTCTGGGCAGTGTGCTTAGCGCGCTTGGTCTGTACAAGCCGTTTGCGGAATGGGCGGGAGCCGGGGCGACGGTTCCGCTTTCCGGCTTCGGGAACATGCTGTTTCAGGGAGTAAAAAAAGCGGTCGATACGGACGGCTTTCTCGGGCTGTTTAAGGGCGGGCTGTCGGAAACCGCAGTCGGCATCTCGGGCGCGCTTGTTATGGGCTATCTGGCTGCCCTTGTGTTCCGTTCAAAGATGAAGATGTAGGAGAGCTGAAAGGAATACGGTATTGAACCGGACAGACAGAAGCACCCCGCTCCCGCAGCGGCCAAAAGCCGAAACGGGAGCGGGGCGTTTTGATCCGTCCGTCTGATCCGGAGTCTTGTGTATCTGCAGGATAATTTGTTTCGAACCGGCAGCTTCTGTCCGCTACGGCTGCAAAACACCGGAGCAGGCGGGAAACCGGAAGAGAAGACGAAAAAAAATAATCTGCGGAATCTTTCTTTGCAGAATTCCGCAGATTATTTTTGATTTTCAATTTCGAACACAAGTTCGATTTTGCCGGATTATCCGGGAAGATTCGGCTCTGCCGGAGGAGTGGGAACCGTCGGGTTTCCCGGGCCGGTTGGAACCGCCGGCGTATCCGGATTTCCGGGAGTTATCGGAGCATTCGGCCCTCCCGGGGAGGGCGGATTGTCAGGGGTTACCGTGTTTTCCGGGATTGTCGGAATTGTCGGGATTGCCGGGGTGTTCGTGCCGCCCGGATTGTTCGGGTTCGAAGGGATGTTTGGTTCATCTGGGCCGGTCGGCGTATCCGGATTTTCCGGGAAGACCGGGTTATCCGAACCGTCCGGATTATCCGGCGTATCCGTGCCGTCCGGGTTTTCATCCGGCGGCGGAAGCACGCTGTCCGCGGTGTGAACGGTACAGATTACATTGTCCCCGGTCGGCAGGATGTTCGGCGTATCGTAGGTCGGTGAGGTTTCGGTTTTCATGAGGAATACCTTTTCCTCAAGCACCTCCTGCGGGCAGTAGACGCTGGCGAGCTGGCCGGATACCGTACACAGGGATGCC
Source organism: uncultured Lachnospiraceae bacterium (assembly GCA_910587085.1). Classification (GTDB taxonomy): domain Bacteria; phylum Bacillota; class Clostridia; order Lachnospirales; family Lachnospiraceae; genus RGIG4057. The sequence goes on along the minus strand of CAJUMC010000009.1, from coordinate 15,456 downwards.
TTTACATGGCAGGTGCATTTTCCGGTCGGCACCGTGCCGCGGGCAAAATATTCCCTGCGGACATTGTCCGCCTGATCGCACAGTCCCGTGACCGCGAGATTGCCGCACTTTGTACAGATCGTGGCGGTCATAATGGAATCCGGCATGCTGAATTCCACGGCCTCCTTTTCCTTGGCAACGTGAATCTGCTCCATGATTTTGCGCCATATATGCTGATGGTAGCTCTTGTTGGCCTGAGGAAGATTGTTGTCGTAGCCGGTCCATATCGCCGCCGTGTAATACGGGGAGTAGCCGGCAAACCAGAAGTCCGTCGTGTGCGCCGAGCCGGTTTTTCCGGCAATCGGCATCCCCGAAAGCTTTGCCTTCATCTCTTTGACGTAGGCCAGGTACTCCTCGTTATCCGACCCGTCACTCGAGGCCGGAATGTGGAATTTGCGCTTCGCATAATCAACGATATAACTGTTTACCTCGGAGGATTTGAACTTGAGGTTCGAGCCGGTACCGATGGTGGTGACATCCTCCATCGCGTTGGTCAGCAGGTAGGCGGTTGAGGTCTTGATTACCTGGGTGGAGGCGGATTCGTTGGACAAAATCACCCTCCCGTTCCGGTCGACAACCTTTGTGTAAAACACAGGCGGATTGTAAACGCCGCCGTTTGCGATGGTAGCGTAGGCCGCGGTCAGTTCGAGATTGGTAACACCGTCCGTCAGGCCGCCCAGCGCGAGAGGAACGTTGATATCCGAGTATACCTTGCCGTTGGCGTCGGTTCGCGACTCGACGATTGTGGTGAAGCCGAGCTTTTTCAGATAATCAAAAGAAACCTGAGGCGTGACGAGCTCCATAATGCGGCAGGCCACAATATTCATGGAGCGGTAGATGCCGCGGCGGATCGGGGTCAGCCCCTCGTACACCTCGCCGTTCCAGTTTTTTACTTTTGTGTTCGTGCCAGGGTAGGTGTAGACGGAATCATCCGCCACCGTAGCCAGCGTCATTCCGGCCGTATCGAGCGCCGGAAGGAACGAAGCGAGCACCTTGAAGGTGGAGCCGACCTGCCGCACGGTTGAGGTTGCGCGGTTGAGTGTCAGGCTTCCGGTCTTTTCGCCGCGGCCGCCGTAGATGGCGACAACATGTCCGGTCCTGTGGTCGATCACAACAAAGGAGGACTGCGGCTGAAGCGTATAGATGCGCGGTTTTTCTGCGGCGATAATATCGCCGTCTTCCATCACGTCCTCGATAAAGTTGTCAATCAGTTCGTTCAGCTTATCCGGATCGGTGGTGTATCGGCTGATGCCTTTGTGCTTCCGACTGTAGTTTTCATGATAGAAAAGCAGATCGGAATCGTCGTAATCCTCGTAGTATTTCAGAATTTCGTTGAACGGATAATGATCCTGTGTCTCATCCTCGCGGAGAATGGTGACGACGTAATCCGGCGTCAGTTCATAGAAAGAACCGGTCGAATTGCCGAGCGCAGGGAAGTTGCTCTCGTCGCAGTAGACGGCATCCACGATTTCCTGGATCGCGCGATCCTGCGTTGTGAAGATGTCGAGCCCGCCGCTGTAGACCAGCTCCTGCGCCTGCTCGGCCGTGTAGCCGGCCTCATCAATCAGATCCTCGATTACCTGGCGGATCACCTCGTCGTTAAAGTAGGAATAATAAACCTCCTCGCTGTTTTCAATCGCGTAATTTTTGATGCGCGCATAAACCTCGTCGTTTACGGCCTCATCGTATTCCGCCGGGGTGCAGAGCTCGTGCTCCAGCATTTTTTCCAGGCATTTCTGACGGCGTTCCGCGTTTGTCTCGGGAAAGACAATCGGGTTGTGCCGCACCGGAGAGAGCGCAATGGCGGCGATCACGGCGGATTCGGAGAGCGTCAGATCAGATACATCCTTGCCGAAATAATTGTTTGCCGCCATCTGCACGCCAAACGAGCGGTTGCCCAGATTAATATTGTTCAGGTATGCGACAAGGATCTCATCCTTTGAGTAGATATTCTCAAGCTGGATGGCGAGATACTGCTCCTGCATTTTCCGCGTAATTTTGTCGATGGCGTTTTTTTCGTTTCCGCTTCCAAACACGCGGTTTTTCAGAAGCTGCTGTGTGATGGTACTGCCGCCGAAGCCCAGGAAATTCCCGGTGGAAAGGCCGGTTTTGACGCCGGAAGCCAGAGCGCGGATAATGCCCCGGACGTCGATGCCGTCATGGGAATAGAAGCGCTCGTCCTCGAGCACAACAAAGCAGTCCTTCAGCACTTTCGGGATCTGCTCCGAGGTGGCGAGAATGCGGCTGGACTCCGCGCCGACAACGGTGCCGGACACCGTGCCGTCCGTGTAGTATATGTGGGTGGTAAATTTCTCCGGATCAATGTTGATATGGGAGAGGGGCGGCGCGTCGTCGATCATGCCTTTGGCCGCGCCGAAGGCGGCAAAGCAGCCGAAAATGCCGAGGGCGAAAATGCCGATCAGTGCAAGCCGGAACAGAAGCACCCTCGTTTTGGAAACGAAGCGCCTTGACCAGGACTTGATGTGATGCTGTTTTTTGATAATGCCTTTTTTGCTGAAATCCATAATAAGCCTCCGAAAAATAAGAACCGTCCGCGGTCAATCCCCGAACAGAAGCAGCTCGCCGTCCCGGATGGAGTACCAGGAGGCTTCCCCGGGCGTGATAACGGCGCGGCCGGCCGTCGCCTCCGTGAGGCGCCGGGTGAGCAGCTCCTCCTCACGCGGGGATACAAAAAGTGTAACCGTTACCGTGTCGGCATATTCAGAAGAGAGGATGGCAACGCCCTCCTGCGCAGCGATGTACTGAAGCTTGCCGATGCCGCTGTAATCTGTCCGGATGACAAGCCTGCGGCCGAACTGTTTTTCAATTACCGTGCAGCGGGCAAGTCCCTCCTTGACGGCGGCCTGATAGGCGCGCACCAGCCCGCCGGTGCCGAGCAGCACTCCTCCGAAATAGCGGGTGACGACAACGGCTGCGTCGCGGATGCCCTCTGCAAGGAGAACATCGAGCATCGGCCTGCCTGCCGTGTGCGGCGGTTCGCCGTCGTCGCTGCAGCGCGTCAGCCCGCCGTCCCGGCCGATCACATAGGCAGAGCAGTTATGCTTGGCATCCCAGTATTTTTTTTTGATCTGTTCGATAAAGACGAGTGCCTCCTCCTCAGTTTTAACCGGAAGCAGGGTTGCGATAAAACGGGATTTTTTTTCCGTAATCTCGCCGCTTCCGCCGAGGTAGAGTGCGCGATAGCTTTCTGTATTCATCCGTTCATACCCGTGTGTGTGCCGCCCGGGCGCGATGCCGGTCTGCCGGACGGCTGTTCTTGACAAAGAACCTGTTTTTCGTTACTATATAGCATGATATACAGCATTATAGCAAGTTCACTGGAATAGCGCAAGTGGAAACGAAGGAGAAGCAGGATAAGTAAGGTATTATTTATAGAAATTATATTTCAATCGACATAAAAAGCAGTAATATACAGAAATAAGGAACTCCATATCTCCCAGGAGGCATCTGCGCTGCCGGCCGCGGAAAGCGGCGGAGCGAGGTGTAAAGGGAAATGGCCGCGCGGGAAGCTGCAGAATGGGAGAGGAAACAGCCGGGAGGAAAAAGGGAAGGTGAGGATGGAATGAGAGAGAAAATACGGGCGTTCTATACGGCGCATCGGAAGCTTTTGTCAGCCGTTCCGGCGGTTTTGTTTATGATTGTCATCTTCTGGTTCTCCTCCAAAACAGCGGAAAAATCCTCGGAAAGCAGCGACCGGATTGTCGACGTGATTCTCGGTGTGCCCGGCATCACGGATCAGGAGTCCGGCGAGGCTTTTGCACAGCTGAGAAATCTTGTCTCGACGATTGTGCGCAAAGGAGCGCATTTTGCGGAGTACGCTGTGCTGTGTGCGCTCTTCATGTACTGGCTCTGCTCCTTTTGCCTGCCGTACCGGAGGTTGTGTTGCACGGCCGTACTGCTGTCCGCATGCTACGCGGCGACGGATGAATTCCATCAGCTGTTTGTGGAAGGCAGGAGCGGCCAGGTCAGGGACGTGCTGATAGATGCTTCCGGAGCTCTGGCCGGGATGCTTGCCATATCAGCGGTACGCGCTCTGCTGCGCCGCCGCAGAGAAGGACGGACAGAGGGAGACCGCGCTTAGCGCGCAAGCTGAGTGCGGAAACTGTTTTTCATGGGACGGCAAGCGCCATGGGAAAGTGCCCTGCAGGCTGTCAGGCAGAAGAACCGGACTGCCCGGCATGTCAGGATAAAAGCATCCGGGCAGGTTCGAGGATGCGCAGCTTACAGAAAACGGTTCTGTTCCGCATCATAGCGGACGCCGATGCGCTCCAGCGTTTCGGCGAGTATCTGTTCATCCGTATCAAGATCGTCGCAGAGCGCCTGAAGCGAAGGGTAATTGTCGCGCAGCTTCATATTGATATAACTGAGCAGGATAAAGGGATCTTCCGGCAGCATAAAAACTCCTTTCTGCGCCGGTGCGGGGCGCGGTTATTGTATAAAGTATTCCTGCCGCAGAAGCGGGAATCTGCGGCCGCCGGGGGAACATGCGGTTCCCAGAGGCGGCTGTCCGGAGCGGACACGGTTCAAGCATAACACAAATTTGGAAAAAAGCAAGGACGGAAACGGGGCGTTTACTTATGGATCTATTTGATTATATGAGGGAAAAGGAACAGGAGAAGGAAGCTCCGCTCGCTTCGCGGCTGAGGCCGCTTACTCTGGAGGAGGTTGTGGGACAGGAGCATATTATCGGAAGGGAGCGGCTGCTCTACCGTGCCATCTGCGCGGATAAGCTGGGTTCGGTTATTTTTTACGGTCCGCCGGGAACGGGCAAAACAACGCTGGCCCGGGTGATTGCCAACACGACGAGTGCCGAATTCCGGCAGATTAACGCCACCTCCGCAGGAAAAAAGGATATGGAAGAGGCGGTGGCTGCCGCGAAAGCGGGCCTTGGGATGTACGGCAGAAAAACGATTTTGTTTGTGGATGAGATCCATCGTTTTAATAAGAGTCAGCAGGATTACCTCCTGCCGTTTGTTGAAGACGGTACGGTTTCACTGATCGGCGCGACAACGGAGAATCCGTATTTTGAGGTGAACGGGGCGCTGCTTTCCCGCTCGATTATTTTTGAGCTTAAGCCGCTGTCAAAGGAAAATATTGCACAGCTGCTCCGGCGGGCGGTGCGGGATACAAAACGCGGCCTCGGGGCATTCCGCGCCGAGGTCGATGAGGATGCACTCGAGTTTCTGGCCGATATGTCAAACGGCGATGCGCGGGCGGCCCTGAATGCGCTGGAGCTCGGCGTGCTCACAACGCAGCGGGGAGAGGATGGAATTATCCGCATCACGCTTCCGGTTGCATCGGAGTGCATTCAGAAGCGAGCGCTGAAATACGATAAAAAAGGGGATAATCATTATGATACGATCTCCGCGTTTATCAAGAGCATGCGCGGCTCAGACCCGGACGCGGCGGTTTATTATCTGGCGAGGATGCTCTGCGCGGGCGAGGAGGCTGCGTTTATCGCGCGGCGCATTATGATCTGTGCTTCAGAGGATGTATCAAACGCGGATCCGAATGCCCTGGTTGTGGCGGCAGCGGCGGCTCAGGCGGTTGAGCGGCTTGGCATGCCGGAGGCGAGGATCGTACTGGCGCAGGCCGCCATTTATGTGGCCTGCGCGCCGAAGAGCAATTCTGCCATTACGGCGATTGACCGGGCGATGCAGCTGGTCGAGAAAGACCCGACCCCACCGATTCCGCCGTACCTGCAGGATGCGCATTACGGAGGCGCCGCAAAGCTGGAGCGGGGAGTCGGCTACCAGTACGCGCATAATTTCGAAAATCATTATGTTGACCAGCAGTATCTTCCGGATGTCTACCGGGATCTGGTGCTGTACGAGCCTTCGGACAACGGCTACGAGAGGGAAATACAGGAATATTTCCGGAAGCTTTCCGTGTCGAAGCACAGCAAAAAGCCGTGAGTGAGCGGCGAGGAGGAAGAACCAAAACAGTATCTGCGGAAGCAGATGTATGGGCAATCTGTATTAAACGGAAAAAGGAGGAAGTTCTATGAAAAAGTCCAGGGGAATCCGTCTGCTGGCGCTGCTGTGCGTCGCGGCGCTGCTCGGCATGTACGCCGTGACCGTGGCTGCGGCGGTAACCGCAAGCCCCTATTCCTTCCAGCTGTTTCTCGGCTGTCTGGTCTGCACGGTGTTTGTGCCGATTTTTCTTCATATTATGATGCGGCTGTTCGCACACATGTCGGAGAAAAAGGAGGGCGGCGCCACGCTGCACGAGATCCGCAGCGCAAGGCGGAAGGAGAAGGAAGAGCGGGAAGAAAGGCCCTGAATGAAAAGGCAGGCGGGGGCGGAAAGGAAAGGGCGGAAACCAGGCAGCCGCGGAGAAGTCCTGAGCGGGAAGGACAGCTGCCGTGTTCTGGGGACGGCCCGGCGGAAGAAGCTCCGGCGGCCGGAAATGTGAAACCGTTCGTCAGACGCTTGACAAAAGGAGCATTTCTACTATAATTTAGATAGCGGGAGAAAAGCTCCCGGACAGCCCGGAAGCTTGCCTTTTCTGTCTGTCCGGGGAATCCGTCGGTTTTGCCGGCAGGCATCCCGGATGCCCCGTGCATAAAAAAGAACTGCCGCCGTCCGGCAGCAGTTCCAAAAAGGGGAGGATAAGTATTTTACTTCTCTTTTGTGTCCTGCCGCTCCGGAGGGGGAATTCCGGATACGGCAGCCGCCCCGGTTTTTTAACCTGTCCGGCGGACATTAATAGTATAGCCCGGATTTTTCCGGTTATACAGAAAAATGAAAAAAATCTGAGAGAGCGGAATTTTGCTCCGCGAAGCCCTCTGGCGGGCAGCGGCGCAAATCAGGCGGCGGGCCTGCGCGCATAGGAACGGAGGAAATCATGAGTTTATTGAGCGAGTGGAGAGAAGAAGCCTATTCCAAGGATATGAACAAGAAGGAGGGGCAGCTTTACTGGGGCAAATATTTTGCCGTGGAGAAGGGGATCTACGAGCAGCTGCTTGCCAGCCCTTCCGAGGTTGTTGAGGGAACGGTAAAGGAGCTGGCCGAGAAATACGGCACGACAGTTCGGATTATGACCGGATTTCTCGACGGCATCAACGAGAGCCTGATCAAGGAAAATCCGATTGAGGATATGACGGAAGATACCCCGGTCAATCTCGGCTTCGACCTGGAGAAGCTGTACTACAATATGGTCGCGGCGGAGGCGGACTGGCTGTACAATCTTCCGGCGTGGGAGAATCTGATTCCTGCGGAGAGAAGAAAGGAGCTTTATCTGAAGCAGAGAAAGTCAGGCACCATTGTCCGGGAAAAAAAGATCGGCAGGAACGATCCGTGTCCGTGCGGAAGCGGAAAAAAGTACAAGTTCTGCTGCGGCAGAAATGCCTGACAACTGTATGACACACATAAAAAGCAAAGAGCTTGCAGATACTGCAGGAAACAGAAAGTAAAATTATTTTGAGAACCCAGTACTTTACGGAAGCTTTGTGCCGGCGCACAAAGCTTCTCCTGGTTGCGGGGCCGCCCGGGCGGCAGATTGAGAGGAAAAATGGGCAGAAAAAAGGGTGGACTTGATTTTCGGAATTCCGCCAAGCGGCGGTTTCGAATCCGGGGAAAGGAAGCAGTGCTGATGCTGCTTGTTTTTCTTGCCGCCGTCGCCGCCGGAGTTGTGGTGTTTCGGACGCTGAAGGACAAGCTGAACGAGCCTCCGGAGGAAGAGGCAGAACTCTCCCCGTCCGTCGTCCCGTCCGTTTCCCCGGCCGGGGAGCCGGATCAGGAGAAGGACGGCGATGCGGATGCTTCGGCCGCGGGGCCGTTCGGCCTCTGGCAGGTTCCCCAGGAGGAGGCAGGGGCAACCCCGGCTCCGCCGGAGGGAGAGTGGATGGCAGATTTTGTGGATACGAGGACGCCGGTCAATGCGAAGGGCATCTATGTGAAGGCGGGGCATCTCACCACAAATCTGGACGGGCTGCTGGAGCTGATTGACAGCACGGAGCTGAACACGATTGTTGTCGATATGAAGGATGACGACGGGCGCCTGAGCTGCGAGATGGAGGGTGAGATGGTGGAAAAATACGGCACGGTCACGAACTATGCCGTGGATATCCAGAGCGCCATGAAAAAGCTGAAGGAGCACAATGTGTATATGGTGGCCCGGGTCGTCGCCTTCAAGGACAACACGCTGGTGAAAAAGATGCCGGAGCTCGGCATCCATCTCAGGGACGGCACGGTTTACCGGGATAACAGCAAAATGGGCTGGCTGAATCCTCTCAATACCGAGGTGCTGGACTACTATGTGGATATTGCCGCAAACCTCAAGAAGTTCGGTTTTGACGAGATAAATTTTGACTATGTACGTTTTCCGACAGAGGGCAGAATTTCGGAGCTTGTGCTGGAGCGCGACGGGGAGGAGATCACAAGAATCGAGGCGATCACGGCGGCGGTCAAGTACCTCTGTGAGAAAATCAAGCCGATGGGGCTTTACGTGTCGGCGGATGTGTTCGGCGGCGTGATCCGGAGCGCGCCCGACCAGCGCAGTGTGGGACAGGATTACAGGGAGCTGTCCCGCTATCTGGACTATATCTGTCCGATGATCTATCCGTCGCACTACGGAAACGGCTATTACGGGGTGGAATATCCGGATACGCAGCCATACAAAATTGTTTATAACGCTATGCTCGATTCCAATAAATCTCTCGCGGGAATTCCGGAGGGCAGCAGGCGGGCGGTGGTGCGCCCGTGGCTCCAGGATTTTACAGCGAGCTATCTCAAGCACTATATCCGCTACGGGAAAGAGGAGGTGCGCACGCAGATCGAGGCGGTTTACGACAGCGGGCAGACGCAGTGGCTGCTGTGGAATGCGGCTGTTGTCTACACGCGCGGGGCGCTGATGACGGAGGCCGAGGCGGACTACGCGTTTGCACACCGGCCGACCCCGACGCCGACCCCGGTTCCGGCGTCGCAGCAGGGAGAACCGACCCGTCTGCCGAACGGCGGAGAATATATTGATTCCCCGTGGAAAAAGGATTGAAAAAGGGGTTAACAAATTGCTGCTTCCGGCCGATATTATTACCAATAAGAGGTACTCCGGCAAGGAGTGCCGGCAGGACTAAGACGTTTTATTTCAGCCCGAATGGAATCGGGCCCGCGCAGCGGCGCGGAGGACGGCAGGGAAGCCGACGGAGGGAAAAGATGAAGCAAAAAAGATGTATCCTTGTTGGTGTGTTTCTGTTTCTGTGCGTCGGGATGGCGGCATTGCTGCCCGGACGCCGTGCAGACGCTGCAAGCCCGTCCCTGAGCGTAGTTGAAATTGATTACGACAAAGAGACGGTCACGGTCGCAACGCATGCGGGGGACACAAAGCTCTTTTATTCCGACGGGAAGATGAAGAACTGGGAGTGTGCGTACGGCGGTTTTTCGGCAGGACAATATGTCCTGGATATTTCCTGGGTCAGCAAATCGAGGGAATATACGCTGATGCTCAAGGGCGATAAGTCCGAGACCCCGGTTTCCGTAGTGCTTCCGAAGCAGCAGTCGAATTTCAAGGTGAAGTACGACTGTCTGAAGGAGAAGCTGGAGTTTACCAATGCGGGGACAGGACTGATTTTCTGGAGAAAGTCGGATTCGACGACCTGGAACGCATTCGGCACCGCGGCGGCGCTTCAGAAGCCGACGATTGACATTTTCAAGCGCCTGTACGCGAAGGGCGCGACGCTGTGCTTCCGGACAGGGCAGGTCAAGGGAACGGCTTCCTCACCGGGCCTGCGTCCGAGCAAGGAGGTAAAGCTTAAGATTGCCAAGCAGGCTTCGGCGCCGAAGGTTTCCGTCAATACCGTAAAGCTCACCGTGTCCACGACGGATAAAATGGAATATCAGCTGAACGGGACGGGAGAATGGAAGGCCTGCACAAAGGATGGGCTCAAGCTTTCGGAGCTTGCTGCTGCGGCGTTTTCAAAGAACGGAAGTACCGGCAAGGACGTCACGGTTTCCATCCGGACGGCGGCGACGGAGAAGAAGCTTGCCTCGGCCGTGCAGCATATTACGGTCAAGGCACAGGAAACCGTGCCGGGCAATGTGGGCTTCAGCTTTAAGAGCTGCAGTTCGATGATTATAACCATTCCGGAAGAGAAGGATGCGGACGGCAATGTAACCGATAAGGCCGCCTCCAAGAACAATCCTTACGAATACACGGTCGTGAAGGAGGGGGAGACGCTGAAGGATGACGCTTCCTGGACGGCAATAACCTCGGCAGAGCTTGTGCTCAAGGAAGAGAAGGCGCCGAAGGGCAGCACGGTCTATGTCAGAAAGAAGAGCATTTATTCCAGCAACGGCATTTACCGTCTCTGCTCGCTCGCGACCTCATGGCAGGTTCCGGAGTATCCGGAGGAGACGAAGGCGGTGCTGGCGGACGGTGAGACGGCATCTGCGGGTCTGGACGAGGACGGCAAGGTGGCGCTTGTGAAGACCGCGGACAGCAAGCCTTCCGGGCTTGTATTCCGGCTGGTTATATCCAAGCTGTTTGACACGGATATCGACAAGCTTACCTGCGGCGGCACGGAGCTTGAATTTACCTCGGAGAAGACGGAAAATGTCGTGCTCGTAACGATTACCTCCACCGAGAAATACGAGGCGGCGCTGAAGACGAGAGACAAGGCTTATCCGATCAAGATAACGCTCAAGAACGGCGAAACCCTGAGCAATGCGGTTACGCTGAAGGTGCTCGGCAGATCCTCCGTCTCGAAGGGAGCCGTGTTCGATGTATACCGCAGCACGGGTTCGGAGACAGAGCACAGCTTCGTTGTCATCCCGGGCAAGATGCTTGACAAGGCCCAGGACGGAAGTCACCTGACGGCGAATATTGTTTCGATCAGCCTGCTGGATCAGACGGTTGTGCATCAGGCAGTGACGGACAGCGACGGCAACTGGAAGGTAACGATCCGGTCGGATAACCTGCAGAGCTTCTTCCAGAACGAAAAGATGGAGCTGGATAAGGAGTATCCGCTGACCATCACCATGAGCAGCGGCGAGACGCTTAAAGACAGCATCAAGCTGCGCTTCTCAAGGGAGGCGGCTATCACGGGGGCGCCGATCATATTTGTGAAAAAAGTCGGTTCCGATCTGGAGGAGAGCCTTGGATTTGAGATTACCTGCAAGAAGTCCGGTGTCTATGTTTCCACGGTAACCTGGAACGGGATCAACATCATGGGCAACTGCACCGTGAATTCGGGAAAAATATTTGTAGAGCTTGATTACAGGCAGCTGAATGCACTGACCCTGACCAGCGGCGAGAAGGAAGTTTCTTATCCGGTTATCGTTACGCTGAGCGACGGCGGACTGATTGAAGAGGGACTGAACCTGGTTCTGCAGCAGTAACAGCATGAAAGGGCGAAAGGAAGGCGTGTTGATATGAAAGATAAAGTAAAAAAAATTGCATTCTTTATGCTCCTGCTGCTGGCATTTGCAGTTCTGACCGGTTCGGCGGCGGGATATCGGAGAGCACAGGCGGCTGAGGCAGGCACGGCACAGGCGGAAAGTACGCCTGCGCCGTCTCCGGAACCGACGCCTGCGCCGAAGGCGCTTGTGAGGCCGGTGCTGATCGACTACGATACATTGTGGCTTGTGGCGGAGCCGAACGGAAATCAGAAGGTGTTTTATACCGACAAGGAAAAAAGCGGCTGGACCGAGGCCGTCAAGGCGGACAATGGAAAGTTCTATATTGACATTTCCTGGGTGAAGAGCACAGGAGAAACAACGCTGCTTCTGAAGGGCGACGTTTGTGAAGATATTGTAAAAGTTACCATGCCGGCCAAATTTACAAAGCTGAAGGCGAAATTTGTCAAGGCGGACGGAACGATCGCCATCACCGGAGCGCCGGAGGGCACCACCACCTTCCAGTGGAGAAAGGCAACCTCTTACGAATGGCATACGGAGAATATTTCGGACGCTACAAAGGCAGGTTCTGCGTTTCTGCAGGAGATTGAGAAGATGCGTATTTCGGGCGCATCGCTGTATCTGCGCCTGCCTCCGGTTCAGGGCAAGCCGGCTGCGGACGGTACGCTGGAGAAGGGCGTAAGGCCGAGCAAGGAGGTTAAGGTCAGCATCGCAAAGCGGAGCTCTGCGCCGAAGGTGAAGGTCGATATTGCAAAGCTGACCGTAAACACAAAAAAGACGATGGAATACTCCTACGACGGCGGGGTGACATGGAAGCAGGCAGAGGATAAAATGCAGCTTTCCGCGCTTGCACCGGGTGTGCTGGGCCAGGGCTCAAAAAATATGAAGATTGCGTTCCGCACGGCGGCGACCTCGAAAAACGGTTATTCCAAAACAATGTATCTGACAATCCCGGCACAGCAGGCCGCTCCGGTTGTCGGGCCGGTGAGCGGAGCGGATGTCGTTTACTCGACGGACGGGGAGAAATTCTACATGACCTTCGCCAAAGCGACGAAAGATACGAAATATGAATATACGGTTGTGAAGGCGGGCAATACACTGGATCCGCTGAAGGCGTCCTGGAAGGCGGTTTCAAGCAGCAAACGGGTTTCGGTTTCTGCAAAGACCGCTCCGGCAGGCTCCATTATCTATGTACGCCGGAAGGGAACAAACGAAACGTCTAAGCTTCCGCTTACGCTTCCGTCTGCGATGACGGCGATCTCTGTGAAATACACAAAGACGGCGAACTGATGCGGCACCCTGCCTGCAAGTAAGCTTGCAAATTAGGGAAAGAAGCGGCATCCGGCCATCCATAAGAGAGCAAAAATACAATGCAATCAAGCAGTCGAAAAGCCCCGCTGCTGCGGATTAAAATCCGCAGCAGCGGGGCTTTATTTATGCGGCATGCCCGTTTCCGGTGATAATGCGGTGCTAAGCCCGCTTAAATTTATGCTCCGCTTATTCCACCGTTACCGATTTTGCAAGATTTCTCGGCTGGTCAACATCAAGACCGCGCAGATATGAGGTGTGATAGGCGATCAGCTGAAGGATAACGGCGGCGGCAAACGGCGCAAACCAGTCGTCCATGGAAGGGAGGTCGATGCGGTAGTCGTACTGGGATTCCTCAATCACCGCATCCGCAGCGGTAACAAGGATCACAAAAGCGCCGCGCGCGCGCACCTCCTTGATATTGGAAACCATTTTGGACAGCACGTCGTGCTGCGTTGCAAGGGCGATTACCGGGACGTCCGCCGTAATCAGCGAGAGCGTGCCGTGCTTGAGTTCCCCTGCTGCATAAGCCTCCGAATGGATATAGGATATTTCCTTAAGCTTGATGGAGCCCTCGCACGAAAGTGCGTAATCCATACCGCGGCCGATAAAGAAAAGATCGGACGCGCGGGTGAGATGTCGGCTGATTTTTTCGGTTATTTCCTTCATCTCCAGTATCCGGTGAATCGAAGGGATCATGGAGAGCAGGCCTTCCGCGCGGGCAGAGCATTCGGCGGCGGACAGCCGGCCGCACGCAAATGCGGCGCGGAACGCGATAAGATAGAAGGCGGCCAGCTGGGCAGTGTATGCCTTTGTGCTCGCGACGGCGATTTCCGGACCGGCATGTGTGTAAAATACATGCTCGCTTTCGCGTGCAATGGAGGAGCCCTTTACATTGACGATGGAGAGCGTGCGCCCCCCCGCGGAACGCGCGAGCCGGAGCGCGGCGAGGGTGTCGGCGGTCTCCCCGGACTGGGAAACCGTGATGACCAGCGTATTTTTGTCCAGAATCGGGTCCTGATAGCGGAATTCCGACGCGATATCCACCGTTACCGGGATGCGGAGCAGCCGCTCAAACAGTATTTTTCCCATCATTCCGGCGTGCATTGCCGTACCGCAGGCCGTGATGACAATGCGCGTGAGATCCCGGAAAACCGAATCCGGAATGCAGTCCGCTGAGAAATCGGGAAGGGTGAACACGGAGCCGTTTTCCTGATATTTGAGGATGCGCGGTGTGATGGTGCGGGAAAGGGCCTCCGGCTGCTCATGGATCTCCTTTTCCATATAGTGCTTGAAGCCGTTTTTCTGCGCCGAGGAGACATCCCAGGTTACGGTTTGGTAATCCGGAAATGCAGGCATGCCGTCCGGGCCGGTCAGGGAGATGCCGTCCGGAGTCAGGCGGGCAATCTGATTTTCCTCAAGCACAAAATAGTCCTTGGAATAGCGCAGCAGCGCCACCATATCCGATGCGATGATCGAGCCGGCCTCGCAGTGGCAGGCGACAAGCGGGCTGCCCCGGCGGATGCACCAGATCGTTCCCGGCTGATCCGCAAACAGAATGCAGAACGCATACGCGCCCTCCAGGCGTGCCGCCGCTGCTCGGATGGCCGCGCGGGCGTCTCCGTCGTAAAGGCTGTCGATCAGCATTGCGGCAATCTCGCTGTCTGTCTGAGAAACGGGCGTTCTGCCGGTCTGTGCCAGCTCTTCGCGCAGAGCAAGATAGTTTTCGATAATTCCGTTGTGAATCAGAGTAACCCTTCCGCAGGTATGAGGATGGGCATTTGTCTGCGAAACGCCGCCATGCGTTGCCCAGCGGGTATGGCCGATGCCGCAGGAGGAAGTGAGGCCCGGCGGCAGGCAGGCCCTTAAATTGGCCACCTTTCCGACCGTTTTCACGGTGTCGATGCCGTTTTCGCGCGTAAAGCAGGAGATGCCCGCACTGTCATAACCGCGGTATTCCAGTTCGGCGAGGCCGTCAAGAAGTACGCCGGCGGCGTTTCGGCCTCCGGTAAATCCAATAATTCCACACATAATATGCCTCCATGCTGCGTCCTTTTTTGGGAAGGCAGCCGCCGGCAGAAGACCCGGCGCAGCACGGACCTCCTGGGAATCGGGACGGCGGAGCAGGCCGCGCATTCTGCACGGCGGCTCCGGCAGTCCTTCTGCCCTGCCCTCAAACAGGGAAGAGGGCCGCACAAAACAAAGCCTTCCTGCCGGAACCGATCTGCCCGGGAAGACTTTCCTGCAACGACCGCTCCCTGCGGTTCGTATAACCGGCCAGTCCTGCATCGGAAGGACGGATGCCGCTCTGATTGTGCCGTCTCTGTGTGGCGGTTGCCCGCTGGTTTCACGGCACATAACACGTTCAGAACCATGGAGGAGTCCCCGCCGAAATTTCGAACGCTCCTCACCTCGTCAACCCGGCGGCGAAACAAAAGCCGGCGGGTACATGGCGCTAATTTTATCCCATCCGGGCAGATCCAGAACCGGAAAACCGATGCGGCAGATGCCTCATTCCGGCAGCGGAAAAGCCGCGCCCTGCGGGAAAACATTTCTGTTGCTGATAATGGTATCATGAAAACAGCGTGAAATCAAGGGTATTCTTATTTTATGCCGCGCGGGCGGAAAGGTTCCCGGCGGCGGTGCAGAGAAGGCGGGCACAAAAATACCGGAAAGTGCCTTAGAGTAAAATTATAGTTGGCAAAAAAAATAAGGGAAGAAGGAAATCTCCCTC
>CAJUMC010000008.1:20607-90345 GCA_910587085.1 uncultured Lachnospiraceae bacterium | reverse complement strand
AAAAAGAAGAAAAATTTGTTTATAGATTATTTATAAAGCATGCGTTTACCGTGATCAGCGCCCACGAACGGCTTGACAAAAGACAGAACATATTGTAAACTGGAAATACATATAATTAACAGGAAATATCGCGGGTGGGGGAGTAGTTCGCAGGGTTCCTGCGGCATTGTCAACATAATGATGAAAATCTGGCATGCCTTAATGAATGAGACTCACAGACAGGATTGCGCATTTGATTTGCGGAGTTTTGTCTGTGAGTTTTTCTTTGACCTGCATTAATCTTCGAATGGAAATCTTTGGAGGAAACAGGGATGCACTGAGGCGGCAGAAGCCCGGCCTGTCCGGCAGTCCAGGATTTCGGTATTCCGGAATGCCGGAAGCCTGATAAGCCCGGAAGCTGGATGAAATGCGCACCATAAATCCGGAAAGTCCAAAGGGGCATGGAAAGCAGAGAAAGCACAGCAAAACCGCGGCGGCGGAGATCTCGGAAGGACAAATACCGCAGAAGAATGGAGGGGTTGTTATGTCTTTAAATGAATTTACTACAATTTTTGTGCTGGCGATCGGACTGGCAATGGATGCTTTTGCCGTATCGGTCTGCAAGGGGCTTGCGATAAAAAAAATGACCTGGCGGAGCGCGGTTATCGTGGGGTTGTGGTTCGGCGGATTTCAGGCGCTGATGCCGGCGGTCGGATATTTTCTAGGCAACCAGTTTGCAGACAAAATTGTCGCCTTTGATCACTGGATAGCGTTTATCCTGCTTTCTTTTATCGGAGGCAACATGATTCGCCAGGCGCTGTCCGGAGAAGAGGAGAAGGCAAATGCAGATCTGGATTTCCGGACAATGCTGGTGATGGCGGTAGCAACCAGTATTGATGCGCTTGCGGTCGGCATAACCTTTGCTTTTCTGAATCAGAATATGGCGGCCTCCGTCTCCATTATCGGGTTGACTACCTTTGTACTTTCCGTGGCCGGTGTCAAGATCGGCAATGTGTTCGGCATGAAATATAAGAAAAAAGCGGAGCTGTTCGGCGGAGGTATTCTGATTCTGCTCGGGCTGAAAATTCTGCTGGAACATCTTGGGGTGCTGAAGCTTTGAGCTGTCCGGTGCGCGCCATGCCGTTATTGCCCGTACCGGAAAAATAAATTCACGCGGACGTTGCTGGCGGATAACATCGGGACTGCAGCCAGATCGTATAATCATTAACATTAATAATAAATAAAAAACTAATGGGGGAATTGAGTATGAACACAAGACTGTGGTATGAGGAACCGGCACGGGACTGGAACGAGGCACTCCCGGTCGGAAACGGCCGGCTCGGGGCGATGATTTTCGGCGGTGTGCAGGAGGAGCATCTGCAGGTCAATGAGGACAGCGTATGGTATGGCGGGCCGATGGATCGCAACAATCCGGATGCGCTGGAAAACCTTCCGAAGATCCGGCAGTATATAATGGAAGGAAAGATACCGGAGGCGGAGGAGCTTATGGTCAACGCGCTTTCCGGTACGCCGCAGGGGCAGAGGTCGTACCAGACTCTTGGCGATATCCAGCTGTATTTCGACGGCATGAACGGTGCAACCGAGGATTACTGCCGGGAGCTGTCGCTGGCGGATGCGATACATACCGTGACATTCCGAAAGAACGGTTCGCTGTACCGCCGGGAAATCTTTGCGACTGCCGCGGATGATGTGATCGTGATGCGGTTTGAAACGGACGCGCCGGAGGGAATCTGTCTAAGTTCTTTAATGACAAGGCGTAAATTCTATGATTATTCCGGAAAATACTCTCATAATACTATTATGCTGGGAGCGAAACTTGGCGGAAACGGAGTGGAGCTATGCATGATGATGCGCGGGTGCGCGGAAGGCGGAACCTGCGAGGTGATTGGGGAACACCTTGTGATCCGCGGCGCCAGAAGGGTCACACTGTATTTTTCGGCCGGCACTACCTTCCGTTATCAGGATCTGAAAGAGGCCGTTTCCGCCAAGCTTGCGGCTGCGGAAAAATATTCATACGAGGAACTCAAAAAGCGGCATATTGCGGATTACCGGGCGTTGTTTGACCGTGTCAGACTTGAGCTTGAAGGAAATGCAGCCAAGGTATGTGCCGGGAAGGAAACCGGGAATCAGGAAAAAACCGGGTGGTCTGCGGACGGCCGGTTTGATCGCCTTCCGACCGGCCAGCGGATCAAAGCTGCCGATCCGGAGGATCTGGGACTGACCGAGCTGTATTTCAATTTCGGGCGTTACCTGCTGATTGCCTGCAGCCGTCCGGGAACACTGCCGGCAACGCTGCAGGGAATATGGAATCAGGATATGGAAGCTCCATGGGACTCCAAATATACCATCAACATCAATGCGGAAATGAATTACTGGCCGGCAGAAAGCTGCAACCTGTCGGAATGCCATCTTCCTCTGTTTGAGCTGATAAAAAGGATGGTGCCGAACGGGAGGAAGACTGCGCAGAAAATGTACGGCTGCCGCGGCTTTGTAGCCCATCACAACACCGATATCTGGGGCGATACCGCGGTGCAGGATATCTGGGTTTCCGGCTCCTACTGGGTGATGGGGGCGGCCTGGCTGTGCACGCATCAGTGGATGCATTATGAGTATACAAGAGATCTGGATTTTCTGCGCGAGAGCTATCCGATTATGCGGGAGGCGGCAGAATTTTTCCTGGATTTTCTCATGGAACATGACGGGTATCTGAAAACCTGTCCTTCCGTTTCGCCGGAAAATACCTTTATTTTGCCGGACGGCGTGCGCGGGGCAATCGGTATGGGCGTAACGATGGACAACCAGATCCTGCGTGATCTGTTTACGCAGTGCATTGATGCGGCAGAGGTGCTCGGTCTGAAGGATGAGCTGACGGAGCGCTTTGCCGATGCGCGCAGCCGTCTTGTACCAACGCAGATCGGGAGCCGCGGTCAGATTCTGGAATGGGAGAAGGAATACGGGGAGGCCGAGCCGGGGCATCGTCATATTTCTCATTTGTACGGTCTGCATCCGTCCTGTCAGATTACGATGGACGGCACGCCGGAACTTGCCGGAGCTGCGCGCATAACGCTTGAAGGCAGGCTTTCTCACGGCGGCGGGCATACGGGATGGAGCCGCGCCTGGATAATCAATCATTACGCGAAGCTCTGGGACGGAAAAAAGGCTTATGAGAACCTTCTGGCACTTTATGCGCGCTCCACTCTGCCGAATCTGTTTGACAATCATCCGCCGTTTCAGATCGACGGAAATTTCGGCGGTGCGGCGGGAATTGCAGAAATGCTGGTTCAGAGCACGTCCGGGCGTATTGTACTGCTTCCGGCCCTGCCGGAGGAATGGAGCAATGGCAGCGTAAAGGGGCTGTGCGTGCGCGGCGGTGCGGAAATTGATCTTGTGTGGAGGAAAGGCCGGCTGCTTTCGTGTGAACTGCGGGCAAAGGCGGATCTGAAAACAACAATTCTGTATGAGAATATGGAAATGAAGCCTGCCGGAGAGGAAACCGGGGACTCCTGTTGCTGCAAGGGCGAAGCGGCAGCCGCCGGAGGCGGGCAATCCGGTCCGGCAGGAGGAGCCGGTGCAACCGTCTGCGGCAGGATGTGGAACAGTGCGGAGGTTGAACTGAAGGCGGGAGAAGCATACACGCTGATTTGCTGAAATATGCATGCCATTATGCTAAAATATACATGCTGCTGTGCTTGAAATAATTTGAGAAAAATGCTCTGCGGAGCAGAGAATGCGAGGCAGGGAGCCTGCCGAGCAGCAGAACAGCCAGGGAGAGGGGCCGGCTTTGCAGAACGGCGGAATTTGCATTATAATTGAAAGAAGATTTATAGAAGATGCAAAGAAATCATACTATGACATGCCATGAAAGCAATACCATTTCAGGGGAACAATTATTTCCGGCACATAAGCAGTACGATGAGAAGCAGCACAGTAAAATGGGGGAGGAAAAACAAATGCAGAAAATAACGGTGGAACCGCAGACCGGCAAGCAGCTCGGGCGGATTTTGTTTCACGGCGGGATCGCCTATCTTACCTATTCGGCGGCGGAAATCGGTTTTTTCTATACGGGGGAGCGGATTCTGGCAGATATTATAACGGATGAATGGCGGATGGATGACAGGCAGCAGGGCTGGGTCGGCGTGTTTGTCGGGGAGGATGAGGAACCGTGGAAGCGCTTCCCGCTGGAGGCGGAGGAAGCAGAATATTTAATTTTCGACCGTGCGGAATATGCGCGGTACAAAGGAGTCGGGGCGGAGCAGCTGCCGAAAACCCTGAGCGTGCGTATTGCGAAGTTTTCGGAAATGGCATTCGGGATGTGCGGCATCCGGTATCTGCTGGCGGACGACGACGCGGAACTCTTGCCGCTGCCGCAGAGAAAGAGAAGGATTGAATTTATCGGCGATTCGATCACCTGCGGCTACGGCATAGAAGGGGTCTGGAATGTGGACATATTCAATACGCCGCAGGAAAATCCGTATAAGGATTACGCGCTGCGCACGGCTGTGGCGCTGGATGCGGATTACCAGCTGGTGTCCTGGAGCGGCATCGGCCTGATTACGGACTGGATTCCGCCGGAGCGCGATACCCCGGACGAAACAATTCTGATGCCGCAGCTGTATCCGTACACGGCCTGCACGCTGAGCAGAAAGCTTGGAATTGAGCCGGAGCCGTGGGATGTATCACGGTTTCTGCCGGATCTCGTAGTGCTCCATCTCGGCACAAACGACGACAGCTACACGAGGGGAAAGCCGGAGCGCGAGCATGTTTTTGCCGGGGCGTACCGCGATCTGTACCGGAAAGTCAGGCAAAACTACGGGGATGTGGAAATCGTCTGCTGTCTCGGGATCATGACGCGCTCGCTCTGTCCGGTGGTGGAAAGGCTGGTTGCAAAGCTGCGCGCTGCTGGAGATGAACATATCCATTATCTTGAATTTGACGGGCAGCGGGAGGAGGACGGAATTGCCAGCGACTGGCATCCGAGTGAGACGACGCATAGAAAAGCGGCGGAAAAGCTGACGGAATTCTGCTGGGAGGTACTTCGGGAAGAACGCAGGCAGAAGTGATGCTTTTCTTGCCGGGCAGTGGCCTGAAGCTGTTTGCAAAGCATTGTAAGCGCAAAAGTTCATCAATAATTTCTGGATAAAATTGGAAATGCGGAGGACTGAAATGGAATTGACAAACGAACAGCGCCGCTGTCTGGGGCTTCTGGAAATTGAACCTTACTGGAAGCGGGTGGATATGGGAGAGGGAAATATCCTGTATTTTAACGAGGATGTTATCCGAAAATGGATCATTAACCGGGAAGGGCATTATGAGGAGAGTACTTACTGGGTGAAGGCATCCCGTGACCGGACGCTGCTTCTTCCGAAAACGGGAAGGGGAAAGGAGAAAAAGTTTACCTTCGCAAACCTGCAGAAAATGGGCGGAGAGGGAGCCTATTTTTCCTTCCGGGGATATCTTACGATCGGTAATGTGACAAACCAGCGTACCTTGTATTCCTCACGAATGGCGGGCCTGCCTCCGATGTCGGAAAAAGAACTGGAGGATTTTCTGAAACGCTGGGTGGAGGAGACGGACGATGCGCAGATGGCAAAGGTAAAGGAGTTTGCGGGAGGAGCAAGGAGGCATTGCAGGTATGAGGAAGGCGATTTTTTCCGTTTTGCGCTTGACCGCACCCATTACGGCTACGGGAGGATCTTGCTCGACGTGACGAAACGGCGGAGGCTGGGAGTGAAGGACTGGAAGATTCTGATGGGAAAACCATTAATTGTAAAAATTTACCATATTGTGACAACGGACCCGGACGTATTGCCGGCAATCCTGGAAAATTATACAGCATGCCCTGCGTGTTATATTATGGATAACCGGTTTTATTACGGGGATTATGAAATCGTGGGTAATCTGCCGCTTCGGGAGGAGCAGGAGGAATATCCCGTGATGTACGGGCAGAGCATTGATGCCAAGGAGCCGGACAAAATTATGCTGCAGATCGGACCGGTCTACCGCGAGCTGCCGCTGGAGGGAAATCCGGTTGTGCCGGGGATTTCCAGAAATAACGGGATCGGGATTGATCCGGATGTGGATAAGGCGCTGCTGGAAGCCTGTATCGCGGCGGGATCGAACGAACCGTACTGGGAGAGAGATGCGGGACGCGCAAGCAGCGATATCCGAAATCCGAAGAAGCGGGAGATTTTAAGAGCGGTGCTCCGGCAGTTCGGAGTGGAGGAACAGTATGCGCAGTGGCTGAATAATCTGCTGATAAATAATCAGCAAGACTTAATTGCGGAAAAACTTAAATGCAATCAGCAGTAAGCGGCATAAAAAGAGTGCAGAAACAATTTTGTTTCTGCACTCTTTTCGCTCCCTGGGATGCCGGCAGCTCAGTTTTTGATTTTCATATTCCGATCATTTTGCCGGCCGGCATTTTCCGGGGGATACGGTTAAATTTTTAATTTTTCATTCCGCAGAATCAGTTCAGCTCATCCACCAGCTTCTTCAGCGCTGCAAGAGCCTCATCCGGAAGCTTGTCATAGCCTTCCTTCTTTGTCGCAAAGTCCTCAACAGCCTTTACGCGGGTCTGCATTGCAGACTTGAGCTGTGCCTTGTAATCTGCATCGTTAAGATTCGGCGTGAAGTTGTCGGAAGTCTTGCCGTCCCAGCTGGTCATAATTTCGATATCCTCGAACGGACCCCACTTCTCGAAGCTTGCTCTGCCTTCTACAATCGTCTCAAGGATGCCAAGGGTATCCGCAGGCTTAACCTTCTGGCCCATGAAATCTCCGGTGTTGACGATGTAGCATGCAACGTTCTTCTCCTCAACGAGCTTCTTGAATTTCTCATAGTCGTTAACAAGAGGATAGGTGCGGAACGGGTTTGCGTAAGGCACAATGCGGATCGCATTTAAGTCGGTGCCTGCCGCAACGCGCTCTGCGGTCGAGGTCTTCGTCGCAAGCGTAGCGCCCATAACGGAAGCAAGCGCGGAACCTTTGAGCTTTACCACCGGCGGGATGGTAGGGTCTTTCATAATCCAGAAGATCGCATTTACCGGCGCGTCGATCTTGTCAACGCGGTTCGGCGACCAGAGCTTGGACTTGATCGCGCGGCCGTTGCCGTTGCGGATGTCCTCGGTCACGAGCTGGATCTTGCCGTCCTCGTCCATTGTGCAGGAGCAGTTCTGCGCGGAGAGCAGATAAGCGTTGTCCGGGCAGCCTGTCGGGTAGTCGGCCGTCTTGTCGAAATAGGTCGGCTCCAGCGCGATGGAAGCGCAGGTGTCGGAGTTGATGATGAACGCGTCGTCATGCAGAACCTTGATGCCGCCGTCTGCATCGTACTTGCCGTTATGCTTCGCATGGGTCAGAGTGGACTTTCCGGAACCGGAGAGGCCGTATACGGAAGCAACGAACTTCTGGCCGCCCGGAAGCGAATATTCCTTCTGTCCGCCGTGGCAGGATGCGTAGCCGTTGCGGTTCGCGATTGCCCATGCCATCGTGAGCGTGCCCTTCTTATGCTCGCCGAAATATCTCATGCCGAGGATGGCAGCGCAGTTCTGGTTTGTGTCGAAATAGCACAGCGTAAGCGGATCGCTCAGGCAGCTGTAATCAACATCCGGACGGTTGCCCGGAATCCACTGCGGGTCGGAGAAAATATAGATATCCGGCTCCTTGCCGTCTCCGACCGGCTTGGAGGTCTTATACATCTTCACATACTCATCGGACATATACTGGAAGTTGATCATCCAGTTGTAAAGCAGGTTTTCCTCGCCCTCCGGAATAAGAAGGTGAGCCTTTACCATAAACTCAGGGTCAAGGCCGACAAAGCACTCCGCATGGTACATCGTCTTCCAGCGGGTCTCGTAGACAGCATCCATAACCACCTTGTCAAGCTTTGTGTCGTCAACGCCAGGCTCGCCTTTGATGCGGCGCGCTGCTGCGTAACGTCCGGTAACAGCGCCGTCGTTGAAAAGAAGAACCTTTGCGTCCTTCTCAAGGCCGAATTCCTCGCCGCGCAGTACCGGCATATCGGTAACAACGGTTCCCGGGGAATTCTTTGCAAGATCATAAGCTTCCTTTAAGGTGTTTACCTTTACAACATTGTTTCCGTAGAAAGCTGCCTCGATGATGGAGCGGGTCTTGGAAAAGCCGACTTTGCCGGCGCCGATCTCGCTCTGCTTGTAATAAGCCTTCGTAGACATAATCTAAATCCTCCTGTTCTTTTTGAAAAATCATTTATTTTAATTAATAAATGTACAGAATCCATGCTGCGGAGCATTTCATAAAAGGGTGAGTAGCAAAACCCGAAATCTCTCACAGCCTAAGTATAATATCCCCGTTTGTAAATGTCAATATCCGGGCGGATTAAATTCTGACGGACGGATTCATAAATACCGCGGCCGGAGGGCTTGTAAAGATTCGGTTCGTGCCGGTCTGCATCTGACGGCAATTTTCTTAAATTTACCGCGGCAAAGCCAGGCCGCCCCGTCTCCGCTGATAATTTTCTGCGGAATTCTTTTCGCACAGCCGTATTTACGCCGGAATTCTCCCGTGCAGCCGGCAGTACGGTCAATCGCTGCTTACTTCCGCGGTGCTGCCCTTGCTGCGGGTTGCCTTCAGGCTCAGGCTTGCTCTGTCTACCACAAAGGATGCGGTGTCGATCAGACTGCCGTCCCGGCTGTCAAAAACGATAATCTGTATATCTGCCGAGGAAGCGCTGTCCCCGACCGGATATTCGACGGAATTGACGAACAGAGTATGGCGGCCGTCCTCCCGGACTTCATAGCGGACTTGTGCAGCGGGTGTTTCCGCATTGACAAAGGCCCCGGTTCCGACGCCTTCCCACAGCCTGCCGCTGCGGTTATCTGCAAAAAGGAAGTATTCCGTGCCGTTTCCGGCAGCGTCCGCAAGCTTTGACGGGGAAGCATGAACGGTGACATTGCTCAGCAGCTGGAGCGTACGGGAATCCTGAAGCAGCCGGGAACCTTCGCTGACGTAGATGCAGCAGCCGATATTTTTGTCTGCCAGCAGCATCAGGTAGGTATCCAGCGTTTTTTGGATCGGAATCCAGGCCTGATCGTCCAGAACATGCTGAGTATAATCCTTATCCCAAGCAGCATAAGCCTCTTCTCCGCGGTGATCGGAAATTCCATAATTTTCCAGCATGTAGCGCCCGAGCCATGAGGTGATTTTGCGTGCTCCCGAAAGATTCAGATGGGAGGCGGCGTCATTGCAGTCCGTATGGTAATTGACGATGCCTTCCGTTTTGAGGAAATTAACATAGCGTACCCCGTACTCGGCGGCAATATCTGCGGCCAGATTGGCTTCCTTTTGGCGGTATGCCGGGGCCGGGAACGGCAGGTAGGTGAGCAGAACCTCAATGCCGCGGCTCTGGCAGAGTTCGATTGCCCTGCGCAGATAGCGCGCGCCGGCCGTGTTGTCCTTTGTCTTCCGCGAATCGGAAATCGGAATAAAATCTGCCGGAACGGCAACCTCCCGCTGCGGAACGGCACCCCGCTCGATGGAATACACCGGCTCGAAATCCTCCCATGTCAGCTCCTCCCAGCGATCGTGATAGATGCTGAATTTCCATGTGAATTCAAGCAGATCTTTTGGGTCGAGCAGATCCTGGAAGGCGCGCAGCTTGTTCCGCGTCAGCGGGAACGCGTCCCAGGTGTTGTGTGCCTGACGTACGGTCGTGTTGGACATAACCTCGCTTGAGAGGTTGGAGCAGTCGATCATAATCAGCTTCGGCGTTGTGTAGTCCAGCACATTTTCAATCAGCCAGCAGGTTGCGGGAAGGTGCATGCCGTAGCCGCCGAAATTGTAGGATGCGATGCCGTATTCGTCCCAGAGTTCGAGCGGCAGAACTGCGTCAATTACATGACTTGTGCCGAAAAAAAGGACGTCGTAATCTGCCTCCTGCTCAAAAAACGGCATAAAGCGCTTGTCTGAGTTTTTGTAGCGGAATACTGCGCTGATCCAGTTCAGCATCACGGCCAGCCCTGCAAGAAAAACAACGGCCCGCACAAGCTTTTTCACGGAAGCGCTGCGGGTGCCTTTGTCCGGAACACGTTCTTTGTCTGCCGGGGAGGAAGCCGGCAGCGGCGTTTTTTCCGTGCCGGCGTGCTCGGTTCCGCCGGCAGCTTTTCTGTTATTTTCTTCAGTCAGCATAGTGTACCACGTCCTTTTTTCTTGCCGGCCCTATGGCTTCCGCCGCCGGATAGCCCAGGAGCGCCATGCACCAGACGCGGTGCTCCGCCGGAATGCCGTATCCGGTGAGCAGCGCGCGGATCGGCCCGCAGTCGCAGAGGGTCATCAGAGCGTTGTTCCAGGAGGAGGCGATCCCGTAGGAATGCGCCGCGAGGAAAATGTTTTCCGCCGCGCAGCAGGAATCCTGGCAGCCGTCAGCATTGCGCCTGTCATTGGAGATAAGCACTACGCACGGAGGGGCATTAAAGCCGTAGAAATGCACCTTGTTTTCCGCGGCGGCGGCTGTTACGGCATCCTTTAAAGCAGCGATTTTTTCCTGGGTGCGGAGCACGGTAAAACGCCAGGTCTGCATATTATGCCCTGTCGGTGCATGATAGCCTGCCATCAGAATGCGATCCAGAAGCTCCTTCGGAATCGGTTCCGGAAGAAACTTCCGGTTGCTGCGGCGCGTCAGAATGGCCTGCATCACCGGGTTCATCCCGTCATCTTCACCCTGTTTTTCCCAGATTTCCCGAAGCTGCCTCCGATCCAGCTTGCCCATGCGGTTGCGCGGCAGCTCCGGGAGCAGGACATAGTGCTGCGGCAGCTTGTAGCGCTCCATGCGCGGCGCGAGGAAGGACTGCAGCCCGGCTTCGGTAAAGCCTGCGTCCCGCGCAGCGATGAAGAGCACAGGAACCTGGCCAAGCACGCCGTTCGGATCCGGTACGCCGATACAGGCACATTCGCGGACCGGTTCAAATTCGCCGGCAATATTTTCGACCTCCACCGGCGAAACCTTTTCGCCGCCGACATTAATGATGTCATCCGCCCGCCCCAGCATGTAGACATAGCCGTCGTCGTCCGTGTATACCATATCGCTGGTGAGCAGCCAGCCGTCCTTCAGAGTGGCCGCGGTCAGCTCGTCCCGGCGCCAGTAGCCTGCCATCTGCATATCGCCCTTCAGCGCCATGCGTCCCGGGTGCTCCGCGTCGCTCCTCATTTCCCGGCCGTTTTCGTCGAGCACCCTGAGCTGCACATGGGGCAGCGGCTTTCCGACTGCACCGACCCGCTTCGGGTGCGAGGCCACCTCGCTCACGTTTGTAAACAGTGCGCCGCCCGTTTCGGACGAGCCCCAAGTATTGAAGATGGTGGTGCCGGGAAGCTGCTTTGTCAGGCGCTTTCGCTGCTCCGCGGTCAGACTGCCCGCACCGATCTCAATATAGCGGAACCGGCTCATTACCGGGATGAACTGATCCTGCATCTGGCCGCGCAGAATTTCCATTGAGGCTGGCACCGCCGCGAGAGCGGTGCAGTCGAATTCCGCCTGGTTGTTTTCAATTTCCTTTGCGAAGGCAAAACCGTTCTGAAGAATAACGGAAGCGCCCGCATACAGCACAGCGCGCAGTACGCGCAGCGCAAAGGAGTGATTGAGCGGGAGAGGGAGGAGCAGCCGTTCGTCCGGTCGGATTCCGATGCCCTCGATGGTGTTGGATAAAATGGCGTAAACCGACCGGTAGGTGAGTATTACGCCCTTTGGCCGTCCGGTTGTGCCTGTTGTGAACAGAAGCTCCGCCGTGTCGTTTTCCTGCGGCATCCGGTATTCCGGGCCGGGTTCAGGGAGCAGGAAGCCGGCGGCCTCCTCTGTCTGACCTCCGGTTTCCGTGTTCTCGGAGGACGCGTAAAGCTGCTTCAGCGATGCGAGCCGAAGACGTTCCTCATAGCCCTTCATCGGCTTGTCCGTCAGGAACAGGACAGCTTCCGCATCCTCGTATACCATGGCGGAATTTTCCGGCGTGCTGTTTTTATCGACAAAAACGGCGACTGCGCCGGCGTACTGGATGCCGAGATAGGCGGCCACCGTTTCCGGACGGGAAAGCGCGGTGAACAGAACCCGCTCTCCGCGGCAAACGCCCATGTCTGCCAGCTGTCTGCCGGCGGAACGGATTTTTTCCGCCAGTTCGCGGTAGCTTAAGCGTTCCTTTTTGAACGCGACGGCAAGTTTGTCCGGCTGTGTCCCGGCAAGCTTGAAAATACGGTTTACCAGTGTATCAAACATGATTCATTCAGCCTCCACGCTGTGAATGCCCGGCCGGGGCGATTACATGAATTTTTCCAGGAGCTCCACCATGGCGTCGATGGAATTAAAATTTTCTGGCACGATATCCTCATAAGGGAGCACTACGCCGAATTCCATGGACAGAGCGGAGATGATTCCGACCATGGTCAGAGAATCCAGAATTCCGTCGTCCACCAGCTCCGCAGAGCTTTCAAAGTCAATCTCCGGGTAATTTTCCGTCAATACCTGCTTTACTTTTTCTCTCATGATTTCTTACCTCTTTTCCTTTTTCTTGGTTTCTTTGTTTCTGGGTTTCGTTGGATTTCTGAAGCCGGAGCCGGCCCTTAAAACCCGCCGTAGATAAAATCACTCGCGTTGAACGCGGAGCCGTATTTGCCGAAAACCAGCACGAGCAGAACCGCGGCATAATAGACCAGCCATCGCAGCACAATCGGCTGCGCCGCCAGGTTCTCGCGGATTCGGATGCGAGCCTGTAGCATGTCCGCTGTCCAGATCAGCAGTATGCCGAACAGAACCACGTAGAAATTTTTCTGATTCAGCCCATGCTTGTAAAGGCTGCCGTTAAAAAGAACCCAGAGTTTCGGGTTCCGGAACAGCCCGTGGACAAGGGCGGCGAAACCGGTGAGTGATCCGGTGACGGTCAGCATGCGCCCGATGCAGAAAAGCGCAAAGGTACGCGTCATCTGAAACAGCCGCCAGCCGAAGCTTTCCGTGTCGATGCGGAGCCGTTCCGCAAGCTTTTTGAACTCCGGTGCCAGGATGGTGCCGAGAATAATGATGACTCCCCAGTAGCAGCCCCACACAATATAGTCAGGGCCGGTGCCGTGCCAGAGCCCGGTCAGCAGCCAGACGACGGCGAGCGGTACGGCGGCAGAGAAAATCTGTCCGGCGCGGTTGCCGTGCTTTTTCCGCAGATTGACCGAAGTTTTCATAAAACGCGGGCTCATGGCAATCGGCATGTAAATGTAATCCTTAAACCACGCGCCGAGTGTAATGTGCCAGCGCCGCCAGAACTCCGCCGCACTGCGGGAGAAAAACGGCTGTTTGAAATTTTCTTCGAGTGTGATGCCCATCAGCTGAGCCGCGCCCAGCACGATATCCATGCACCCCGAAAAATCCGCGTATAGCTCGACGGCACAAAGCATGACGGCAATCAGGATTTCCATGCCAGCATAGCTTTCGATATCAGCAAAAACCGTCGAGGTGAACAGAGCGATCCGGTCGGCAACTGCAATTTTTTTGAAATAGCCCCACAGCATGCGCTGAAGGCCGAAGCAGACGCGCTCGTAGGAGAAGCCGGGAAGCCGGTCAAGCTGCTTTAACAGCCGGTCGTAGCGGCTGATCGGGCCCTGCACGATATGCGGGAAAAAGGTCATGCAAAGAAGCAGTCTCAGCCAGTTCCGCTCGCATTTCGCTTTTTTCCAGTAGATATCCAGAAGATATCCGACCGAGGAAAAGGTGTAGTACGAAATGCCGAGCGGAACGAGGTAGGTTCGGAAGGAAAGCAGATCCGGAATTGATTTTACCTGCGTGAAGCCGAGCAGCCGCGCCGTCTTGACATAGACAAGGCTTCCGGCAATCAGCAGGAGCGCCGGCACAAGTATTTTCCTGCCGCGCTTTTTATAGCCTGCGAACAGCGCGGCCGCCTCCTTCGGCGTCAGCCCCTCCTTCTCCGATTCGTACCCCGCATAAACGCGGTCGATTGCCCGGGAAGCAGCGTAGACGACAGCGGAGACGGCCGCGATCATGATCAGCGCATGCGGGCTGCCCGCAAACAGGTAAAATGCAAGGCTTCCGAGCAGGATAACGGCCTGCCGCAGACGGATTCCGGGCATAACCAGATAGAGCGCGGCAAAGCACGCGAAAAACGCGACGAACGGAAGGGAATTGTAAGTCATGACAAACTGGCTCCTTTAAGCGGATGGTATTTTCTTCTGCTTATCATAATGTAGCAGAATCGTCAGAATTATTCAAGCGTTTTTGCCGCCGTTCTCCAGCCATTGATCCATGTGCTTTTCAATGATATCAAACGGTGCGGGACCGATCCGGAGCAGGAAGGTGTGGAATTCCCGGAACGAAAAATCATTTCCCAGCGAATCCTGTGCCTTTTTGCGCAGGTCGGCAAACTCAAGATAGCCTATGCAATACGGCAGATAGACGCCCGGCTCCGCGACGAGATCCTGATAGATGCCGGCCGCAGTATTTTCCTCGATGCCGTAATTCGTCCAGAAATCTACGGTTTCATCCAGGCCCCAGCCTTCCGAGTGGACACCGATTTCGCTCAGCCCGTACAGGCAGAGAATGGCGATCAGGTTATTCTGAAGGAAGGCGGCAAGATCGTCGTCAAAGCCTGCCAGCTGATAGCCGTAGAGCTCCGCATAGGTACCCCAGCCTTCCGTGTAGCCCCGCGTGCGCAGCAGGTGCCGGATCGGATCCGGGGAGGTGCTCAGATAGTAGACATTCTGGTACAGGTGTCCCGGGTATCCTTCATGCGCCAGTGTGGTGTAAATATCGTCCGCCGTGGACTCGGGACTACGGTTGATGTAAATATTATTGTTGGTGCGGTCGTCAAACGGCGGGATCAGATACATGGCCGGACTCAGGTATTCCCGCAGGGATTCATGCACATATTTTACCGAATAATCGACATCCTCCAGCGAAGGAAAGTCCTCTTTCATAGCTTCCTTCAGGAGCTCCAGCCCCTTTGTCGGATCGGAGGTCGGATAGACAGCGTTCAAGTACTGGTCATAAATGTCCGGGTTGGTCAGCTGCGCCGCGCTCATGCTGACAAGGGCGGATTTTACGGCGGAGGTCAGACGGCGCTTCATCTGACGGATGGTCATGGAGGAGCCGGTTTCATACTGCGCAAGCGTTTCGAAATAGGCGGCGCCGTCCGGCAGGCCGCTCAGTCCTTTTGTGTTGACGGATGTTCCCTTCAGGCCGCTCAGAGCCTCGATCAGCAGCTCGTAGGCGGGGATCACGTACTCCAGCACAGCCTCGCGGTTCTGCTCCTGATAGAGCGTGATTTCGTCGGTGGTCAGCCCGTCAAATGCGGCAACAGCAGAGTTAAAATGCTCAATCAGCAGATTTTCTTCCGGATGCGCGATAAAGGTTTTGCACTGATCAATTATTTTATCCGCGGTTTCGTCGGACATGAACAGGCCTGCGGCGGATTTTTCCTGCTCGTAAACGGCAATATCCGAAAAATAGTCCGGCAGGCATTTCAGCAGTTCGAGGTAAGTGTCGATATCGCCGCGGTCGTAAAAACGATATTCCGCCAGGAGGATCGGCATCTCGGCCTGCAGCCCTGTAACCGGGCCGAGCGGTTCGGCGTAGTACGGGAAGCCGATCAGCCGGCTGTTGGCCTCCAGCGCCTGCAGGGTGCAGTCGTAGATCAGCTGATCTTCTTTGCTCAGAGCCTTGTAATCATAAGCCTTCAGCTGCCGGATGCACTCCTCGTTTTCCGCGAGGGAG
This sequence comes from uncultured Lachnospiraceae bacterium, assembly GCA_910587085.1. Classification (GTDB taxonomy): domain Bacteria; phylum Bacillota; class Clostridia; order Lachnospirales; family Lachnospiraceae; genus RGIG4057. Next base: position 74,616 of record CAJUMC010000008.1, on the reverse strand, counting down.
GCGGCGGATTCCCCCTGGCTGTAGCGGCCGAGTGTAACTTCTTCCAGAGAGATATTGTAATTTTCCGGGTGCGCCAGGGAATAGTGCAGGGAGAGCGTATCGGAGGTGATATTGCTGCGCCACAGTTCGTCGATAAATTCTTCGAAGGTCTGTCCGGAGACCTCCGTCTGTCCGCCCTGCTCAGAACTGCGGCCGCAGCCGCTCAAGAGTGCAGCCGTCATGCTTACGGCGAGCAGCAGGGCAGCCGCACGCTTGCCGATACCGCGGACGCCTCTGCGGATTTCGCACTGCAGCGCTCCCGGCTTGAACCATTGCTTCATAAGATTGTACCCCTTTCTTTGTACCGCAGGAACGTCTGCGACAGTCCTGCAGTTCCGGTTTTGTATTCCTTGTTTAGATTTTATGCGGCGCTCCCGGCAGATACCTGCAAAGCCGTCGGAAAAGACAAATTATTTTTCGCTGCCCTGTCCATCGCAGGGAAAAGCGGCGGATGCAGGCGCTCTGCTTTTGTAAAAACCTGCAGAGCAAGGTTTTTTGCAGGTATGCGCAGGGGAAGAAGTTTCGGGGCTTTACAGGATGTTTTTCAGCCAGCTGCAGTTCTGCGGGCTTCCCTGAATAAGCCGGCCGTTTTCAAAGGTGCAGACCGAAGTAAAATGCACCGAGTTGTCGTATATCTCTACAGAATGGCAAAGCGGAATTGCTTTTTTCAGATTCTCCAGCGAGCCGGCATATCTTCTCCGGATATCTTCCTCGCTCACGCCGTGTCCGCCGTGTGCTACCCGGTGCGCCACCCGGGCAATTGCCAGCTCGGCGCTTTCCAGGCCGATATAATACAGCCGGATATAATAGCCGAGATCCTTTGCGATGCGGATGCCGCGGAGGATGCTGCTGCCGGTCAGTGTTGTTTCCTGATTGAAGGAAACTCCTCCATCCATGGATTGCTTCAGCCTTTTTATGGCCTCGCGCATGGCAGAAGACTGATCTGCAAAGCTTCTCCAGTCGCCGCCGCTGTCGCGCAGAATTTCATCGGAATTAATTCTTGCTTCTTTTCCGCGCATCGGGTAGCCTTCGTAAAAGGTGGATTTCCCTGCGCCGTTTACACCGCCGAAAATGGTATATGTTTTTTTCGTCCCGTCCATTAAGTAAAGTCCTCCGATTTTGAGATAAGGGAAATGCGATTCATCAGCTTTTCCTGAAGCGGCTTTGAAACTGCCGCACTGGCAGAATGCGGACGCTTACCCGCGCTCCCGCCGAATGCTTCGCAGCGGAGATTTTTATTCCTGCACAGACAATTCTATTATACCGCCGGCAGCTCTGCGAATCAATGAAAGTTTTGAGAAATATGGAAACTGACGGCGTAAAAACCTGGATACCGCAGCATGAAAGATTTTCTTGACATAGATTCCGATTTTTGCTATAAATTAACTAGGGATAAGCGCAGCTTATCGTATGGGGCGCAGGCTCCTGTAAAAAGCAGTGAGTCCTACCGGAAATGGAAACAATTCGAGGCTGCGTTACGGCGCAGCCTCAATCCTTACTATAAGGGAAAACTGCCGGTGGCTTTTTGGACGAAAGGATGGCTATAGAACAGAAGCGGCTGAACCTGTATCTCATAGACATAAAATACATACAAAACCCTGCAAAGGCTGACGACCACGTTATGCTCAGGAATATGTTATGTCATTAGCGCAGGGAATCGATACGCTGTTGGGACAGGTTTGATTTACAATAGTTATGGAGGCATTATGTTTCGAAGATATATTTTTACAGCGGGCATCCTCTTTCTGGCATCTGTCTGCGGCGGGTGCAGCAGGCGGGAAAACCGGCCGGAGGAAGAGAAGAATGTTGTCACAGGGCATTCTGGTGATACATTTGTTTCATCGGATGATATTATTCGTCTTTTTCTCTCACAGACAGGCCGCATGGAGGAAGAATGGGTTGTTTCCATGACAAAGGAAACGGAGAGCATCACGGCGGCTCTTCTGGTATCCGGGGCCGTGCCGCAGCCGGCCGGAGAATATTGCGTTAGGTCGGATCATTCCATGCGGGCCGAGCAATATCTGGTTTTTATCCGCCGCGCGGATAAGACACTGATTGGACAGCCCATCCGGGAAAGAGGCGTTTCGCAGCTGTGCTTTTACGGGGAGGGCGCAAAGCTGTATGCAGGAATTATATACGAAAGCTCCTTCGCCGGCTGGGAAGATTATTCCATGAAATGGCTGTGCTGCGAGGAGGATGCGATCTACAGGGTCTTTAACGCTTCGGAAGCTGAAAACCCTTACCTTTACTGGAAGGATCGCAAAGCGGAATTCAGCGGCGATGGCACGGTTTGTGTATTTTTGCGGGACAGCCGCGAGGGCGCTTTTGAAACGCTTCTGCAGAATCGGGAGCTTGCGGCGCGGGACAGCTACACGGATTTTGTACCGGAATATGGGTGGACGGATCAGCAGCAGATTTCCGTTTCCGAATGGCTGGAGAAAAGCACGCCGGAGGGCGCGGGCATTCTCCCCGGCCCGGAGCTGATTTCCATGCTTTATGATCTGGATGAAACAGGAGCACTGTCCGAGCCGCTGTATTTTTATGCCGGTTATGAGGGGGCGGCAGCGGAAATATATCTGAGCCCGAAGCCGGCCGGAGAAAAGCAGGAAAGCAGGCCGGTGGAAGGAGTGCCGGCTTCGTCTGACGAAGCATATTTTATTATTAAAAAATGCGGCATGGATGCTGGTGCGCTGTACATCGGGAGCCTGGACATAAGCAGCGGGCAGATCACACAGTGCCTTACATATCCAGGAGCCTGTTCCCAGGCGGCTGCCACGGTTTCGGACGGCGTCCCGTACTTTCTGTTCTGCACAGAAACGGTCAGCAACGGCATGCCGACGGCTCTGGGCGGCATTCTGAAGGGGGAGAACGGAGTACTTTCCATGGTGTGGCCGCAGGCGGACAGCGGAAGTACGTGGGAGAGCTACTGGCATCCGTGCGGCGAAGCTGCGCCGGCCGGCACAGTTCCCGATGGGGAAACAGGCAGAGCCGGCGCGGACATCAGAGGCAGCCGGACTTCCGGGAGCGGAGCAGGAGAGCCTGTTCACCGCACAGCCAGATTGAAAGGGGATAAGTTGCAGATATTCCGGATTCATTTTATCTATGATGCGGACAGCCTTATGCCGGTTGATTACGAAACGGAATTCGAGGGGGAAGCCGGGCCGGGAATGCTGCAAAAATAAAGTTCTGCTCTGTGCCGAAGCCTCGGCCTGCCTCTTAAGTTTTTTTGGAAAAAAGCCGATAACGTAAATATTGCAGGGAGAGCGGAGGGCTTTCCCCGGCGGAGAGCGGAGCGAACATGAGTTCGACTCTCCGCATAACGATGCAGAGAACGGGAGGTTCTTGGATGAAGCTGGATGCGTTGTCGGCCGCGAATACGGAAAAAATATACCGGAATGGTGTGGATGAGAAACGGGAAAAAAGCGGAGCCGGAAGCTGGGAGGTCGGCCAGATTGTCGAGGGCGTGGTGACGGAGGTCGGCGACAGGGTTTCCATGGATTTTTCAGGAAAGCAGCTGAGCTTTCCGAAGGAGTCTGTGCCGGGAGCAGGCACGGGACAGGTACGCCGGTTCCAGGTGGTGGAGTCCGGTCCGAAGGGGATGCTTCTGAAGGAGCTTCCGGCGGGCGGCGGAACCGCGGTACACGGGGGAGGCGCTCCTCAGGTGGATCGCTCATCGCTTGTCCGCGTCCCGCAGGATTCGGACACGGCGGAGGAAGAGGAGCAGCAGGAGGAAAATGCAGAGGAGCTTGCCGGGCGCATGACGGAGGAGGATTACCGGGCGCTGGCATCGGAGGGCTTTACGCTGGAAGGCTTTAATCTGCAGCGTCTGGCGCGGGCGCTGGAGAGGATCAAGGCCGGGCGCGAGCAGCGGGAGACGGCAAACGCCGCTTTCCAGGAGCGGAAGCGGGCGGAGCGGGAAGCCATCGAGGAGACGGCCCGGAGGTTTCTCAAAAATCAGCCGGCCGCCGCGTATCTTGCGGAACTGCTGATCAGAGCGGATATTCCGGTGACGGAGTCGAAGCTCCGGGAGCTTGCCGAAGCGGCGGAGAGAGGGCTTGAGGCAGTCGGCAGACTGGACGGGGCAGCGGGGGCATACCTGATCGGCAATCAGCTGGAGCCAACCATCCAGAATCTGTACAGGGCCGCGCACAGCGGGAGCGGCCGCAGGGAACAGCCTCTTCCCGATTCGGTATGGGAGGAACTGAAGCCTTCCGCTGAGGCCGTGGTGCGTCAGACCGGCCGGGAACCGGATGCGGCAGCGATGGAGGATGCGAGATGGCTTCTGGAAAACGAACTTCCTCTGACGGCGGAGAATCTGGCCTGCAAGGAAGAGCTTGACCGGCTTTCCGATTTTGCGAGGGCGTCGGAAGCCGGTCGCGAGGCAGCTTCCGCCCTGATCGAAATGGTTCTGGAGCGCGCCGTGGAGGCCCTGAAGAACGGCGGGTCTGCGGAGCAGGCGCCGCTTGCGCTCGGGGGAATGGCCGCGGTGGAGCAGAGAACGGCGGCGCGCGTGAGCGCAGCCTTTGCGGAAATTCTGCCGGAGACGATAGATCTCGCGGCGGCGAGGCTTCAGGCGGACGGGCAGACCCAAAAGCTCACTCTGGAGTTTCTGCAGCGGGTGCAGAGCGAACTTTCCGGGCGCACGGCGGGAGCGGCTTATACGGATGTGGCCGCACGGCGGCAGCTGGCGGAAATTCAGCTGAAACTGACCGCGGAGGCAGGCGTGCGCCTGCTGAGGCAGGGTATCCGTCTGGATACTGCCGGGCTCGGCGAGATTGTAGAAGGACTGCGCGGCCTGGAGCAGGAATATTACCGCCGGCTGTACGAGGAGGCCGGCAGCCGGATTGACAGCGGAAATGCACCGGCGGATCTCGACCTGCTGAGGGAAACGGACACGGCGGTAAGGGAACTGCGGGCGGCTCCGGCACAGGTGCTTTCCGTGACCTTTGCCGCGAGAGCGCTGGAAACGGTGCGCAGCCTGCACGAGACAGGAAGCCGGCTGGCAGAGCAGTTCCGCAGAGCGGAGGAGAGTTATGAGGCGCTTATGACAAAGCCGCGCGCGGATATGGGGGATTCCATCCGCACGGCGTTCCGCAATGTGGACGAGCGGCTGGCTGCCATGGGCCTTGAGGCGACGGAAGCGAACCGGCGTGCAGTGCGCATGCTGTCCTACAATCAGCTGGAACTGACACGGGAAAATCTGACGGCGATGAAGCAGTATGACGCGCAGGTTCAGGAGATGCTGGAGAGCATGAATCCGGCTGCATGCGCGCGCATGATACAGAAGGGCATCAATCCGCTCGACATGCCTCTTCCGGAGCTGAGCAGAACATTGAGGCAGCTGCGGGATGAGGAGGGCGCCTCCACCGAGGAAAAATTCAGCAGCTATCTGGTAATGCTGGACGAGAAAAAGGAGCTGAGCGGAGCGGAGCGGGAAGCCTATATCGGGATTTACCGGCTGCTGCACCAGGTTGCCCGCACGGACGGCGCGGCTGCCGGCGCGCTGGCCGGCTCGGGGCGGGAGCTGACGCTCTCAGGGCTGCTCTCTGCCGTGCGCACGCGCAGGAAGGGCGGCGTGGACGCCTCGGTCGATGATGCGTTCGGCGGGACGGAGGCGGTTTCCGGTCAGGGAAAGAGGATTTCGGAGCAGATTGAAGCTGCATATCAGCAGACGGCGGCGGCAAGGGCCGCGAGAGAGCTGACCCCGGAGGCGCTGGCCGGAGCCGGAGGACCGCAGGAGGCGCTGGAACTGACAGCGGAGCAGCTGGCGGAGCGGCTTGTGCAGGCGCACGGGTCGGAAGCCTGTGAGGCCGAGGCGGAGCGGTGCGCACAGACAATGCTTAACGGGCTGGTACAGGCGGCGGCAGGCAGCAGTGTGGAGCAGGCATTTCTCGGTGCGTACCGTGAAGAACAAAGCATGGAAACGATCCGCGCAGCGAGGGAGCTTCTGTCGGGGCGGAGCGTATACCGGACGCTGAAGGAGCTCGCACAGAGGTACGGCGAGACGTTCGAAGAGCCGGCGGACGGCCCGGATGCGGTTGAAAATGCGGAAAAAATGCGTGCGGCGGTTGAGAACTGGAACAAAACAGCCGATAAAGCAGTTGACCGAATTTTCGGGAATGCGGCGCTCACCGGAGCGGACAGCGTACAGCTGCTTGCCGTGCGCGGAGCGATCCGCCTGACGGGAAGCCTTGCGGGGAAGGAGTTTTACGAGATTCCGCTTCCTGCGGACAGCGGCTTCGTAAAGCTGAACCTTACGGTGGTTCACTCCGGCGGCGAGAAGGGCAGCGCGGCAATACGTCTGGCGGGCGAAGGCGGTGATACTGCCGTTGAACTTAAACTGGAAGGAAAGCGGCTGAATTGTTATATGACCAGCGCTTCCGCGCAGGAGCTTGACCGCATCCGCGGAAAGGAAGAGGAATTGCAGAAGGCTCTGAAGGAGCAGGGCTTTGAGATAACCCACTGGAATTACGGGTTAAAGACCAGGTCAGCTGATACCGCCGCTCAGTGGAGCGCCGCGCGGGAAACCGGGGCGGACAGTGCGGGAACAGAAAGGACACGGACGGATGATTTGTACCTGGCAGCAAAGACAGTAATCAAAGAAATCGTATCGGAAAGGACAGGTGCAGAGCATGAGAATTAATCACAATATTGCAGCGCTGAAGGCGAGCAATTCGCTGGGAAAAACGAACAGTGCGCTTGACAAGAGTCTTGAGAGGCTTTCCTCCGGCTACCGGATCAACCGTGCGGCGGACGATGCCGCAGGCATGGCCATTTCGCAGAAGATGAAAACGCAGATCGCCGGGCTGGATCAGGCGAGCCGCAATGCTGCGGACGGCATTTCCGTGATCCAGACGGCGGAAGGCGCGCTCCACGAGGTGGAGGCAATGCTGCAGCGTATGCGGGAGCTTTCCGTGCAGGCCGCAAACGGCACGAACACGGGCGACGACCGCGCCGCCATCCAGCGGGAGATCAACCAGCTCAACCAGGAGATCGACCGTATTTCCACCACGACGGAATATAATACCAAAACGCTGCTGGACGGTAATGTGGACTGCCAGTCCTACTCCAGCAACAACGCAGTATCGCTGATATCGCTGACGGATACCGTGGAGAACAAGGATTACGCGATCAACGTTGTACAGGATGCCAGGCAGGCCGTAATGGCCGGGATGCAGATTGGCGCAGCGGACGAGGTAATTGAGGAGGACGGAAAAATCAATATCAACGGCACGGAGATCCGCATAAAGGCCGGGGACACGATGGGAGAGGTCTACGAGAGGATACGGAACGCGTGCGATGCCATGAATATCCAGGCGTTTGTCGGCACGGCAGGCGCGGATCCGGATGAGGAGGGCCAGATTGCCGGCTACAGGCAGGAGGATGCAGCGGAAGGCGGGGAACTGATATTTGTTTCCAAAGCCTATGGCTCCGACCAGAAGATCGAGATCTACTGCGATAACGAGGAGCTGCGTCAGCTGTTCGGCGGCATCAGCGACGAGGGAGCAAAGGCGGTCGGCGTTGATGCGGTGGCGACACTCGGCGAAGAGGGATTCAACAAGACGGCCACGGTTTCCGCCAAGGGAAATGTTGTTACCGTAACGGATATGAACGGCTTCGAAATGAAATTTGAGGTGCAGCCGGGAACCGCGGAGACGACCTTTACCGATGCCACGATCGACGGCGGAGAGTCGGATGTCGGCGGCAGTGCTGAGTCCGAGGTTGTGATCACCGTGCTTTCCGCGGGGCCGATGGATCTTCAGATCGGAGCGAACGAGGGGCAGACGATGGAGGTTCGCATTCCGAAGGTGGACACGAAGACGCTCGGCGTGGATATTCTCAATGTTGCTACACAGGACGGTGCGGAGCAGGCAATTACGCTGTGTGATCTCGCGGTTTACCAGGTTTCCTCCGTGCGCGCAAAGCTCGGCGCTTACCAGAACCGGCTCGACCACGCGATCGCAAACCTGGATGTTTCCTCAGAGAATATCACGGAGTCGCTGTCCCGCATCGAGGATGTTGATATGGCTGCGGAAATGACGACCTTCACGCAGAAGAACGTTCTCTCGCAGGCAGGCACGGCGATGCTGGCGCAGGCGAACGAGCGGCCGCAGACGATCCTTTCCCTGCTCCAGGGCTGATGAAACCGTGAGGCTGCATTTACATCCGGGAGGCCGGAGAGAACCGGGATGCGGCGCGATGAGGAAACGGAGGTTGGCATGGAAAGGGAAAAACTACAGGAGTTTACGCGCCGCGTAACACAGGCATCGCGGACGGAACTGATCGTAATTATGTATGATGTTATTCTGGAAGATACGGCGGCCGCCCGCAGAGCTCTGGGGCAGGACGATGCCGAAGGATATGAGCGGGAGCTGAAGCATGCGGGCCGGTTTGTGAATGAGCTGATGGGGGCTCTCGATTTTCAGTACGGACTTTCCAGAGAGCTTTTCCGCCTGTATTCCTATCTGAACCGGACGCTGATCCGGGCGCGGCTGTCCCGCGGGGCTGCGCTGCTGGATTCGGCCGACAGCATGGTGCAGAAGCTCAGGGATGCGTTCGCGCAGGTGAGCGCACAGGATGAGTCGGGTCCGGTGATGCGCAATACCGAGCAGGTATACGCGGGCCTGACCTACGGCAGAGGGAGTCTGAACGAATCATACCTTGACCCGAGCGGGGCAAAGCGCGGGTTTATGGCGTGAAGGAGCGGGCGGAAGAGCCGGCGGAGCAGCGAAGAAAATTCGGCTGCTCCGCCGGTATTTTTGTGCTTTAAAGAGGAAGAGCCAGCTGCTGTCCAGGGCCGCTTTTTTCCTTTGCTTTATTCTTGCCTTGCCCAGTCAAACGTGATAAAATATGAGTTACAAGCAGGATTGTCGCGCTTACATACATGGGCGGAACGCCGGAAAGAGGGTATCGGATTATGGAATTGAAAGACTTTATGAGTGTCAAGCTGCTGCAGGATATTCAGAATCAGTTTTCTGACGCAACCGGTCTGGCAGCGATTGCGGTGGACAAGAACGGGAATTATCTGACCGAGGGCAGCAATTTTACCGATTTCTGCATGAAATATACGCGTGGAAACCGGGAGGGCCTCCGGCGCTGTGTAAAATGCGACAATGAATGCAGCGGAACCTACCGCTGTCATGCGGGCCTGATGGATTTTTCCGTGGATATCGCGATCAGCGGCGAAAAGCTCGGCAAAATGATCGGCGGCCAGGTGCTTCCGGAAAGCCCGGATGAGGAGAAATTTGCAGCATTGGCAAGAGAGCTCGGGATACCGGAGGATGAGTACATAAGAGCGGTGAAAAAGGTGCCGATCCGGCCGGAGAAATCTATTTATGCGGCGGCCAGGCTGCTTGAGTTCATAATAAATTATGTAGTGAATCTTGAATACCTGAAGCATAAGGATGAAAAGCGGACGAAGGTGATGGAGGAGGAGCTTGGCGAGACAACAACCATGGTCGGCTCCATTTACGAAAAGACGAAGGCGCTGGAAAAGATTGCCTCGAAGCAGAATATCCTTGCACTGAACGCTTCCATTGAGGCCGGGCGGGCAGGCGCGATGGGCGCGGGCTTCTCGGTGGTTGCTTCGCAGATGGGAGAGCTCTCCAAGCAGTCCGGCGTTTTATACAAGGATATCCAGCAGCTTGCGTCGGACATTCACACATCGGTTCAGAAAATGAACGAGGGCCGATAATTTTGCCGGCCCGGCGCAAAAAACGGCAGAAAGCACGAGGCAGCTTTGCAGCGGCGGGCCTGATCCTGCGGTCGGCAGAATAAGATTCGAAGGCATATAATAAGGAGGCGGGACATGACGGAGATAAGCGAAGAGGCGAGAAAGAAGATCAGAGAGCTTGAGACAGACAACCGGAAGCTGGAAGCATGCTTTGAACCGCTTTTTATGGAGATCGGCAGGCATTACTATGAGAAATCAGCGGATTACGAGACGGGGATGCAGGAGGCCGCGGCCAAGCTTGATGCGCTGCGCCAGCAGGTTCATGTCAACGAAAAGAATATTCTTCGCCTGAAGGGGTTCCGCCTGTGCCCGAACTGCGAAGCCGTGGTTGAGGACGAGGCGGTGTTCTGCGGGGAGTGCGGCACGCGCGCCGTGGCAGTGCCGGAGGCAGACGAGTACAGCGTAATCTGCGGGCGCTGCGGGGCCAAAAATAAAAGAGAGCGGAGATTCTGCGGAATTTGCGGACAGAAGCTTGAAGAGAAGGCTTCCTCTGCGGAGCAGGCGCAGAGCGGGCCGGCGTCAGGGGAACCGGGAGGGATGGGCATCCCGGAAAACGGACAGCCGCTGGCGGTGATTTGTCCGCACTGCGGAACCAGGCTTCCGGCGGACGCGGTGTTCTGTGGGGAGTGCGGCGGAAAGCTGTAGCAGTTCGCAGGGGCCTGCAGATTCCCGGCGTAAGGCCTTTCATGCCAGTATACAGGAACGATCAGAAAGCCGTGATGAGGGAGCATCCGCTTCCACGCACGGTTTTTTTGCCTTTTTGTGGAATATTTTATTTTTATATAAATAAGCAAATTCTGGTTGACAATTTTACGGTTTTTTAATTCCTTAACAAAAAAAAGTTGTTGACATTGCACAAGGTATCGTATATGATAAAGGCATGAATCAACGAAAATCTAAAACATTTTAGGGTTTCGTATATTTCAGGATGGAGGATACGTATATGAAAAGAAAGGTAATGGCAACGTTATGTGCCGCAGTCGTGACGGCAGGCGCTGTTTCTACGGCAGCACCGGCTCCTGCGAAGGCAGCACCGGCACCGCTTGTGTCCTTTGATTTTGAGGACGGTTTCGGCGACATGACACCGGCGGCAAAGGGAGAGACTCCTGCGCCGTCGATAGTAGCGAATGATGTAAAAGGCAATGTGGTTCAGCTTGAGTTCGGCGGACATGCCGCTGCAGAGAGCTATACCACCTTTGCAAACCCGTTTGCGGGAAAGGAGCTTTCCGCTGCTACGATTTCCCTTTGGGTAAACATTCCGGAGACGGCTTCGTTCTGGGAGTGGGATTCCCTGCTCGGATTTTCCTCGTTTGACGCGGTGAACGATCCGGATGGCGCAGGCGCAAGGCTCACGCTTGAGGCAAGGCCGTATCTGTGCTGGAACGCCGGCGCGGACGATAACTGGATCGACCTGAAGGCCAAGAATCTGGCGTTTGCCGATGCGGACAAAGCGCTCTACAATAATCTTGGAAAATGGCAGCACTACGCTGTTGTTCTTACGCCGGAGGGCCAGACCCTGTATATCAACGGCGAAGCGGTTACGGAAACGGAAAGCGGCAGCGGCGCCGGGCTTGACAATGCGTCCATTTTAAGCTTCCTCTCCTCGGAGAACACCAATGCTTACCTTGGACTCGGCTCCTTCTGGGGCAGCCAGGGCGCACAGCTTGATGATATCGCATTTTATGATGCGGCGCTGACGGCGGACGAAATCAAGGAAGCAGCGGGCATCGCAGATGTTCTCGCAGCACAGCCGGAGCTTCAGGCACCGGTTGCGGCAGCGCCGGAACCGGTGCTGGATCCGATTGTCAAGATTGATCTGTCCTCGGTAACGGCAGCTGTGCCGGAGGGCTACGCTGCATATTACAAGTTTGACGGCAACCTGAAGGATGAGGTCAGCGGCAAGGAGGGTGTTACGGTCGGCCTGAAGTATTCTGATCCTGAGTTTGTTCCTACCTCCTATGACAAAGGTGTAAAAAATCAGGCCATGGTATTTGACGGACTCGGCGGAGCAAAGCTTCCGGTCGGACCGACAAGCAAGCAGTATACGATCTCTGCCAACTGGTATATTGCCAAGGCGGTAAAGCATTCGCCGACAATTTTCCTTGCCAACCTTTATGAGAACGGCATTATTCACGGTGAGGATACGGATGCGCAGTGGATCAGCATTTCTGCGCTCGGCTGGAAAGAAACAATTGCAGACGGACCGATGGTATGGTCCAGAAATGTTCCGGGCGAAAAGAGTTGGAATGACTGTGTTCGTGACAATAACGCCACCCTCACTGAGGGCGCATGGTACAATATTACCGTTGTAGCCGATGCGGATAAAGCTACGGTCTATGTGGATGGTACGCCGGTTGTGGTTGACGGCCCGGTAGCGGATATTATCGACAATACGACGGCGATTTATGTCGGCGTAAATAACTGGGATGCGCCGTTCAACGGACTTCTTGACAATCTGTATATTTATGACCGCTGCCTGACGGGCGACGAGGTAGCAAGCCTTGCGAAGGAATCCATGACGGAGGAGCAGGCGCAGGTTACCGATCCAGAGCCGACCGCCGAGCCGACCGAGCCGGCAGCAGAGCCGACAACGGCTCCGGAACCGACCAAGGAGCCGGCAGCTGAGCCGACCACCGCTCCGGCATCTTCGGATAAGACGGACGAAAGCAGCAGCAATACCGGTCTGATCGTAGGCATTGTGATCGCAGTTGTCGTTGTGGCAGGCGGTGCGGCAGCCTTCATGATGAGCAAGAAAAAATCGAAATAATCAATAAATGCTGTAAAGCCGGAATAATCCACCGGAATATTTAAGAAAGGATGAAGTTTTAAGAACGATAAAGCTTTAAGAAAGATGAAGCGCCCCTGTGGCTGCCGTTGAAACGGCCCGCGGGGCGCTTTTCTTTTATTACAATAATGGAAAATATTTACAGCACGCTGAGCAAAATCCGGCTCCCGGCGTCTTGAAAGCAGGCTTTTTACCATCCGCTGCCGATGCTTTGCGCTCCGGGTTCCCGCTATGCTAAGAGCCGCAGTTTTACAGTTTCTGAATCATCAGATGAATAATTTCCCGGTCGGTTTCCCGCATTCCCTCCCGCGCCAGCTCTCCGACATTGCGGATGGTGTTTTCCACACCTTTTGTTACGATGCCGTCGCCGTCGCGGAACTGGCTGCCGTGCCGGAACATCTGCATTCCGAGCAGCCCGGCCTCTACGGCTGAGGCTATTTTAGCGGCGCAGCTCGCTTTGGCACCGTCGCAGATTACGCCCGAATTGATAGCGACGGCGTTTACGATTGTGTGGGAAATCTCCCGGCAGCGGCCTCCGTACAGGTAGGTGATGCCGGCTCCTGCTCCGCATCCGGCGCTTGTCGCGCCGCAGTAGGCCGAAAGTCTGCCGATGCCGGTTTTCAGGTGGATTGTAACAAGGTTTGCCACGATCAGAGCGCGGTACAGCGTTTCCTCCGATACACCAAGCTCTCTGGCGTAGACGATCACCGGCAGAGAGGCCGTCATACCCTGGTTGCCGCTGCCCGAGTTGATGACAACCGGAAGCTCGCAGCCGTTCATGCGCGCGTCGGAGCCTGCCGCGGCCATGGCCTTGGCTCGATTGTGTACGCCGTCCCCGTAGGAGCGCAGCAGAATACGGCCGATTTCCGCTCCGTAGCTGTGACGCAGCCCCTCCTCGGCTATGGCGGTATTGTATGCAATCTGACGCTCAATAATATCGTGTACAAGGGCGAGTTCGACCTCGTCCGCGAAATTGACAATCTGCTCGACCGAGAGAAGGCTGCGGTCGGTTCCGGAGCAGGAGCATAAGCCGGAGGAAGAGCCGTTGGCGGCTGTCTGTCCCCTGACAGAGGAAACACCGGGCTCTGTCGAGATGCTGTTTATGGAAGCGTCCGCCGCCGTCCGTTCATTTCCGGTGGAGGTTTCGGAATCCGGCGGCAGCTTGGCCGCGGAATCATGGTAGCCGGTATCAAGCAGGAGTTCGCCGTCCCGCTCGATGCGCACGATATTCGTGTGATGACCGGCGATGCGGCAGGCAGCGGAATGCTTCCCTGCGGAAACGCGCACCTCGATATCAAAGATACATCCCGAATTGGATTCGGCAACGGTGCAGGGTACGGATTCCAGGAAACGGGTGATTTCTTTTATCTGATCCGGAGAAACGTGCGCGATTACTTCCAGCTTCTGATCGGCCCTGCCGGCGGCGATTCCCGCGGCGGCGGAAGCCGCCAGCCCCTTCAGCCCTCCGGTGTGCGGCACCACGACGCTCTTTACATTTTTGACAATGTTTCCGCTGACGGTAAGTGCGACCCGTTCCGGCATCGCACCGAGAGTGTCGCGGGCTACCGCCGCGGCATAAGCAACAGCAATCGGCTCCGTGCAGCCCATGGCAGGCAGCAATTCTTCTTTTAATATATTGATGTATGCATTGTACAGACTCTCTTCCATACATTTATCCCCCTGTAAACAGTGAATTCGCCGTGCGGCGGTTCCTACGTAATTATATCCTGTTCCCGCAGCCTTGTAAAGATGCGGCCGGGGGCAGGAAAAATAAACATGCAAATGCAGGCTTTCCCCTGGGTGGCTTATTTTCTGTCTGTTTTTGAAACAGGACATACAGATGTCGTGTTTTCCGTGCTATGATAAACGGGAACAGAACGGAATGTTCGGAAAGGAGTGTTTACATGGATGTGAAAAGGATTTATCGGGAATCGTTTCCTGCCGTCCGCCTGATCGGCAGACGCTACAGCGGGGAGGAAAATTTTAGAGTGCTTCGGGAGGAATGGTTCCGCGGAGGGCTGTTTGCACCCCTTGAGGCTCTTCCGCAGCTGGAGGGACATGATAGCGGCGCTATCGGTGCAAAGCGGATTGCGGAAAACGGCGGGCTGGAATACTGGATTGGACTGTTCCTGCCCGCAGGAACACAGGTTCCAGAGGGATATGATTTTGTGGATATTGAAGCGATGGATTACGCGGTTTTCTGGCTGTACGGGGACGATCAAAGCGGCGAGCTTTTCGGGCTGGAAACGCATAACCGGTGCCTGGAGCAATTTCCGGCAAACCATTTTGTGCGCCGGGAGGATGACTGGTGCTTTGAACGGTACAATTGTCCGCGTTTTACCGGGCCGGACGCGGAGGGCAGGGTGATTCTGGATTACGGAATTTCCATTTTATGACGCAGAGGCGGGCTGCAGTACTGTCAAACAGCCCTGCATCGCCCGGACAGCAAAGCGTCCGCTGGAGATAATCTTCGAAGCAGATGCCTTTCCGGGCAGAAAAAAGGGAAAATACAGAGAAAATGTCATGAAGGGATGCGCGGAACGATGGGTGCATCCCTTTGCGGCATATATTAAACGGCGAATGCGCACAGAATATAGCGGGAAATGAAATACGAAGCGTACAGCTCTTATATTCGCCTTGCGGACAGCCCGCGAGTATAGTATAATATGCGTAGGAGCCGAGGAAAAAAATGCCGCCTGCGCGGCAGATTGAGAGGAGAAATGGACGAGAAAATCATACGTCTGGCGCAGATCCTCAAGGCGTCGGATAATATTGTATTTTTCGGGGGCGCCGGTGTTTCCACAGCCAGCAATATCCCGGATTTCCGCAGCGCGCACGGCATATTCAGCAGGAAACTCGGCGCGCAGCTTACGCCGGAGCAGCTGGTTTCCCACACAATGTTTGTGCGTTATACGGATGAATTTTACGACTTTTACAAAAAAAATCTGCTGTATCCCGACGCGGAGCCGAACGCCTGTCACAGGGCGCTGGCAGAGCTGGAGCGCATGGGGAAGCTGAAGGCGGTTGTCACGCAGAATATTGACGGACTGCATCAGGCGGCCGGCAGCAGCAAGGTATACGAGCTTCACGGCTCCGTTTACCGCAACCGCTGCATGGAATGCGGAAAGGCCTTTGAGATGGAGTATGTTTATCATGCCGATGGGATTCCGCACTGCACCGAGTGCGGCGGACTGATCAAGCCCGATGTCGTGCTTTACGAGGAAGGGCTTGACCAGCAGGTTATTTCGGGAGCAGTGAACGCGATATCCGCCGCGGATACGCTGATAATCGGCGGAACCTCGCTCGTGGTTTATCCGGCCGCGGGCCTGATCGACTATTTCCGGGGGAACCATCTTGTTCTCATCAATAAGACGGTTACTTCCGCAGATAAGGATGCGGATCTTGTAATAAATGACGATATTGCCTCCGTGATGGAGCAGGCGCTCCGGAGGCTGAAGGAGGAGTCCGGCGCCCGGGGCTGAACCTGGCTTGCCGGACGGCAGAGGAGCCTCCGGAACGGCCCCGTGCCACAGAGCCTTCTGCGCCGCGAAAGAAAGGCGTCACTCCGCTTGTTTCGCATCATCTGACGAAAAGAAAGCTATATTTCGCTTGCGAAATTGTGTAAAATGTAGTATAATTTAGAAGTATTAAAATTATTTTATAATAAAGTAAAAGACATGGTTTTTATCTTATGGGCTTCCATAAGTAAAATAGCAAACGATATTATTTCAAGGAGGTTTTACCATGAAGTTTTTCATCGACACAGCAAACGTTGAGGACATCCGGAAGGCAAATGACATGGGGGTAATTTGCGGCGTTACGACAAATCCCTCCCTTATTGCGAAAGAGGGCAGAGATTTCAACGAGGTTATCAAGGAAATCACCTCCATCGTGGACGGACCGATCAGCGGCGAGGTTAAGGCAACGACGACCGATGCCGAGGGCATGATTAAGGAAGGCCGTGAGATTGCTGCGATTCATCCGAATATGGTAGTTAAGATCCCGATGACGGTGGAGGGACTCAAGGCGGTGAAGGTGCTTTCCTCCGAGGGCATCAAGACGAATGTAACCCTTATTTTCTCTGCAAATCAGGCGCTGCTTGCGGCAAGAGCAGGAGCAACCTACGTTTCTCCGTTCCTCGGACGTCTTGACGATATCTCCGTACCGGGCATCGACCTTATCCGCAATATTGCCGAGATCTTCAATATCTACGGGCTTGAGACGGAGATTATCGCAGCCAGCGTGCGCAACCCGATCCACATTACCGACTGCGCTCTTGCAGGTGCTGATATCGCTACGGTTCCGTACAGCGTTATCGTACAGTGCACGAAGCATCCGCTGACCGATCAGGGCATCGACAAATTCAAGAAGGATTACGAGGCTGTTTTCGGCAAGCAGGACTAAACCGGCGCATATATAACGGCGGACAGGCCGCTGCGGCTGCCTCGTCCCGCGCGTGAGAGTCCGTTCTGCCGGACATCCCGTTCCGGCCTTGCAGGGGGTATTGCGGACGAGCGCCGAAAGGCGCCCCCTGCGGACGGGCAGGGGGAAAGCCCGCTCTGCCCGATTAATTTTTTTATGGAGGTTTCTTATGAGTGATATCAATACAATGTCGGTAAATGCGATCCGTGTTCTGGCTGCGGATGCCGTTCAGAAGGCAAACTCCGGCCATCCGGGACTTCCGCTCGGCAGTGCGGCAGTGGCTTACGAGCTGTGGGCAAAGCACATGAATCATAATCCGGCCAATCCGGACTGGCCGAACAGAGATCGCTTCATCCTGTCCGGCGGACACGGTTCCACCCTGCTTTATTCCCTTCTTCATCTGTTCGGCTACGGTCTGACAAAGGAGGATCTGATGCAGTTCCGCCAGCTCGATTCCCTGACCCCGGGCCATCCGGAGTATCGTCATACCAGAGGGATTGAGGCTACCACGGGACCGCTCGGCGCAGGTATGGGCATGGCAGTCGGCATGGCGATGGCGGAGGCTCATCTTGCAGCAAAGTTCAACCGTGAGGGTTATCCGATTATTGATCATTACACCTATGTACTCGGCGGCGACGGCTGCATGATGGAGGGTATTTCCTCCGAGGCATTCTCCCTGGCCGGCACGCTCGGACTCGGAAAGCTGATTGTGTTCTACGATTCCAACAAGATTTCCATCGAGGGAAGCACCGATATCGCGTTCACCGAGGATGTGAAGAAGCGCTTTGAAGCTTTCGGCTTCCAGACGCTGGTTGTCGAGGACGGCAACGATCTCGAGGAGATCGGCCGCGCGATCGAGGCGGCAAAAGCGGACAGGACGCGTCCTACCATGATTACCGTAAAGACTCAGATCGGTTACGGCTGCCCGGCAAAGCAGGGCAAGGCGAGCGCGCATGGTGAGCCTCTGGGAGCGGACAATGTCAAGGCGCTCCGCGAGAATCTCGGCTGGCCGAGCGATGAGGCGTTTTATGTGCCGGATGAGGTATATGCAAATTACAGAGAACTTGCGGCAGATAAGGCGAAGGTTGAGGACGAGTGGAACCGGATGTTCGGCGAGTACAGCGCAAAGTATCCGGAGATGCGGAAGGCCTGGGATGAGGAATTCGACATGGAGATCGCAGAAAAGCTGATCGACGATGAGGAATTCTGGGCTTATGAGGACAAGCCGGAGGCGACCCGCAATCTTTCCGGCGTAGTGCTCAACCGCCTGAAGAACAAAGTGCCGAACCTGATCGGCGGCGCGGCGGATCTCTCCCCTTCCACAAAGACTTATATGAAGGATATGGGCGATTTTTCGAAGGACGACTACACCGGAAGAAATCTGCATTTCGGCGTAAGAGAGCTTGCCATGGCAGCCATCGGCAACGGTATGACGCTGCACGGCCTGCGCGCTTTTGTATCGACCTTCTTCGTATTCAGCGATTATGTGAAGCCGATGGCAAGACTGTCCTCCATCATGCGGATTCCGACCGCTTACGTGCTTACGCATGACAGCATCGGCGTCGGAGAGGACGGACCGACCCACGAGCCGATCGAGCAGCTGGCAATGCTGCGCTCGATGCCGAATTTCCATGTATTCCGCCCGGCGGATGCAACCGAGACGATTGCAGCATGGTATTCCGCAGTTAACTCGCTGGAGACCCCGACCGCTCTTGTGCTGACAAGACAGAATCTTCCGCAGCTGGCAGGCTCTTCGAAGGAGGCGCTGAAGGGCGCTTATGTGCTTGAGGATTCCGCGAAGGAAGTTCCGGATGCAATTATTATTGCTACCGGTTCCGAGGTTTCGCTTGCAGTTGAGGCGAAGGCCGAGCTGGCAAAAGAAGGCGTGGACGTGCGCGTTGTTTCCATGCCGTGCATGGATATCTTTGAGGAGCAGTCCGAGGAATACAAGGAATCCGTGCTTCCGAAGAATGTCCGCGCAAGAGTTGCTGTAGAGGCGCTCGGAGATTTCGGCTGGGGCAAATACGTCGGACTGGACGGAAAGACCATCACGATGAAGGGCTTCGGCGCTTCCGCACCGGCTGCCACGCTGTTTAAGAAGTTCGGATTCACGACGGAGAATGTTGTTGCGGCAGTGAAGTCGGTGCTGTAAGAGCACTGGTTTCGAAGCCGGAAAGCCGGTGAGGAAAATTTTTTGACGATGTTTTCTTCCGGCTGCTGTCCGCATAAAGCAATTATGCGGGCAGATAAAAACAGGAATTGACAGACGCCTTCCGGGTACGGCAGATATGCCGGCGTCCGGAAGGCGTTTTATTATAGAAACAGGCGCCCGCAGACCTCACAGCGTTTCAAGTCCTTTCCCCGGAAAATTTCTGCTTCCGGCGTTGGCACGCTCCCCGGACTTCGGGACATTTTGTCCCGAAGTGGTTCCTCGCGCTGCTTCCCCAGCCGGGGTATTCCTTTTCGGGCGTTCATTCATTTTTCAAGGTGCAGCTCACCGATGAACTATCTCAAGTGTATACTTTTTTGATTGCCTGTGCTGTATGTCCATAAAGTCGGAAATCAGCCCGGAAAACTCTCTATTTCCACGCTCTCGGAATTGTGCTAGAATCAAGATACAGAACGCAAACCAGAAGTTGGGGAGGCAAAAGATGAATGGCATAGTTGAACTTATTAAGAAGAATGAGCAGCTTTTCCTTGAAAATGCTGAAGAATTAAATGACGAAGAACTTGAGCAGGAAGATCTCGACGAGTATCTTGCACTCCAAGGTGTGACGGAAGAAGAATTAAACGCCTTTGAAAATCAATTTCAAATAAGGTTGCCAGAGGATTTCAAAACCGTATATAGATACAAAAACGGTAGCGGCTATATGAACTTGATTTGGCCGCAAACGGGATTTTATCGTGGGTATCGGTTGTTATCTCTACAAGAAATGAGCGAAATAAAGTCATATTTTCAAAGCGAAAATCATGAAATGACCGAGTTTCCAGATGTGATTGATGAAAAACAGCTACAACAATTAGACGAGCGCATAAAGCCATATCTATTTTGTGAGCGTTGGTTTCCCTTTGCTGAGTGTGCCGGTTCCCTTTATCTGATGTTGGACTATGAGCCAAATGAAAAAGGCAAAATCGGTCAAATTATCTGTTATGTGCATGACCCGGATTTCATCTATTATATCGCTCCGAACATTACCGAAACATTGAAACTGACAGAAACAGTTATTGAGGACTTAATATAATTTTGCCTTATAAGAGTAATCGTGCTAATTTTCATTTCCCAAGCAGACAAGGAGGGAGAGCATGGAACTATCCATACAAGAACGATTGAAAGACCTGCGTGTGGAGCGTGGGCTGACGCTGGAACAGCTTGCAGAGCAGACCCTCCTCTCCAAGTCTGCGCTGGGCGGCTATGAAGCGGAGGACAATCCACTGAAAGGATTATCGCAGACAGTTGAGGAAACCGCCAGAGAGGACAGCGACCCGGAGCAAGTGTCTTTGGCGTTTATCTGTAAACGGCTTAAATTAAATTTGAAGAAGCTGTGCGAGGAAGAAAAGAAATGGCTCAAAAGGATTTCCGAGAAGTCAAACTTGCTGAAAAATCCTAATCCGCAGAGAGGAAGAAAGTGAGAGAGCGACAAATCGGAATTGTATCTTTATATCAATACTTAGAAAGGGTGGCGACTATGGAAAAAGTAAAGATAATTCCATTGGTGGGAATAGAATTTGCTGGAGTGACAGTTGCGTTGTCTTCCTCACGGGAAGATGTAAAAAAATCATTGGGAGAACCTTATAGTATATGGAAAAACGCTCTATTTTATTTTAACAATGAATTGCGATTTGATTTTGATAATGACGGAAAAGTGGAATTTATTGAGTTTTTAGGCGGAATTGCTGGGAAATTGCAACCTATAATCTATGGTGTTTCTGTTTTCCAGAGCAAAGCAGATGATTTGTATGATATTCTCAGTGAAAAAAACCATGGAGATATTGATGACAGCGAAAATGGGTATTCGTATGGATTTTTGAATATTAGTGTCGGAATATTTCGCCCTTCTATTCCAGAAGATATTGAAGATATGATAGAGGATGCAGCCGAGGATGGAGAACCAATGGATGAAGAAGAAATTGAATATGAAATGAAAAAAGCAAACTATTGGGCTACCATCGGTATTGGGATTGAAAACTATTATAGATAACTTCCTAATTTATCGGGAAGATAGCAAAGCCAGCCGGGCCAGTCAACGGTCAAGATGATCGGAGCACAAAATGCGACGCCGTTGACAGTCCCGCCCGTCTTTGCTAATGGGCAATCAAGGCGGGAAAGCCTTAAAATGGCTTCCCGCCCATTTCAATTTTGAAAGAAAAATCCGTCTGCTTTTCCAAGAGTGTGTCCACAAGTTCGGGACATTTTGTCCCGAAGTCCGGCGTGGGACGAGGGACGGGGGCTTTCATATACGCCCTGTCTGCTGATGAAAACAGTTCTGCGATTGCGGCTCCACGCCACGCAATCACAGAACTGTTTTCCTGCCGCTTCAAATGCCCTTGCCCTCCCCGGCGGCAACGGCATTTTTACGGCAACGCCGACAGAGCGTATAACACACTACACTTTGCAAGCAAAGTCGTGTGCCAAAGGGTGCCCCTTTGGAAACCCCGGACAACAAAACAGGCTGAATATCTCGCACTTTCCCGGTGCTTGATATTCAGCCTTTATTTGTTGCCAGCAGCCCCCGTTTCGTGGTCTGCGTGTAGTTCCTTGTAAACTGACCTAAGCAGAAGGATAAAAAACCAATATATAAACTTGTTTTACTTAATCAAAATATTTAATAAAGAAAATAAGAGAAAAAAATAAAAGGCCGGCAGGAGAGAGCGCCGCCGGCGCTCCTCCTGCCGTTTTATGCGCGGGGAATTTCTTCAGACATTCCCTGCATATCCGATGCCGTTTTTGCGCGCCGTCCGGCGCGGACTTTGCGAACCCTGCGAATCTGAGGCTTCTGCGGGTCCGGCAGCTGTCCGCGCTAGGCGCGGAATTCCGCCAGATGCGGGCGGAACGCTTTGTAGATTACGGTTCCCCTCTCATCACCAAAGCTCTTGACAAAGGCGAGATGCAGCTGGTGATGATTTGTTGTATCATGTCCGAACATAATATCGGAAATAATATCGAGGGATTCCTGATTTTCCGAAAATTCCTCCGGAAGATATTTGCGCAGAAGAGCTGCCTTCTCCGAAACCGTTAAATTGGAAAAATCCAGCTCAATGTTTTCTGCATCCAAAACGGCGGCGTCTGCCGCAAAAATCTCCGGGGACAAGCCGGAAGACGTTTCCACAACACGCTCGGCGGATACTGCCGCCGGTGCGGTTTCCGTTTCCGGTACTGCTGCGGATGCCTGTACCGTTTCGCCGGTAGAGGTAAGAACAGACTCCGCGTTCTGCGTACCTTCGGTTTCCGGAGACGGCGCAGCAGAGGAAGCAGCTGCCGGTGTGTTTTCTGGAACGGCTGTTCCGGCCTTTGCCGTCTGCTTCGCTTTTGCGCGCCCGCGCGCTGCGCCGCGTATGCGGGTTTCGCCGTTTTTCTTAACGGCAGTGCTTCTTCCGCGTTTTGTTTTCGGAGCTTCCGGCTGCTGAGCCCGAACGGGAGCTGGAGCCTTCTGGACTGGTGCCGCCGCAGAGGCCGGCGCGGCTGCCGGCTGTGTCTGCACCTGAGTCTCCGCGGCTGCAGGCTGCAGCACATGATAGACGTTAGTTCTGGATACGGACATTCCGCGCTCCTGCCAGAACCGCACAACGGCATCAAAGCCGCCGTCATTCGAGACAATCACATAATTTGATTTTGAAGCGGTTTTCAACAGGTAGCCGAGATAGGTGACCAGCTGAAAATCCAGCCCGTTTTTACCGGGATTGCATTTAATCATCTCGAAGCGATCCGGAAATTGAAGGATCAGCTGAAGATCCGTATAGGATACGTAGGGCGAATTCTCCGTAAAGAACAGAAGAATCTGATCCGTGCCCGTCTTTACCGGCAGAAGATCCTTCCAGGTCGAACCCACATTTTCCGTATCCACCAAATATACTTTTTTCGTTGCCATAGTTTCTCTCATTCTGCCGCGGCGCAGTAGATCCTGCCAGCGGCGATCGCTGTGTGTAAGTGTCTGCCGCTGTCTGTCAAAGGCCTGGAACGCGGCAAAATCTCATGTTTATGGCACCGGATAGCTATAGTATATCAGAAAGGGCGGTATTTTACAAGGAATAGATTGACACCGTGCCGGCCATGAAATATTATGGATATGGGAGGTGTGGTTTCATGAATCAGCTGCTTTGCTCTACGGGAGCTTTGATTACAAGCAGGAACGGCCGGAATTACAGGCTGTTAAAAGAACTTTCCGGAATGCTTGACTGCGACGGATTTGAATTTTTAATGTACAGCTCCTGGTATGACGACTGGGAGAGAGTGGCAGAGGAGGTTGCCGGGCTGGAGCTTTCCTTTCCGGTATTTCATGTAGAAAAGCGTGTCGGGACAGCCATCAGCCGAAATGAGGCGGGCGATCGGGAGGAGGCAGCCCGACTGTTCGAGATCAACTGCGGTTTTGCGGAGCGAATCGGCGCAAAAAAGCTGGTTTTTCATTTGTGGGATGGTGAGCCGTCAGATCGGGATATCCGCAACAATATTCAGCAGTATATTTCGCTGAATCAGACGGCAAAGCAGCACGGGCTGCTGCTGACAATTGAAAATGTGGTCTGCAACCGCGAGAATCCGCTGAAGCATCTCAGCGAGCTGCATGAAGCGGATTCAGAAGCAGCGTTTACCTTTGACGTAAGGTTTGCAAAATTTCATGAGGAGCTGGAGCGGGCCTGCACGGAAGATTACCGCTGGCTCTGGGACGGGGCAATCCGCCATATACATATCGGGGATTATGCCGGCGGCTATATGGACTGGAGCAAACTGGGCTGCCTGCATCCGGGTGAGGGCGTCATTGACTTTGAGACATTTTTTGCCCATTTGAAGCGCGTCGGCTATCAGGGCAGTGTAACGCTGGAATCCACTTCCGTGAAAGAGGACGGTTCCATTGATATGGAGCGGCTGGGGCGCAGTCTTGGAAGGCTGAGAGGATGGCTGAAGGGGCAGGTTTTGTGAGCTGCTGCACCGGCCGGCAGGTATCTGCCGGCAGCTGGTGCCAAAGGAAGAGGATATCCCTGAGCTGCCAAATGTATTTGTGATTTATAAAAATGTAGTAATTAAGGAGTGTCTATGGAAAATAATGTAAAAATATCAGATCGCATTATACAGATTCTTGAAGGGCACAGAGTGGAGGGCGGGTATTTAACGCAGACGCTTGAGTTTGTGAGAAAAATTCTGGGGCCGGAGTCCTTCGGAAGTACATACAAAACCGGCAGGGAGCTGCAGCGATTCGACATGCAGTACCGCTATGATCATTCGCTTCGCGTAGCGGCGATCGGACGAAAAATTGCATGGGAGGAGGGAATTCCCGAGGAGCCTCTTGTGATGGCCTGTCTTCTGCATGATGTGGGCTACCCGGAATGCACCTGTTTTGAAGATCTGAACCGTCATCCGGCGCTCGGCGCCGAGATTGCGCGGCGCTTTCTAGAGAAGATCGGCTATGATAAGGAACTGTCGCAGAGTATCTGCCGCGCGATTATGATACATGACAAAGAGCCGTGTGAGGGAGAAGATGCGTCGGTGCTTGAAAAAACTGTGCGGGATGCGGATGATATTGACCGCTCAGATGCGATGCGGATAGTTATCCGCGGGTTTCATGATATCGGGGAGTGCGCTGCCTGGGAGACAAGGGATATTTGCAGAAAGCGGCTGAAGCAGGCGGAAGAGGAAGAGGACAGGCTCTGTGCCACCCGGACCGCGAAAAAGTTATGGCTGGAGAATCTGCAGCTGAAGAAAAGCTTTTACGGTAAGCTTCTTGCGCAGATGGAACGAACCGAGGAACTTGAGATTTTTTAGCAATCATTGAAAGGAGGAGAGGTAAATTGGGAAAATGGGAACCTCCGGAGAGGCCGGAAGAAGAAATGACGGCGGAAGAGAGGGAGGAAGCGGTCCTCAAAATTCAGGAACGCCGGAAAAAGCAGTATGAGCTGGGAAGAAAACTCTTTATCGGAATGCTGATCGTCTGGGTTGCATCAGAAGTACTGGGTGCAGTTCTGGGGATGTTTACCTTTACCAAGGCGGCAGATTTGGGCTTCTATATGCTGATCAATCTGCTGGGCATTATACTGATCTTTGTGCTTGCATATTACCTTTATCACGGCAGAACCGGCGCCCGAATTGTATTCGGCATACTGCTGGCATTGAACATTCTGCGGAATTTCTTAAGTATGGCTTCCGCCAGCGGGGCAGGGATAACGGCGGCGGGTGTGCTGGCCATCGCTGTGTCGGGGCTTTATTTCTATATTATTTTTGTATGTCCGCCGGTACGCGAATTTTTGTACGGGCAGTCGACAGAGTAACCGGCTGAGAGAAGGGATTTAAGAACGGAGCAGGACTGTGGACGTAAAGCAGACTTTGCGAAAGCGGTATGCAGCGAAAGCGGCACGCAGCCGGCAGGTGGCATGCAGCCGGCAGGTGGTCTGCTGACAGAAGAAGGGAGGGGTTTTTATGACAAATAAAAGAAAAAGGGGGCGGCGCGGGGCACTGCTTTTTCTTGCCGTACTTCTGGCAGTGGATATCGCGCTCGCGGTCAAGCTTGTAATGGACAGGACGCCCGATGAGGGCGGAAATGCGGCGCAGGGAGACTCCGCGGGCAGTGGAGGCACACCGGGCGGGGGGAATTCCGGAAATGGCTCCGGGGGAGATGGCGGAGCAGGTACGGGCAGCGGGAACCTGCAGGGCCCACCGGACGGCGGAACCATAGCGGAAGGTACCGGAAGCAGCGGGGAGAGCAGCACTGGCGGCGGAACCCCGGAAGGCACAGCAGGCGGCGGAACAACGCCGGGCGGAGATATTGCCGGAGGCAGCTTTGGAGAAGGAAGCGGCAGTGCAGGCACAGGGGACGGAACCGGCGGAGGTACAGAGGGCAGCCAGGGGAATACAGGCGGCACTGCGGGCGGGGGAAGCACGGATATTCCCGGCAGGAATGAGGAAGGTACATCGGCAGACGGGAATACGCTTTCCGAAACAGATGCAGCTCTTGCAGAGGAGGCGGAGCGGCTGCTTGCAGGTATGACGCTGGAGCAGAAGGCAGCGCAGCTGTTTATTATAACGCCGCAGGCGCTTACGGATTATTCCAGGGTAACGGCGGCAGGTGAGGTTACACGTAAATGCTTTGAGCAGTATCCGGTCGGCGGAATTATTTATATGGCAAATAACCTTGTCACGCCGGATCAGACGCGCACAATGCTTAAAAATATGTCGAAGTACAGCATGGAACTGCTGGGCTTTCCTGCTTTTCTTGCGGTGGACGAGGAGGGCGGAACTGTGGCCCGCGTGGCGCAGAACAAGGCGTTCGGTGTCGAAAACATCGGTAATATAAGCGAGATCGGCGCATCGGGAGATCCATCAAAAGCCTATCGGGCCGGCCTGACGATCGGCGCTTATCTGGCGGAGCTGGGCTTCAACCTTGATTTTGCGCCCGTGGCGGATGTCTGGACAAATGAAAAAAATACGGTGGTAAAATACCGTTCCTTCGGCCGGGAGCCGCTGCTTGTCAGGGATATGGTGCTTGAAGAGCTGAAGGGACTGGAGGAAAACGGAATTCTGGGTGCCGTCAAGCATTTTCCGGGACACGGCAGCACCTCGGAGGATTCGCATAATGGAGCGGCTGTAGTCAACCGGACGCTGGAGGAGCTGAACGGCTGCGATCTGATTCCGTTTCAGGGAGCGATTGAGGCAGATGTTCCTTTTGTGATGGTTGGCCTGATCTCGCTGCCGAATGTGTCAGGAAGCGACGTTCCGGCGGTTCTTTCCAGAGAAATTATCGGCAATATACTGCGCAGGCAGCTGGGCTTTGAGGGTATTGTGATAACGGATGCGCTTGATATGGGCGCGATAACGGATTATTACACCTCCGCCGAGGCTGCGGTGCTGGCGCTTGAGGCGGGGGCGGATATGCTTCTGATGCCGGAAAATTTCAAGGAGGCCTGCGGAGGCGTGCTGGCCGCGGTGAGAGAAGGCAGACTGACCGAGCAGAGGCTCGACGAGTCGGTGCTGCGGATTTTGAAAGTGAAGCTGAGGCTGCCGGACGGGAATACCTGAGAAGTGCCGGCAGCAGTTCGGGCGGGGGAGCAAAGAAACAGAGTTCCCCCGCTGATTCCAGGGCTGCGTGCGCGGCAGAATGAGAGGATACATGAAGAAGGTAAGTGATATTTCTGTTTTAAAGCTTGTGCTGTCGGCGCTGTTTCTTGCGCTGGGGATTGTGCTGCCGTTTTTGACCGGGCAGCTGCGGCAGATGGGCAATATGCTTCTGCCGATGCACCTGCCTGTACTTGTGTGCGGCTTTGTATGCGGATGGCCGTACGGGATGGCGGTCGGCGCAGTGACTCCGCTTCTGCGCAGCGTGCTGTTCGGCCAGCCGCCGCTGATGCCGACCGCTGCAGCGATGGCGTTTGAGCTTGCTGCCTACGGCGCGGTGACAGGGCTGCTGTACGCGAGGCTACCCAAAAAGAACTGGTCCGTTTATGTAAGCCTGATCAGTGCGATGGCGGCCGGCCGTGTGGTATGGGGAGTGGTCAGTGTTCCGCTGTACAGCATTGCGGACAGCAAGTTTTCGTTTGAGGTGTTTGCGGCGGGGGCTCTGCTGAATGCGATCCCGGGAATCATTCTTCAGCTGGTGATGGTTCCGCTGATTGTTATGGCGCTGAGGCGCGCCGGCGTGATAAAAGAGCTGCAGCCGTAGCGCGGCGGACTGCTGCGGAAGCCCGCCGCGGGCAGCCACCTGCATGTCGGTCTGTCAGGACTGTCTTTTAAAAACATACCAGCTCGGCTCTGCTCCGCCGAAGCTGTAATCCCCGCCCTTCCACTGGACAAACAAATATTCCGTATCGCCGTATCGCCGGAGCCTGTAGCTGCTGACTGTCTGACTCGGGGTGCAGATAACGTATCCTGTTACATAGCGCCATACCTCGGGAAGATCTTCGATGATGCCGCCGTTTTTCGAATCCAGGAAACAGTTCGCCATCGCGCCGCCTGCCTTGAATTCTACAGACAGATACGATTCGTTTCCGATTTTTTCGATGGTGTAGCTGTTTCGGGTTCTTCTGTGCGGATAGCCGAAATCGGCCAGAAGCAGTCCCTTTGTCCACCCGAAGCACCAGTATCTTTCGCCGCCCGGCAGAAAATACAGTTCCTTTGTAAACACATTTGTCAGTGCTGATTTTGGTTTCCAGGGGAAAAACATTTCCCTGCACGGAAGAGAATCGACCATTTCCCAACGTCCGACAGCATCCTCGTCATTGATAAAGGGTACGCTGATATCCTCGCTGTAATTCATGTCGAAGCTGGCGAGCCTTGCAATGGGAAGCTTGATTTCCACCGTATTGTCCGGGTAGATAATTTTGTATATCGGCCCGATAATCTGACAGTGATTGTCTATGACATGCTTGTTCAGGATTCTTACGGCATCTGCATATTCATTTTCTGTGCATACGAGGCTTGCCGTATCGCACGGAAAGCAAAGAAGTTTTTCGGAAAGCGGGACGTCTTCCGGGAGTTTCCCTGTGATTTCGATACCGAAACCGGTATCGAAGTTTTCGCTTACAAATTCTGTTTCATAGTCAATTACCACCCGCCTGCTGCCAATCAGCTCCTTCGGCAGCTCGTTTTGAAGCTCCAGCAGAATCCGCCCGCATTCCGACGGCTCCGCAATTACTTCGCGCCGGTAGGCCAGCCGTATTTCATCGCTCTTTCGGATCACAATATTGAACATGGCTCTGTCCTCCTCCAATATGGAATTTAAGCCGGCCAGGATATGGATGCGGTGTTCCGTCTGCTTTTTCAGCTCACACAGCTCGGTCAGCTTCGCGTCCAGCATTTCCTTAAGATCGTGCTGAGGCCTCGAAAAAATTTCTCGGATTTCGTCCAGGCGGAACCCAAGCTCCTTAAGTGCTGCAATCCGGTAGCAATCGGATAGTCGGGCTGCATTATAATACCGGTAGCCGGTGTCCGGATCGATGAAATCCGGGCGCAGAATCCCCTCGCTGTCATAATAGCGCAGTGTCTTGGCCGGAATTCTGCTCAATTTCGATAATTCGCCGATTTTATACATAGTCCTCTCCTGTTCCAAGCTTTGTTTATGCCGCAGGCCACAGCTTTCCGTGCAGCCGCTGCCCTGCAAGCCTATCGTAGCATTACAGTAAGGGGGAAAGTCAAGGGATTTCGGATTTTTTCCGAGGATTCTTGAAGGGTGTGCTGTTTTTTGGTATACTTTATCCTGTTGTACAGCTTCCTTCTGTTTTTATAAGCGAATCATTAAGGTAAGTCTGTATGAGTGGGAAGGGGTGCCCTTCCTTTTATTTTTGCAGTAGGATTAACCGCAAGCTGTTTGAGGAGGCGGAATGCCGCCTCTTAAAAGAACCGGTATCCGCGGTTCTGACCGGTCGGTCATGTCAGAAAAAACGCGGGCTACTGTCGTCGGCCGGAAAACTTCAGGCAGGATTTCCTGGCGGGGCCGGAGGACAGCCGCGAAAGCAGGGAGGAAAAGGCATGGACAAGCTCCGCGACGATCAGGTGGAATGGTATGCGTCGGAGGTACGGCGGCTTAGCAGCGAGGCGGGACATACCATTCCGTCCATGGTGTTTTCCATATCCCGCTCCAGCAGTACCGGATCGCCTATGAACTGTACGAGCAGGGCAGCGATGAGGTGACATATTTTTTCGGCGAGAACGGAGAGAAAATGCGGAATAAAGTCTGCTGCTCCGACTATCCGAGCCGGCTTTTTGACAGGATGCTTGAACTGGGCAGCACGAAAGCCGTTTTCTGCGGCCATGACCATTACAATAACATGTCGCTCGAATACAAAGGGATACGGCTGACCTACGGCATGAGCATAGACTATCTGGCAATGCCCGGGATCGAAGACGACACGGCGCAGCGGGGCGCAGAGCTCATCACCATACATGCCGACGGAAGCTGGGAGCTCGAGCAGATCCCGCTGGAATCCATTGTGTCCGGAAAATAAGGGCCGCGGGGTAAGCTGCGTTACTCCGGTACGTCCGCACTCACGCCCTGTCTTTTCAGCAGCCGGAGGAATTCTTCCGCCGGCATCGGCTTTGCATAATAATAGCCCTGTACCTGGTCGCAGCCGATGCGCTCCAGTACGGCGATCTGTTCCTTTGTCTCTACGCCCTCCGCAAGCAGCCCGAGCTTCAGCTTTCCGGCCATCGAAACGACCTGCTCGAGGATAAGGCGGCCCTTTTTTGTCACCATCATGTTTTCGATAAATTTTCGGTCGAGCTTGATTACGTCAAACGGTGTTTCCAGAAGGATATTCAGTGAGGAATAGCCGCTGCCGAAGTCATCCATCAGCAGCGTAAAGCCCTCAGCTTTCAGCTGGAGCGCCTTTCGGGTAATCTGCCGGTCGTCGGCCGTCTCCGTAATTTCCAGCTGGAGAAGCTTTCTGGAGATGCCGTAGGCGCGGATCAGATCGGAGAGCACGCCGATGCACTTGTTGTCCCTCAGATGCAGCCGTGAGACGTTCACCGAAACCGGGATAGGCGGAAGATTCGCATCCGCGCACTTTTTTATAAACCGGCAGGCCTCCTCCCAGATATAATAATCAACTTTCTGGATAAAGCCGTTTTCCTCGATAATCGGTATGAACTGATCGGGATAGATCATGCCGCGCTCCGGATGCCGCCAGCGCACGAGAGCTTCCGCGCCGATAATCTCGTTTTTCGCAATACTGTATTTCGGCTGGAGATACATTTTAAACTGCCGTCCCGCGATGGCGGCCTGCATGTTTTCCTCTATGAACTTCCGGTTGTACAGCTGTTCCTTAAACTGTTCCCGGTAAAACAGAATCTGGGAAAGGCTGTTCTTTTTGGCTGCTTTGCGCGCCATGGCGGCCCGATCCTCCATCTGGCGAAGCTCCATGCTGCGATCCTCCGCAGAATAAACACCGTACACCAGCTGGAGCTTAACGTCCTTGAAGCAGCTGATCCGCTGATCCAGCCTGTGTATCAAATCCGTCAGTTCTTCCTCCCGGTCGTATTCCGTTACAACCATAAAGACATCACTGCGCAGATGGATAAAATACTGATCCCCCCTGCAGCAGCCCGCCAGCTCATGGAGAATGAAATGCAGAATTTCGTCGCCGAATTTCTCTCCGTACAGGTCGTTGATAATCTTGAATTTGCAGATATCAAACTGGATAAAACCGATTTCCCGCTTCGAGGTGTACAGCAGGTTGGTGACATTTCTGCGGAACCGGTTGCGTTTTCCAATTCCCTTGAGAGTCCGGTGCAGCTCGTTTTCCGGGATATCCTCCAGATGGATGCTGCTTTCCGCGATGTTTTTCAGATAATCGGCCAGCATATCCTCTAAAATATCAATGCTTATGTTCATTGCCCGGGGGCATTTTTTCAAAATAAGGCCTTCCCTGCGGATCTGGATCATGTCCTCCGGCCTGGAGATATCCTTGCCCAAAATATCGCGGCAGTAAATGACCCCTTCCATCCGTTCCGTGAAGCTCCGTATGAATTCCTCGGTTTTCCGGTTTCCGTAAGCCTCCTGCTCCCGATCCTGCGAATCAAAATAGCCGAACGCCATCCCGAGCACGAGCAGGGAAGCTGTTATACAGCCGCAGGTTCCGCCCTGCCGCATTCCTGCTCCGAAGCAGGTGCTGATCCGCAGCGCCGTTTTCAGATCCAGCCCGAAATCCTCCGCAAAGGCTCCGAACAATGCCTGCGAGCAATGATACTGCTGACGCAGAAGCTGCTCCGCCTTTTCCTTATGTGTCATATCGCACCTCACTTTTCGCAATTGCATGCTGCTGTTTTGCAGGAGCAGACCGGCTCCGGCAGTGCGCTGCAGCGTTTCCGGCCTTTGCCGCTTTTGCCGGCGCTGCCTGCGATAAATATATTTTAGCAAATAAAACAGGGCTTGTGAAGCGGAAAGCATCCTTTTTTCTCGGCAATTTCCTTTACAAACAGATTAGCGTGCAGTAAAATAATTGTTGAATCCGGGGGAAATATGGGATAAGGCCGGCGCCGGGGACGGCGCGGCCCGCCGGTGCGGAACAAAGGCTTATGAAGATACGCAGGAGATGCAATACCAACGGACGCAGGAGGAAGAGAAAAATGGGTTTGTTTCAGAAAAAAATCGGGCCTGTCTTTTTAAAGGAGGACAGTGACGCGGAGCTGTTTATAGAGAAAATGCGGGTGCTCTCCGGGAGAGCCGACGGGGAGCTGAAGCAGGAGATTGAGAAGCAGGTTAAGCTGGCAGCCTACGGGCTTGCAGGGGAGAGGAATATCGCATTTGAATTGAGAAACAGCGGAATGGATATGCTTATCCTGCATGACCTGTATTTTGAGCACAAGGGAAAGCAGGCGCAGATTGATTATCTGGTTGTCACAAGAAGGAGAATCTACATTATCGAATGCAAAAACCTCATCGGGAACATCGAGATTGATAGCAGCGGCAGCTTTATCCGGACTTACGAGCTGTTTGGAAAGCCGGTAAAGGAGGGGCTGTATTCGCCGATCACCCAGAATGAGCGGCACCGCCTTGTAATCCGGGAAATGCGGGAGCAGGAAGAAAGCATTCTGAAAAAGCTTTTCTTCGGAAAAAGCTCCGAGAGCACCTATCAGGCGGTTGTTGTACTGGCAAATCCGAAAACTTACCTGAATGCGAGATTTGCAAAAAAGGAGGTAAAGGATCAGGTGATCCGCGCAGATCAGCTGATCAATTATATCCGGGAGCATGACGGGGCGGTGAATACTTCTTACAGCGATGAAGAGATGCGAAGGCTGGCGGAATTTTTCCTCGATAAAAATCTGCCCGACCGGTCGGATTACTCGAAGAAGTATGAAGAGATTCTGGTAAAATACGAAGCGGAGGCGCGGCGGGCCGGCGCGGGAGGAAAACGCAGGAAAGCAGCGGAGGCAAAGAACAGGGCGGAACCGGAATGTCCCCGCTGCGGAGCGCCGCTCGTTCTGCGAACCGTCTCGAAGGGCGAGGGTGCGGGGCGGCAGTTTTACGGCTGCAGCGAGTTCCCGCGGTGCCGCTATACGAAAAATCTGGAGGAATAAGGAAAGGCAGCTGTTCTGGGAGCCTGTCAGCGGATAATCGCATCCGGGGGACAAACCGGAGCGGAGCGCTGCGGCAGAAAGTACTGTATTGTGCCGGTCAGACATACTCCCCGTAGGTTCCCTTCGCCCTTTTCTTAACCTGATAAAGTGCCTCATCTGCGCGGCTCAGCAGTTCGGAAAGCGCTGAGCCGGCGTCCCCGGTCCATACAAAGCCCGCCGACGCGCTGATTGTTCGGGCCTGCTTTTCGGTCAGGGTGACCAGATTTTTTCCGAGCATTTCATAAAAATGCTCCAGCTGCCCGATCACATCAGACCTGTTTTCGTAGTTGAAAATCAGCATGCAGAATTCGTCTCCGGAGCGTCTTGCGGGCAGACAGTGCTCCGGCGGCATGGCGCGCAGAACGGCCGCAAAGCTCTGGAGATACCGGTCTCCGACGTCATGGCCGAAGGTGTCGTTGATGCCCTTGAAATAATCCAGATCCAGCATGACGGCCGCGCAGATCTTTCCGGCCGGCATGGTTTGCAGAAGGTTCTCGGCCAGCCGCTGAAAATGCTGATATTTGTAGAGCTCGGTCAGCGAATCATGCGTATTTTCG
Organism: uncultured Lachnospiraceae bacterium; assembly: GCA_910587085.1. Classification (GTDB taxonomy): domain Bacteria; phylum Bacillota; class Clostridia; order Lachnospirales; family Lachnospiraceae; genus RGIG4057. Next base: position 40,831 of record CAJUMC010000008.1, on the reverse strand, counting down.
TATCTCATGAGGTTTTTTTCTGTAATATCACCTGTAACATCCGTAATTACACCGAGTTTTTTTCCCTGCTGCTCGGACAGATGGATGCGCACATATTTTGAGTCGCTCATCGGATAGACATCCTCTTCCCCTTCGATGGAATTCTGCATGATCTGACGGATGTACTGATCGAACCGATCCGCATTCCGGCACAGACCGGCAATTGTTTCGTTCGAGATATTCAGTAGCGTTCCCAGCCCTGAGGTGGCAAAAACATGTCCCGTGCCGCGCTCGTATTCAAACGCGGCCAGAGGAATGCCGCTCATTTCAATGATTGCGGACGTCCGGTTGGATATCTGGATTATGCTTTTTACCATGGTGTTGATCCCGGCGCTCAGCTCTTCAAACTCGCGGTTTCCGCCGACAGCCACCGTCATCGCCAGATTTCCGTTGGTTATGGCCGCCAGGCTTTCGATCATGCGGTGCATTCCGGCCACAACCTTCTGACGGACAAGATAATTTAGTAAAAACAGAACCGCAGCTTCGATGAGCAGCAGATAAATCAGTGTGCGAAGGGTGCCGCTCAGAAGTTTTTTGAAAATAACCTCTCCCGGAAGGGCGGCGCAGATCAGTACATCCTCATAAGATCTGCAGACCAGAAACATCGGCCGGCTGTCCGGTCCGTTTTTGTAAATGCCCCTAGAATTTTCCTCAAGCTCCTCCAGCTGGTAGCATTCTGCCGTAAATTGCCTGTCGATATGATCGGAATGCCCGAGTACCTCTCCGGTTGCCCCGTCAACCGCAAAAAATTCTTCTGCTGCGTCCGTCGGAAACCGGGAGAAAATATAATCGTAGGTGTTTCTGGACTGCGCCTCCATCAGCCGTTTCGGTTCGAAGCCGACCTGTATAAAGCCCTTCAGCCTTTTTCCGGCGACTCCGATATACTGCATGTTTTTCCCTTCCGCCGCGTTCGGGCGCGCCTCCTGAATCAGCCAGTTCTGCTCTCTGCTGCGGTCGAGAAGAACGAGAAAGGCGCTTGTCTGGTCGTGATCAGCCATATTCATCCCGACGTATTTGGAAACCGAGCCGGCCACAATCATACCGTTTTCGTCAATGTAGTGGAGTTCGTCTACATTGAGCAGCTTCGCAAGGTACTGCATTTCTGACACATCCATAACCTCTTCCAGATGATCCAGCACGTATGCGGCAGCCTTTGCCCTGGTAAGATAATCCTCGTCCAGATTCTCGTTCATCAGGGCCAGCTCCGCCTTGTTGTTCTCCAGCGTATGTATGATCTGCTCGATTTTTGCCCGGAATGCGCCGGCCTGCTGGCTTTCCAGCATGCGCCAGCTGAACAGAAAATTGATGAAGAGAATGAGAAAAACGGCTCCCGTAATGATAATTACCGTATATTTTACAAAAATTTTCTGCATGGATAACTTCCCCCTGTAATTTTGGAAAGCTTGCCGGAGGGCTCTTTTCAAAGCAGAATAACGAAGGCCCCGGAGAAAGCTGCTGCCTTCCGCCCGGCCCGGCATTTAATTTCAGTATAGCATACTCCGGGAAAATTCCGGCTGCTATTTCTTCACAAAACAGCCGGATATTTCGCAAATTTCGCAAACAGCACGGCGTGGAACAGGCCGTCCTCACAGCAGCAGCTGAAATTCCCGCCGATTTTGTCCGAGAAGGCCTGAACGCTCTGCATGCCAAGACCATGATTTGCTCCCCGTACGCTTTTGGGAAGCCCGGTTTCGGGGTCAAACAGAATTTCATCATGATATCTGTTTTTTATATGAATCAGCAGATGATCTTCTTCGCAGCGGATTTTAAGATCGGTGAACCGTTCTTTCTTATCCAGATTCCTGGCACAGTCAAGTGAGTTCTCAAAAAGATTTGCCGTTACCATGGCAAGTTCATAGCTGTTGACGGGAAGCTTCCCGGCGATATGGATATCGGAATGGACCTCGACGCCGTGTGCCTGCGCCTGCTCCATCATGCAGGAGAGTACGGTGTTGACGACCAGATTTTCACAGTATCTTGTCACGCGGTTTGCGTCCGCCACGGAATGGATGTGCGCCGTGATCTTTTTGATTTCGCCGTACTCTCCCTGGTCCAGCAGAGAGTCGATCATGCCGGAATAATGCCTCATGTCATGCCTCAGAATTCTTAAGTTTTTTTCGGATTGTTCGATCAGAGCATACTGGTTTTCCAGACCCTTAATGTAGGACTCATATATTATGTTTTTCCAGCCGATTTCGGTCCGCTGGGATTCGCTTGCCACATACCGCAGCACAACCACATAGGAGATAAACATTGTAATAATAAAAAGCATTACGCCCGGAATGTTTTGCGGGTGGTCGTCCAGGGAGAAGGGGCAAAATGCGAGGAAGGAAAAGCTGCAGTAGAAAAATACCGGGATCAGGCACAGCTCCCACCAGCTTTTCATGGACTCTTTATTCTGATAATTGAGCCAGATATTACGTATCCTTGTGTAAAGCACCAGCAGAATAACCGCGTGCGTTGCGGCGCCTCCGGCGAGAGAGAAGGGCATGTTTTTTGTCCATAAATACAGGACGGTTGACACGACGCTTCCGGCAATTACATAGCTGGATGCGCTGAGTCCGGCGAAAACAGCACGGCTGTCCCGCTTTTTGGATATAAAAAATCCGGTAAACTGCGTGACAATGATCTGCAGCAGAGTTACGACGAAATAGCACAGCTGACTGTCCGGAAACAGGTTCAGCTTGAGCAGGTCAAGAGAACAGAGCGCACTGAAGGAGGAGGCGCAGATTCCCGCTGTTTTTTTACCGGAATAACGGGAGGCAATAAAGAGATAGATATACAGCATCAGGAAAACATGGCTGATCAGATAGGATATGTTTTTGTAGTATGCCATTTTCTGTTCCCCCTACTGGTACTGCTGCGAGACAAACATCAGATATTTCTTTTTTACCTCTGCGGCTCTCGCCTTGCTGACGGGAATGCATCTGCCGCTCTCCATGGTGATATTTCCCTGCGCCAGTCTGTCCACATAATTCATATTGACAAGAAAGGATTTGTGAACCTGCAGAAAGGCCGGATCATCCGTGAGCCCCCGGATCTCCTCGTCAAAGGATTTCCGGATAAAAATGCTCTTTATGCTCCTCCCGTCCGCCAGACACACATTGAGCATGCGGGTGCTGTTTTCTACATATTCAATGCGGGAACAGGGCACGGCGACCAGCCCTTCTTTTGTCTTGACCTCGTAGACGGCGCCGCTTTTTTTCCCGGGGCGGGGCAGTACATAGTCCAGCGCTTCAAAAAATTGTTCTTCCCTGACCGGCTTTAACAGATACCTCACGGCATGCACGCCGTAGGCGGCCAGAGCAAAATCATCGGAGGAGGTAACATAGATAATCGGACTCTGCGCACCGGTACGGTGCAGCAGACCGCCAATGTCGATTCCTGTCTTTTCGGACATAAGGATATCCAGTATGTATACGTCCCACTGCTCCCCGTTCTGAATCCGGCGGTACAGGGCGGCGGAGTCGGAAGTCTGCTCTAACTCCGGCGCCGGGCAGGCGCGGCTTTCGCAGTATTTTTCCAGAAGCTCTTTCATACCTGCAAGATCTCTGGGGCTGTCGTCGCAGATTAAAATTTTCATTTTTGTTCTCCTTCGGGCGGATATGCCAGAATCATAACACAGTCCCGTGAATATTGCCATATAATATTTTTACGGCAGTTTTATGCCGCGGAGCCGGCCCGGCGAAGGGACAGGCAAGACATACGTCTTCTGCCGCCGCCGCTGCGCGGTATACGGAGGCCGGGCAAAGGGGCCGCTGCAACATAAATTTTCTAAATATCTTCTTGACGGTCGGCGCATGGCGGCGTATAATGCAATTGTCACTTAAGGATGGATTTAACAGTTATGGCAGGATCGCACGTTCTGTCGTAGCAGGAGAAAGGAGGTAGCCTACATGATGAGATTTACAGTGCTGTTTGCAAGTTTCGGATTCTGTGGATCAGCAATGATCTCGGGGTTTGGATTTGGTAAGTACGTATCTGTACTTGATGCAGAAAGATCATGTAAGGTTACCGGACTCATGTTTTCATAAATAGATCTTGTATTGTCTTTTATGAAGCCGTGGTAATCTTACCACGGCTTTTTTGCTGTATACGGGAACGGGCGCAGAGATAAGCGCCGATTCGGCTTGCATGCGCGCGATCAGGAATAGGAATGCGCATACAGACAGCGGTAAAACGTTCCGCCTTTTGAAGGAGAGTGTACGGCAGATTCTAAAACTCCGGCGCGCTGCAGCGGTCTGCCGGAGAAATCACGACCGCCCTGCCTGTGAGGGCTGTGTCAGGATTTCCGGAATAAAAAATCGTGGTAAGAAAAGTCAGCCTTATGTTTTATGTGACGGATGGGGAACAAGCTCCGCATCATGCTGCAAAGCGCAGAAACATAAAGGAACGGACCGGATGGAACCGCTGGGCGGACCGGATGCGGATCGGGTGGTTTCCTGTTTTTGTTTCTGCCGGAAACAAAAAAGAATTGAGAATAACGGAGGAAGGTTATGAAGAAGCTGTCAAGCTATATTCTGCACTACTGGTACGCCTATCTGTTTGCAATTGTGTGCCTTTTGCTGCAGGTGGGACTGGATATGCTTGCGCCGCAGGTAACCAGACGGATTGTGGACGATGTGATCGGGGAGGGCGCGGTTGATCTTTTGATGCCGCTGCTGCTTACGATCTTCCTGATCGGTGTGGGGCGCTGTGTATTCGGATACACAAAGGAGTTTACTTTTGATTATGTCGGGGCGAAGATCGGCATGAATATGCGGCGGAATTTGTTCCGGCATATCCAGAAGCTCTCGATCAACTATTTTGACAATACCAATACGGGTGAGCTGATGTCGCGCGTCAAGGATGATATCGACAATATCTGGAGCGCGGTCGGCTTTATCGGCATGCTGATTTTGGAGGTGATCTTCCACACGGTCATCGTTATTTACTGCATGCTCCATATCAGCGTTAAGCTGGCGGTTATGCCGCTTGTTATGATGCCGTTTGTCGCGCTGCTTGCGATTCTGATGGAGAAAAAGCTCGACAAGGTTTACGAGGAAATTTCGGACGAGAATGCGAAATTAAATACCGTGGCGCAGGAAAATCTGGCGGGAGTGCGCACGGTCAAGGCGTTTGCCAGGGAAAGGCATGAAATCACAAAATTTCTCTCCCACAACAAGCGCTACTACGAGCTGAACATGCGCCAGAGCAAGGTATTTATCCGCTATCAGCCGCTAGTGCAGTTTATTACAAGGCTGCTGCCGATTTTTGTTATTATTTACGGCGGCTACTTAAAGATTCAGGGCGAGATTTCGCTCGGCGAGCTTGCTGCCTTTACGGAGTATGCGAACAATATTATCTGGCCGATGGAAATGCTCGGCTGGCTGTCAAACTCGTTCGCCTCGGCGGTTGCTTCAAATAAGAAGCTGAAAAAGATTTACAACGAGAAGACGATGATTACGGAAAAGGAAGACCCGGTGGTGCTGCCGGAGGTTTCGGGGCGCGTAACCTTCGACCATGTATCGTTCGGTCTGGACGGCAAGGAAATCTTAAAGGATATTTCCTTTGACCTGCCGGCGGGCAGAACCATCGGCATTATGGGGGCAACCGGCTCCGGGAAATCCTCGATCATCACGCTCCTGCAGCGGTTTTACGATGTGGGGGAGGGTGAAATAAGGCTCGACGGCGTGCCGATCCGCGATCTGACGCTGCGGCAGCTGCGCAAAAGCATTTCCCCGGTAATGCAGGATGTTTTCCTGTTCTCCGACACGATCAATTCCAACGTAAAGCTTGGAAAGCGTGCGAGCACGCACAATGACCTTGTACGGAGGGCGCTGGAGCGCGCGCAGGCAAAAGATTTTATTGAGAATATGGAAGAGCAGTACGAAACGCAGATCGGAGAGCGCGGGGTCGGTTTGTCCGGCGGACAGAAGCAGCGCATCAGTATGGCGCGCGCATTCGCTAAAAAGTCCCCGATTCTTGTGCTGGATGATTCCACTTCGGCGCTTGATATGGAAACCGAGCATCAGATTCAGGAAAATCTTCTCGGGTTTGAGGGCACGACCAAAATCGTTATTGCCCACCGGATTTCGGCGGTCCGCCATGCGGATGAGATTATTGTGCTGCAGGACGGGGGCATTGCGGAGCGCGGCACGCACGAGGAGCTGCTTGAGATAAAGGGGCTGTATTATGACACTTATATGGCGCAGTACGGCGAAACGCTTGCACAGTTAAACGTGCAGGGGGCGTGATTTACCCGGATGCAATCCTTTGCATAAGAGCTAAATGGATTTTTGCAGAAATATAAGCAGGAAGATGGAAGAAGGAAGACCGTTCTCCACCATCCCTGCGGAAACGAGGTTATTATGGCAGTGAATACCGTCCGCGAGGACGAAACTTTAAAAACGGCAGGCAAGACCGTGACGCTTCTGCGTCTGTTCCGCTACCTGCTGTCGTACAGAAAAATGATTGCGTTTGTTATTTTCATTATGCTCCTTACGGTGGGCATCAGCCTGATCAACCCGCTGATTATTGAGCGTGCAATCAATGTAAATATCAAAAACAATGATATTGAGGGGCTTTTAAAGCTCGGTGCAGCGGCGCTTGTTATGAACGTTGCGATGATTTTGCTGATCAAGCTGCGCATGTATCTGATGGCGAGAATGTCGAATGATGTGCTTGTGAAAATCCGCAATGAACTCTATGAACATATCCAGACGCTAAGTTTTTCGTTTTTTGACAGCCGCCCGACCGGGAAAATTCTCGCGCGCATCATCGGGGACGTAAATTCTTTAAAGGATGTGCTCTCCAACAGCGTGACCACCCTGATCCCGGATTTTATAACCGTCTGTGCGGTTGTCCTGATCATGGCTGTAAAAAATTGGAAACTCGCACTGGCGGCGATGAGCTCGCTGCCGCTGATGATTATCGGCGTGCTGATTGTGCAGACGAAATCCCATGCGCGCTGGCAGATCCACCGCAAGAAAAGTTCGAACCTGAATGCCTTTATCCATGAGGATGTGTCGGGCATGCGCGTGATCCAGAGCTTTTCCGCGGAGGATGAAACAGAGGAAACCTTTGATGAACTGCTTTCCGAGCACTGCGGTTCCTTTGTGAATGCCTGCCGCTTTGCGGACGCATTCGGGCCGGTGGTAGATTTCTGCTGGGGGCTTGGGACGCTGTGCATGTATTATGTCGGTGTGAAAATGCTCGGCACACAGGCGGCTCCGGTCGGAACGCTGATGGCGTTCGGAACCTATATTTCCATGTTCTGGAACCCGATTATGAACCTGAGCAATTTCTACAATCAGCTGATTACGAACATTGCGGGCGCAGAGCGTATTTTTGAGATTCTTGACACGCAGCCGGAGATTGCTGACCGTGACGGCGTGGCAGAGCTTCCGGAAGTGCGGGGCGAGGTGGAATTTAAGAATGTATCCTTTGCCTATGACAAGGATACGCAGGTGCTGAACAATGTAAGCTTTCAGATCCGTCCGGGCGAAACGATTGCGCTGGTCGGGCCGACGGGTGCGGGAAAGACAACGATTGTCAACCTGATCAGCCGCTTTTACGATGTGACGGGCGGCGCGGTCTATATTGACGGGCATGATATCAGGGAGGTGTCGATTGAGAGCCTGCGGCAGCAGATGGGCATTATGACGCAGGAAAATTTCCTGTTTTCCGGCACGATAAAAGACAATATCCGTTACGGCAGGCTTGATGCGACGGACGAAGAAATTATGGAAGCGGCGAAGATGGTGAACGCGCACGAGTTTATTATGAAGATGGAGAAGGGTTATGATACCGAGCTGAAAGAGCGCGGAGCGGGGCTTTCCATCGGACAGCGCCAGCTCCTGGCCTTTGCGCGCACCATGCTTTCCATGCCGAAAATCCTGATTCTGGATGAGGCGACCTCGAGCATCGACACGCACACTGAGCGTCTGGTGCAGAAGGGCATCGACGCGCTGCTTGCGGGAAGAACCTCCTTTGTCATTGCGCACCGGCTCTCTACGATACAGAAAGCCGACCGGATTTTTGTTATCGACAAGGGCGGAATCGTGGAGCAGGGCAGCGCGAAGGAGCTGATTGAAAAGAAGGGCGCGTACTACGAGCTGTATATGGCACAGTTTAAGGAAGTGGCATAGTTTAAGGAAGCGGCGTAATTTTAAGGAAGCGGCGCAGTAAAGGGAGCGGCGTAATTTAAGGAGCGGCGCAGTTTCAGGGTAAGCCATGGTTTAAGGACATGGCGCCGCCGCTGCCTTGATTGCTTTCTTGTTTTCGTACATGCGGTCGTCCGCAAGCTGATAGATTTTCTCGATATCCGTCTGCGGTGCCCCGCCGTGCGGGGGCTCTTTTCCGGCGTCAGCCTTTAATACCGCGATTTCCGGGGCGGTGGCATAGCCGCAGGCAATGGAGATGGGCTCTTCCGAAGTTTCCCTGTTCCGCCAGTCCAGATTGGCGCGGAATTCCTCCGCTAGGGCGGCAGCCTGTTCCGCATTGCAATGCCCGAGAACTGCTATGAACTCATCCCCGCCCACCCTTGCGACTATGCCGTTCGCCTCAAAGGTTTCCGCGATCACAGCGGCAGCGTTCCGGATCAGGACATCGCCGACCGTATGCCCGAAGGTATCGTTCATCGTCTTAAGATTGTTGACATCAAAACAGAAAATGGCGTAATCCGGTGCCTTTTCCGTCTCCAGCTTCCGCATGTATTCCACGCAGAAGCGGCGGTTGTGGAGCTGGGTCAGCTCGTCCGTGTACGCGCTTTTGATCAGAGAATTCCGTTCCGTTTCCTGCATCATCTTTCTGGTCAGGTCAATATAGAAAGACGCGATCAGGATGAAAATAAAGATCATAATTCCGACGCAGGTCAGCCCTTTGAGCGAAAGTGCAATATTTCCGGTATAGCGGTTCAGAATATAGGCAGCGAGGTCATAGCCGACGCAGGCGCCGATGATCAGCATCCCGACAAGGAAGATGCGGCTCATTTTTCCAAGATTTTTTCCCGTCAAAAGGTTCATCAGCACGATGGTGATGAAATAGAGCAGGCAGCAGATAATCAGAAGCTGCATGTACTTTAGCGTGACCGGCAGGTGCGTGATATCCAGACCGTGCAGGATAAACATTGCCGGGACGCAGACGATCAGCGCGGCCATAAGAACCTGGTACAGCCTCTTGATAAACCTGCGGCGCAGTTTGGCGACATCCTCGCGTATATAGAGGAAAAGCGATATCGGTGCAAGGTAGAGACCAAGGTATTCCAGAAAGGATACCGAGTACAGCGGGATGGAAAATACCTGAATGGTCTTGTAATAGCATATCGTCCAGAGTCCCATGCAGAGTGCAAACAGGGATACGCAGAGCAGCCGGATAAATTTTGTGGAAAATGCCAGGGCAAACACCGTGATGCAGATGGTGGCAAGCCCGAAAATTACTAGAAAAGTGCCGAAAAAGAACGGGACGCGGTTTTCTGTCATAAGGGCGCGGTAGACATTTTCCCATTCATAGATCCGTATGGGGTCGAGTTTGGTAAATACTTTGTTTTCGGAGGGATAAAAACGGATCTGGATTGTTTTTCCTGCATAGTCATTTGGGAAATTGATAAACTGAAAGCCGCTGCCGACGCTTTTGTTCTCTGATATCCGGTCCAGTCCATAGGAAAATACGGATATCCCGTCAATAAAAATTTCGACGGCAGTGTGGCGGATGTGCATGCGCAATACCGGTTCCACCATCCCGAAAGTTTCCGGGAGGGTGCGCTGCATCATAATCTGTGCATTGCTCCGGATATTCCGGAAGCGGAAATCTTCCAGGGAAACATCGCGGGTAACGGTATTATTCACAGTAACCTCCCAGCCGTCGTTCAGCGGGAGGTAATGGGAAACAGAATCAAAATCTTTCGAAATCATATGATCGAACTGCGGCAGACAGATCAGGATGCTGATGGAAGCGTACAGAAACCATACCGCCCTGAGAATATTTTTGCGTGTAAGCTGCAATGTATTCATTATATGTATGCTCCTTATAGGCAAATTACGTATTTCATAATTTTAATTTGTTGAAAAATTTGTATATTTATATAAAATCTCTGTATAATTATTATTGGTTTTTGTACTGCTTGGCTTTAAAGTGCCTTGCAATGATTGGTAACCCTGAGCAGATTGAATTACGGCTAGTTTATCACGGATTGCAGAAGTTGGCAAGCGTAGTTATGATTATGAACTTCCGGCTTCTGCCGTACAGCAAAGAAAAGCGGGCCTGCGTTTGATATGTCGATACGGGAGGGGATCCGAAGAAAAAAACAACAAAAAAATCAAGGAATCCGTTGAATATATCTGCAAATTCAATTAAAAAATTTTATTGTTATGGTATAATATCGACAGATATTATACCAGCGCCGGTTTACTGTCCGTGAGGAGATACAAACCTTTACGAAACGGACAAGGAAGTGCAAAATCTGATAGATTGGGTATGTTTGTCGGAACAGATAAAGGAAAACAACAATACAATCCGCAATCTGACCGGGGAATATAAAAAGATAGAGCCGGATTGCCGGGAGGGAGTGCGGGCGCAGTTGGAGCGCATGAAAGAACTCTGCAAAGAGCGCAATAATCTGTATGAGAAGCAGAATGATTTGAAAGGGCAGAAGTGGAAAATAGAGAAATCGTTAGAACGATAATAAATGTGGGGCGCGGTGGTTGCTGCACCCTATATTTTGGTGGTAAATGAGGAACGGAAGTGATATAATGAAATGGACAAATTTGAATTTGATTGACAGATAACATAGCAGAAAATGAAGGAGCATACATCATGAAAAATTCTTTTCTATCACAATTTGATAAAGTGTCGGAAATTTCAAAAGGAATGTCTGGCGATAAAAAGTATCGTGTAGAAAAGGGGGGTCAGGCATACCTTCTACGAAGTGCCGATATTACTGAATATAAACGAAAAAAGAATGAATACGATTATCTGAACCATTTGAATCAAGCATCTCTTACTGTACCGAGGTGTATTGCCTTTGAAAAATGCGATGAAGACGCAAAGGTTTATACTCTGCTTTCCTGGGTAGTGGGAAAGGAAGCGGAAAAAGTTCTCCCTAACGCACCCTACTGTGAACAGTATGCTTATGGTGTACAGGCGGGCAGTATTCTCCGAAAGATACATGAAAACTCTCCCAAGGTTGATACTGCAAAAAATTGGTATGAACGATATTTTGAAGTCATTAAACCGAGATTGGAAGCATTCCTTCAGGAAGGAATTTCTTTTGTAGGAGATGAAAGAATTCTGCGGTTTATCGAAGAGAATAAATATCTTCTGAAATCTCGTCCGCTGTGCTATCATCATGGTGATTATCACATGGGAAACCTAATTATCAACGCGGGAAAACTGTGGGTCATTGACTGGCACACGGTAGACTTTGATAATATCGGAGACCCTTGGTATGAGTTCAATCGAATCGGCATTGAATATCCCATGTTTGCAAAAGGGCAGATTGACGGATATTTTGAGAATCAAGTACCAGAAGAATTCTGGAAGTTATTTGCACTGTATTTTGCCACAAGTGCTATCACTTCTATTGTTTGGGCTAAGTATTGGGCTCCAAATGAGCTTAATTCAGTTATGGCTCTTAACAAAAGCGTGCTGGACATGTTTGACAACATGGAGAATACCATACCACGGTGGTATCGCGAGTAACTGTTTGGAATTAAATGAGACGGGATAAAACATATTGTAACAGTTAGGTAAATTCCAATTTGTTGATTAGAGTGGCGGAGGACAACGAATTGATATTTTCCTTGTTAATGTTATTTATACATGGTGCTAGCACCATGTATAAGGATGGATAAGGAGAAAATCGGTATCTCGTCATATCAGAGGTGCATACTGCCTGCCGGAATACAGGGATAAAGGATTATATCAAAATTTAATTAATTATACTATAACTGTGTTGAAAAGAGAAGGCTATACCAAACTTGAAGTGGATTTTGAAAGTTTTAATCCAACAGCTCGCGGATTTTGGTTAAAATATTTTACTGCATACACTAATAGTGTAGTTCGGAGGATTGATGAGAGAATTATAAGTAGCAAAAACAAGGAAAAAACATTCAGATTTCATTTCCGAGAGCTCGACCAGGAGGGAGGACAAATTTCATAAGATTTCATTTCCTAGAGCTCAACCGTGAGCAGGAAAGTTTCTTATATGAATTGTGATCATCCGCCGGGGACATCATGCAGGAACGATATGGCAGAATACTGACAGATCTCATGCCGGCGGACAGGAGGGGAAAAAATATGACAAATAAGATTATCATCATTTCCGGGGCGACAGGAACGGGAAAAACCAGCACCGCAGGAATACTGACGGAAAACGCCCCGTCCCGGCTTGCCGTTCATCTTCACACGGACGATTTTTACCAGTATATCAAAAGGGGCTATATAGCACCGTGGCTTGAGGAGGCAGGCGACCAGAATGAAACCGTAGCAGAGGTCATTGCGGCAAGTGCCAGAAGCTATGCGGAAGGCGGATATGAGGTCTATGTGGACGGGGTGATCGGTCCCTGGTTTTTAAAGCCGTGGCAAAATATGGCGGGAGAAGGGATTGACGTGCGTTATATCGTCCTGCGGCCGGGCGAGCAGGTTACGGTGCAGCGGGCTGCAGAAAGGGAGCAGCGGGCATGCTTTCCGCTGGATGCTGCGGTTGTGTCCAGGCTGTGGCGCATGTTTGCCGACCTTGGGGAATTTGAGGCGCATGCTGTGGACACAAGCCTTCAGACCGTGCAGGAGAGCGCGGAATGCATTGCAGAAAGGCTTCGCGCGGGAGAGTTTTGTCTTGGGTCGAATTGAGAAGGCTGCCGGATGGATGCTGCGGCAGACCGCAGCAGCTTTGAAAGTATATCGGATAGAATATTTAAATTGGAGGCGGGCGTATGGACGGAGAAATAAACATCGGAAAAAAGGAAACGGTTGCGGAGCTGAACGGGCTTGCACCGGACAGAGTCCGCTCCCTGCGGATATATGCAAACAAAAAGACGGACCTTGCATTTCTCTCCGATTATCCGGAAGTGGAAGAATTGTTTTTGCGGGGGGATTTCACGGATATTACCGGTGTGAATGAGCTGCATCGTTTGAAAAAGCTTGTGATGTATCTGGCGCTTCCCGTTGATTTTTCCGGAATCCATTGCGAGGCCCTGGAAAACCTGTCGGCAAACTGTGTGGTGGATGAAACTTTTCCGGCGTTTTTTACGGGTCGTCTGCGGGAGCTGGAATTGAACGGCATCAAAAAACGAAAGGATTTATCCTTTCTGGAACAGGCGGAGGGGCTTAGAAAGCTGTATCTGAACGGCCTTCCGGGTGTGGAGGCACTGCCTGATTTCCGTAGGCTTCCAAATATTTTTGCTCTGAATGTTTATGAAATGCATAAATTAGAAAATATTAACGGTTTAAAAGACTCTGCTGTTGAGTACCTGGGTTTTACCCTGGCGGCGGACAAGCTTTCCGGTACAAAGATAGCGGAAGTCCTGCTTGCGATGAAGCGTCTGAAAGGGGCGTATATGGTTTATATGGATCGCAGTAATATTAGGCGCTACAATGTGCCTGAGAATAAACTAAAAAAGGAGGGGAAGGCAGATTTGCTTGATTACCAGATGAATTACGGGGATTGGAAGAATTTGTAGACGGAAGTGGAGAAATGAATTTTCAGATGAGAAATGGGAAGCCAAAATTGCAGATTAAAAATGAAAAGATGAACTTGCAGATAAGAAATGAGAGATGAATCTGCAGATAGAAAAAGAAATACGAAATTGCAGATAAGAAGTGAGAGATGAATCTGCAGATAGAAAAAGAAATACGAAATTGCAGATAAGAGGTGAAAGATGAACTTGCAGATAGAAAAGGAAATACGAACTTGCAGATAAGAAGTGAAAGATGAACTTGCAGGTGGAAAAGGAAATACGAACTTGCAGATAAGAAATGAAAGATGAACTTGCAGGTGGAAAAGGAAATACGAACTTGCAGATAAGAAATGAAAGATGAACTTGCAGGTGGAAAAGGAAATACGAACTTGCGGATAAGAAATAAGATGAATCTGCAGATAGAAAAAGAAATACGAATTTGCAGATAAGAAGTGAAAGATGAACTTCAAGACAGGAATGAGAAATTAAATTTATATATGGAGATATAAAGCAGCTCTTGCTCTTAAGTACTATGCCGACAGGAAAGGGGGGATTGCGGTGGTCAGTCTGGTTGAAGTGAACGGGGATAATTTTTTGGATTTTGAGCGCCTGCGTGTAGGGGAAGAACAAAAGGGCTTTCTTGACAGTGCGAAAGGGATTATCGCGAGAGGCTACGCTTACCGGGAAAACCGGGCGAGGGTAATCGGGATTACGGCGGACGGACAGCCTGTCGGAATTGCGCTGGTGAAGGATATGGACGAAGAGCCTGCATGCTATGACCTTCAGCAGTTTATGATCGGAAAGGATTTCCAAAATCGGGGATATGGTGCTGAGAGTCTCAGGCATATTCTTTCAGAACTTAAACTGGAACAAAAGTATAACTGCGTCGAAGTCTGTGTAAACAGGGAAAATACTCCGGCGCTGAAACTATTTGGGTCAGCGGGTTTTGAGGATACCAGGTATATTGCAGAATACTTGCCGGATTGTCTAAATCTTATGTATTATTTTAACAAGGAAAGCGGGGAGGAATTTTTTCGGGACGAAATGCTTTCCGACTTTTCGGACACCCGCTTCCAGGATGCTTTCCGGGCGTATTTTATGGAGCTTGGCATTCCGGTAAAAAACTGGGCGGGTCTTTTTCGGGAGATGAACGAGGAGGGCGGGAATGCCGCATTTTTAAGAACCGCACAGGACGGTTCGCCCATCGGATTTATCCTGTTTCAGCCGATTGTGTTTTCGAGCAGTTTTTTTGAAGAAACCTGCGGTTTTGTCAGGGAGTTTTTTATCGCGGGGCAATACCGGGGAAAGGGACATGGCTCGGCGCTGTTATCCATGGCGGAAAATTATTTGAAAGAAAACGGAATTTATACCAGTATTTTAACAACGGATACGGCAGAGGATTTTTACAGGAGGAACGGCTATAAAAAGGCTTCCGGGTGCAGGGCGAAAAATCAGGATGTGGTGTTTGTGAAGCGGATGCGGTAAAATAATCAGGAGAGAGGGTTGCGATCTGCATGGTCACAATGTGTAAGGGGGAATTTTAATGGTATATTTCACAGCGGATTTACATTTTTATCATGATAAAATCATCCGTCATACACAAAGACCTTTTCATAATGCGGAAGAAATGAATAAAGCGTTGATACAAAAATGGAACAACAAAGTATCCAGTCAGGATGAGGTATATATTCTAGGTGATTTTACGATGAAAGGGGCCGAGATGGCATCTGCGTGCCTGTATTCACTGAAGGGCAGAAAATATCTTATCCGGGGAAACCATGATGATTTTGCGGACAGTGAAAAATTTCAATCGTCGTTGTTCTGCTCCATCCGGGATTATATGGAAATCACGTACCTGAATCAGCGTTTTATATTATTTCATTATCCTATCATGGAATGGAACGGCTATGGAAAGGGTGTGATCGCACTTCATGGTCATCAGCACAATCACAAAGATTATAATATTGAAAACCGCAGAAAAGGGATCCTGCGATATGACGTGGGGGTTGATGCAAATAATATGCAGCCGGTAAGTGCGGAGGAAATTATAGAGTTCTTTCGGTAACAGGTTTGCCTGCCTGTGGAAACGGCAGGCTTTAACAATACATATATTATTGCTGTTATTATAAAAGAAAAATTATATAAAGGAGAATTATTAATAAAAAATAATTATATAAAGAAAATTTATTAACAAAGGAGTATAACAAATAAAATGGTTGTGGAAAAGAATAAACAAAACTGGAATGACTATGCGGACAGCTGGTCAAAGCTGAATCATTCGGAACAACTTCTCCGGCCGGTTTTGGATAACCCGTCAAAAGCGTTTCACAAAACGACCTAGGAGCTGATTCGGAAGTATCTGCCTGATTTGAAAGGAAAGCGGGTCTGTGTCCCGTCGAGCGGCGACAACCATGCCGTTTTCGCGTTCGCCCTGCTGGGCGCGGCCGTTACCTCCTGCGATATTTCAGAGAATCAGCTGAAAAATGCCGAAAGAATTGCGAAACAGGAAGGTATCTACCGTTCGATTGAGTTTGTATGCGAGGATACCATGAAGCTTGGCGGCATTGCGGATGGGGAATATGACCTGGTCTACACTTCCAACGGCGTTCACGTCTGGCTGAACGACCTGCCGGCCATGTACCGGAATATACACCGCGTGCTGAAGCCGGGCGGCTTTTCCATACTCTATGAGGTGCATCCGATCATGCGCCCGTCTCGTGAGGATTTGAAGGTGGTGAAGCCATATAACCATACCGGGCCGTTTGAGGATGAATACACCATTACTTATGAATGGCGGCTTCAGGATATTCTGAATGCGGCGGCAGATGCGGGATTACGGCTGCTCCACATAGAAGAAATGTTTGCGGAGAAAAATTATGACCTTCCGTTTTGGGTCAAAACAGAGGATATCATCCGTGGAATGCGCGTGAGCAGGGAAGAGGTGGACCGAATGTATGACTGGAAGGAAAATCCGCGGATGGCTCTGCCGAACTGGGTCTGTGCAGTGGGACAGCGCTGTCCGCAGGGCATCCGGTGAAAGAGAGCATAAAATCCCGGATGATGTTTCTTTTACAACGGCGATTATGGTATCCGCAGTTTTATAATCATTTGGCGGGCAATTCGGCTTAATTGAAAAGAGAAATAATTCCTTACCGGCTGTAAGGAGATTAACCATAAATATATTGCAGAAGGAGGACTGACATGAGAACCGAGCAGGAAATGTATGATCTGATTTTAAAGGTGGCGGAGGAGGACGAGCGCATCCGCGCAGTCTACATAGACGGTTCGCGGACGAACCCGAATGCACCCCGGGATATTTTTCAGGATTATGATGTGGGTTATGTTGTGCGTGAAACCGAAAGCTTTAGAAAAGACCGGGACTGGACGGAGCGCATGTTCGGAAAAATCCTGTATATGCAGCGCCCGGACGAATTTGCGGAGTTTTTTCCGGATGAAGGAGTTGATCCTGCAAAATCTTACGGCTGGCTGATGCAGTTCGCTGACGGGAACCGGATCGACCTGCATGTGGAAACCATCGCGAACGCGCAGGAGGGGATTTTTGATGATACCCTGCGCAAAATTCTGCTCGACAAGGACGGAATCCTGCCCGAGGTTCCGGAATCCAACGATTCGGGATATTTTGTAAAAAAGCCGGCACAGGAGGAATATATTTGTGCCTGCAATGAATTCTGGTGGTGCCTGAACAATGTTGCAAAAGGGCTTTGGCGCGGGGAGATGACCTATGTGCAGCATATGGTAAACCATGTTGTGCGCATACAGCTTGAAAAGCTGTTGTCATGGAAAGTTGGGCTGATTACGGACTGGTCGGTTTCCGTCGGGAAATCCGGAAAATATATGAACCGCTGGCTGCCGGAAAAAGACTGGACTGAGTATCTTTCCACATGGTTTTCCTGCGATGTAAAAGAAGCGTGGGAGGCAGCAGTCCGCATGTGTGCCCTCTTTGACCGGACGGCGAAGGAGGTCGGTGCGGGGCTTGGCTATGAGTATAATCAGACGGAGGCGGAAAACAGCTTTTCGTACTTCAGGCATGTGAGGATGCTTCCTGCGGACGCAGAGGAGGTTTACACGGATGTTCCGGAGGACGGACGGGGAAAGACGCTGTCTGCGAATGCGAAGGAGATCGGTGCATGCTGCCATGAGGATGGATCGTCCGCAGATGCGGCGGAGGTTTGCACAGCAAAAGAGGCCGGGACACCGAACGGGCAGTGCGGTGGCGGAAGCAATGAAATCCAGAGAAAGGAAAATACAGACTTTGAGATTATTTCCCTCGATGAAGCGGGCAGGGAGGAAATCGAAAACAGACTCGACCAGTACGATGTTCAATACATCTCGTACCGCTTAAACGGCGGTGCTGCGGTCGGCATCGCAAAGGACGGCAGATTGATCGCGGGCGCAATCGGCTATATGTCAGCGTTCCATATCCTTTATGTCGGCACGGTCTTTGTGGACGAGGAATACCGCAGGCGGGGAATCGGAACCATGCTGATGGCGGAGGTGGAGCGCCGTGCTCTGGCACTGGGGGCGGATACCATCCGGCTGGATACCTTTAACTGGCAGGGCAGGGATTTTTATAAAGCCTGCGGCTTTGAGGAGGTTGGAAGGTATGAGCACCGCGAAGACGGATTTTCGGAGCATTTCTTTATGAAACGGCTGACAAAGCAGAAGACGGAGGAAGCAGGCGGAATGCAGGAAAAGCTGCATACGGGGGAGCTTTATCTTCCGAACGACGAGGAGATCATGAAGGAGCAGGTGGTTTATCAGGACCTGCTGTGTGAGTATAACCGGACAAAACCATCCGAGGCGGAGAAACGGACAAAAATGCTCAAGGAGATGCTCGCGGACTGCGGGGAGGGCGTGTATATCG
The DNA here is from genome assembly GCA_910587085.1 of uncultured Lachnospiraceae bacterium. Lineage (GTDB taxonomy): Bacteria > Bacillota > Clostridia > Lachnospirales > Lachnospiraceae > RGIG4057. Next base: position 22,252 of record CAJUMC010000008.1, on the reverse strand, counting down.
AAGCTCCGTTCTATTCGAATTTCGGCGGGCATCACTGCCATTTCGGGAAAATGGTCTACGCGAATTATCACCTGACCTGCGTGGATGATACGCATATCTATATCGGCGATTATACCATGATAGGGCCGAATGTCACCATCGCCACGGCAGGGCACCCGATTCTGCCAAAGCTGCGCGAACAGGTGTACCAGTACAATATGCCGGTGCATATCGGAAGAAACTGCTGGCTCGGTGCGGGTGCAGTTATTATGCCGGGTGTGACGATCGGAGACAACACGGTGATCGGTGCGGGGAGTGTAGTGACAAAGGATATTCCTGCGAATGTCGTTGCGGTCGGGAATCCGTGCAGGGTGATGCGCGAGATCAATGAACACGACAGGGAGTATTACTATAAGGACAGGAAGATTGTGACAGGAGAATGGTGAAAACGGTGACAGGAGAATGTCGTATATATCGGCTTCTTTATGGCGGAGAGTGCCGTTTCCGGAAGGGGAATCGGAACATCTATCATTCAGGGGTGTCTGCCGTATTTTGCAAGCCTTGGATACCGCGGAGTCCGGCTTGCCGTGGATGAGGGAAATCCGCAGAGCAGTGCGTTCCGGAGGAAAAACGGTTTTGCGGAAACGGGGGAGCGGTTTCCAAAGGGGAAGCCCGTGTATCTTGTGATGGAACGCAGATTGTGAAGGATTAAGGACAGGAGGCATACATGAAAATAGGGGAAGTGTGTTTGATTACAAATGATGTTGTATCCCTTGCGGATTTTTACAAAACATTGTTCGGAATTGAGAACGGAAGCAATGATGAAATCCATCAGACTTTGCTGGCGGAGGAAACACAGTTTACAATTTATAACGATGGTTCGAAGGGAAATGACAGCAGTCAGAATACCCGGAATCCGAATATAACTCTTGCATTTACGGTGGAAGATATTGATTCTGAATATGAGCGGCTGCTTGCGATGGGGGTTAAAATCATTGAAAAACCGACTAAAAGACCGTGGGGAGCGGTCAATATGAGTTTTTATGACCCGGACGGGAATGTTATTTATTTTCGAAGCCGTGTACAGTAAATGTAAAAGTTATATAGAAAAGAATGATTTTGAAATAAGTTTTAGGTATATATAAGCTATGTAATATTTATTTATATCTTTAAACGCAGAAACAAATTTATAATTATAATTGCTGTATGGAGCAAGAAAAAACTCTTAAAAGAAAAGTCTTGTAAATATGGGGTTTATCAAACGATAATATTAAGAAATATGAGGCAAGATTCTATGAAAAATATAGATTACATAAGTTTTAACGCAGGTATCTGGGATAATATCAACGAATGTCTTGCGGACAAGTCCGCGGCAATCAGCCGTGAAGAGTATATCGCGGCGAAAAATGGTGCGCTTGACGTTACACTTGCAGGCGTAAAAACGGTTCCGCGGGAATGGTTTCCAAAGCTTGCGGGAGAATTATAAAATCAGCATAGTTCGTGCAGATATGGCAAAACCCCTGCCGTTTCCGGACAATTCCTTTGATATGATTTTTCACCCGGTATCCAACTGCTATATCGAGGATATTCTGCCGCTGTGCGATCTGACGCGGGAGCAGATACAGGCAAAGCAGGAAAACGGCATGCCGCTCGCATTCAGCCACAC
>CAJUMC010000008.1:0-20507 GCA_910587085.1 uncultured Lachnospiraceae bacterium | reverse complement strand
GGGAGCAGATACAGGCAAAGCAGGAAAACGGCATGCCGCTCGCATTCAGCCACACGCTCACCGAACAGCTCGGCGGGCTGATGAAGGAAGGTTTTATGCTGACGGATATGTTTGAGGACTGCGACGGCGGCGGGCTGTTTGATCAATATATGAATTCGTATGTGGCGGTAAGAGCGGTGCGTTTGGACGGGACGGCAGGGCGGGATCAGCAGGGAGCAGAGTTTCAGCAGGGCTGCCGGATAAAGTGATAAAACGGCCGGGAGCCTTTGGGGCGGGGCACAGCATCAGGAAACTGAAAAAATCCGTTAGGGAGAAGTGTTTTATGAGACGCAGTGACAGGGAAATCAGCAACAAAAACGAAATTTTCGAAGTGATGGAGAAATGTGATGTATGCCGTCTGGCTTTTAATGATGCGGAAAGCGGCTATCCTTACATATTACCGCTGAACTTCGGCATGAAAACGGACGGCGGACAGGTTGTTCTGTATTTTCACGGGGCAGATGAGGGACGGAAATATGAATTAATTGCAAAGGACAACCGTGCCGGTTTTGAGATGGATTGCGGGCATGGGCTGGTTATGGATGAAGTATCCGGGAACTGTGCGATGAATTATGAAAGTGTGGTCGGGAGGGGCAGGATTGAGATTGTTTCCGGAAAGGAAAAGGAAGATGCCCTGCGCGCATTGATGCAGCATTACCGCCAGGAGGATTTTCCGTACAATAAGGCGGTCGTGCCGCAGACCGCCGTGCTGAAACTGACAGTGGAGGAAGTCAGCGGGAAAAGGCGGGGGAAGTAAAGCTGAGATGTATATAGAGCTGAAAAATGATAAAGCGTATGGGAGGAAACCATGAAACGGAATATAATCGCTGTAACCACAGAGTATTTATCCCCGCAGGAATTGTCCCGACAGTTAAAATGTATGGCGGTTCTCGATATTATTATGAATTCCAGGGAGGATGCCTGGCTGCGCCGGGTACAGAAATATTCATCCGAAAGAGAAGCTTACAGCTTCAGCAACGGCTCCGGCGACGAGATGGACATTTTCTTTGAGAAAAACGGTGTTTTTATCCGCGGTTTTGACCATGAGAATGATTTGAACCAGTTTGGCGCGGACGAATGGGATGACGGTTTTTTTGCCGGAACCTACGCCGGAGTGCCGGAGAATTTTCTGGAGATTTATAAGGATGGGGAACAGAAAGAATATATGACCTTTTATATGTGGTATGATTATGCGTCAGCATGCTGGAAGCAGAATATTACGGAGGGCGATGATGGCGGGAAGGATTTTCTGCTCGGTTGTATCTGCAAGAACGCGGAGGAATGGGCGGAGTGGGCGAAATATTACTATGAGACCGATATTGATCTTGAGGCAGCGGACAAGGTGTACAGCGGCGGGAAACTGACCGCAGAGGATATCCGCCGGCTGAACCCGGAGCGCGACGCGGAGATGGCGCTGGCGGAGATACAGGCGGTTTCACTGTAAAAAGCCAAAGGGTTTCAATGAAAAAGCTGTAAAATTTCAGTGAAAAAAGCCGCAGTGTTTCAATGAAAAAAGCGGCAGAGTTTCAATGTAAAAAGCTGCAGGGCAACATTACAGAAATATCGACTTGGATTATGGCTGTTGAGAAAGGACAGGATTTTAGCTGTTAAGAAAGGAAGGGAGGATTATGCCGGATATGATTTTTAAGAGGCTGGCTGAGCTGGATCGTGTTGAGGCGATTGCCCTCGGAGGCTCGAGAGCGGGCAAGGTTTACGATGAAAAATCGGATTATGATGTGTATGTCTATGTTACAGCACCCATTGACGAGGAACTGCGCAGAAGGATGCTTGCGGGGTATTGCAGCTATATGGAGATCGGCAACCATTTCTGGGAATACGAGGACAACTGTGTTTTAAACAGCGGGATTGATATTGATATTCTGTACCGGGATCTGGATGATTTCTGCAGCGGCTTGGAAAGGGTTGTGGAAAACGGTCAGCCTTCAAACGCTTATACTACCTGTATGTGGCATAATCTGCTTCACTGCAGGATTATCTGTGATAAAGCAGGAAGACTTCAGGCGGCCAGGGAACGGTTTGATGTTCCTTATCCGCAGAAGCTCAAGCAGGCCATTATTGAGCGGCAGCTGCGCCTCCTGGATTCCTCCCTGCCGGCGTACAAAACGCAGATCGAGAAAGCTGTCCGCCGAAAGGATCTGATCAGCATCAATCACAGAGTTGCGGAGTTTATGGCATCATATTTTGATCTGCTGTTTGCCCTGAACGAAAAAACGCACCCCGGCGAAAAGCGGCTGATTCAGCTGTGCAGAAGCAGCTGCGCAATTCTTCCGGAGAATTTTGAAGAAAATCTCGGAGCGCTCTTTGCGCATTTGTATCAGCCGGAAGGGCAGAACAAGGTGACCGGAGATATGGAAAGGATTATTTCCGCTGTGAAAAGTATATGCAAAACAGGTATATAATGGGGAAAACAGTGAAAATGTCAGAGGAGAGCAGCATGATTTATTATCAGGATAACGAGGTTCTGATACGCAATCTGCAGGAGGGCGACGCGCAGGTTATTACGGACGGCGAGATTGCTCAGGGCTGGAACAGCGAGGGACGGCTTGACAAATATCTTATGCGTCTGAAGGATCAGGCGGAGGGAAGAGCCGTTGTGATGGCGGCAGAATACCGCGGGGAAGTCGCCGGATATATCTGTGTTTATCCGGACTCGAAACAGGGGGCATTTGCCGGGCTTGGTTATCCGGAAATCGTGGATTTCGGAGTGCTGGAAAAATATCAGAAACGCGGCATCGGGAGCAGGCTGATGGATGCGGCGGAAAGAACGGCGGCTGAGTATGCGGATACGGTCTATCTGGGCGTCGGCCTGCACAGCGGCTACGGGAGCGCTCAGCGCATGTATGTGCGGCGCGGCTATATCCCGGACGGGAGCGGGGTATGGTACAGGAACAGGATCTGCGGTCAGCATGAGAATTGCTGCAACGATGATGATCTGGTGCTGTATCTGTCAAGGAAGCTGCGGTAAATCCCGGTATAAATGGAGAGCAGAAAAAATCGCGGAGGAGAAACTTGTACGGATTTTGCAATTGCGTATCTGCCAGGCGATTTGATTATGATTGACTGGGCGCTGGGCGCATCCTGCACGGTGCTTGATTATTCGGAGCAGCAGTGCGGGAGCGAACGCATGGTTGCAGAACGGGAAGGATATTCGGTGGAGGTGATTCGGGGGGACATGACGAAGCCTCTGCCATTTCAGGACGGGGAATTTGACCTGATCTTCCATCCGGTTTCAAACTGCTATGTGGAGAAGGTAGAACCGATTTTTAAGGAATGCTGCCGGGTGCTGAAAAAGGGCGGTATCCTGCTCTGCGGGCTGGATATCGGATTTAATTATGTTTTTGACGATAAGGAGGCAGAGATTGTCCATACGCTGCCGTTCAACCCGTTAAAGGATGAAGCACTGTATCAGGAATGCATAAAGAACAATGACGGGATTCAGTTTTCCCATACCGTTGCGGAGCAGATCGGAGGACAGTTAAAGGCTGGTTTTGAGCTGACGGATCTATATGACGATACGAACGGAGCCGGGAATCTGCATGAACATAATATTCCTACATTTATCGCGACAAGAGCAGTAAAGAAGTAGGCAGAATTAAGAAGAAAGCGGTGAAAGCGTCTGATCAGGATTTATGGCGCTTGGCGGGATAACAGATCAGAAGAAATGAAAAAAGTTTTATGTAAATAGAGTATTAATATAAATAAATCTTAATATAAATAAAACTTAATGTAAATAAAACTTAATGATAAAGAAAGGCAGCAGTATAATGCAGAAAATTCAACAGCAAAACAGAATCCGCGGAGGCTTATACGGTCTGCTGATCGGCGATGCTCTGGGCGTTCCCTACGAATTTCATTCCGCCGATGAGATACCCACGTATCCCGAGATCGAGATGACTCCGCCGGAAGGGTTTCCCAGAGCGCACCGCAGTGTGCTTCCAGGGACCTGGTCGGACGACGGTGCGCAGGCGCTCTGCCTGCTTGACAGCCTGACGGAATGCGGGCGTTTTTGTCTGAAAGATTTTTCGGACAGACTGCTTGCATGGTATGAGGAAGGGAAATGGGCGGTGGACGGTGAGGTATTTGATGTCGGCATCCAGACCGGGGAGGCGCTTACTGCGTACCGGTCGGGGCTTGAACCGCGAAAGTGCGGTATTCTGCGCCCGGACGGCAAGGGAAACGGCGCTTTGATGCGGACGCTGCCGCTTGCGCTTTGGCATGGAGGGACGGACAGAGAGCTGGTGCTTGCAGCGCATGACCAGTGCCGGATCACCCACGGCAACCCCTGCAATCAGGTGTGCTGCGCGCTGTACTGCCTTGCCGCGCGGTATCTTGCTGCGGGGCAGGAATGTGCTCCGGCGCTCGCGGAGGCGGTGCGGGTTTTACGGGAGCTTTACCGGGAAATGCCGGATCACGAGAAGGAACTGGAGTGGAGCGTGCGGCCGGAGCAGCCGTGGCAGGGGAAGGGTTCCGGGTACGTGGTGGACTGTCTGCGCAGCGCGTTTATGATTCTCGCAAGGGCAGAAAGCTACGAGGAAGCCGTAAAACAGGCGGTGATGCTTGGTGACGACACGGATACAACGGCGTGCGTTGCTGGCGGGCTTGCGGGGATTGTGTACGGGGAGGACGGGATTCCGGTGCGCTGGCTTAAGGCGCTGCGCGGCAGGGAGGTCGTGGAAGAGTTGCTGATAAGGGCATTTGGAAATTAATTTCTGTTTTTCGGATAGTAATTCCTGTTTTTCGGATAAGAAAGCATGGGAATGGTCTTGCTTCGGACCGCGGTTTTAATGAGCATTTTCACTGGGGCGGTTTGAGTGGATGCTTCCCTGTGTGAAGTCCTCCGCGAAATGGAATTTGAGAAAAAATATACGAACGATCATGTTTTGCAGATTGCACTTGACAGAGATTCGCATTACAATATTCCTGAGGGTTATAAGGTCGGCGGCATGGAGCTTGGCTTTGACTTATGGAAATGCCAGCTCGTGCTGCACAAAGGCTTTGACCATGAAGACGAGGGGCTGCCGCAGCCCCTTGATCCGGATACGTTTGTGCTGGCGCCGCACGCGGACGGGGCGCTTAAGGTGTTTGCCATGGAGGAAACCGAATATTGCGCACATTGCGGCCTGTGGTATATAAAGGGCGAAACGGCATATATCGAGCCGGTTGTGACGATCCCGCGCTGCCGGGGGCTGGGGCTTGGCAGGGCAGTGATCTATGAGGCCATTTCCCGCGCTAAAAAGCTTGGGGCAAAAAGAGCAGTCGCGCTGTCGCAGCAGGAGTTTTATCACCGGATCGGGATGGAATTTTCATCAGAGTTTTGTACGTGGGAGCCTAAAGCGGGGAATTTGCTGTAGTTCTGCGGGAAGGGAGGGGGATGCCCGGTGCGGGAAGGAAGATTGTTCCGGATTGTTTATCATCTTCTGGCGAAGGGGCAGACCGCCATCCCGGAACTTGCAGAAAAGCTTGAGGTATCCGAGCGGACAATCTACCGGGATCTGGATGCCCTGAGCGCCGCGGGAATCCCCGTGTTTGCGGAGCGGGGAAGGAATGGCGGTGTGCGGCTGATGGAGGATTATGTTTTAAGCCGCGAGCTGTTGTCGGAGGAGGAGAGGAAGGAACTGTTATCGGCGCTGCAGAGCCTTTCGGCAGCAGGGGCCTACGACGCGGCGCTTTTGCAGAAGCTGTCGGCTCTGTTTCAGGTTTCGTCGGAGGAATGGTATGAGGTTGATTTTTCTAGATGGGGCGGAAAAGCGCGGGACAATGAGAAATTTGAACTGCTGAAACGCGCAGTAATTTACCGAAGGTGCGTGCGGATTGCCTATGCGGGTACGGACGGAGAGGAGAGTGTGCGCACAGTTTGGCCGCTTCGGTTATCTTACAAGTCGAGGGCGTGGTATTTAAAGGCGTGGTGTTCGGATAAAAATGATTTTCGGCTGTTTAAGCTGAACCGGATTTTAAAGTGGGAGTTGCTGGAGGAGCGGTTTACGCCGCCCGCAGGATGGGGGCAGAAAACAGCGGAAGGGGCAGGGGCGGCGCCTTCCGGGCTGAAGCCGGAAAACAAAAAACGGGCTGTGCCGGCTGGTGAACTAAAACGGAAAAACACAATGAAATCTGCATTGCCTGGCGAGGGTGAGCCGGACAAAAAAATATCTTCCGCTTTGGGGCAGAAAAATAAACATGGGGCCGGCGGGAGCGGGGAAAGCCTGCTGGCAGAATGGGAACCGCCTCTGGTGCGGCTGCGTTTTCCGCGCGGGATGGCTTACCGGGTGTTCGACGAATTCGAGGAGAGCCAGGTAACGCGTATGGAAAATGGGGATTTTCTTGTGGCAACGCCGATGCCCGTGGATGAATGGGTGCTCTCCTTCCTGCTTTCCTTCGGAACGCAGGTGGAGGTGGTGGAACCGGTGCATCTACGGGAGCTTCTGGCGCAGAAGGTGATGGCGATGTATGAAAAATACAAAGAGCATAAGAAGTAAAGAGAGAAGAGCATAAAAAGTAGAGAGTAAAGAACATAAGAAGTAAAAAAGAGAAGAGTATAAAAAGTAAAAGAGAGATAATGTGCGATCTGTATTTGCAGGTACAGAAGGAACGGTCAGGAAAAGGATTGAGCAGATGCCAGCCGGCAGCTCAGGAAGTAACCTGCAAAGAAAAATTCCGGATAAAACCTGACATGCTTTGTCAGGTATTGTATGCTATGCTTGGATCAGAGGAGCACCACAGACTGCCGGACCGGCAGAAACGGGTGCGAATCGCGCATAAGTCTGCGGAAGGCGGCCGGGTTGCACCGTATGAGCCGGAGTTTTTCAGCAGGTAATGCGGAAAATAATATGGAAAAGGGGAAAAGACATGGCAAGACCTGTGAACAAACCGGAATTGCTTCAGGCAGCAGCAGAAAAATTTGAGGAACTGAACAATTTTATCACCTCCATGACCGACAGGGAATTATCGACAACCTTTGACTTTTCGGGAATTCCCTCAAAAAAGGAGCGGCACTGGAGCCGCGACAAAAACCTGCGCGATGTGCTGATCCATTTAAATGAATGGCATAATCTTGTATTGAACTGGGTTGCGGCGAACGAAAGGGGGGAGAACAAACCGCTCCTCCCGGACCCTTACAACTGGCGCACGTATGGCGACATGAACATGGAATTCTGGGAAAAGCACCAGAATACAACGCTTGCAGAAGCAAAAAGATCGCTGCAGGAATCCCACAATAAAATGATGGCGCTGATCGAGCGGTTTTCCCAGGAGGAGCTTTTTTCGCGCGGGGTATTTGCATGGTGCGGCGATAATGCGCTGGGCTCCTACTTTGTTTCGAACATGTCCAGCCATTATGAGTGGGCGCTGAAAAAGCTGAAATCGCACCGGAAGATTCTGCGGTAAGGGAAAAGATATGGCCGCGGTAAGAAGCGGTCAAATTTTAAAGGGGAAAGATATTATTCCGGGTATTCTATGCCTTTTGTTTTATGCCTGACGGCTTCTGTTTAATGCTTTATAAACGGATTGTTTATGTCCGATGGTTTAAGCCTGGCAGTTGCAAGGAAGTTTTCTGTCCGTGGAAGAGCTGGCGGAGCTTTAAGGAAACGATTAATTAGAGGTCTGTTACAGAAGCCTTTCGTGCATGTAAGGGAAGGCGGGGGATGTAGGCTGTAAGAATCGGTTTCCAAAGAAAACTTTTTGCGCAGGGAAGAACAGGCAGGGAATTGGAGGGGGAGCCCATGCACTACGTAAAAGCGAAGGGAATCCTGTCGTCGCAGAATGGTATGAATCTGTACCGCGGCTGTCAGCACGGCTGTATCTACTGCGATTCCCGCAGCAGATGCTACCATATCGAGCATGATTTTACGGATATCGAAGTCAAGGAAAATGCCATAGAGCTGCTGGAACACGCGCTGAAGCGTAAGCGCCGCAAATGCATGATCGGTACGGGGGCTATGACAGACCCGTACCTGCCTCTGGAAATGGAGATCGGCAATACTAGGAAAGCACTTGAGCTGATTGACCGGTACGGCTTTGGGGTGACAGTACACACAAAATCCTGCCGGGTGCTGCGGGACATCGACCTTCTGCAAAAGATCAACCGAAAGACAAAGGCAGTCGTACAGATGACGCTGACGACCTTCGACGAGGAACTGTGCAGAAAGATTGAACCGAATGTCAGCACAACGGGCGAGCGCCTTGCGGCATTGAAGGAATTTCAGGCGGCGGGAATCCCTACGGTTGTGTGGCTCTCCCCCATTCTGCCGTTTTTAAACGACACGCGGGAAAATATTTCCGGAATTCTTCGTATGTGCAGCGAGGCGGGAGTTTACGGGGTGATCTGCTTTTCGATGGGGCTGACGCTTCGCGAAGGGAACCGGGAATATTTTTATGCACAGCTAGACCGTCTGTTTCCGGGAATAAAGGAGAGATACATCCGGATATACGGAAACCAATATATAATAGACAGCCCGAACAACAAGGCACTGATGCAGCTTTTCCATGAAACCTGCGGCAGATGTGGGATGGTTCATGACAACGACCGGATTTTCGAATATCTGCACAAGTTCGAGGATAAGGCACAGAATGCACAGATGACTTTGTGGGACTTGCAGATATAAAAAAATCAGAAAGGAAAAAAATATTATGATTCAGGCAATCACTGACCGGCGCAGCATCCGGAAATATCAGGACAAGCCCGTGCCGCGCTGTATGGTCGAAGAAATTATTAAAGCGGGAATTCTAGCGCCCTCCGCGAAAAACCGCCAGCCGTGGAGATTTGTTGTTGTAACGGGAGGAGCGAAGGAAGGGATGCTTGCCGCGCTTGCCGCGGGGCTTGAGCGGGAAAAGCGGGAGCCGTTTCTTCCGGAGAGCGCCTGCCATCTGGACGGCGCGGAATACTCATTCAGCATTATGAAGCACGCGCCGGTCGTAATTTTTATTATCAATCCCCTGGCAGAAAAATTTAGGGGTGTGACGGGGCATAAGGACAAAAGCTGCTGCTCGGAGGAAGACCGGATTGCGGAAATCTGCAATACGCAGTCCATCGGGGCAGCGATTGAAAATATGATTCTGACAGCAACAGATTTAGGGCTTGGCAGCCTGTGGATCTGTGATACATTTTTTGCGCAGAAGGAGCTGGATGAATGGCTGGGCGCCGAAGGAGAATTGTTTGCAGCGCTTGCAGTCGGATACGCGGCGGAAGCGCCGCAGGCAAGGCCGAGAAAGGAGATGCGGGATGTTGTGGAGTGGAGGGAGAGCTGATAAGGGTCAGGAACTGGCGGATTTGTTTGAGAGAAATTTCCCCCTCATTGTGAGGGAACGCTCATCCGTTCTGCGGATTCTGGGACATGAAGGCAATGCCGTATTTGCGGAAAGGGATTCGAAGAACTGCCTGATTGGCGCGGCGGTCGTGAACCGGGGCACGATACTGATGCTCTGTGTTGACCAGCCATACCGCAGGCAGGGGATCGGCAGCAGGCTGCTGGCAGAAGCGGAGGAAGCCATCTGGAAAAACGGGTTTGAGAAAATCAAACCAGCTGATTAATGCTGGATCCAGCTTTGCGCAGATTTGTAAATTTTTTGCCGGTATCCCGTACCGCCCCTTGGAATTAAGAGGCGCTGTTTGTGTTTATTCGGAGCGGAAAGTTCTTTTAACCGAAGAATGCCGGTCATATAAAATATATCATGTAAGGAGGATAAAACATGGGAATGTATCTCAGCTACAAGGAGGCGGACAGTGCGAGCATTGAGCGGATGATTGCCAGATGCGGGGAGGAATCCCCGAAGGAGGATAATTTATCCGGCTGCGGAAACAGTCTCCCCGAGGAACCGGAAGTGTACATATTATCGGAAGTGGAAGCAAAGGGTGAAGTCTGTTATCTGGATAAAATGTGGGACGGGCTCCACTGTCTGCTGACAGGCGCCGGCGCATGCAGCCCGGTTTCCGAAAATCTGCTGAGCGAGGCGGTGGTCGGCGGACAGGCATATTCCGATGAAGGAGCGTATTTTGTCAGTTACATTTCTCCGGAGCGGCTGCCGCAGATTCTTGCGGCTTTGAATGAGTTCGATCTGGAAGCAGCACTTGAGGCATTTTCGCCGGAGCATTTTGAACGGGAGGGAATCTATCCGCATATTTGGCTCAGGGAAGACAAGGAAGAGCTCAAGTGTGAACTGCGGGCGGTGTTTTTGGTGCTGCGGGATTTTTATGACCGGATGGTAAAGAAAAACAGAGGCGTGATTATGAGTCTTTATTGAGCTTAAAGGGGGACAAAATAATGTCCGTTTGCATCCGTTAAGAGAAAAGATGCAGAAAGGAGTATGCCTGTGGAACATAATGAGCTGTATCAGCGGCTCGGCCTGCCGGAGCAGGTGGTCGAAGCACTGTCGGAATACGGGAAAACACGCAGGGGAAGTTTTTTGTTGAAAATAGAGAACCTGATTGCAGATATCGGGGTAATGAAGGAACTGGAGGAGAAAATCAAAGATTTTGTTGGGGAAGACCCGGATGGGTTTGGAATGCTTTGGGAGGAGCTTGATATTGCGTGTAAAGTTTTTGACGAATACCAGAAGCGCGGGATTTGTACCGATATCTTTGATGATACCATGAAATTCTGCACCCGCTTTTTAAATGAGCATTATAGAATACATGGAACGTACCGTTTTGTCTGGGGATGGTGGTTTCCGCGCCAGCTTTCCATGAGGGAATATAGGCTTGGGGCGCTGGAGTATGAATTCTGTGAAGACCGGGTTTTTATCCATATCCCTTCCGATGCGGATTTGTCCAAACCGTCCGTTATGGACTCGCTGGCCCGGTACCATGAATTCTGCGGGAAGTATTTCCCGGAGTGCAGCGGACTTCCGCTTTGCTGTGAATCGTGGCTCCTGTCCCCGGCGCTGCACAAGCTGTTAAAGGAGGACTCCAACATCCTGCAATTTCAGGATATGTTTGAGATTACGGAAACCGACGAGGAGAGCACGGCGGTTATGGACTGGGTATTTCCCGGCTGTGCCCGGGTTTTGGAACAGCTTCCCGAGACAACAAGCCTGCAGAGGAATATGAAAAAATATCTGCTTTTGGGCGGGAAGGTTGGCTGGTCCAAAGGGGTATTGAGGCGCATGTAGGGAAAGGAACCGCGCACAGGATGGCAATCAGGTTGACATATTGAAGTTTATGTAGAAAGCAAGACAGCATTGAGGTTATATTTGAATAAGAACGTAAATAATGGAAAAGACAAAAACTCAAATAAATATTCAGGATTTTCCGGAGGAACTGCATCCTTATCTGGCAGGTGCGGATATTTATGACAGCAGTTCCAGTCCGCAAGCGAAGGTTTATTATATTTCCCCGGACTATTTTCTGAAGGTTGGGGAGCGGGGGAGTTTAATGCGTGAGGCATTAAGGACGGGCTGGTTTCACAAAAACGGGCTTGGTGTAAAGGTTATGTGGTACGGCGGAAGCGACCGGGATTATATGCTGACGAAGGCCGCCGAAGGGGAGGATTGTACTGCCTTTCTTGACAAACCGGAGCAGCTGTGCAGCGTGATGGCAGGGGCAATGAAAATGCTTCACTCCATACCGGCTGCAGAGCTCCCGGTTTCCGCTGCCTATGAGAATTTTGAGAAGGCACTGAAAAGCGGCAGCGGGAATTATGACAGCAGCATCCTGATGCCGCGTTTTCGGAAGCCCCCAATAGATGAAATCGCTTGGAAGGAAGGGACATCTTCCGGGGAGAAAATTATTTTGAATGCAGAAGCTGCCCCGGCAGAAAAGATTTCTTTTAAAGAGGCGATTTCCTCGAAGGAGGAAGCGTGGGCGATTATGCAGGAAAATAAACACCGACTGAAATGCGATACCCTGATACACGGGGATTTCTGCCTGCCGAACATTATGGTAAAGGACGGCAGATTTTCCTGTTTTATTGATCTGGCAATGGCCGGAGCCGGTGATAAGCATATTGATCTGTATTGGGCGCTCTGGTCGCTGCAGCATAATCTGAGGACGGAGGATTATACGGATTGCTTTCTTGATCTGTACGGCAGAGAAAATTTTGAGTACGATATGTTACGGGTGGTTGCAGCGTTTGAGGCGTTTGGTTAATGAAAATAAATAAATAAAATAATTTATAAATATTTAGCTTGCCGGAATGGAAGAAAAGGAGAATAATAGATTCATGGAAATCAGATTTTTTGACAAGGATAATATTGTATTGCTTCGTGAGGCGGCGGAACTGTTGGCGGAGGCTTTTCCGCATTGCTATGGAAACTATACGGAGGAGGATCTGGAGGAATATCTCGAGGATGAAAGGATTTTGCTGATGGCGGCGGAGGACGGGCATCTTGCAGGCCTGGTGGGTGCGGTGCCGCAATATGACTGCGCCTGGGAGCTGCACCCGCTCGCTGTCCGCAAGGCATGCCGGCACCGGGGGATCGGCACAAGGCTTGTCCGCGCGCTGGAGAAGGAATGCGCGGAGCGGGGCGTGCTTACCATCTATCTCGGAACGGATGACGAGTTCGGGCAGACAAGCCTTGGTGAGACAGATTTGTTTGAGGACACCTATAATAAAATTCAGAACGTGAAAAATTTAAAAGGACATCCGTTTGAATTTTACCAGAAGCTTGGCTATCAGATTGTCGGGGTAATCCCGGATGCCAACGGGAAGGGGAAGCCGGATATTTTTATGGCAAGGCGGATTCGGACGAAAGATAAAGAAGTGTAATAAAAGGAGGCGGATGCTGTTTTTGGCACAGTTGTATGAGCGCAAAAGCACTTTGTGCCTTCGCACTTCTGCCTGCCGCATGTATGGGCAAATATATTTTTGTGTGGCGGGCAAAGCAGGTTGATCGGAAATGTTGCCGGGCCGGGATGGCTATGCTGTCTGGAGAAGAAGGATGCAGAAAAGATAGAAAACAGTGTGCCTGAGTGATATATTTTTTTATTGTAGAGACATTGATAAATCAGATTTTGAGGAGAAACAGAATGGAAAAGGGACGTATTATTTTTTTGAACGGAGTAACAAGTTCGGGAAAAACATCAATTGTTGAAGCTATTCAGGAGCGTGATGATGTATTCTTTTATGTTGTTGCGAATGATTTATTTCAGGAGATGGTCGGAGATAAATATTTGCGTGAAAACTATTGGAAATATCTTAGCGAAGTAATTATTATGATGTACCACACTGCGAAACTCTATTCCGATATGGGTAAAAATGTGCTTATTGATGGAATATTGGTTGAAAGAGATGAAATAGCGCCTCATTATCAGCAGCTGATGGAAATTCTGAAAGATAATCCCCTGGATCTGGTTGAGGTATACTGTCCGCTGGATATCTGCAGAAAAAGAAATATTATTCGCGGAGACAGGTATGAAAGTCAATCAGATGAGCAGCATGAACGGATGGCAGAAAATATAGAGTACCGTTTGAGAGTGGATACAAGTCTGTGCAGTGCGGCGGAATGCGCAGATATCATTGTCAAGGAATTATTACAGTAAAAGATATGCCTGAGTAAAAGGAATGCCATAGTGAAAAAAGTGCTACTATTAAAAGAATTTATAGTAAAAGAAACAATATATTATAATATATACTATTAAAAATAAATAATATAGCATAAGAAATGCTGCAGCAAAAGAAATGATAATATTACAAATCTACAATACACAATACATCGTTAATAGCGTCTGAAGCAGCAGATTGGAGAAGGAGAAAAGTATATGTATGATTGCGGATTTACAAAGGAAAATAATTGGTTCAGGTATCGTGCAGGGGCAATCATTATAGAGAATGAATGTGTTCTTTTTGTTGGTAATCAAAATGAAGACTATCTATATTCCGTTGGCGGCGGTGTACATATGGGGGAAACCGCCGAGGATGCAGTGCGGAGGGAAGTTTTTGAAGAAACGGGTGTACCCTATGAAGTTGATCATCTGGCTGTGATTCATGAAAACTTCTTTAATGAGAGCAGCGGTACGCTGAAAGGCTTAAATTGTCATGAGATCAGTTTTTATTTTTTGATGAAACCGAGGGGAACGCAAGAACTTCACAGCGACAGTTATACTTATGGAGCAAAAGAAGAAATGTACTGGATACCGATAAAAGACTTGGATAAATACAAGGCCTATCCAAGTTTTATAAAGGAATATTTAAGTGCAGAACATTGCGGGATTGAACATATCATCACGGACGAGAGGATATTAGCATAAGCGGGAATTTTCTGATATGATTCTTTCGGGGAGGTTGTCATGGGCAGGAGTATAACCGATGAGAGCTCCCAAAATTATGAGGGAATTGCCGGCCGGCAATAAGGATTTGTATGGGAATTTCAAAAAAAGGAAAAAGGACGATTATATATCAGGAAAAGGAATATGTCTGGTGGGTGCGGGAGGACGTGGAATATGAGGATGCCCCGTGGCTGACCGTCTCCTCGTCAGACAAAAGCCTTGTGCTGTCCTATCGGGTGGAGGGCGGCGATTTCTTTGTTATCAGCAAGGGCAGGGTATTTCAGGGCAGGGAAACTTCGGGGAAATGGGAGTATTACTGGTATCCGTTCGGAAAGCGCACCCCACCGCTTGTGATTACGCCGGGTTTTGTGCGGGAGCTGATTGCATGGGCAGTTTCCGGGCGCGGGGCGGTGCTGATTTCCGGGAAAAAGCCTGTGTTTAAGATGTTATATCTGCTCGTTTTGTGTGATGAAGAACTATCTTATGATAATTATAAGGAAGAATTTTGTATCGGGATTTTTTCGGCATACAAAGAGGCGGAAGCGGTTGCGAAGCACTATTTGGGGAATGTGGAAGGGTTTAAGGATTATCCCTGCAGTTACCGGATCGCGGAGAAAAAAGTGCTGGGTGATGGAAATTGCGGCAGGGAAGAAGGCGAAAATGATAGTAAGAAAAAAAATAATAAGAAAAAGGATAGTAAATATATAGATAGAACTTTAGAGAACAGAGAGAGCAGCGTGGAAACACGCGAAGGAAGTGAAGCGGGGCAGGAAACGGTCAGGAAAGAAAACGGAAACAGAAAAAACTGCGGCGCAGAGAAGGAAAGCAGCGAAAACTGTCCGTGTATGGATACGGATGAGGTTTATATGGTTTACGGGTGGAACGAAAACAAGGAGGGGGATGAGATACATATTGTAGAGAGCGAATGCTTTGTAACAGAGCTTGCCGCCAGGCAGGAGATGGTGATGATGAAACAAATGTATAGGCGGACCGAATGGTGCGTCAGCCGTTTCCGGATCGGTGAATGGAAGTGGAAGGAAGGATTTGTGCGGGTGTAATGCCGGCAATCCGCTATCGGAAAACAGGGGGATGTATGGAAACATATTCTGTAAACACAGAGATCAGTGCGGACTCCATAGAAATTGTGCCTGATAAAATGGAGGATGCCATCCGCGTAATGCAGGAAGTCGCCGAATGGGCACGCGGGGCGGGGTTTCGGGTCTGGCCGCAGGAATGGCTGACAAGGGATGAACTGGTATCCGACGAGGCAAAACCGGAGAACTTTTTTATTGGGATGCTCCGGGGGAGAATCGTATGCGCGTTTATCCTGCAATGGAGCGATTCGGAATACTGGCCGGATGAGCCGGAGTACGCGGCAGCTTATATCCACAAGCTTTGCGTGCGCAGGGAATTTGCGCACTGTGGAATGACAAAAAGCATCGTCGCGGCGGTTCGCAGGCTCTGCATGGAAAAAGGAATCCGATATATCCGGCTGGACACGGGGCTGGATGAGAGAAAAATCAGAAAGATCTATCTGAATGCCGGATTTAAGATTGTTGATATTATAGATTATGAGAACGGAAATTCGATGGCGTTGTATGAGATGGAGGTATGAGGAGTTTGTCAAAATATTTTGCAGGAACGGCGTATAATCAAAATTTCTGCTTATTTTTTCAGATGCAATAATGCGGCCGTAAGTATTGGGATTGTCAGTTTTGGATTTATAGAATAGAAAAATCAGGATTGTCAGTTTTTTTGTATATAGAAATAGAAAACCTCTATTTAGCAGAAACGAAAAAAGGTTTTATCTGGGATTCAGGAGGGAGTATGGCAAAGAAGCGTAAGACACTTCCAAAGGAAATTCGCGCACTTTTGGAAAATGGGGATATCACTGCGGCAAAGGAGCAGTTTTTGCGGTGTGAGCCCAATGCGGTAACGGGGAAATACGGCTCCAATATTTTTTCGCTGTCACCGTTGCCAAGGGAATTTGCCTTTTGGGCAAAGGAGCAGGGGGCGGATATCAATTTTAAAGATTATTACGGGAAAACGCCCATTTTCCATCATGC
Organism: uncultured Lachnospiraceae bacterium; assembly: GCA_910587085.1. Lineage (GTDB taxonomy): Bacteria > Bacillota > Clostridia > Lachnospirales > Lachnospiraceae > RGIG4057. Next base: position 4,187 of record CAJUMC010000008.1, on the reverse strand, counting down.
TTCCACCTGGAACGGGGATGTGCAGCTTTTAATTGATCTGGGTGCTGACGTGGATGTGGCAAATGATTTTGGTGTTACAATACTGCATATTGCGGCTATGTATGGGCGTACCAATGCGGTGAACGCCTTGCTGGATGCCGGGGTTTCCGTCGACAGGAAATCCGGCAGAATTGATTGGCCGGGATATTTGACCCCATTGGAAAAGACACTTGACCAAGCCCGTTTGCCGTATAAAGAACTCCTGGAAATCACGGAAATTCTTTTGGGGCATGGAGCTGAAATTACAGACCGCGCCCGGGAATTTCTGCTGAAATCGGCAGAAAATTTTCAGACGGTGAAGAGGGGAATCGAAGATATGGAGTTTTTGCGCTGTCAGACAGAAAATTTGGAAAAACTCTATCAAATATTTGATGTGAAGCCGGTTCACGAAAAGATATTCCATGACGGTGCATCACCGATCTGCGTGCCGGAAAATTCCGGGAGTAAAGCATTTCGCTGGCTTTGGGATTATCTTGTTCCGCCTAAGGGGAAGGCACAGACTGCCCAGGGCGAGGTGATTCGGATTGCAGGGAAGGTGAACCATGAGATTATGGGGAATGGCGGAATGAACTGGGACGGCGATTTTCGAAAAATGCTCCGTATATTCCCGGAGTATCTCCGTCTTGGAAACCCGCTGAAAGACGAGGATATTGCGCAGGCGGAGAAAACCGTAAAACTTTTGCGGGATGGCAGAGATCCGGGGGACTTGTCCGTGTCTTTGATAGTCTTTGCGGTGGCCTGGGTGTCGTTGAATCCGGAAGTGCTTGACCCGCTGGAGGCAGACTATTTAAGGTGAAATCCTGTCTTGACCTGTCTTTAAAATTTATTAATTTGGAAAAATTTGGATAAATAGAAATAAAAATGCAATATTACAAAAAATATACACGAAACTCTGCCGGAAATTGGGTGGATTTTTACCTTTGTAGGATGATTTGATAGGATAACTTGACATGTTTTGTTATATTATGGAATATTTTGGCGCGTTTTAAGGGGTGTCATGGGAGGAGGGAAAATCATTGGATGGGGAAATGTTTGAATTAAGAGCGGAGGAGGAAAGAAACGATGGCTGAGTATAGAGAATTAAATTTAGAGGAAATCAACCGGGAATTGTTCCGGGATTTTATACGGCATCAGAAGGTCACGAAATGCTTGCGGAGGCAGGACGGCGAGTGGGTGGTTAAGGACGATCCGTTTATTGACGACTGGTCGGAGGAGGATTACCAGACGCTGGTTTCCTGTCTGAAAGACACGTTGTCCACGGGCGGCTTTGTATACGCCGCGTTTGCAGACGGCAGCCTGAAAGCGTTTGCATCGGTTGAAGCGGAGCCGTTCGGCGGGGAGCAGAGATATCTTGATCTGTCCTGCATCCATGTGTCGGAGGATATGCGCGGGCAGGGCATTGGAAAGGTACTTTTTTGTGCGGCAAAGGAATGGGCGCGGGTAAGGGGCGCGAAAAAACTCTATATTTCGGCGCATTCCGCGGTGGAAACCCAGGCGTTTTACAAGGCGATGGGGTGCGTCGAGGCGCAGGAGTACAATCCGAAGCATGTCGAGGCGGAGCCTTATGATTGTCAGATGGAATGCAGTCTGGAAGTAACAGGAGGGTGATTTTGTGCCTTTTACAGGCAAAGAAGAAAGCAGTGCACGGACAGCGTTATTTTTGGGCGGGCCGGAAGATGTGGAGAGGGAGCGTGCAGGGGAGAACGCTACAGGGAAGAAGCAGGTTGGAGGGGAAGATATGGAAGAGAAATATTCCGGGAGGGATGGTGCACAGAAGAAGCATACTGAAGAGGAAAGGGCGGAAAGGATACCCGCAGGCGTGAAAAATATGGAGGAAGGAGGGAAAATGTCCCCGGTGGTGAGGGAAGCTTGCACAGAGGAACTTTCGGAAATCCTTGAGTTATATTTATTTTTGCATGAAAAGGAAATTCCGGAGAATAATGACCGGCTGAAAATGACATGGAAACAGATTATGGAAGATGAGAACCATCATTTGATCGTCTGCGAGGTGGACGGGAAGATTGTTTCCTCCTGCGTCTGCGTGATCATCCCGAACCTGACGCGGAATGTCCGCCCATATGCCTTTGTGGAAAATGTGGTGACACATGAGGATTACCGGGGCAAAGGGTATGCGGCAGAATGCCTCCATTATGCGGAAGAAATTGCCGGGACGGCGCACTGTTACAAAATGGTGCTGCTGACCGGTTCCAAACAGGAGAGTACATTGAATTTTTACCGGAACGCGGGTTACAACAGTGCGGATAAAACGGCGTTTATCAAGTGGCTTGAGCTGTGAAGGTGCTGTTAAGGAAGGTAAGACCTGACAGCTTCGAAAAAAGCCTGCGGGAGTGATAATGCGGTAAATTGTATTGCAGTATCAAAGCAAGATACAGGAGATGTCAAGTTTGAAGTAAACTTTCAAACTTCTTAATGGAAGCAGTATCGCGAGCGGGCTCGCGGTATGCACGGGTATAGAAATGAAGATTACTGCTTTAGTGGAAAACCAATCAAATTGCGATCTGAAGCCAACACATGGATTGTCCCTGTACATAGAAACAAAAAAGCACAAGCTCCTGTTTGATTTAGGACCTGACCGTATCTTGTTCGAAAATGCACGGAAAAAGGGCATACGCCTGGAAGAAGTGGATACGGCGGTGATCTCGCATGGACATATGGATCACGGCGGGGCACTGGGGCATTTTTTGGAGATTAACCGTAAAGCGAAGATTTACGTGCAGCGGAAAGCATTTGACCCGCACTATTCAAAATTCCTGTGGTTTTCCATTCCGGTCGGGCTGAACAGCAAATGGAAGGAGAGCGGGCAGATTGTGCTGCTCGACGGAGATTATACTGTGGATGAGGAGCTGCAGCTGTTCGTAGTTCCGGAGACGGGAAAATGTTTTTCGCCGGCAAACGGTAAGCTTTTTTCAAAAAACGGGCGTGATAATTTTCTGCATGAGCATAATCTGCTGATTTCGGAAAAGGAGAAAGTGCTGATTATGGGCTGCGGCCATGCAGGGGTGGTGAATATACTTGAGAAGGTAAAGGACGAAAAGCCGGGATATTGCATTGGCGGATATCACCTGATGAATCCGATTTTTGGGAAGATGGTTCCGGAAATCCTGCTCGGGGACATTGCCGCAGAGCTGGAAAAGTATCCAGGGATGCATTTTTACACATGCCATTGTACGGGGAAACGTGCGTATGAATATTTGCGCAGCCGGGTAACGGATATGAATTATCTATCGTGCGGGGAAACGCTCACCATCGGGGAGGCGTGAATGAATCTTTTATTTACTGCGTTCCGTGGAACCTCCTCGGAACTTTTGCTGCAGGAGACCGGATGGCAGGGACTGGTTCTTCCCAATGATAAGAGGAAGGACGCGGAGCTGCTGAGCCGGGAGATTTCATCCGGAAAATATCATTTTATATTCAGCTTCGGGCAGAAACCGAACATCCGGGATAAAGTTTATATTGAGACGACGGCAAGAAATGGGGCGGATGCCATGGAAACGGAATTTGACTGCGCGAGACTTGCGGGTGCTTTCCGGAAGGGCGGGATGGAAATAAGGATTTCGCAAAATGCGGGAACTTCGTTTTGCAATCATCTGTATTGGAGCGGGTTGAAGAATATCCGAGAAAACCGGATGGATATGAAAATGGTTTTTGTACATATTCCGATGCGGAAGAATATTTCCGAATTCGGGGAATTCTGCAGAGGGGTTCGTCTGGCTGTGAAATGTTTCTTATCTGAGGAAAACGGTTTTCCTGAGAGGGCGGGTTCCCATTAAAAAGGGAACTGGAAGGTCCGGAACGGAAATAAGGATTTTACATAAAAGGATTAAAAAAAGATTTCATAAAATTTAGCATGAAAAAATAGGCGGCCGGAGGCATACCCGGCTGCGGGAAGGAAGGTATTACAATGAAAAAGACGGAAGTGAGGCTGCCCGAAAACAGGCGGGAACTGTATGGAGTGCTGATTGAGCCGGAGGGGAAGGAAAAATATCCGGCAGTAATTTTCAGCCACGGCTACAACGGTTCGGGAAGGGATTTTGAGTGGCTTGGGGAGTATCTGGCGGAGCATGGAGTGGCGGCATTCTGTTATGATTTCTGCGGAGGCTCCGTGAATTCCCGCAGCAGTATGGCAA
>CAJUMC010000007.1 GCA_910587085.1 uncultured Lachnospiraceae bacterium | reverse complement strand
TTTGAGGTTTTGTAGTATTAAGTGCTTTTATATGCTCATGAATAATTCAGGATTAGGTATATTTTTCCATGCAAATCATTTTCTTTATGAGAAACGGGGATAATTCGTTTTGACAACCTGTAAAGATAGCCTGATATTTTATATTTCCTTTTGCATCTTCAACTTTGAATAACCCTTTAAAAATATCTAAAATCTCCAAAAAATCTGACAGCATAAAATGCTTAATTTAATATAAAAAATTTGCAGATAGAATTTCAAGGAGCAAATCCGCAGATTTACTCCTTAACTTAATGATTTTACGCTTAATCAAATGACATTGCGTTTCTTCTCCCGTTTTTTGCGGATTTTTTGATTGTTCCGCCTTATCCTTCGTACTTTCCGACGCTCCTTTACAGGCTCTTGACAAAACCGAGCACTGCCAGCACGATGCAGATCAGGCATACGACATTCCAGACGATGCCGAGAATTTTCCACAGCAGCGAGAGCATCGGGAGAGCGGTGCCGAGCAGACCCATGACAACGGAAAAAATAACTCTGGCCACAACAAGCACGACAATCGCAATAACGAGATCCTTGATGCTGCGGATGTTCTTAAAACGCTGAATCAGTCCCATGACAGCCTCTTTATGTATTGAGGGCAGATTTGCCCATCTCCCTTATATATCGGCACGGAACGCGGAAAACTGTAGCCCGGAATGGTAAAAAAAGCAAGAAAGGGCTTGCGGAACGTCTGGCTTTTTTGTATAATCAGGCTGAATTGTTACAAAATTATTAACTGCATCGGATGGTGCATATCGTCAGAGCCGGCTGCATGGCCGGCGGAATTGCGAGGAATTTATGAGACGGTTGGAGATTTTAAAACCGGGACACAAACAACCGGAGATCGAAAAAACGGGGAATGAAAAGAACGCTGTTCCGGAAAACAAAAAAACGGGAACCAGGGCGTCCGGAGACGGAGAGACGGAGGCACGGAGCCGGAAAAACAATATGCTGAGCCGCGGACAGGGGATGACCGGACGCCCTGCGTTTCTTCTGATTTCCGCCCTGATTTTTGCAGGCGCGGCCTGTCCTGCCCATGCACAAGCCTTCGGAGCCCGGCAGCCGGAAGAAATCGCAGCGGAGGAAGCGGAGCAGGCCATACGGAAAATCATATCGGAGCAGAAAGCGGAGGAATTCCGTGCGGCCGAACCGGCAGAGGCGGCGTCCGAGCTAATCGGGGCGAAGGAGGAAACCGGACCGAAAATTTCCGACACTGCAGTGATTCTGTATCTGAAGGAGGGCGGCATAACGGAAAAACAGCTGACTGTCTCCGGGATACCGGAGGGAGCCGTCCTTGCCTGGAACTCGAAGGATCCGTCCATAGTCACGGTGGATAAAAACGGCCGGATTGCGTCGGCCGGGGCGGGGAAGACAACGGTAGTATGTACGGTAGCGCTGCCGGACGGAAGCGTCCGAACGCTGAAGACGAGCGTGCGTGTGCGCGACAACATCCGGGAACTGACGCTGGAGCTCGAGGAAAATGTGCGTCCGAACGCGCTCCGCACCTCGGTCGGCTATCAGCTTTACTACACTTGTAGAACGGTGGCGGGAACCGACAAGAACACAAGCAATGTCATCTATTATGAGGTGCTGACGCCGAAGGGAGCCGTATCGGTGAATGCTTCTGTCACAGACGGCGTTTTCCTCGCGTCGCGCTGTGCGCCATATGTGGTAAAGGCCTATGCATTTGAAACCGAGAATGCCATGAAAAAATGGCTGACGGATCGAAAAAAATATGAGGGGAATGTCCTGGCTTCGGATTCGCTGAGTCTTACGGTGACGCTTGAAAATTTCAGAACGGAGAAAAGGGTGCTGTCCGGCTGGGAACTGGAGCTGCCGCCTTCCTATCAGGTGAAAGAGGAGGAGGGCGAGGACGGAAGCGTTCTGTTCGGCGTTTCCGCACTGAATTCGGACAAACTGACCGCTGCCTCGAACATCCGGATCATGGTGGACAAGCTGGAGGATGCCCCGGATTTTGAGGAGCTGGAGCGGACAATGAAGCTGGTGTACACCAGAAAAATGCTGCAGAACAGCTGGAAATCGGTATATCATGCAGAGACGGCGAAAATAACCGATTTTTCGCTGGAAACGGTAAGGCTGGGCGCCAGAGATGTTGTCAGGCTTGACTACGAAATTGAACTGAAAAATATCCGGCTGACCTTTGAGGAGGCCGCCGATATTGAAATCAGCCGTCTTACCTTCCGCAATGCCATCTATACCTGGTACGAGGGCTCGGAGCATGTCACCGTCAACGTAACGGATGCGATGGAAAGCCTGCAGCCGAATATCAGCGATGCTGCGGAGAAGCTTGTGAAAAGCATGCGCCCGGCCAAATGAGCCGGATCGGAAAGGACAGAATCCGGATTCTGAGAATTTTGGATTCTGTCCTTTTTACAGATGTCAACTCTGTTTTTCAAAGTGCTCGTTGTAATATTCTTCGGTGAACTGATCAAGAAAGCCCGGATCCAGCTCGCCGAACTGCTTTGTGATAATCTCTTTGAACTCCGACATCCGGTTGAGGAAATTGACCTCGTCCGAGGATCCTTCCTGATCAGCAGCGCAGAGACTCTCCAGCGTCAGGTTTTTTTCAAGCCAGCAGGTAAGCTCTCTGATAAAATTTTCTTCCTGCACCGCCTCCTCCTTGGCGCGTGCGGCACGGCGGAAGCTGTCGATGCCGATCACCAGAAAAGCCAAAAAGAGAACCGAGATAACAACGGCGGAAACCGTGGAAAAATACCGGAATACCCCGGCCCAGTGCAGTATCATAACAATAATGCCCAGGACGCCGAACACGGTAAAGGTGACGCCGGAAGAACGGTAGTCGGCACTTTTTTCCGCCCTGGATACATAGGAGCCCTTGGAAGACTGGGAGATAGCTTCAAGAAGCGCCTTTTCAACTTCGTCCTCCTCCGGGGCATCCTGTTTTGAGGAGGCGTCCCCGGCAGAGCTTTCGTCCTCCGCGCCTTCTGCACCGTCTTCTTCCTGTGAAAAATCCTCTTTTGAAAAATCCTCTTTTTCCGTTAATCTGTCTCCGCCCTCCGGAACACCGTCGCCGGGAGTTTCATCCGGTTTGCCGGACAGCTCCGGTTCGATCATTTCTTCTGTGCTGCTGTCTGTTTTTCTGCTTTTTTCCAGTGCCGCTGCCAGCTTCTGCTCATATTCCGCCGTTACCTCCACTGTATAGAAAGCAGAAAATGCTTTTTTCGCCTGCTTTAATTTCCTCTTCGGAACGAGTACGGAAAACGCCCCGCTCTGTGCATCCTCTTTTAGTTGTGCCGTAATGCCGGAGTATTCCAGATAGGCGGCAAGTTTTTTTGCATCCGCTTCCTCGTCCAGGCTGACAAGCAGCTCCGTTTCCTCCGTCTCTTCGCTCAGGGATTCCGTCAAAGCCGTTTTGCAGTCCGGGCAGAAGGCGATCCCTTCCCGATACTCATTTTTACAGATTGGACACCACATACCGGCGCCTCCTTTCAATAAGTTTTCCCAGTTTATTATAACTGCCGCGCGCCTTTTTTTCAAGATAAGCTTTCGGAACCTGCAAAAGTATGATAGAATGTCCCTGAAACGCGCGCGGTTTTGAGGCCCGGCCGAACCCGGCAGCCGCAGAAGCAGCCCGGCTTAGGGCGCCGTGCGGACGCTGCAGGAGGAGCGGGAGTGCGCGGGAAAGGGGTACAACAATGAGAAAACTGGCATTGCCGGACGATATATTGCTTCGCATAGAGAAGCCCGCCCGCTATATCGGAGGCGAGATCAATTCCGTTATGAAGGACAGGGACAGGATTGATATCCGATTCTGCATGTGCTTCCCCGATGTGTATGAGGTCGGGATGTCTCATCTGGGCATACAGATTCTGTACGATATGTTCAACCGGCGCGAGGATACCTGGTGCGAACGCGTCTACTCGCCGTGGATGGATCTGGATCCGATTTTAAGGGAGCGGGATATTCCGCTGTTTGCGCTGGAATCACAGGACCCGGTAAGGGATTTTGATTTTCTCGGCATCACGCTCCAGTATGAAATGTGCTATACGAATATTCTGCAGATCCTGGATCTGTCCCATATTCCGCTGTATGCCGCCGAGCGCGGCGAGAATGATCCGATCGTGATCGGAGGCGGGCCGTGCTCATACAATCCGGAACCGATCGCTGATTTCTTCGATTTTTTCTATATCGGCGAGGGCGAAACGGTGTACGGTCAGGTGCTTGACGCCTATCTGGAAAACAGAAAATGCGGCGGCACGCGCGCGGATTATCTTGCCAGGGTGGCGGAAATCGAAGGGATGTACGTACCCTCGTTTTATGAGACGGCTTACCGCGAGGACGGGACGATCGCGTCGTTTGTGCCGGTTCACCCGGCCGCAAAGCCGGTGATCCGGAAACAGGTGGAAATGAGCCTGAGCGATACCTTCTACCCGGAAAAGCCGATTGTGCCGTTTCTGCGCCCGATCCAGGATCGCGTTGTGCTGGAGATCCAGCGCGGCTGCATCCGCGGCTGCCGCTTCTGTCAGGCCGGCATGCTTTACCGCCCGATCCGCGCGCGCGATATCGGGTTTTTAAAGGAGCGCGCGAAAAAGATGATCGAGAATACCGGGCAGGATGAGATCACCCTGAGTTCTTTAAGCTCGAGCGACTATAAGGAACTGCCGGAGCTTGTCTATTATCTGATCGATGAATTTGATCGCCAGAAGGTTAATATTTCCCTGCCGTCCCTGCGTATTGACGCGTTTGCGCTGGATGTGATGAGCAAGGTACAGGATATCCGCAAGAGCAGCCTGACCTTCGCGCCGGAGGCCGGATCGCAGCGCATGCGCAACGTGATCAACAAGGGACTCAGCGAGGAGAATATCCTGCGCGGCGCATCGGACGCGTTCCGCTCCGGCTGGAACAAGGTCAAGCTCTATTTTATGCTTGGGCTTCCCACGGAAAGGGAGGAGGATATCCGGGAGATTGCAGAGCTGTCCGACCGGATTGCGGGGGTTTATTACTCGCTTCCGAAGGAGGAGCGCAGCGGTAAAGTGCAGATTGTGACAAGCACCTCCTTTTTTGTCCCGAAGCCGTTTACGCCGTTCCAGTGGGCTGCGATGAGCACGGAGGAGGAATTTCTGGCAAAGCAGCGGATTGTCAGCGCGCGCCTGAAGGAGCTTCCGAACGCGCGCAGCATCCGGTACAACTGGCATGATGCTGATGTCTCCGTGATGGAAGGCATTTTTGCGCGCGGGGACCGGCGGCTTTCCCGTTCCATCCATGATGCCTACCGGGCCGGCTGCGTCTATGACGCATGGACGGATTATTTCAAATATGATGTATGGAAAGAGGTCTTCCGGAAAAACGGTGTCGACCCCGGTTTTTATACGAGCAGGGAGCGCGGCGTGGATGAGATTTTCCCGTGGGATTTTATTGATGCGGGTGTAACGAAGGAATTTCTCCGGCGCGAATATCAGAAGGGGATTCAGGAAGTTGTTACGCCGAACTGCCGGAAGGCGTGCGCGGGCTGCGGTGCAAACGTATTTCACGGCGGTGTCTGCTATGAGGAGCGGAAGGAGGATGCGGAATGAATGTTCGAATCAAGTTTTCCAAGTACGGGCCGGCAAAATTTATCGGGCATCTCGATGTTGTCCGCTATTTTCAGAAGGCGTTCCGGCGTTCGGGGCTGGAGGTGGCCTATTCTGCCGGCTTTAATCCGCACCCTCTGCTGTATTTTGCGGCGCCGCTCGGGCTCGGGGAAACGAGCGACGCGGAATATATGGATGCGGAGCTGCTTTCGGATTATCCCCTTCCGGAAATTGTAAGCCGCCTGAACGCCGTGATGGCGGAGGGATTTTTTATCCGGGCCGCCGCGGCCCTGCCGCAATGGAAGCCGAACGAGAAAAAGGAATCCATTATGTCCCTGACCTCCTGTGCGGATTACATGGTGTCCGTAAAGGATATGGACGCAGAGCAGAACGGCGTTCGCAAACCTTATTCCGAGTGGCTTGCCGGGCTTTGCAGGGAAATGGGTGAGTTTCTCGGCGAGGCGGAAATCATTGCGCAAAAGGCCGCAAAAAAGGGTACGCGTCCGGTCGATTTAAAGCCGATGATTTTTGCCTGGGGGAATTCGCCGGAGGAAATTTGTGCGTCGGACGCCGGGCTCAGTCATGCGGATCGATACAAGAACGGGCTGCGCCTGTTTTTCCGGCTGGCGAGCGGCAGTGTGGACAATCTAAAGCCCGGACTGATTATGGAGACTTACTGTAAAAAATACGGACTTCCGTATCTGGAGAGCGCGCTTCAGTTTCACCGCATGGAGACCTACTGCGATCTGAGTCTGAAAGATATGAACCAGGAGCAGGAGCGCGCTGCGATCGACGCGGGGGAGCGGCGGAGGGAGTTTGTTCCGCTGCTGCGGGTGAATACTCTGCCGGAGGGCTGCGGGGATGATGACAGAATATAAGCTGCTGATTACAATGCTGCGCAGAAAGCTGGTATCCGTGCTCTGGGACGGAAAAAGGCCGGTGCAGTGGACGGCCGACGAAGATGCGGCCGGCTGTCTGCTGCGCCCGGGCGGAATTTATGTCGGAAGAATAAAAAATATTGTCAGAAATATAAATGCTGCCTTTGTGGAGATTGCGGAAGGGCAGATGTGCTATCTCTCTCTGGAGCACAGCGGGCGGGCCATGCTCTGCGGTGCTCCCCATGCCGACGGGCAGCTTCACGCGGGGGATATGCTGATCGTTCAGGTGGAGCGGGAAGCGATCAAGACCAAGCAGGCCGCCGTGACCGCCGCCTTTAATCTCTCCGGAAAATATGCCGTGCTGGTGCATGGAAAGTCCATGGTCGGCGTGTCCTCAAAAATCACGGAGACGAAGCGGCGGGAGGAGCTGAAGGAGTTTTTTTCCGGACTGCTGAGGGAGGACTTCGGCTGGATCGTACGCACGAACGCCGCTGCCGCCTCTGCGGAGGAGCTTGCCTGCGAGGCGCAGGAGCTGCTTGCCCGCTATGAGAGCATTGCGGCACACGGAATACACCGGGCGGCGTTTTCCGTGCTGGAAGAGCCGGAGCCGCCCTGGCTTGGATTTCTGAGAGAAAGCTACGCCGGGCAGATTGGTGAAATTCTCACCGACATTCCTGCGGTTTACACTAAGCTTGCCGAGCGTCTTGCGGGCCTTTATCGGCCGGCGCTTACGCTCTGCGGCGAGGGCGGCTCGCTTGTGCGCCAGTATTCGCTGGAGAGGCATCTCTCGGATGCCCTGAATCCGAGAGTATGGTTAAAGAGCGGCGCCAGCCTTGTGATCGAGCCGACGGAGGCTCTGACCTCCGTCGACGTCAACACGGGACGGGCGGTGAGGGAACGCGGGCGCAGGGAAGAGCATTTTTTGCAGATTAATCTGGAGGCTGCCGGGGAGATTGCGCGTCAGATACGCCTGCGAAATCTCTCTGGAATTATTATCGCAGATTTTATCGGAATGGAGAAGGAGGAAAACCGGCAGAAACTGCTTGCGCGGCTTCGGGAATATCTGGCGCAGGATCCGATCCGCACGGTGCTGGTTGATATGACACCGCTGCAGCTGGTGGAGATTACGCGCAAAAAGGTGCGGCGTCCCATCTGTGAGGAATTTCGCGAAAGCGGCGGGGAAAGCGGACGGGGAGACTGATATGGTTAAAACAAATGCAATGCGCCTGCTTGCGCAGGCCGGAATTCCGTACGAAGTGATCGAGTATGAGGCGGATGAGGAGAATCTTGCCGGCGTACATGTGGCGGAGCAGACGGGTCTGCCGGCGGAACAGGTGTTTAAGACGCTGGTTGCGCGCGGCGAAAAAAAGGGCTGTCTTGTTTTCTGCATTCCGGTCGCACAGGAGCTGGATCTGAAAAAGGCGGCGCAGGCGGTCGGAGACAAAAAAATCGAGCTCGTTCATGTGAAGGAGCTGCTTGGGCTGACCGGATATGTGCGCGGCGGATGTTCACCGGTGGGAATGAAAAAGCACTTCCCGACATATTTTGATGAGACCGCTGTTTTATTTGATAAAATTGCCGTCAGCGCCGGAGTGCGCGGTGCGCAGCTCTATCTTTTGCAGGAGGAGCTGGTCAGATATGTTGGTGCAGAATACCTGGATTTGACGGTCGATTAAGGGACGGATAACGGGAGATTTTATTTTATATGCTTATTTTGCTTGCTTTTTCGCAGGAATTGTAATATTATCAGTCATGTAATTGATCTTAAAGCATTTGCAAAGGGAGGCCATTATGGCAGGAAGACCAAGAAAGACTGCAGTTACGAAGGATGAGAAGGTGCCGGCTACTTCGGCGTCGCAGAAGGCTTCAGAGGAGAAAACAGAGGAGAAAGCAAAGCAGGTGACGGAGGCGGGCGGCGCAGATATGCCGTCGGAGGCGGAGGCAAAGAAAGCCGAGCCGAAGAAGCCGGGAAGAAAGCCTGCTGCGAAAAAACTTGAGGAGGCCGGAACCGCCGTGAAGGCCGCGGCAGAGAAAGTGGAAAAGACGGCAAAGAACGCCGCTGCCAAGGCGGAGAAGAAGGCTTCGGAGACGGCAAGAAAGGTGACGGCCGCGGATACCTATATTGTTGTGCAGCATGCCGGCCGCGAGATCAGTCCGAAGCAGCTTCTGGACAATGCAAAGGCAGCATGGCTTGCGAAGGGAAATAAGGAATCGGAGTTCAAGAGCATCGAGCTCTATATCAATGTTGATGAGAACCGTTATTATCCGGTAATCAACGGGGAGGAGCAGGGCGGTTTCGAGATCTGAGACAGGTCTGTTTCGGAATCCGTTTGAAAAGCAGGGAACGCTGTTTGGCGGTTTTGAAACCGCCAAACAGCGTTCCCTGCTTTTCAAATTTCCGGCATTCCGGACCCGGGGCATGCCATTACACCGTCGTTTGGCCGCGGAAATGTTTTCTGCCGGTCAGTAGTGGGAAGGCAGGCCGGCCATGCGGCAGCACGCAAGTACGGTGTCAGAGAGGGAGGAATATCCGTTGTAGCAGACAAGCCCGCAGCTGACGCTGTAATTTTCCGGCGGATCGCTGCGGATCAGCTGAAGAAATTTGCGGGCGGCCGCCTCTGCCCTGTCCCTGTCCGTCTCCGCCAGCAGGCACATAATCTGGTTGTTGTCAAGCCTTGCAGCAAGGTCCGTCAGACGGCAGGCCTGGCGGATCGTATCGGCCAGATGACAGAGGCAGGCCTCCCGGTGTCCGCCGTCCCCGCAGTGTATCTGAAAGGACAGAAGGGTGAACGGGTTGTGATACCGGCGGTTGCGCTCCACTTCGCGCGCCGCCTCGGCGAAAAAGCCGTCCTCGTTCAGAAGGCCGGTCAGGGCGTCCGTGCGATCCTGTGCGGAAAGGAGAAATGCCTGTTCCGCGTTCTGGAAATTTTCCCGCTTCATCCGCCGGTACTGGCTGGTCTGGGCGTAGACATTTCCGAGTCCAAGACAGACCTTCCAGCAGTCCGTATCGTAGGTTACATATTTTCGTAGCGTCTCGGTTGTAATCTCCAGATTTTTTTTGTTCAGATCCGTGACATCCGTCTCAAATTCTGCTACATGGAAATAGGAAATATTTTCTAAATTAATACTGCCGAGCGTGCGCACATACCGGATTTTGTATTCCTGCATTTCATAGCAGCCGCTGACTGCCGTGCGCCAGTCCGTAAAATCGCGGAGGGAAATATTTGTGCGATCCTGAGCGGATAGTCTTGAATAAGCGCTGCTCCAGTCCTTGAGAAACAGGGCCCGGAAATAGTCGTCGAGCACATGCTCCGCGGATGCCTCCTTATTTTCCGGCGTGTCGTGATACGGCTTCGGCGCAGGCTGGATAAACTGCGCGCGCTCCGAAAAATTCTCCAGCCAGGCGCGGTGGTAAATGCTGCGGTAATTCTCGTCGGAAAGCGTGCGGAAGGCCTCCTCGGCTTCGGCTCGTTCCGCGCTGCCGGGCGGCAGTGTTTTTGAAAGGCTCTCGAAGGCGGCCCGGATCACCTCTGCGGAGGCGTCGTAATGAACCTGCAATATTTTATAGTAATCTTTAAAATTCTGATCGTTCATAGCTCCCTCTTTTCATTTTCTGCCCGTTTCGATTCGGAAAATAATGACAATGCCATTATACCGCACAGCCGGCGGCTTGTCATTTTTTTTATTTCTTTTTGACGATTTTTTTCTTGACAAAGCAGTTTCCATCCCGTATACTATCGCCTGTAAAGAAAAAAGCTTTACAGGTGGTGCTTCGCGATGGGCGAGAAGGAGCGCTGCCGGGCACAGGTGCCGTCCACGGCGGATTTGCCGGATGAAAGGCTCAGGGAGGTATACGAGCTGTCCATTCTGTACGATTTTTACGGCGAGCTGCTCGGCGGACATAAAAAGAAAATTTTTGAGGATTATGTGCTGAATGATCTTTCGCTGGCAGAAATTGCCGACGAGGCAGGCATCAGCAGGCAGGGCGTGCACGACGCGGTGAGGCGCTGCAGCCGGGCCCTGCGGGAGTACGAGGAAAAGCTGCGGCTGGTGCAGCGGTTCGATCGTGCTAAGAAGCATATCGCTGATATCCGTCAGATTTCGGAGGAGGCCGTCCGGACCGGATCGCTGGAGCGCGTCCGGGAGATTGCGGGCTTGTCCGAGCAGCTGTTAAAAGAATTATAACGGTCTGTTGGAAAGATATAAATCAGCGCCGCGGGGGAGCCTGCGGTACGCGGGGGTGGAAGCATGGCATTTGAGAGCCTTTCGGAAAAACTTCAGAATGTGTTTAAAAATCTCCGCGGCAGGGGAAAGCTTACGGAGGCCGATGTTAAAACGGCGCTCCGGGAGGTAAAGATGGCCCTGCTCGAGGCGGATGTCAATTTCAAGGTTGTCAAAAACTTTGTTAGCTCGGTTCAGGAGCGCGCCGTCGGCGAGGAAGTTCTTTCGAGCCTGACGCCGGGTCAGATGGTAATAAAAATCGTAAATGAAGAAATGATCCGCCTAATGGGCGACGAGACGACGGAGCTTTCGCTGAAGCCGGCAAACGAGATTACGGTTCTTATGATGTGCGGTCTTCAGGGAGCCGGCAAGACAACGACCGTGGCAAAGCTCGCCGGGAAATTCAAGGCAAAGGGCAGGAGACCGCTGCTTGTCGCCTGCGATATCTATCGTCCGGCCGCAATCGAGCAGCTGGAGATAAACGCGAAAAAGCAGGGAGTTCCCGTGTTTTCCATGGGAACGAATCACCGGCCGGCGGACATTGTTCAGGCGGCGATGGAGCACGCGAAGAAAAACGGCAACAATATTGTTATGATTGATACCGCCGGACGGCTCCATATCGACGAGGGCATGATGGAGGAGCTTGTGCAGATTAAGGATGCCGTCTCCGTCGATCACACGATCCTCACCGTCGATGCGATGACCGGACAGGATGCCGTCAATGTTGCGGAAACTTTCAATGCCCGGATTGAGATTACCGGCGTAATTCTCACGAAGCTCGACGGCGATACCCGGGGCGGCGCAGCTCTCTCGATCCGCGCGGTTACGGGAAAGCCGATTCTGTATATCGGAATGGGCGAGAAGCTATCCGATCTGGAGCAGTTTTATCCCGATCGCATGGCTTCGCGGATTCTCGGCATGGGAGATGTGCTGACGCTGATCGACAAAGTTCAGGCGGACTATGACGAGGCGAAGGCCCGTGAGCTGGAAAAGAAAATTAAAAAAGCGGAGTTCGACTTCAATGATTTCCTTGATCAGATGCAGCAGATGAAGAAGATGGGCGGCGTCGCGGAGATTATGAAGATGCTTCCCGGCGGCATGATGGGCGGCGCAAAACTGGATGATGACGCACTTGGCGAGAGCGAGGTCGCGATGAAAAAGATGGAAGCGATTATTTTTTCGATGACAAAAAAGGAGCGTTCCAATCCGGAAATCATCAATCCGCCGCGCAAAAAAAGGATCGCCGCGGGCGCCGGCGTCGATATCAGCGAGGTCAACCGCGTGATGAAGCAGTTTGAACAGTCCAGAAAAATGATGAAGCAGATGTCCGGAATGTTCGGCGGAAAGGGAAAGCGCCGCGGTTTCAAGCTTCCATTCGGACTTTGATTTTAAGAGCGGGTAATCCTGCGCCGGACTGCCGGCGCGGTGCCAATACAGTTTTACAAAATTCATGGCTAAGGAGGTGAAATATCATGGCAGTAAAGATCAGATTGAAGAGAATGGGTCAGAAGAAGGCTCCTTTCTATAGAATCATCGTTGCAGATTCCAGATCTCCGCGCGACGGCAGATTTATCGCTGAGCTCGGTACCTACGATCCGACGAAGGAGCCGTCCGCTTTTTCCGTAAACGAGGAGGAGGCGAAGAAGTGGCTGAGCAACGGTGCACAGCCTACCGAAACGGTGAACCGCCTGTTCAAGAAAGCCGGCATCGTGAAGTAATTTCGGAGGTGAAAAGTAATGAAAGAACTTGTTCAGGTAATTGCTATGTCACTTGTTGATCATCCGGAAGACGTTGTTGTGACGGAAACTGAAACCGATAAGGCTCTTGTAGTAGAATTGAAGGTTGCGCAGGAGGATATGGGCAAGGTAATCGGCAAACAGGGCCGTATTGCCAAGTCCATCCGCACGGTAGTGAAAGCTGCTGCCGCAAAGGATGAAAAAAAAGTAATCGTGGAAATACTGCAGTAGATCAGAAATCAGAAAACCGCAGTTTTTCGGACTTTTTAATGAAAGCGGTATTGCGGCTGTTTTGCGGCATGCGCCGGTAGACGGATACAGGGATGAAAGAGGCATTCTTCTTTCATCCTTTTTCACTTAAGGGCCGTATTTTATTTTTTGCCTTTCTGCTCTGCGTCCGCCCTTTGGCAGAATTTTGTTTCAGACAGACACAGGCGGGAAGAATTTCAAAGACAGAAAGGAATCGGAAAGGAGGCGGAGCTGTGGAGGAATTTCTCAGGGTCGGCGTGATCACGTCGACGCACGGGATAAAGGGCGAGGTCAAGGTTTATCCGACGACGGACGATGCGGAACGGTTTCTTGCGCTGAAAGAAAAAGAGGTACTTTTGGATACGGGCAGGGAAATGCTTCCGCTTGTGATAGAGAACGTCAGATTTTTTAAAAACCTTGTCATATTGAAATTTCAGGGGATCGACAATATCAATGACATTGAAAAATACCGGGGGCGCGATCTGCTTGTGACGAGGGAAAATGCCGTGCCTCTTGAGGAAGGTGAGTTTTTTATCTGTGACATTATCGGCAGCACGGTGTACGAGGAGGACGGCAGCGTGTTCGGGACGCTCCGTGATGTGATGGAGACCGGGGCGAATAATGTTTTTGTCGTGGAGACCGGGGACGGCAGAGAGGTGCTGCTGCCGTATATTGACGATTGCATCCGGGAGGTCAATGTGGAGGAGAAAAGGATTGTGGCATATATTATGCCGGGGCTGACGGACTGATGCCGGGAAGGGGGAGGCGAAAGCCTTGGACAGAATGAATTTTCATGTGATGACGCTGTTTCCGGAGATGATCGAGCAGGGACTTTCGACGAGTATTCTCGGGCGGGCGATGGAGCGGGGGCTGATTTCACTGAACGCGGTCAATATTCGCGACTACTCCCTGGACAAGCACCGCCGTGTGGACGATTATCCGTACGGCGGGGGTGCGGGCATGGTGATGACGGCAGATCCGGTTGTTCGCTGCTGCCGGGCGATCCAGGAGAAAATTGCCGGGGAGGGAAGGAAAAAGCCGCGCGTAATTTATCTGACGCCGCAGGGAAGAGTTTTCCGGCAGAGCATGGCGCAGGAACTGGCGCAGGAGGGAGAGCTTATTTTTCTGTGCGGGCATTACGAGGGGATAGACGAGCGCGCGCTCGAGCTGATTGTGACCGACCGGGTTTCCATCGGGGATTATGTTCTGACCGGCGGTGAACTGCCCGTTATGGTGATGATCGATGTGATCGCAAGACTTGTGCCCGGTGTGCTCAACAATCAGGAATCCCCGGAATTTGAGACCTTTCACGATAATCTGCTGGAATATCCCCAGTACACGAGACCAGAGCTCTACGAGGGCATGAGGGTTCCGGAGGTGCTTCTGTCCGGGCATCATGCCAGAATCGAGGAGTGGAGGCGCAGGCAGTCCATTCTCCGAACGGACGCAGTGAGGCCGGATCTGATGGAACACGCTGTTCTGAGCAAAAAAGAGCAGCGTTTTTATCGGGAGATGCGGGATAGAGCAGAGACATGACAAGCAAATGCAAATAAGTAGGGGACTTCCTCAATCCGAAAAAAGGCTATGACAAAATCGTTTTCAATGATTGACGGTTTGGGATATGACCTTGGAGATTCTGGCAGTTCCCTGGAAAATGGAAATGACGGTTCTTTCTTTGCGGATATTGGAACCGGTCTATTATAAAAGTTAGTAATATTTTGTAAAATCATTCGGGGTCATTTTGATATAGAGGTAACAAAAGATGAATGTTTTTCAGAACATTGTTTATACGATAAAGAGAGTGGCAGGGGTATCCAAAAGTATTTTTCTCATGTTGGTGTTGCTTGCCGTTTTTTCTGCTTCCCTGTCGGTGCTGGATTTGTTCATGATAAAATTTTTGTCAGATTATGCTTTTTCGGAGCATTTTGAGCTTTCCGGCCTGATGTTTTATCTGGCGGTTTATGCTTTAGCTGTTCTGGGATTCCAGTTTCTTAGCAATATCGTACTGCAATTATTTATCAGCTGGTTTGAGGCAAGGCTGAAAGTCAGCACAAATGAGGAGATATACAGGAAAACGCTTGAGCTTGATATTATAAATTACAATGATTCCGGGTTTTATAATAAACTGCACCGTGCCATAAAGGAAAGCGATTCGAGATATTTTCTGGTGCTGATGCAGTTGTTTTCGTTTTTTGTAAGTATGATTGCCTTTGTCAGTGTATTTACGATTTACCATGATCCGGTTATTTTGCTGGCAGCGGCGCTGAATGTATTGTATTATATTATTTACTATTTTAAGATGAACAAAAAAGGTTATGAGTTTAACAAAAAGGAAGAACCATATGCAAGGCTGCAGGATTATATGGATCAGGTGTTTTATTTGAGAGAGTACGCGGAAGAGCTGCGTATGACGGAGGGAATCAAGGAAAAATTACTGTTCAAGCTTGAGGATGAGACAGAGCGTTATGTGGAACGCTTTCATATTTATTTAAACAGGATTTCATATCAGAGTATTCTGATGACCACATTTAGCTATCTGATCTTCTGGGTCGTGGGCGTATATGTTTCGGCGCGCCTGCTGGGACATAAAATAACAACGGGAGACTTTCTTGTTATGATAAATGTGGTATCTGTCATGTCTGCGCGTTTGATTGATATACTGAAAATATTGCCGGATATATATCAATCGTGTCTGTATATTCGTGATATCCGCGAAATTCTCGATTATCCTTCGGTTTTCGGGCAGGGCGGAGGAATGGTTTGCAGTGCTTTTCATACCATCCAATTTGAAAATGTATGTTTTAAGTATGATGCACGCTCTGTGTTCGGACTTCACAATCTGAATTTTTCGATTGGCAGAAATGAGATTGTTGCAATTGTGGGTTTCAACGGCTCCGGAAAGTCGACGATGATGGATATATTTATGGGGTTATTGCAGCCGGATGGCGGCGAAGTTCTGTTAAACGGCAGACCGTACGCAGAGTATGATATTCGAAGCGTAAGGAAACTGTTCGGCGCGGTGTTTCAGGATTTTCAGGTATATGAGATTTCGGTTGCTGAAAATATATTGATGCGAAAAATGGAGCTGGAAGAAGACGCCGTGCTGGTGGAGGAGGCTTTGCGCTATGCTGGATTATACGAAAAGGTGTGTGCGTTGGAACATGGTATTCATACGGTCGTATCCGGCGAGGAACATGCAGGTGATTTTTCCGGCGGGGAAAGGCAGAAGTTAGCCATTGCCAGAGCTTATGCCTCCCATGCGTCGATTCTTGTTTTTGACGAGCCGACGAGCGCTTTGGATGTGTATGCTGCGAAATCGTTTTATCATGATTTGCTTCAACTGCGGGAGCTGGGAAGAACTATTGTATTTACAACGCATAAATTATATTATACGATCCGGGCGGATAGAATTCTGTTTGTGAAGGATGGAACGATTTCCGAAGCGGGCAGTCATGAAAGGCTGATGAGTCTGGATAAGGATTATGCGGCATTATATAAAATGCAGGCAGGGGAGCTTTTTGCAGCGGAATGAAACAGAAGGGATTTAGGGTCTTACCGTAAGGTTTATTTTAAACTTTGTACGAACGCAAAAAGGGGAATCAGAGTGAAAACTAGAGAAGTATTTGGTTTCAATCTTGAAATGACAAAGCATCTGATGAAAGCATCTCCAAAATATATTATTGTAAACAGCATAGATTCGGTTGTGGGAACGGCAAGCACTGTTTTGCAGATATTGTTTTATCAGAAGCTGATTGATCTGGTAATTTATTCGGAACCGTCCATAGCGAAGATTGCGGTAAGCTTTTTATTGTATTATCTTTTATGCTCTGCAGCGAAAGCGTTCAACCATTGGGTTACGCTTGTGTTTAATGAAAAGGAAAAACGGCGTATTTATTTGTACTATAAGAAAATGATTTACACGGAAAGTGTAAAAAAGAAAATAGAAAAATACAGCTCGGAGACATACCGGAACATGCTGCATAATGCAGTTTATCACAACGGGGATTATCTTTATTCCTTTGCCGTGCAACTGCTTGGCCTGATGTCTTCGGTCATTTCCTTTCTTTCGGTTTTGTATTTGTTTCAGCGCCTGCATTTTATTTTTGTTTTTGCCGCAGTGATCAGTGCGGTGAAAAACTGTGTCTGCAGCAGCAGAGTCAATAAACTGAAGTATGAGATGCATCAGGTCAATATGATGATTGAACGGTGCAACACGTATATTTACAATCTGTTCTATTTTAAAAAGTACATACGTGAATTGAGATTTTATCCGATCGGCAATTATTTTATCAGTCAATATGCGAGATTGAAAGAATTATGGTGGCAGAAAAATAAAAAAATGACAATTCGCCGGGGGTGTGAGGATTTGATCTGCAAAGCAGCAGATTTGCTGATTTATGCCTCAAATGTGGTTGTTTTAATGCTGCTGTTGGTCAGGGGAGAAATAACGGTGGGCGAATTTAGTATGGTGCTTACCAACTTTGTTCTGCTTTCCTCTTATATTGAAAGAATTATTATGTTTTTCCCGGCTGTATGGGACGGCGCGAAATATATGAAGGATATTTCGGATGTTATTCATAGTGAAAACTACTGTTTGAAAGAGGTAAAAAATGAAACGGCTGCAGATGATTCCCAGGGAGCCTGCATCAAATGTGAAAATCTATGTTTTTCTTACGATGGAAAAAATAATGTATTGAACAATGTTACAGCGGTGCTTCCGCTTACGAAAAAGATTGCTGTTGTGGGTGAAAACGGTTCAGGAAAGACAACGTTTGTGAAATTGCTGCTGGGCTTATATACCCCGACGGCAGGGACGATCGAATATTGCTGTCCGGACAGGCATATTAAGAATAATATGGAGCTTTTTTCCGTTATGCTGCAGGACTACAGAATCTTTGCGCTGTCTGTCGCGGACAACATCCTGCCCTTTCCGGATGAAAACGGAAAGAAGAGAATAAACGATGCGATATGTTTTTGCGGACTGGAAGAAAAGGTGAGGACATTGCCTCAGGGGGCGGATACGATTTTAACCGGAGAATTCCTTGAGGAAGGGATTTGCTTATCCGGCGGTGAGCAGCAAAAAACAGCGATCGCCAGAGCGCATGCAAAGAACCGTCCGGTTTTGATTCTGGACGAACCGTCGGGCAGATTAGATCCGCTTAGCGAACGAAGGCTCATCGAAAAAATTAACCATCTGTCTGCGGATAAGTCGGTGATTCTGGTTACACATAATCTGACATATACAAAAAATGCAGATCTGGTTCTGTATTTTGAGAACGGCGCTATTGCGGAATGTGGTTCGCCGCAGCAGCTGATCAGCTGTAAGGGGCGTTATGAAAAAATGCTTTCAGAGCAGATGAAAAGAATGGAGGCAGAAGCGTGAAAAAATGATAATAAACAAACAAAAAGCCTTTTGGGCCTTGCCTTGTGTCTGAAAAGTTTACATAATTAAATTATGTAAACTATATGTTTTTCACAAAATACTTGCGGATATTCGTTATCTATGTTATAATATGGATTTGTGAAATGGATGTTCCGCTGTACATGCCCTGGAAGGGCGCCGGATGACCGGAAGTAGAAAGAACATCGAATAATCAAGGAGGTCGCGAAAATGAACGACATTATCAAAAACATTGAGGCTGCTCAGCTGAAGCAGGAGGTTTCCGAATTCCATGTGGGTGATACCGTAAAGGTATACGCAAAGGTAAAGGAGGGAAACCGCGAGAGAACCCAGGTGTTTGAGGGCGTTGTGGTGAAGAGGCAGAACGGCGGAGCGAGAGAAACTTTTACCGTCAGAAAATCCTCCAACGGCGTCGGCGTGGAGAAGACCTGGCCGCTGCACTCACCGATCGTGGAGAAGATCGAGGTTGTAAGGCTTGGTAAGGTAAGACGTGCAAAGCTTACTTATCTGCGTCACAGAACCGGAAAGGCTGCAAAGGTTAAGGAGCTTGTAAAGTAATTTCATATTACAGAACGGTTTACATCTAGGAGCGAAGCGGTCGAGAATCTCGTCGGTTCGCTCTTTTTGTCATACGGGAAGCCTGTGAAACGGTTTTTATAAAAAATGTTGGAAATGTTCGGAAAATTTGTTATAATGGTAGGAACCTGATTTTTCTGCGGCATTGTTCCGGACGGTTCAGACGGAAAGGAGCATGAACGCAGTATTTTCGGGCGGTGAAAAAACAAAAAAGTTTGAACGAAAAGCACCCTCAAACGCTTCGGCAGATGCGGTCGCGGGCAGGTCGCGGTATGCGCGGGTGAAGCGGGGAATGCCGCAGTGCGGCGGAATGAGAGGACGGATGGATTTTGAAATTGATTACCACAGAAGGAGAAGGCGCAGACGGCAGAAAACATTTCTCAGAAAGGTGATTCTGTGGATTCTGCAGATTGCGGGTGTCGTTTTTCTCGCTTATTTCATAACGAATATTATGCTGGAGAAGACAAGCATGCCGGGAGATTCCATGAAGCCGGCGCTTTCGGACGGCGAGTCGCTGATTATCAATAAATTTGCCTATCTGCTTCGCGGGCCGAAGCGAAATGACGTGATTGTCATAAAGCAGAGCGGACGGGAGCATGATTATTACAGTATTAAACGGGTGATTGCCCTGCCGGGCGAGACCGTGCAGATTGTGGACGGAGCGGTCTATATTGACGGGAAGCCGCTCGACGAAGCGATCAACTGCGAGAAGATCCTGATCCCCGGCCTGGCCAGAGAAGCGCTCACGCTGGAAGAAAACGAGTATTTCGTGCTCGGCGACAACCGGAACAACAGCGAGGACAGCCGCTTCGCAAATATCGGTACGATTGTTGCGGACAGCATTGTCGGCAGAGCGTGGCTGCGGCTCAGCCCGTTCGGCATTGTGAGCAAGCTGAACCTGCGGTCGGACAAGGAGCAGAAATAAGGAAAATTAACGATGGAGGCTGATTATGCAGTATCAATGGTATCCGGGACATATGACAAAGGCCAGGCGCCAGATGCAGGAGGATCTGAAGCTGATTGATGCCGTGATCGAGCTGGTTGACGCGCGCATCCCGTACAGCAGCAAAAACCCGGACATTCAGACTATGGCGGCAAATAAATCGCGGGTTCTCCTGCTGAACAAGGCCGATCTGGCCGATCCGGGAAAAACGGCGGCCTGGAGAGCATATTACGAGGCACAGGGCTATTTTGTTGTGCCGGTAAATTCCAAGACAGGAAGCGTGAAGGTAGTCAACAGCATAATCACGCAGGCCTGCCGGGAAAAAATAGAGCGTGACCGCCGCAGGGGGATTTTGAACCGGCCGCTCCGGGCAATGATCGTCGGCATCCCGAACGTCGGAAAATCGACCTTTATCAATGCATTTGCCGGAAAGGCAATCGCTAAAACCGGAAATAAACCCGGGGTGACGAAGGGAAAGCAGTGGATACGGCTGAATAAGTCGGTGGAACTGCTCGATACGCCGGGCATTCTCTGGCCAAAATTTGAAGATCAGGCGGTGGGGCTGCGGATCGCGCTGATCGGCTCCATCAACG
The DNA here is from genome assembly GCA_910587085.1 of uncultured Lachnospiraceae bacterium. GTDB lineage: Bacteria > Bacillota > Clostridia > Lachnospirales > Lachnospiraceae > RGIG4057. Next base: position 79,801 of record CAJUMC010000007.1, on the reverse strand, counting down.
ATGAGATTCTGGTAACGACCGAGCTGGGATTTGAGCTCTGCCGTTTTCTGACGGCGGAATATCCCGGAGCGGCTGCCGCGAAATACGGCGTGGAAGAATGTGAGGACGGGAATAAGCTGCTTGCCCGCATTGCCGAAAAGCGGGCCTGCCGCAAGAGCGGCGGTGAGCTTGACATCGAAAAGGCCGCAAGCTTTCTGCTGGACGATTTCCGGAACGGGAGGTTAGGGCCGATTTCTCTTGAATCTGCACCGCGGGCGGAGCAGAAGAAGACGCCGGCCGGTGCAAAGGAGCAGGAAAAGAAACAGCTTTGAACAGAAAGCAGGGCCGGATGCCGTACACACAGCCTGCTGTTGTGAGAAACAAAAGAAACAGAACGGAGCAGTCATGGAAAAAGAAAAAAGCGAAACGAAAGTCTCAGTCCGAAATATTGCGGCGATGCTGCAGGGAGAGGAATTCCGGGGCCGTACTAAGGAGGAACGCCGCGCGTTCCTGGATCGGCTTGCGGGGGATAACCGCGCCGGCGTGCAGCGCCTGCTCGAAAAATACCGCAGAGAGGAAAAAAAGCTGGCCGACGAAAGAGCACGCATTGAGAAAATGAAGGAATATGAGCTGAAATATGCCGATATCGAGTATATCGCCGGAATCGACGAGGTGGGCCGCGGGCCGCTTGCCGGTCCGGTGGTAACCTGTGCCGTGATCCTGCCGAAGGATTGCCGCATCCTGTATGTCAATGATTCCAAGCAGCTGACAAAGGAAAAGCGGGAGGAACTTTGCGCTGAGATTCTTGCGCAGGCCGTCTCTGTCGGTATCGGGGTGGTACAGCCCGCCCGCATCGACGAGATCAATATTCTTCAGGCAACCTACGAGGCCATGCGGCAGTCCGTTGAAAAGCTGTCGCCCGCGCCGGCGCTTCTGCTGAACGATGCGGTGACGATCCCCGGCGTGACAATCCAGCAGGTGCCGATTATCAAGGGGGACGCCAAGTGCTTTGCGATCGCCGCCGCCAGCATTGTTGCAAAGGTAACGCGCGACCGGATGATGACCGAATACGACGTTCAATATCCGGGCTATCAGTTTGCGAAAAATAAGGGCTACGGCTCCGAAGAACATATTGCCGCGCTGAAAAAGCTCGGGCCGTCGCCGATCCACAGAAAAAGTTTTCTCGGAAAGTTTGAGCTTTAAATCTATGATTGCCGGGAGCGGAACCCGGAAGAAAGACGGCATTGCAACACTGCAGCAAATGCGGTATAATACAGAGCAAAGCATTTCGGATATTATGCTCCGCTGATGGAAAGATAAATAAAGATCAGGCGGAAAGTTTTATGGGATACCGAAAATTGTCTCAGGCCTTCCCACGGCTGTATAAAGGCAGGCCGGGAACCTATCGAATGCGCGTCAGCGGAATCCGTCCGATCAAGGTCTGGGATTTCTGCCGCTTCGGGCGGCATTGGGCAAAAACGACTTCTATAGTTTGGATGATTTATAGTTTGGATGATTTCATTTTTTCATTTGGATTATGGAAGGATTCAGAGGAGGGTGCCGACATGCCTCAGGGAAATAATCCTTACGAAAGACACGGGGCTTATCAACAAAAATCCGAAGAGAAGAAAAATGCTGTGATTACGGCCAGCCTGCCGGAGGAGAAACCAAGAACTGCAGTGGCTCTTCAGTATGAGCCCGGGGAATCCGCTCCGCGTATTACGGCAAGCGGGCGCGGCGTGCTGGCGGAGAAGATGATCGAATCCGCGAAGGAGCATGAAGTGCCCGTACACCGGGACGAAAGGCTTGCCAATACGCTTTCGCGGCTGGAGGTGGGGGATTTTATTCCTCCGGAACTGTACGAGGTTGTGGCGGAGGTGCTGATGTTTGTGGATCGCCTCGACCGGATTAAGGAGAAGGTTCGGAAAAGCGGAAGCTGAGAGAACGGGAATAAACCGGAGTGAAAGCTGTCAGCAGAAGCCTGCAGAAAAAAGCAATGCGGCGGAGGGAAATCCCAAAAGGGAGCTGCGGCGGAAGAAAAGGAGGAAGCCCACAGCGGAAACAGGAAAGAGAGAAGTACCAGCGTCCGGGCAAAAGCCGGGCGGCGCGCCGTTCAGCCATCGGTCTCTCGGCGCTTTGAAGGAGCAGCTTGCGGCGGGGTATTTGGCGGAACACGGCTATAAAATAATAGAGAAGAATTTTTACAGCCGCTCCGGCGAGATTGATCTGATCGCGCACGAGGGCGGATATCTTGTATTTATCGAGGTGAAATACCGGAGCAGCCGGCGGTTCGGCCGGCCGGAGGAGGCCGTAACGCCGGCAAAGCAGCGGAGCATTATACGGACAGCAAAATATTATCTGCGGCGGCGGGGATTTTCGGAGAATACGCCCTGCCGTTTTGACGTTCTGGCAATCGACGGAGAGAAGCTGCACTTTATACCGAATGCGTTCACCCTGTAATTCAGAGAAAAAATGCGGCGGATACGGCAGTTCAGGAAGGCCTGGCGGCAGCGGCATACCGGAAAAGCAGAGCAGTACACAGAGCTTTCCAAAAAGCAGAACAATGCATCTGTGTTTTGGATGCGGATGGAGGCCGAACAGAAATAGGAACATATTAAAGATTGACTGATCTTATGGAGCTTTTATGGAACGGAAATTAAATAATTATGCAGTATTAAAACAGATTGAGGGAACGCCGTGGATCGCATTTTCTGCGTTTGAGCGTTTTCCGGAACTGGTCTGCGGATTTTCTACAAGGCTCGGAGGCGTAAGCAGGGGAATGTTTGCATCCATGAACCTGGGCTTCCGGCGCGGCGACGTGCAGGAGAGAGTTATGGAAAATTACTTCCGGCTCGGCCGCAGCATGGGCTTTGATCCGGAGCGGCTTGTCTTTCCGGATCAGGTGCACCGGACGGTGATCCGGCGGGCCGGGGCCGCCGACTGCGGCAAGGGAATTATACATGAACGGGATTATACCGGTGTGGACGGGCATATTACCGATGAGCCTGGCGTGCCTCTTCTGATTTTTACCGCTGACTGCGTGCCGGTTTTTCTTTATGACAGACAGAAAAGGGCGGCGGGGGCGGTTCATGCCGGCTGGCGCGGAACCGTCGGCGGAATAGCCGAGGAGGCCGTGCGCAGAATGACGGAGGAATTCGGCAGCCGTCCGGAGGATATTGCGGCCGTTATCGGGCCGTCCGCCGGGCCGGATTGCTATGAAGTCGGGGAGGAGGTTGCATGCCGGTTCCTGGAGATTTTCGGCGGCGCCGATACCCGGCCGCAGGAGGCAGAATCCGGCGGAAGCGGAAAAGAAAACCGAACAGCGGAATCTTGTATTAACCGACCGGAAATTGTACGGCCGGCCGGCGGCGATAAGGAAGGAAAATACTGGGTTAATCTCTGGGAGGCCAACCGCCGCATGCTGCTTCGGGCGGGACTGAGGGAAGAACATATTGCTGTTTCCGAACTCTGTACAATGTGCAGGCAGGATCTGTTTTTCTCTCACCGTGTGACCGGAGGAAAGCGGGGGAGCATGGCCGGCATTATAATGCTTCGTTAAGATCGGAGCCTAACTGCTGTCTGCTGTTTTTGACTTTTTCAGGAATATTCTATCTTTTTAAGAATTTTAACCGGATTGTTTTATGATTATTTTGTAGAAAACCGGTAGCTTAATGCTTTTATGATCTTTTGCAGGGAAACAAAATGCCGCCTGCCGAAAACCTGCGGCAGGGAAACGGCACGAAAAAATTTTTTCAATATCTTCCGCAGAATTGCACAACAGACTGCTTTTTTCCTGAACAGCCAGGAAGGCCCATTAATTATGGAGAGGTTTTTATGGAACAATATAGAGTGGAAACAATAGATCCGAAAAAAATAAAGAACAGAGTGTTTACCGTTCCGGTACCTGGCTCGAAAAGCGTAACAAACCGGGCGCTTTTGCTGGCCGTACTTGCACAGGGGAAAAGTCTGCTGACCGGCGTGCTCTTCTCCGATGATTCCAGGTATTTTATGGAATGCGTGAAAGAGCTCGGTTTTGAGCTTTCCGCGGATGAAAGAGCGGGAACAGTTTCGGTTTACGGAAATCCGCAGAAAATACCAAAGCAGGGAACAAGCATTTATGTTGGCAGCGCCGGGACGGCAGCGCGTTTTCTGACGGCATTTCTTTGCCTGTCAGGGGGAGAATATTTTCTTGACGCATCGGAGCAGATGAAAAAGCGTCCGATGGAGCCTCTGCTTCGCAGTTTAAGGGAGCTTGGCGCCGAAATTACCTGTACCGGAGAGGAAGGGCATTTCCCGTTTCGTGTCAGATCAAACGGTGCGGCAAAGCAGGAGATTTCCGTTAATATTGACGACAGCAGCCAGTTTTTGAGCGCCCTGCTGATTTCCTGCTGCTTAAGCGGAGACGATTTCACGATTCATGTTCAGGGCAGTCACGGGATGTCCTACATTGATCTCACCACGCGGATGATGGAGGAATTCGGCGTGCATGCGCTGTGCAGGAGGGAGGGCGGCAGGCTGTCCTATTTTGTCACTGGCGGGCAGTCCTACCGCGGAAGGGAATACGCGGTGGAGCCGGATATTTCCGCGGCATGCTATTTCTATGCTATGGCGATGCTGCTCGGCGTCCGCATTACGGTAAAGGGCGTGAAACGGGATACCATGCAGGGAGACATCGCATTTCTTCAGGTACTTGAACAGATGGGCGGCACGCTGCAGGAAACGAAGAACGGAATCGCCCTGACCGGGCCGGCGGACGGGAAGCTGCGCGGGGTGGAGGCGGATATGCACGCCTTTTCCGATCAGGCGCTGACGCTGGCGGCGCTTGCGCCGTTCGCGGGTCAGCCGACAACGATCACGGGCATCGGGCATATCCGGGGACAGGAATGCAACCGCATTGCGGCGATCTGTACGGAGCTGGGAAAGCTGGGCGTTTTTTGTGAGGAGCTTCCGGACGGAGTGCGCATCGACCCGGCACATTCCGATATCCACGGCGGCACCGTTCACACCTACGAGGATCACCGCGTGGCAATGAGCTTTGCCCTGATCGGCCTGCGCGTCCCGGGCATTGTGATCGACAATCCGTCCTGCTGCCGCAAAACCTTTGAACATTATTTTGATCTTTTCGGCGCAGTGTGCCGGGAAATGAAGCAATAATTTGGGGTAAATTAGAATAATCGGACGATAAATTCGATTAGAAAAATTTGGAACCAGACAAACAGCGGGAGCCCGTGGGGGTATCCGGAGGAATTGATGAAGGCGGCGGAGGAATCCGCAGCCGTAAATCCGCCCGGGCAGGCGACTGCGGGATTTTATTTATGAAGGAACATACAATGACCGGAAAAAATAACAGCCATCATCATATTATTAAAACCGTGGAAAAGGGCAGCATCGCGGAGGCGCTGGAGCTTGCTCCGGGCGACGAGCTTCTGCGCATCAACGGCAAAAGAATAGAGGATGTATTCGATTATCATTACCTGATCAACGACGAATTTCTCACCTTGCTTGTCCGCAGAAAGAACGGGGAGGAGTGGGAGCTTGAAATTGAAAAGGAATTTGAGGACGATCTCGGGATCGGTTTTGAGGAAAGCCTGATGGATTCCTACCGCTCCTGCCGGAACAAATGTATTTTCTGCTTTATTGACCAGATGCCTCCTGGAATGCGGGAAACCCTATATTTTAAGGACGATGATGCAAGATTGTCGTTTCTTCAGGGGAATTATATTACTTTGACGAATATGAGCGATGTCGATGCGGATCGAATCTGCTTTTACAAGCTGTCCCCGATCAATATTTCGATCCATACAATGAACCGTGAGCTGCGCTGCAAAATGCTCAACAACCGTTTTGCCGGCAGCGCGCTGGACAAGCTGAAAAAATTTTATGAGGCCGGCATTTCAATGAACGCGCAGATCGTGCTCTGCAAGGGGATCAACGACGGGGAGGAGCTGGATAACAGCCTGCGGGAGCTTTCCGGATATCTGCCGCAGATGGCTAGCGTATCCGTGGTTCCCGTCGGACGGACGAAATATCGGGAGGGGCTGTATCCGCTGGAGAAATTCGGGCGGGAGGATGCGCTGCGGGTAGTAAGGCAGCTTACCGCCTGGCAGGAGCGTTTTCTCGCGGAGCACGGCACGCGCTTTGTCCACGCGAGCGATGAATGGTTTCTGACGGCCGGTCTTCCGATCCCGGAGGCCGCCTGCTACGAGGGCTATCAGCAGCTGGAAAACGGCGTAGGCATGGTGCGTCTGCTGATGGATGAGGTGGAAGAGGCGCTGAACGGCATGGCAGGGGACGGCCGGGACAGCGAAGTTTCGATTGCCGCGGGAACGCTGATTGCTCCGGTGCTTGAGCAACTGGCCGGACGCGTCAGGCAGAAATTTCCCAATGTTTCGGTGCGCGTTTTTCCGATCGTCAATCATTTTTTCGGGGAGGATATTACGGTATCGGGTCTTGTGACGGGGACGGATCTGATGGAACAGCTGAAGGGAATGCCGCTGGGCAGCCGCCTTTTGCTGCCGTCGTCCATGATCCGTCAGGAGGAAAAGGATTTTCTGGATGATTATACCATCGAACATGTACAAACTACTTTACAAACAGAGATTCGTATTGTAAAATCAGATGGAATATCTTTTGTAAGCGCGATAATTGACCCGTAATCACTTTCGGGAAAAATGGAGGCAGATATGAGCAGACCTGTTGTTGCCGTTGTCGGACGCCCGAATGTGGGAAAGTCAACATTGTTCAATGCTCTCGCAGGGGAGCGGATCTCGATTGTCAAAGATACGCCGGGCGTGACGCGGGATCGCATTTATGCGGATGTTACCTGGCTGGACAAGCAGTTTACCATGGTCGATACCGGCGGGATTGAGCCGGAGAGCCGGGATATGATGCTCACGTACATGCGGGAGCAGGCACAGATCGCCATCGACACGGCGGATGTGATCGTTTTTGTCACCGATGTGCGCCAGGGGCTTGTGGATGCGGACGGCAAGGTGGCCGACCTGCTCCGGCGCTCCGGAAAGCCGGTGATTCTGGCGGTCAACAAGGTGGACAGCTTCGAAAAATTCATGCCGGATGTATATGAGTTTTACAATCTTGGCATCGGTGATCCGATCCCGGTGTCCGCCGCCTCCATGCTCGGCTTCGGTGATCTGCTGGATGCCGTTGTGGCGCATTTTTCTCCGGGGGCAGCACAGGAGACCGAGGACGAGAGGCCGCGCGTTGCAGTTGTGGGCAAACCGAACGTCGGGAAATCCTCAATTATCAATCGTCTGCTCGGCGAAAATCGTGTGATTGTCTCGGATATTGCCGGGACAACGCGGGATGCCGTTGACACGGCAGTAACCTGGCAGGATCGCGAATATGTATTTATTGACACGGCCGGACTGCGCAGAAAGAGCAGGATCAAGGAGGAACTTGAGCGCTTCAGCATTATCCGAACTGTTTCGGCGGTGGAGCGCGCGGATGTCGTTGTCGTCGTAATTGACGCTGCCGAGGGCGTGACGGAGCAGGACGCAAAGATTGCCGGCATCGCGCACGAGCGCGGCAAGGGTATTATCATTGCCGTGAATAAATGGGATTCCATCGAAAAAGATGATAAAACCATCAACCGGCATACTGAAAAAATCAAGGAGATCCTTTCCTTCATCCCCTATGCGGAAATCCTGTTTATTTCCGCAAAAACGGGGCAGCGCATCACAAAGCTGTTTGATTTGATCGAGGTCGTGATCCAGAACAGAAGCCTGCGCATCCAGACGGGCGTGCTCAACGAGATTTTAATGGAGGCTACGGCGCTGCAGCAGCCGCCGTCCGACAAGGGAAAGCGCCTCCGCCTCTACTATATCACGCAGGTTGCCGTAAAGCCGCCGACCTTTGTGATTTTTGTGAACGACAAAGAACTGATGCATTATTCCTATACGCGCTATGTTGAAAACAAGATCCGCGAGGCCTTCGGATTTTCCGGGACCTCACTGAAATTTATTATACGCGAGCGCAAGGAAAATGCGTGAGCCGGGCGGATGGCCGGCACATAAATAGGGCAAACAAATAACACGGCATCATATATGGACGGTGATCGGAAATATTTATCGAGGTGAAATTTTTGGGAGGCTGCAAATCATGGTTTGGCGAATTATAGTATGCCTGCTCTGCGGGTACGGCTTCGGCTGCATATCGACCGGATATATTGTCGGCAAGATGAATCATGTGGATATCCGCGAATACGGAAGCGGAAATATCGGGACGACGAACACGCTGCGCACCCTGGGGAAAAAAGCGGGGGCAATCACCTATATCGGCGATGTGCTCAAGGCGATGGTGCCGATGCTTCTGGCGCGCCTCGTTATTTTCAAGGAGCTTTCCTACGCGGATCTGCTCGGACTCTATGTCGGACTCGGCGTGGCGATCGGGCATAATTTTCCGTTCTGGCTGCATTTCAAGGGAGGCAAGGGTATCGCAGTGACATCCGGCGTAATGGCTGCGCATGATCCGCTTGCGATCCCGCTCTATCTGGTCTCGTTTGTGATCAGTGTTGCGGTCACAAAATATGTTTCGGTTGGCTCCCTGGTGATTGTGACATTATTTCCTGTATGGATTGCTGTTATGGATCATAATAAGCCGCATTTTGTACATACGCTGATTGTAAGTATTGTTTTTACAGCGTTGGCATTCCTGCGGCACAGACAAAATCTGATCCGTCTGAAAAACGGGAATGAAAATAAGATCGGCCAGAAGGTAAAGGTCGAGAAGGATGAGGTTTGAAAGGAAACCGGAAAGGGGTATGCTTATGAATCGTGTTACCGTGCTGGGCGCCGGCACCTGGGGAACGGCGCTGTCAATTCTGCTCTGCAGGAACGGCCATGAGGTCAGTCTCTGGTCAAAGCTGGAAAGGGAGGTTGCCGCCCTGAACGAAAACCGCGAGGTTATCCCGAATCTTCCCGGGGCAAAGCTTCCGCAGGAGGTGAGAGTGACCGGCAGCCTGGAGGAGGCCCTGAGCGAGCCGGATCTGGTTGTGTTCGCGGTGGCGTCCCCCTACGTCAGAGAAACGGCAAAGCTGTCCGCCCCCCTTATCCGGCCCGGACAGATTGTTGTCAATGCGGGGAAGGGCATTGAGGGGAGTACGCTGGAGACGCTGACGCATGTTATTATGGATGAGCTTCCGGAAGCCGACGTCGCGGTGATGTCCGGTCCGAGCCATGCGGAGGAGGTTTCCCGCGGAATCCCGACGACCTGCGTGGTCGGAGCTTCCACAAAAGAGACAGCCGTCTTTATTCAGGATATTTTTATGTGTGAGTTTTTCCGGGTTTATACCAATCCGGATATCAGCGGAATCGAGCTGGGCGGCTCCATTAAAAACGTGATTGCGCTCGCGGCGGGCGTGGCCGACGGTCTCGGCTTCGGGGACAATACCAAAGCGGCGCTGATGACCCGCGGGATCGCGGAAATCACGCGGCTCGGAATCGCAATGGGCTGCCGCGCCGATACCTTTTCCGGGCTTTCCGGCATCGGAGACCTGATTGTAACCTGCACAAGCCGGCACAGCCGCAACCGCAACGCGGGCTATCTGATCGGGCAGGGCCGCACGCCGGACGAGGCGATGAAGGAAGTCAACCAGGTGGTGGAGGGCGTATACTGCGCTAAGGCGGCACTGGCGCTGTCGAAAAAGTATCATGTTCAGATGCCGATTATCGAGCAGGTGAATCTTGTGCTTTTTGAGGGAAAGGATCCGCGGACTGCAGTTTCTGATCTGCTTCTGCGCGGCAGAACAACGGAAAACGGTTCGATGGAATGGTGATTCCGCACACAGAGTGATTACAGCAGTTTTTCAGATGTCAGGTAATTTTTACATTTTGCTTACTTTGCAGCTGCCTTCCGCTTTCAACACAGGCATGGGCGCAGGAAGGAAAATTCAGCAGAATCTTGACGGATTTTATGGAGTCCGGTAAATAATTCAGCAGAGTTTCTCTTCTGTGGCCCGGCAGTTTTTTGTAAGGCAGTGCCGCTTTATAATATGGAAGCGGCAGAGAAGGAGAGGAAAAGGATATGAAAAGATTAAAGAAATTACTGGCCGGCCTTTGCATGGCGGCTCTTGTGGTTTTGACAGCAGCAGGTTGCGGCAGCGATAAGCCGTACAAAACAGTGCAGGATTACCTCGATGACAATTCGGATGATATGAAAGCAGCCGAGGAGGCGACGAAGGGCACCGGTATGACGATGAAAATTACCGCCGATGGCAGCAAGCTGATTTATACTGTTCAGTACGAAACACAGCTTCCGGTGGATGAAACCAACAAAGATGCGCTTAAAGGAGAGTTTGAGACTGCGATGGAAGGACAGAGATCCAGTCTGGAGAGTACCCTTGATGAGCTGAAAAAGCAGATTGAGGACGAGAATGTCTCCATTGTTTTCTCTTATCTGAATGCGGACGGAACCTTGCTGTACAGCGACGAAATTAAGTAAACCCGGCGGGAAAACCGGCGGACAGCTGCCGGACGGCAGGGCAGAGCAGCGAAATGTAAAAATTACCCGACATCTGAAAAAATTGCTTGACATCATAAAATTTTTAAGTTATACTGTTTTAGTGTGCCGCACAGCGAGGTTATAAGCACCGTCCATGGACGGGCACCGCAGCTGGCGAGTAATGATAATAGGAGGTGCCGAATGTACGCGATTATAGCAACAGGCGGTAAGCAGTACAAAGTAACCGAGGGCGATATCATTAGAGTGGAGAAGCTTGGAGCGGAGAAGGATTCCGTTGTATCCTTTGACCAGGTGCTTGCAGTGAACAACGGCGAGCTTAAAATCGGAAACCCGACGGTGGCCGGTGCAACTGTTTCTGCAACTGTCATCGAAGAGGGCAGAGGACGCAAGGTTATCGTTTACAAGTATAAGAGAAAGACCGGATATCACAAGAAAAACGGACACAGACAGGCTTATACGAAGGTTAAGATTGACAAGATCAATGCTTAATCCCTGCGGGATATGATTCAGATATCCTTATACAGGGACGGATCCGGCAGGATATGCGGCTTTCGCTGCGCCGGACATGCTGGCTATGCGGAAAGCGGCAGTGATATCGTATGTGCGGCGGTTTCCGCGCTCGCGATGACGACAGTCAATTCCGTGGAGCAGCTTACGTCCGACCGCTTTTCGTATAAGGAAAGCGAAGCGGAGGGGCAGATGGAATTCAGGATTGTATCCGGGTTTTCCGAGGCTTCGGAGATTCTGATGAAGTCGCTGGCGCTTGGCTTTTCGGGCATTGCAGAGAGCTACGGCGGATATGTCCGTGTGACGGAGACGTCCGTGAAATGAAAACATAATGTTTTTGAGACAATTCAAGGAGGTGTAGGTCATGTTAAAGATGAACCTTCAGTTTTTCGCTCATAAAAAGGGTGTTGGTTCGACGAAGAACGGCAGAGATTCCGAGTCCAAAAGACTTGGCGCAAAAAGAGCGGACGGGCAGTTTGTACTGGCTGGAAATATCCTTTACAGACAGCGTGGTACCAAGATCCATCCTGGCGTGAACGTCGGCAGAGGCGGCGATGATACGCTGTTTGCGCTTGTTGACGGCGTGCTCCGTTTCGAGAGAAAGGGCAGGGACAAGAAGCAGGCAAGCGTTTATCCTGTTGCAGACGCGGAATAATGCAGAACAAAACCCCGAAGGTTTCACTCCGGGGTTTTTTGATGCGCAGGGCAGCCGGCCCCGGCGCATAATTCGGACTTCGGTCAGGAAAGTGCCGCCTCCGGGCGGCAGAATGAGAGGTTTTATGTTTGCAGACAGTGCGAATATTTACATCCGTTCCGGAAAGGGCGGCGACGGGCATGTCAGCTTCCGGCGGGAGCTTTTTGTGGCGGCCGGGGGGCCGAACGGAGGCGACGGCGGCCGGGGCGGCGATATTGTGTTTGTGATCGATGAGGGAATGAATACTTTGTCCGAGTTCCGTTATACCAGAAAATACTGCGCGGAAGACGGCGAGGAGGGCGGAAAAAACAACTGCAGCGGCCGGGACGGTGCAGATCTCATTATCAAGGTGCCGGAGGGCACCGTGATTAAGGAGGCTGAGAGCGGCAAGGTGATTGCCGATATGTCGCACGAAAACCGCCGGGAGGTGATTCTGCGCGGCGGGCGCGGCGGAAAGGGGAACCGTCATTACGCCACGCCGACGATGCAGGTGCCGAAATACGCGCAGCCCGGGCAGGCAGCGCGGGAGCTGAACGTTACGCTTGAGCTGAAGGTGATTGCGGATGTGGGTCTGGTCGGTTTTCCGAACGTCGGAAAATCCACGCTGCTCGCCCGAGTTACGAATGCTAAGCCGAAGATTGCAAACTATCACTTTACCACACTGAATCCGAATCTCGGTGTAGTGGATCTGGAAGGGACGGACGGCTTTGTGATTGCCGATATTCCGGGACTGATCGAGGGCGCTTCCGAGGGCGTAGGACTCGGACATGAATTTCTGAAGCATATTGAGCGCACAAGGGTGATTGTTCATCTTGTGGACGCCGCTGCGACAGAGGGGCGCGATCCGATTGCGGATATCCGCACCATCAACGAGGAGCTTGCTTCGTACAATCCGGCGTTGCTGGAAAAACCGCAGGTCATTGCTGCCAACAAACTGGACGTGCTGTACGGGGAGGAGGAAACGCAGGCGCTGGAGCGCATTCGCGCAGAATTTGAGCCGCAGGGAATCCGGGTGTTCGGCATCTCCGCCGTCAGCGGCAGGGGTGTGAAAGAGCTGCTTTATTTTGTAAGCGATATGCTGAAGGAGATTGACCGCACGCCCGTTGTATTTGAGCGGGAATATTTTGCAGATCCGGCCGCTGATCTGACGCTTCCGTACACGGTAAGCCGGGATGAAAAGGAAGGAATTTATGTCGTTGAGGGGCCGCGCATTGAGAGGATGCTGGGATATACCAATATTGATTCGGAAAAAGGATTTGAATTTTTCCAGAAGTTTTTAAAGGAAAACGGAATTCTGGATGAACTGGCCGCCCTCGGTATTCAGGACGGCGACACGGTGCGGATGTACGGGCTTGAATTTGATTATTATAAATAAGGTCGATGGATTCAGGAGATCCGGCATCAGCAGGATTAATAACACAGGTAAAATATTTTATGCCCTGACCGGCATTCCGGGGCGGGGACAGAAAAGAGGTACTATGACAAGCAAGCAGCGCTCCTATCTGAAGGGGCTGGCAATGAAGCTTGATCCGATTTTTCAGATCGGGAAATCCAGCCTCACTCCGGAATTTACGAAAGGGATCGATGAGGCGCTTGAAGCGAGGGAGCTGATTAAGATATCTATTTTAAAAAACTGTCTGGACGACCCGCATGAGATGGCGCAGACCCTCGCAGAGCACACGCGTTCCGAGGTGGTGCAGATTATCGGTAAAAAGATTGTTCTTTACCGTGAATCGCGGGAAAAGAAGAGGATCGAGCTTCCAAAATAGACGCGGCATCGAAGCGGGAGGGATGATGAATGAAGCGAACCGGCATTATGGGGGGAACCTTCAATCCGGTGCACACGGCGCACCTGATTCTGGCAGAGGCCGCCTATGACTGCTTCGGCTTTGATACGGTGATGTTTCTGCCTTCGGGGCGGCCTGCCTACAAGCCGGCATCCGGGCTGCTTCCGGACAGACAGCGTCTTCAGCTTGTACAGCTGGCGATCAGCGGAAATCCGCATTTTACGGTTTCTGACCTTGAGCTTTGCAGGCCGGGAAACACCTATACGGCGGATACCATGCTGGAGCTGGCGCAAGCGGAGCCGGATACGGAGTTTTATCTGATTATCGGAGGCGATTCGCTGATGAGCTTTGAGAGCTGGAGCCGGCCGGAGATTATTCTCAGCCATGCGCGTCTGGCGGTTACGGGGCGTGCCGGGCTGGAACAGGACAGAGCCCTTCAGAAGGCGGAGGAGCTGCGCCTGAAGTATGGTGCGGACATCCGTTTTTTTCCGACACCTGCGATGGAGATATCATCCACGGAAATCCGGAAGCGGATAAAAGCCGGGAAATCCATCCGGTATCTGGTACCTGAGGCTGTGGAAAAGTATATGTCAAGGCACGGCTGTTATAACGAAAGCGGGGCAGTTTTCGTATAAAAATCCGGCTGCGGAGGCGGCACCGGCAAATACTTCGAAGTTTTTATTTACGCGAGGTACGAAGATGAATTACAGTAAAAAGATTGAGGAAGCAATGCAGGCGATGCAGAAGTCTCTGCCGCGCCGGAGGTTTATTCATTCTCTTGGCGTGGCGTATCTTGCATCCAGTCTTGCGATGGCATGGGGCAAAAACAGCCAGAAATCCATGCTGGCCGGCCTGCTGCATGACTGCGCAAAATGTATTCCAGGGGACGAGGCGCTGCGGCGCTGCATGGAGTACGGAATCCCCGTAGGAGATACGGAGAAAAAGCAGCCTTATCTGCTGCACGGAAAGCTTGGGGCATGGTATGCCGAACACCGGTACGGGGTGGAGGACGAAAAGATTCTCAATGCGATCCGGTTTCATACGACGGGACGCCCGGGAATGTGTTTTATTGAAAAAAATATTTATCTGTCGGATTACCTGGAAATCGGCAGAACGCAGTCGACTGTGCCCCCGCTTGACGAGCTTCGCAGAATGGCTTTTTATGATCTGGATCTCGCCGTATACCATGCGGCACGGAATACCGTCGGGTTTCTGTCGGATAAAAAGAGAGAGGGAAAGGAAATCGAGCTGGACGGCTCGTCAATTTTGATGCTTGAATATTACGAGAAGCTGGTGCAGGATAGAAGTAATATAACAAAAGAGATGAAGTAGAGTATAAAATTATATATCGTTTAAATAAATATATAAAAAAATGTATAGAAAGGAGCATGTGCAGATAAACAGCTACTGCACGAGAATCGGATTATGGCTGCGATTTTGGATGCAAAGGTTATGGCGGGGATCGCTTATCGGGCTCTGGAAGAGAAAAAGGCTGAGGATATCCGGGTTATTGAGATTGGAAATATTTCCATTCTGGCGGATTATTTTATAATAGCGAACGGAAACAGTCCGGCGCAGGTAGATGCGATGGTGGATTCCGTTACGGAGCTGCTGGCAAAAGAGGGTGTGGAACCGAAGCGGGTGGAGGGGGTGCGTTCCTCCGGCTGGATTCTTCTGGATTACGGCGATATTGTTGTGCATATTTTCTCGAAGGAAGATCGGCTTTTTTATGATTTGGAGAGAATCTGGCGCGACGGGAAAAATGTGGGAAAGGAAGAGCTGGAATCATAAAACCGAATTGGATATTATGTTTTAAGTTTTTTGCAGGAAAGCGCAGCCGTTTGCAGCGGAGGCGCTTTCCTGTTTTGTTCTGCAGATATTGTTCTGCAGAAAATCTGTCGCAACGCTCTGCATTTTCAGAACATTCTATTTGAACATTCGGAAGGTTCCGATGGCTTTTCCGAGGATTTTAACATCCGGAAGGATAATCGGATCCATAAAATCATTTTCCGGCTGAAGGCGTATATAATCGTTTTCTTTGTAAAAGGTTTTGACCGTTGCGGCATCATCTACAAGTGCGACGACAAAATCACCGTTATTTGCCGTATTCTGCTGCTGCACCAGGATGTGATCGCCGTCCAGAATGCCGGCGTTTATCATGCTTTCCCCCTTGACGCGCAGCATGAAGACCTCCGCATTCGGGAGAATTTCAGCCGGGATCGGAAAATAGCCTTCAATATTTTCCGCGGCCAGGATCGGCTGCCCTGCGGAGATTGTGCCGAGCATCGGTACATTGACAAGTTCCCGTCTGGTGAGATTGAAGTTGTCGTCCACGATCTCAATCGCTCTCGGCTTGGACGGATCGCGGTGGATGTAGCCGTTGCGCTCCAGAGTTTCCAGATGAGAATGCACGGACGAGGTGGAACGCAGATCGACCGCCTCGCAGATTTCCCTCACCGACGGCGGATACCCCCGGTTGAGAATTTCTTTTTTCATATATTCAAGGATTTCCTGCTGCTTCTGCGTTATTTTTCCATAAGACATAGGTATTCATCTCCGTTCTGCCGGTGGGCAAATTGTATGTATTGTTTCTATACGGAATATTATAACACAGCCCGCGACAAAATGCAAAACAAATGTTCGGTTGTCGAAAAAATAATTTTCCAGACAGGAAAAAACGAAAATGGTATTGACAATCGAACTTACGTTCTGTATAATCAAAAACAAACAGATGTTCGAAAGAAGAAAGGCGGAATGACTTATGATGACTCGAATGATTACCAGAGATTTTCGGTGCGGAATGTATATTGCCAAGCGCAGAAGGGATGGCTGGAAGCGTTCTTTTCTGTTCCGGAATTTCACCAACCGCGCGCTCATTAGTTTTCTTGTCCTGTTCCTGCTGCTTTTGTCCCTGTTCTTTGCGACAAGGGTGCTGGCAGCGGAAAACGAGAAGCCGAAGCAGAAGACGATTGTCAGCGTATGCATAGCTCCGGGAGATAATCTCTGGAACATAGCACAGAAGTATTATTCGGCAGAGTGCGGAAGCTTTTCTGATTATGTGAACGAAATAAAACGGAGCAACAGTCTGCGGAGCGATACGATCCATACCGGAGCATACCTGATTGTACCTTATTACACCGATCTTCCGAAGCTGACAGACAATTAACTTGTTTTGACCCATCTCTGACACAATTATACCATGGTTACTCCCTATACTGGCGGCGTAGGTATTGTCGTTTTTTGCCGGGATATATCCCATGAGAGAGGGTGTACATAATTGAGCAGAAAGCAAGATATTTTTGCAGGCGGCGCCTGGCTGTTCAGGAATGCGGGAAGGGCATCGGATTCTAAAGCAGTGTCAGAGAAAAAAAGAAATCTGGTTCTGAGATTCGGGGCAATTCAGGCCAGGAGCAGAGGTAAAACTGTTTTTTTACAGAGGATCAGCGGACTAATATTGTGTATGGTTCTGATGGTCTCTCTTTTTCCTGTTCTGAATACGCCGGCGGCGTCCACGCGCCTTTATTATCCGGAAACAGGAAAGAGCGAGGTGTACAAAGGAACACTGGTTACATATAAGTATAACGACTCCGTACTTTCTCTGAACGGGATAAAGGGAATTATTACGGATAACGGGGTTGCACTCGGTCCGTATCTGGAACTGTTTGAAGAACAGCTCGGTGTGAAATGCACGGAAAATTCATCAGAAAATAAAATTACATTTCAGCGGGGCAGCAATACGCTTGTGCTGACACTGGGCAGCAAAACTGCCGTACTGAACGGTAAAAAGGTGACTACAAGTGCAGCGCCCGTCAAGATTAAGTTTACGGATCTGAATCTTACGCGGATTATGGTGCCGACGCGGTTTGTAGCAGAATCGCTCGGCTATGATTACAAATGGGACAGTGCTGCCGCAACTGTAACCATCCGTAACCGCATGACGCTTTCCTATAATAACAAAATATCCTCCTATATCGGAACAACGGGAAAGGTTCTTGTTGACGGAATACAGGTGGATGTGTCCGATTTTCCAACCATTCTGCTGAACAACACTGCGATGCTTCGTGTGGATCGTGTTTTCGGACAGGCAATGGGAGTGAGCTGTTCTTATGAACCGGATACCGGAGTAATTGTTTTGCGCAAGGGTGCTTTGACCCTTCGGATGCAGGAAAACAGTACGGCTGCTTACCTGAATGGCGTAAGAGCAGACTGCGGGGTTGCTCCTTTAAATGTTACATACCAGGAAAACGGGATAACCGCACTTCTTGTACCGGGCCGGTTTGTTTCGGAGTCCCTGGGCTATGATTATACCTGGAATTCTTCAACCAAAACCTCCGAGATTTGTACAACTGCCAAGGTGGGAGTTGCGGATGCGCCGGAGCAAGAAAATGAGGAGGATGTTGAAGATGAAGAGGATGTTGTAAAAAAAATTGAAGAATATTCTTTTATTATTGACGAGGATAAATACCTGGAATATGAGAATATTATAAATAATACATCTACATCTGTCAGAACAGATGCTGTAATGTATTATACTTCCTTTATAGATAACATCTATCGAGATATGTCAAACAAACTTTCCGAAAGCTATGTGATTCAGTTTGGAAGCCCGGTTAATGAGGCTGACAGTTTTATGGAGGAGGGCAGGCTGATTGTTACATTAAAAAATACGGTCTGCGAGGATAAAGTATGGGGAAATACCAAGGGAAATCTGGTAACTGCAATCGAGCAGAGTTTTGACAGCAGCAGTTTTTCTGCGGCACTCAAGTTTGACTTGTCTGCTGCATTTCCTTATTATAGTCTTTCCATGTCTGATGATGGGATGAGTCTTACAGTACATATATATCCTAATTATCTGCTTGGGCTGGAGACCGGAACGAACCTTAACGGATCCTATCTTCGGTTTCGCGGCATCCATCCGTTTACCTACGAGACAGCGCAGGAGGATGGATATTATGCCGTTTATTTTAAAAACACATGCAATACACTTGGAAATATTGTATTTCCGGATGAAATCTTTTCGGATTTCTTCGACTATGCGCTGATGCTTGAACCGGAGTCGGATACGGTTAAGCTTTTGTATAAGCCTGCCGATGGAATTTCACTGACGATTGTGGAGGAATCAAACGATTTTTATCTGTATTTTAATTACGATAAAAAGGAAGAGGACGACAACGGAACCTGGGAGAAGCCAGAGGAGCCCGAAGAGCCGGTAGACATTGACGGAATTTCTGTCCGTCTTCCATCCGGGGTAAGCTTTTCGGATCTGTCGGTGGAAGATCAGTATTGGAATCAAAAGATTGTCTTTACATTGCCGGGAGAACTGGAACAGTTTTATCAGAATAATCGGATTCTCAGTCCTTATTCCGTCGTAAACGATATTGCAGTTTCGCAGAATAACGGCAAAACAAAGATAGTGCTGTCAACATCGCGGATACAAGGTTATAATGTGCAAAAAAGTACAGACGGCTTTACCGTGAAGCTTGGAAATCCGTCCGAGATTTATAGCAAAATTATTGTTTTGGATGCAGGGCACGGCGGCATCGATCCGGGGGCAAGAGCAGGAGGATATAACGAGAAAGATATTAACTTTACTATTTTAAACAAATATGCAAAGGAATATTTTGATGATTCCGATATTAAAGTATATTTTTCAAGAACAACGGATACAAAAATTGATCTGTATGAACGGGCAAATTTTGCATCACGCGTGGAAGCGGATCTTTTTATCAGTCTTCATATGAATGCAGCTGATTCCAGCTCGGCGAATGGAACTTCAGTTTATTATTCGACTCTGAATACAAGCGTAGCGGGAGGTCTTACAAGCCAGATGATGGCTTCTGAATTCACGGCTCGCCTTTCGGCTGCGCTTGGAACCAAAAACCGCGGTGTTATGACTCAAAATTTTGTTGTTGTAAAGGAAACAAGGATGCCTGCAGTATTGATAGAATTAGCATTTATAACAAATTCATCAGACCGCAAAATTATCACAAATCCAACGATGCAGAAAAAGACTGCAAAGACAATTTTTGAGACAGTCACAGAACTTTTCAAAAAATATCCGACCGGCAGATAGCCGGTCGGATAGCAGGACATACTATTTGTCTTTTCTCAGAACAACTTTATTTCTGGCTGATCTTCGCCGTTCTTCTTCAATTGCAGCATAATGCTTTTTCGTCGTATTGACATCTTTGTGGCCGAGTACATCGGCCACAAGATAGATGTCGCCTGTTTTCTGATACAGTGCTGTACCGTAAGTACTTCTTAATTTGTGAGGAGTTATGTTTTTCATGCTTATTACTGTCTGTGAGTATTTTTTTACTAAAACCTCAACGCTTCGCACGGTAAGGCGCCGGCTGCGAGAGGAGAGAAAGAGAGCATTTTCGTGTCCCTCCAAAATGCCGTCTGCTGTTTCACGTTCTTCAAGATAAGCTTCCAGCGCTTCACGAACTTCGTCCCCAAAATAGACAAATGCTTCATTACCGCCTTTTCGAACAATTTTTATTCTGTCATTGTTAAAATCAATGTCTGCCAGATCAAGTCCTACACATTCTGAGACACGGATTCCTGTACCAAGCATAAGAGTCATCAATGCAAGATCGCGTTTTTTGTTTTTCCTGTGAAATCTAAGCTGCTGATCCGTCAGTGTATTGCCGGTTTCTACGGCATCAAGCAAATCTGCAATTTCATTGACATCCAGGCGGATAATTGCTTTATCGTGAAGTCTTGGCATATCAACCTGAATAGCCGGATTTGCTTCAATAACCTCATTTTTATAAAAATAGTTATACATGGACCGGACAGCGGACATTTTTCGTTTAATTGCACGGCCGTTATTGGAAACACGTTTTCCTTCCGGTGTTTCATAAAGTTTCAGATATTCCATATATTCATAAATATCGGTAAAGTTCAAATGGGAAATTGTATCAATCCCAAAGTCGGGGATCTCTTTATCACGGTAGACAGGATTGGATGCCTTGATGTAGTCAAAAAAGGTTTTCAGATCAATAGCATAGGCGATTTTGGTTCGGCTTGCCAGAACCTGATCCACGCTGATAAAATATGCTCCGAGAAAGCGGGGAAGCACTTTGCGCAGTTCACGAAGTTTTAAAACATTTTCCTGATCAATTTGCTCGGTATAAGTGAGATTGTTGTTCATTGTAAAACCTCCAAAAACTATTTGATGATTAACTGGTTTAACAAAGTTTCCCATAATAATGCAATAAAAATTTAGCAAAAAATAGGAATTAAGTTATACTTTGGCGAAGATTACAAAAAATGGTCCATTATTTCGCTAAACCTGAGTTTAGCGAAATAATGGAAGCAGGAGGAATTGCCCTCCCCGCTTCTTATTCCATACGCATTTTAATATTCATTTGATTTCCACAAATACTAATCTCCCCCAGACTTCCGCAGATCAACGGCATTGCCGGAGGCAAATGCCCGATATCCAGATCCATAAGTATCGGAACGTTGTATTGTGCCAGCAATTCTGTTGCCGCACGATATTGATCCAGACCAAACATTGTTTGACCAAAACAAAGCGGCCGTCCGAAAAGAAATCCCTTTACATACTGAAACCATCCGGCGTGCTGCATCTGCCATATTGCACGATAAATCGACATTATATTTAAATCGCAGGATTCCAGAAACCAGATAATTCCGTCCTCACGGTATTTTTCGTTGAAACCGGCAACAAAATCATATCGGGTTCCAAGCAAATTCACAAGGCAATCCATGCAGCCTCCCAGCAGCCGGCCGCTTATTTTAATTTCCTGTCGGGTTTCCATAATTTCAAATTCTTTTTTCTGAGGCAATGAGTTCATTTCAGCAGAAAATGCCTTATTCGGCACAGGGACAAATGTATGAAAAATCTCCGGCTCTGTTGTATGATACGGAGCCAGGGGATGGGATTCATCTTTTAAGGAAACTCTTTCCCAGGAATTATAACTTTTTACACTCAGCTTATTGCCCGTCAAAATATTCCAGGCATCGGATATTGCCGGATGCCATGGCTCCATACCAAATGCCGGTGCGCATGGCCCATAAATGGATGCGGTATCCAGTATTGTTGTCAATAAAAAAGTAAAATTAGTATTATCTGAATAGCCTATATACCACTTCGGCGAAGCATTTTGAAGCTGTTCAAAATCTACATAATCCAAAATGCTGCACATCAATTCTCCGCCCCCGCAGGAAATTAAAGCCTGATTGCGGGAACTGGCATAATACTCGGTCAGCTCTCTTCCGCATTTTTCCGGCGTACTGCTGATTCCGATCCCTTCCCCGGCAAAACAGTTCGGGCCAAAATCCAGCTGATAGCCAAGTTTTTGAAATTTTCGGCATGCACTGTCAAAAGCGCTGCGGTACGGTTCGATATTACAGCCGAACGACGGTGCAACAAATCCAATGGTGTCCTTCTCTTTAATAAATTTTGGATAACGCATAATAAACTGCTCTTCTGCCCTTTCTTACCAATTGTATCTAGTCGTAGGCTCTTTTCCGATGAAGCCCGGGGAACACCTGCAGCAATCTGGAAACGGATGCTTCGGCACATCATTCTTTGCTGTAAATTTTCATTTGTTTTCAGCTCAGCTGCTAGATTTTATGTTTTGCATTTAGATTATAAAAACCTGTTTTCCAATTTATAAAACTTTTTCTATTATCTCTCATACCAAACGTATAAAATTGGTCTTTATTCCTGATCCAAATTTAAAAAATCTTGTTATTTCATCCCTGATTTAAACTTAAAAAAATCTTGTTTTTCTATCTCTGATTCAAGCTTAAATAATCCTGTTCCTCTATCTCTGATGCCAAACGTAAATAATTCTGTTCCTCTATCTCTGATGCCAAAAGTAAATAATCCTGTTCTTCTATCTCTGATGCCAAACTTAAATAATCCTGTTCCTCTATCTTTGATGCCAAAAGTAAATAATCCTGTTCCTCTATCTCTGATGCCAAAAGTAAATAATCCTGTTCCTCTATCTTTGATGCCAAACGTATATAAGCTTGTTCTTTATCCCAATATCTAACTTATGTAAACATGCTCTTTTATCCCTGATACCTAACTTATAAACTTGTTCTTCTATCCCTGTTACTAAACATAAATAAACCTGCTCTTTTATTATCCCTGATACTGATTCAGAATTTTTTTCAATTCCATTACCTCAACTGGGCTCAGCGATTGATTCCCAAGAAATTCCACAAAAAAAGAGCTTAGTGATCCATTATAAAATTTTGCCAGCAGGTTTTTTGTCTCCGTTACCTGTACTGTCCTTTTGGAAATCATAGCCCGGCAGATAAAACCAGGCTCTTCTCTCTTCACAGCTCCCTTTTCAATCAGACGCTTGATTACCGTATAAGTTGTATTTTTTTCCCAGCCGATATACTCCTTTACGATTTTTGCAATATCCTTTGCAGCCAATGACTTGTTTGACCATAATAATTCCATAATATTCAGTTCACCCTCATGCAGTCGTATGTCATTCATGCCAAAAGCTCTCCTTAATTCAATGCTTTATGTACAAAAAATATTATTGAGGCCAGGATTATGAACTGTTTCTGCTATTTTGTTCTACATTTGTCTAACTGTTTTCTGCGATTTACACAGTTAGAACAAAAGGTCAGAATCATATAAAAATACAGTAAACGAACCGCAGCAAACAGATCGTTTGAGATGCTGCCGCCGCGGATAATAGATTACACAAGCGTAGAAGACAATTTTTAATCCTGTAACAAAAACGCAATAATATTCTACTATATTAGAATCTTACTGTCAAGCACTATGGGGTGATTTGTCATATATCCATAAATGTGGAATCTCATTTTTGTGGATATATAACAATCCGAACTTTGGTCAAAGGCAGAATACAGCATAATAAGGAATTTGTTTTGAAAATCCCGTAAAATCAAAGTTTTTGGATGAAATTTTAACAGAATACGCTATTTCATTTTCCTGCCGGTAAATTCCAAGACTTTTTGATCTGGAACGTTCCTCTGTTTTGATTTCGACAGGGATATCACTCTCCTCTTTCTTTATCACAAAATCAATTTTTGCATGCGTTCCTGAAGTCCAGAAAAACGGCTGATATCCCCGGGCCGCAAGCGCCTGTATAACATAACATTCCAGAGCGGCCTTCCTGGCGCTTGAATTAAAATATATACTATTCCGTACATTATATTGAACCGACTGCCCTGTATCAGCGGAAGCTTCCCGGGTGTTGCCAAACCCCAAAACGCAGCACTCCATTCCTGCATATATTCCGACATCAGCCGGAAATAAACGGAAGGAAGCTTTGTCGGAAAGACTGTGACAGGACAAAAGAACAGAATCCGCAGTAAGCCTGTTAATTGCAGGCTCATACATGGACGAGGTTGCGCCCTTGCGAAGCATACGATATTGAAACTTCGGATTTGGTTTTGCGAGCTGCTCCGGGACAACGGACAGCACCTGGCGCATGCGCAGGGCAAGACCTTCCTCATAATACCTGGAAATATCAAGCAATATTTTTCCGAAAATACTCTGATGAATTTCAAAAACATTGTCCGACGATTTTGAGGCAAGATATTCATTGACCGCAGCCGGCATTCCTCCGGTCAGCAGATAATCCTCAAAATGCTCCAGCAGTTCATTGTGAACAATTCCTGGAACTTTATGTTTTGTCTGATAATGTCCCTGGATAACCTCCGCGTACCATTCGGAGCCGACAGCGCACAGGAATTCGTCAAACTGCAGCGGAAACAGTCTGTGCAGCTCGTAATCCGGAGTTTGGATTTCTTTCGGCAGAGCACGGCTGGACAGGAGCATAACAGAGAATGGAAGCTCCTCTTTCCATACGGATGAAAATCTTTCCAGAAGACCGTCCGCAGCTGCAACCTCATCCAGAATGACAAGGAAGTTCGGCAGATATTCCCGGGGAATTTCAAATACCGCCGAAAGAAAAGCGGTAAAACCGGAGTTTAAATCGGCCGCATTTAAATCGGAAGAATTTGAATCGACAGCTATTCCGGATAAACCCCAATGAAAAGATTCCTCAAAAAAATGCAGAAAGCGATTACGTTTTTCCGAATGCTGCTCAAAATTCAGGTAAAGTGCCCCTTCATAAAAAGACCGGGCAAACTCAAGCGCGAGAAAGGTTTTACCGCAGCCCCGTGCTCCAAAAAGAAAAAGAGGTTTTCTGTGTTTTGCTGTACGCCAGGCAGCAAGCTCGTCGATCAGCTTCCGTTTCATGTGATTGATTCCTCCGTCCTGCTCCATTCTCAGAATCTGTCTTTCTCAGCAGCCTTTCAGAAAATTTTCCTGCAGCCCTTTTAAAACTTTCCTGTAATTCCGTTTTTCGCAGACGGATGTGCTGCCCTTTTGCAAGCTTAAAAAAGCACGTAAGTGCTATGCGCGGTATTCCCTCCACACATTCTGCGAAGCTTCTCTTCCAGTTCCGTAAAATAGTCCGGCAGAGGAGCTTCGAATTCAACATAGCGTCCGGTGGACGGGTGACGAAAACCGAGGATACGTGCATGAAGCGCCTGTCCCTGCAGATGGAAGCCGTCCTTCGGTTTACCGTATACATCATCACCCAGCAAAGGATGTCCGATGGAGGCCAGATGAACCCGGATCTGGTGAGTACGCCCTGTCTCCAGCTGGCATTCTACATGCGCATAATTTAACCCGAAATTTTCTAAAACATCATAATTAGTTGCGGCAGGCTTTCCATTTTTTTCATTGATTGCCATTTTCGTGCGATCCGTCGGATGCCGGCCGATTGGCCCCTCCACCCGGCCGGTCGGATGAGAAAACGCGCGGTGGACAAGCGCATTATATTTTCTGGTGATGGAGTGTACCTTGAGCTGATCGGACAGACATTGATGTGCATGATCATTTTTGCATACCACAAGAACACCCGTTGTATTTCGGTCGATTCGATGAACAATTCCGGGGCGCAGTATGCCATTAATGCCGGACAGCCGGTTTCCGCAGTGATACAGCAGCCCGTTGACAAGTGTTCCAGTATAATGCCCGGCGGCCGGGTGTACGACCATGTTTTTTCCTTTATTTATAAGAATTACATCATCATCTTCATAAAGAATATCCAGGGGGAGCGGCTCCGGAAGAACATCCAGCATCTCCGGCTCCGGAATGCTGATCGCAATCTCCTGCCCCGCGCGCAGATTCAGCCCTGCCTTTGCCTGTTTTCGATCCACGAGTATTCTGCCGTTATCAATCAGTTTCTGCAGATAGGTCCGGGAAAGGGCCGGCTGCAGCTCGGAAAGCAGCTTATCAAGGCGACGGCCCTGAGCTTCCGCCTCAACAGTAATGAATTCCCAATTTTCAATTTCCGGGTTCTCCTCCTCCGTCCTTCTGTCCTTCATGGCATTCCTTTCTCCGTTTAATATTCCATGCACCGCGATATGTTCCCGGATCCGTTTCGATCGGACTGCTTTTTTCAAAGCAAAGTCACAAAAGCCTGGAAACTACAGCGGCATTCTACATTATAAATTTATTTTTTAAAAAGTTTTGTAATCAAAAAATCCGGCAATCCGATACATACAAAGTAAACCATTCAATCCCAGGAAATAGCAGAACATTCAAACAGCTACTCTTCTTTCAGTTCCTCGCGATAAACAAATAAAACAAGTAAAATACTGACAAAAACAGAAACTGTAATATAAATATCTGCAACATTAAAGGTCGGAAATTGAATAAATTCAAACTTTAGAAAATCGGTTACATAACCGAATATAAACCGGTCGATAATGTTGCCAAGTGCCCCGGCCGTTATAAATACCAGAATCAGCCGGACAGGCAGGTAACGCCGAGCCATTGGAACCTTAAAATAAAACCATATAACTGCAGCGAGGGTAAGCACAGTAAAAATAAGAAGGAATACGGTTTTTCCGCCGAAAATTCCCCAGACAGCCCCGTCATTTTCCAGATATTCAAAGCTCAGCAGCTTCGGTAACGCCGTAATTTTGCCGCCTGTTTTCAGAGTTCCCCTCGCCCATATTTTGGTGATCTGATCGAGCAGCAGCAGAATCAGGCATAAAACAAGATGCAGTCCGCGTATTTTCCAATTATGCGGTGTGTCCGCCTGCTCTTTCCCGGGCTGCAGTCCACGGCTTTCCTTCTGATTTGTTTTCATTGCTCCTTTTCTCCGTTTCTCTTTGTTTCTTTCTTTTTATTTTACTTTCTCCCAAATCAGTATTAATAAATATATTATTTAAATAAACAATACAATTTTAAAGGATAAACTCACATGCTTCGGCCATCTCCTGCTCTGTTACATTTGTGTCAATCACTGCATTTCCGATACCGTTTAATAGAATAAACCGGATTTTGTCGGCGTCCTTCTTCTTATCTCTGGATACTGCGAGAAGAATATCCTCAACCAGTAAGCCGGACGCGGAAATCGGAAGCTGAAACGATTGGATACAGGAGAGAATTTCTTTTGTCTGAGTTTCCGTAAGCATGCCGCGTCTCCAGGAGATCTGTACGGCGGCGACCATGCCGATGGCGACGCATTCTCCGTGCAGCAGCCGGAATTCTTTCAGCTTTTCCACTGCGTGGCCGATGGTATGGCCGAAATTGAGCAGCGCGCGCTCTCCTCTCTCCTTCGGATCGCGTTCCACAATATCCTTTTTGATCAGCAGGCTTCGATAAACCATTTCTGCGACAGCCAGGCGATCCCGCTGCAGCAGAAGATCCCGGTTTTCAACCAGCCAGCTGTAGAGTGCAGCGTCCCGGATCAGACCGTGCTTGAGAATTTCGCCGAAACCGGAACAGTATTCCCTTGTCGGCAGTGTGCCCAGCAGAGTAAAATTCATGTAGACAAACTGCGGCATGTAAAATGCGCCTACCATATTTTTATAGGCTTTAAAGTCAACGCCTGTTTTTCCGCCGATGCTGGAATCCACCATGGCAAGCAAAGTCGTTGGTATCTGTACAAAGCGGATGCCGCGCAGATAAGTGGCGGCCGTGTAGCCGGTTAGATCACCCACCACTCCGCCGCCAAGCGCAACAAGCACATCGTTGCGGTCAAAATTTTCCTGAATCAGGAATTCATAGAGCATCTGGACGGTCTTCAGGTTTTTTCTTGCTTCTCCGGCAGGAAAAGTAAAGGTGACGACTTTGGCAGCGCACGGGATCAGCTCCTGAGCCAGCCTTTCCAAATGCAGCGGACCGACATTCGAATCCGTAACAATGCAAAGTTTTCGGTTTTTCACCGAAAGCTGTACAAGCCTTTCTCCAAGTTTACCAAAATCCTGCTCCAGTAAAATATCATAGCACGGCGTTCCGTCATACCGGATTTCCATTCGATTCTGTTCCATCGTTGTGTCCGCACATCCTTTCCGATCTTTTCTGATTATTACTTTTTACGGAATGCTTTTCTCAAAGCTCCGGCTCTGCGGCGGCCTCTGTTTCAAAGCTCCGCTTTTGAAAAAATTAACTCTTTCAGTAATATTTTTTGCTTTAAATAATTTTGTGGAATTGTTTCCTGTCAAGTTATGAGTTTCTTTTTCTGGAATTGCCACTCTGCCCGGAATTTTCTATAAATAATTTTACTGTAAATAATTTCTGAAGTTAATTTCCGGAGTTATTTTCCAGATATTGTTTTCCCAATATATACACCCGCCTCCTGTATCGTGTTTCCCGGCAGCTGGCAGCCGAATATCAGAAACTGCAGATTCGTTAATACGATTAGCAATGTTATTCAAGAACCGCTTAAAAATTCGTCAACTTAAACTGCAGTAATCCACCAGAAGCGTTACAAATTGATAAAATCAAATTCCGCAGTATCCTCGTCTTCTGCATTCAAAATATCGGAAGAGGAAACGGAATTGGGGTATGCATCCGGTCCGGAATATTGGAAATGCGAATCGTCGGAATCGGGATACGGTGTGTTTGCTTTCGGATATGCCGCGCCGGTCTTTGCATAGGAAGCATTCGCCTCCGTATAGCTTATTTCTGATCTGGAACCGCGCATGTTCGCTTCCTCCTCTGGGGCGCCGTTCCTGGCATACGAACTGTTTGCTTCTGTATAAGAGGAGCCGGCCCGGGAACGGGTTTCCTCCTCTCTTCCGGCTCCTGGCAGAGCCACACGTTCTGTTTTTTGCGGGAAGGAGCCGGAAGAAAGCTGCTCCGCTCCCCGTCTTTCCGGCAGTTTTCCCCTCTCCGGCACGGTATTTTCCGGCAGTGCCGCCTTTGTCGTGCCGATAAATGCATCCAGCTTTGCGGCATTGATGCTGTAGCTTTCGCTGTCCAGCAGCTCAATCTGTGCCGCTGCGAGGCTCTTGAACTGCGCCTTATACTTTTCGAACTGCTTAAGCATGTCCAGCGTCTGAGAATGAATGCGCTCCAGTTCGTTTCTCGCATCCGCCATTATAATCTGCGATTTTGTCTGTGCCTCCTTCTCGATTGTCCGGGCATTTTTGATTGCAGCCTGCTTGGTGTCCTCCGCCGTTTTTTCAGCCAGCACAAGAGCGCGCTGCAGCGTTTTTTCCATCGTCTTATACTGCTGCAGCGCATCATTCAGCGCCGCAACCCGATCCCGCAGATCTATATTTTCGCTGTACAGCCGCAGATAATTATCGTTCACCTCGCGGAAAAACTGATCTACATCCTTTTTATCGTAGCCAAGCCCGCCGGACTTAAAGCTTTTATTCTGCAATTCGATCGGTGTCAGCATGAATTACCTCCTTAGCAATTTATATATATTTCTCCAGTGTTACGTTGATCCTTCCCTTTTTTGTCCGCATGCCTTCCTCCGAAAGACGAAATCTTCCGTGGCCCCGAACCGATACAATGTCCTGCGGCCGGATCTGCATGCCGCCCTGCAGCGCTTCTCTGCCGTTTACAAAAACTTTTCCGCCGGGGATCAGCCCTGCCATGCTGCTGCGGGATGTGTGAAAAGCAGCTCCGATCAGTGCGTCCAGACGCAGGGAGGCGACCGTTGTTCGGATTGTTTCAAACGAACAGACCGCACCTCCATCCGGCCCGCCGTTTTCATACTTTCGCGGACGCACGCTGGTGTGCCGGATCTTTGTCAGATTTTCCAGCAGAAAACCGGCGATGACCGGATCGCAGTAGAGGTAGGCTCCATCCTCCCGCACCAGGATATCGCCGGTTGTGCCGCGATCCAGACCAAGGTTTAAAATCGCACCGAGATAATCCCGATGCGTCAGATTTTCTGCAAATTTAATATTGGCAGGTTCGATTCTGAGACAGGAAACCGGATACTCCGCCCTCTGCTCCTCCGAAAGAATCCGTTCGCCGGCGCCCTCCAGTCCGCCGTGAAAACACAGACGCACACGCTCCGCTCCCTCAAATCCCCCGTACATCGAGTACGGCAGCTCCGGAAAATCCTTTCTGCTGCGATGAAAAATGCTGATCTCGTTCAGATTCAAAAAATCCGTGTATACGCTGATATTTTTGTAATAAGCTGATTTTGCCAGCTCCTCCAGCCGTCTGGCAAAAATCAGCTCCTCTTTTCTGTCATCCATTTTATCTTCCGCCTAAAAATCCCGTGTAATTGTCGGTACATCGAAGCCGTTCTGTTTGATCAAATCCAGATAATCCCCGGTGATATCAATATTTTCCGGTGAAATAATAAATATGTAATTCGAAATCTGGTGAAGCCTTCCGTTTGCTGCGTACACCGCGCCGGAAATAAAATCCATGACGCGCTGCGCAAGATCGACATTAAACCCCTCCAGGTTGATGATCGTAGCCTTTCCGGCCAGGAGCACATCACAGATATCCTGCGAATCCTCAAAGCTGGTCGGCTTCATCACCTTGATTCCCATGGCACTCCCGATACCGCCGCGGAACGCCACTACTTTTGTGGACGCCTGCTTCTCCGTTCTGCGGTCCGTCCGCTCTGCGCGTTCGGTGCGTTCCCGTCTGGAATCTGCAGATACCGATTTCGGAGAATCCATATAATCGGGCTCCTCCTCTCGGTCGGACTGCCAGCTCCGCCTTGTGTCCTTTTCCGCTCTGCGCTCCATGCGCCGCTGCTCTCTTGCGCTTACCTGCTCGACATATTCTTCATAATCCTCATCATCTTCTTCGTCGTCCACAAGATGAAGAGAATTGATAAAATTTGTAAAAAAATTCGCCATAATAGCCTCCGTTCCTGCCCTCTTTACTATCCCCGCGCCGGGTAATCACGCCCGCCGAAAATCCCGGTTCCGACCCGCACCATGGTGGCCCCTTCCTCCACTGCCACCTCAAAGTCGCCGGTCATCCCCATCGAAAGTATATCCATAGTGACATTATCAATGTTTTTATCTTTTATGTCAACAGCCAATTGCCTTATCTGGCGGAAATATTTTCGATTTTCCTCCGGAATCGCTGTAAACGGCGCCACAGTCATCAGACCGCGAAGCTTAAGCGACGGCATCTGCGCAATCCGTACGGCCGCTGATTCCAGGTCTTCAGGCCGGAGGCCGAATTTCGATTCTTCCCCCGCGATATTAACCTCAAGAAGCAGTTCCGTGACCACTCCTTTCTTTTCCGACTCCCGCTGGAGCTCCTCTGCCAGCCTGATGCTGTCCACAGAATGAATCAGCGCCGCCTTCCCGACAATCTGCCGAACTTTGTTTGTCTGCAGATGCCCGATCAGCTGCCAGGAGATATCCTGCGGCAGCGCCGTCAGCTTCTCTGTCAGCTCCTGCACCCGGTTTTCCCCGAATACGCGCTGGCCGCAGCCGTACGCTTCCTGAATCATTTCTGCCGGCTTTGTTTTGCTCACCGCAATCAGCGTGACTTCCTCCGGATTTCTCCCGGCGCGCAGCGCAGCCTGCCTGATCCGTTCCCGTACGGAGCGCAGCTGCTCCGCGATGCTGTCCGTAGTAAAAGACATAGTTTCCGCTCCTCTCATTTTCTCCCGGGCTTCTGCCCTTTTCTTTAATATATAACTGAATTTTCCTGTACGATCTCGGCGTTCAGCGCTATATGGTCATAGACGGACAGGCCGCTCGGCGTTCCTTTTTTTACAATCAGATAATCTTCTGTTTCCTCGATCGTTTCAATTCTGCGGAATACTGCGTAGCCGCGGTTTACATTGTATGCTCCGGTCAGTGTTCCCGTCATGACCAGCGGCATGCTCTCCCCCGATACGGCGCTGTAGACCATCGTTCCCTCCGGGAAATCGTTTTTGCTGACGTAGGCAAACTGCTCATCCTGATAATAGATATCCGCTTTTTTGAAAACATATTCCGGCTGTCCGGTCTGTGCGCTGTAGGTGACGACGGTCAAGCCCTTGTCGTTGGAATCGCCCCCGATGGTGAAATATTCCGGAGGGATCAGATAAAAATCCTTTCTGGCGACGGAGGCTGCCGGAATTTTCAGTCCGGTTTCCTCTGATATGAGGATATCAAGTGTCAGAAACCGGTCCCTGCGGTAATTCACACCATATTTCGTCATCTGTATAATCATGTAATATTCGCTCCCCCGCTGGGAAAACTCTACAGGGGCAGTGAAGGTAAAGCCGTCCTTCTCCAGGCGGAATTTCATCCGTTTTTTTTCAAAAAACGCAGTGTACTGTACCGACGTAAGGGGACAGACAATCTGCCACTCATCCGAGGTAATTACCTTGTAGACCGGTGCATCCGCGGCATAAACGCCGCCGGATACAAGGGAAGCGGAGGAAAAACTTTCCGTCTGAAAGGTGGCGGAGCTTACGTTCTCGGCCGTCAGGCCGTCGAGGCTGTCGCTTGTATAGCAGATTATGCCCGAGCAGTCCGCCGGCACAAACTGAAAGCTGCTGGTTACTCCGGTGTTGTTCACAAAATCCTGCATATTGTCGAGAAGCTGCCGGTCGGCCATTTCATTTACCGCTCCGGTCAATTCCTCCTTCAGGGAATACACCAGGTCGAAAGATTCCCCGGAATAAAGATTGCCGAAATTGGCCAGAAGCCTTTTCATCTCTGCCATATCCGCCTGCTGAAAGGTGATTTCACCGTTGAACCCAAGCGTATCGTAAACGGCCCGGTTGCCGTCGATGGAATATACCATCGCATCTTTTTTTATGCGGCTGCCGTCCCGCAGGTAGTAATGAACATAACCCTCCTTCTGCGCACGGCGCAGCTGCTCCGGCCGCGTGATTACGCCGGTCACGGTCAGTTCGCGGGAAAGGTTCTCCTCCTGCACCTCATATATGGAAATCGGCGTTTTGCTTTTGGAGTAGATAATGGCAGCTATGAGATACATCGGAATAAACAGAAAAATAATCGTGCCGATATTTATTTTTTTTCGCCGTTTCAGCTTAACTACATTTTTTTTTCCGGTTTTTCTCACAGAAGCTGCTCTCCTTTTCATAATCACAGAGATAAATCATTTTTCCGTGCTGCGGAAAAAAGCCTGTCCGCAGTTTCTTCCCTTTATTATATCGAATCCCTTCTCTTTTTTAAAGAGTATTATTAAAATATTTTGAATAATCCGGGGACTTGAGAACATACTAATAGCAAACCCTGTAACATACAGGTTTATATTGTCAGACGGAGGCCTTTTTCATCCGGGCTGCCGCCTGTACTGCAGCAAGGCTTTACTTGAGATTCAAGCAGATTGGAGGTTCATTTATGAAAGTTGTTGATGTTATAGCGCTGATCCTGATTCTGATCGGAGCGATCAACTGGGGGCTGATCGGCTTTTTCAGCTTCGATCTTGTTCGCGTCATTTTCGGAAACATGTCGGTGCTGTCCCGGATTATTTACGCTCTCGTCGGCATTGCCGCCATTTACGGTTTCAGCTATTTCGGGCGTTTAAAAACGGATATGTAATTCCGGACGCCAAAAACACATGAAAGGCTGCCACAATCGTGGCAGCCTATGTATGGACTGGTTACAGAGAAACGATGACATACTTTCTTGCCGGCTCCGGCAGCGCTTCCTGATTCATGGAAATGCTCAGGATAAAATCAACCTCAAACTTGCTCGAAATCATTTCCAGTTTTTCAATCACCGGCATGATGTCGCTCTCGTCGGTGCAGGCAATCTTTAAAAAGCTGTCAAGAAAAACCTTTTCCAGATCATGATCCTGCGAGATAATGCCGCAGATAAAGCCGAGGAATTCCTTCGGATTTTCCACGCAGTAATCACGCACATTGATCAGCCGCACCTTGTTGCTCAATTCATACATGTGCTTGGTGCTCTTGTCAAGGTAAACGATGCTTCCCTTTGTGTTCAGGATGTCGGCGTTCACCTTGTCCAGCAGAATTTTTGTCTTCCCTTTTCCCTTTTCCCCAGCAATAATCTGTATCATAATAGCTCCTCCTTAACCAGATCAGAATTTCCGTTTTGGATTCCCGCAGGAAGGGCTGCTGCAGCTTGCAGCCTCCCGCTCTTATTATAGTATATCGGAAGAAAAAAAACAACCGCTATCCGAGAAAAAACTGTCCTTTGCACCGGAAAAACCTGCTCCGGCGGCATCCGCATGATCAGCTCCTCAAAAAGCAGATCCGGCCTGTTTTATTCCGGGATATCTGCCTCTCCAGGGACGCCTTTTGCAGCATCTTCCGCTGCCAGCTCCAGCAGGCTATTCATCTGCTCGTACAGCTCCTCCCGTGAGTCCGCTCCGAACACGGCGGAGATATATTCCCTTCCGCCGCAGCGGGAAAGCATAATAAGGCAGTCTCCGGCAGCAGGAGTGCTTCCTGTTTTTCCACCGCGGATCTCGAGCCCCTCCGGAAGTTCAGCAGTCTCCAGAAGAAACGGATTGGTAGTCTCCAGCTCCATCTGCTTTTCTCTGCCGTCCGCGCCGGTGTAGCCGACGACCGCCCTGCTGCGCCCGGAGATTTCCAGAAGGCCGTCCTGGCGCAGACATTCTAGGAAAATAAGATACATATCGTACGCTGTCGTGTAATGTTCGCTGTTGTGAAGCCCGTGCGAGTTTACGAAATGTGTGTGCGTTGCTCCGATTTCTTCGGCGATTTCATTCATGCGCGCCACAAAGGTTTTCTCGTCGCCGCACAAATATTCGGCCGCCGCTGCAGCGGCGTCGTTGCCCGAATACACCAGCAGCCCGGTCAGCAGTCCGCTCAGACTTACGACATCCCCCTTCATAAAGCCGCACAGCTTTGCCCCGGATACTGTGATTCCGCCGTTTTGTTCCCGAATGGCGACCTGATCCGAGAGACTCCGGCCCTCCTCCTGCACGATCCGGCAGATTGTCAGAGCCGTCAGCAGTTTGGTTGTGCTGGCGGGATAAAGCTTTTGATAACAGTCCTGGGCGAGGAGAACTCTTTGCCCGGTAATATCAAACAGCAGGGCCGACTTGACCGGAAGCTTCTGCTCCGGCGCGTTCTCCGCCGTGGGAACGCAGCGGCTGTCCGACAATAGGAAATATTCGACCGGGAGATCTTCCGCCGGCAGGATATAGCTGGCCGCGGACGGAAGATCCAGTCCTCCGTCCGCTGGAGACAGCATCGGCACGCCGGCCGCTGAGCCTTTGCAGCCGGCAGCAGTGCAGATAAAACCCGAAAGGAGCACGGCAAAGAGAGCACATACTGCCCTTCGCCATACTCCCGGTATGTTTTTGATTTTCTTACACATAGTGCCCTTCCCAGACTAGTGGTATGCTTCCCGCCATTCCAGATCCCCGCGGTCGAGCGCCTTAATCAGCAGCTCCGCGGTGGCCAGATTGGTTGCGAGCGGGATATTGTGCGTGTCGCAGAGCTGAACAACATTATTCACATCCGGTTCATGTGATTTCGGCGTGAGCGGATCGCGCAAGAATATGACGAGATCAATTTCGTTGTTTTCAATCTGCGCCCCCATCTGCTGCTCTCCGCCGAGATGGCCGGCCAGATATTTGTGTACGCTGAGATTCGTGACCTCTTCGATCAGCCGCCCCGTTGTTCCGGTCGCATAAATCTCGTTTTTTACCAGAATTCCCCGGTACGCAATGCAGAAATTCTGCATCAGTTTTTTCTTTGCATCATGCGCAATCATACCGATGTTCATGAAAATACCTCCATTCTGTCACCTGAAATAAATCCCAGTCCTGTGCTGCCATAACCCCATATTTATAGATTAAATCATAACACTATTTTATTTTCTGACCGTTCTGCCTTTCGGCTTCTTTCTGTGCAGCAGAAAACTTTTATGTCAGAACATTCTTTTTTGCGTCACAAAGAGTCCTCCTCCTTGCTTTTTTCCGGAATCTGGAGACTGACATTCATCAGAACCCCGATCATCATGTAGCTGCCGAGCAGCGAGCTCAGGCCCGAGCTCAGGAACGGAAACGGAATTCCCGTATTTGGAAAGATGGACATATTAACGCAGATATTGATGATCGTCTGCACGCCGACCATACAGCCGATCCCCCCGGCAATCAGCGTCCCGAGATAATCTCTGGCACGAAAGGCCACATGAAATGCCCGGTAAACGAAAAATGCCATCAGGGCAATAACAAGGCAGCTTCCGATAAAGCCGTAAGCCTCCG
Organism: uncultured Lachnospiraceae bacterium; assembly: GCA_910587085.1. GTDB lineage: Bacteria > Bacillota > Clostridia > Lachnospirales > Lachnospiraceae > RGIG4057. Next base: position 43,923 of record CAJUMC010000007.1, on the reverse strand, counting down.
CGACCGCCGTGTAGATGAAATCACTTTCGATTGCCGGAAGAATTCTGCACAGCAGCGGCTCCGTACTGCCGCCTGTAAACTTTCCGGTAAGACCGCCTGCGCGGATCGCGATGGCGGCATTGTCTTGCTGCCACATTAGATCCGGATACAGCTCCGGATTTTTCAGTGCGAGAATCCTGTTCTGCTGATAGGTTTCCAGAAGCTTCTGGAAATCCTGCTGGATATACCACCACAGACCGATACAGGCCGGGATCGCCACAGCCAGCACCGGTAAAATCAGCTTATACGATACACCGGACAGAAACACGATACCCGCAAACATCGCAAGCAGAGCCAGCGTTGTGGAAAGATCCGGCTGTTTCAGTATCAGGATAAGCGGAATACCCATCAGAACACAGGCCAGAAACAGAAAATAAACCTTATTTATATTTTTTCGATATTTATCAAACAGCCTGGCAAAAAAGATGATCAGCATCAGCTTGGTAAACTCCGACGGCTGAACCTGCCCTATTTTCGGTATGACCAGCCATCGCATCGCATCGTGATAGGAATGCCCGATCAGCTTGGTAAGCAAAAGCAGAACCAGATTTGCCAAGTAAAGTATAATATAAAATTTACATACAAAATGATAGTCGATAATGGATATTATCAACGCCGCCGCAATTCCGACCGCAATGCCCAAAATCTGTCTCTCGTAAAGCCGGTCCTCCGCCTTCTGAACCTCCTTTATAATTGTGAGTCCGATAAAGCTCAGCAGGAACGCTGCGAGCATGACGCGGATGTTATAATACTTTATATTATATTCTTTAAAATTGAAAATTTTACGTAGCATGAATCAACCCTGCCGTCCGCCTAAATTCTCTTCATCCCTTTGATCGGTATGTTTGCGAAAAGGGATGGGCCTCCGTTGCTGTTTTCATTATCAACATGATTTACCTTGATGTCAAGCCCTTCTTTATCAATTTCTACATATTTGCTCAGCACTTCGATAATATCGTTCTTTATGCACTCCATAACTTCCGGCGTGCATCCGGCACGGTCAGCGGAAAGTACAAACTGAAGGCGTTTTTTCGCGACGTCGCCGGAGGTTTTTTTCTTAAAATAATCCGTAAAAGCCATTAAGCCCCCTCCTCATCGCTTTCCGAATATTTTCTCGAAAAAGCCCTTTTTTAAATTCAGATCCAGATAAGGTGTATCCTCTCCGATCAGACGGTGACATATATTCATGTATGCTCTTCCCGCCATGGTGTCGTTTCCGGCCAGCGGTTCGCCCTGATTGGTGGAAATCACGATGTTTTCGTCGTCCGGCACAATACCGATCAGCTCGATGGCAAGAATCTCGACAACATCTTCACTGGACATCATGTCTCCCCGTTTTACCATATCGCTGCGCAGGCGGTTGACAATCAGGTGGGTCTGCTTCATCTCCTGCGCCTCGAGAAGCCCGATAATGCGGTCCGCGTCGCGCACCGCCGAAACCTCCGGCGTCGTCACGACCAGCGCCCTGTCCGCCCCGGCGATCGCGTTCTGAAAGCCCTGTTCGATGCCGGCCGGGCAGTCCATCAGTATGTAATCAAATTCCCCTCTCAGCTCGTCGCAGAGCTTTTTCATCTGCTCCGGATTGACGGCGGTTTTGTCCCTTGTCTGAGCTGACGGGAGCAGATAGAGGTTCGGATACCGCTTGTCCTTGATAAGTGCCTGCTTGATCCGGCAGTTGCCCTCCACCACATCGACAAGATTATACACAATCCGGTTTTCCAGTCCCATAACAACGTCCAGATTGCGGAGTCCGATATCGGTATCGATCAGTACGACCTTTCTGTCCAGTTTCGCAAGTCCGGTTCCGACGTTTGCCGTCGTCGTGGTTTTTCCTACGCCACCCTTGCCGGATGTGATTACAATTACTTCGCCCATGCTGCCATGTTCCTCCTTATAATCTGATATCATTCCATATTCTTTTATTCAGCGTTTCAAGACAGATCTGTCCGTTTTCCAGGAATGCGATCTGCATTCCCTTCGGCTCCTCTTTCCCCTGTCTGCCGAAAAAACGTGAATTTTCCTTTTCCGGCGGGCGGTCGCTGTCCGCGGCTCGGGCAAGGTAATCCGCAATCCTTATCATAACCGGCGACATGTCGATCGCAAATACAAATGCCTTTTCGTTTCCTCCCGCGCCTGCGAATGCCTGACCTTTCAGACTGCCCAGCACAACGATATTTCCGGTCGAGGTAACAGAAGCTCCCGGATGGATATCGCCAAGGATAACCACGCTTGTCTCGAAGGTCAGCGCCTGGCCGGATCGCAGATTGCCCTTGTAAAAGGTGCCGGAAGCGGCGGACAGATCAAGAAGCTTTTCGTTCAGCGTCCGCTCGTACTGCTGCTGGCGCTCTGCGTCGCTGTCGATCAGGCATACAATGCGAAGCTCGCAGCTCTCGGTGATAATGCTGAGCAGTTCCTTTTCCTGCTCCGGAAGAAGCGCCCTTCCCTCGAAGCCGAGCACAACCGGAGCTGCTCCGAGAAACTTTGAGGAGTCCCTGAATTTTTCCGCGACAAAATCCCTGAGCTTCGCGTACTCTACCGAGGGGTCCAGAATAACGGTAATTCCATGATTATTCCCTTTGATGATAACAGGATTTTCCATAAGTCACCTCGTCCTTTTCTCTATAGTGATACCCGCGCACGCCGCAGGCCGGCCTGCGATACGGCCTTGCCGGCCGCATCAGTCGGAGATGTGAATGGTTGTGGCGTTTCCTGCCTTAACGTCCCCGGACAGCAGCGCTTCCTTGTTTTCTCCCTTAAAATAATAGCCCATAATCTCCCGGCCGATGTACGCGGCATTCGCTGAGGAATAGCCGTTCGGGATTACGACGATCACGCTGATCTCCGGGTTTTCGTAAGGCGCGTAGGCCGCAAACAGCGCGTTGTTCGGATGCGTTGTACTGACCTGTGCGGTACCGGTCTTTCCGGCAACCTTCACCCCGAGATCCCCGTACAGCCGGTTGAGGGAATTCGTCGATGTGTTGACCACGTTGTACATGCCCTGCTGCACCGCCTTCCACTGATTTGCAGTGAATTCCGTAATCTGGTTGTAGACGGAAGGTTCGCTCTCCCTGACAACCGCGCCGCTCTTGTCCATAATGCGGTGCACCAGCGTAAGATTGTAGCAGGTACCGCCGTTTGCAATTGTCGTGATATATTTTGATATCTGAACCGGCGCAAAATTGTGGTAATATCCGATGGCCGTACGGACGACATCGCGGTTTGATATTTTGGGCTCTGCTTCGGCGATCTCAACACCGGAGCGCTCCGACAGGCCGAACATAGCGGCATATTTCTGAATCTTCGCGATTCCCTGTGCGTCGATGTAATTTCCCTTCGAATCCAGGGCAAGCTCATAACCGATCTTGTAAAAGAAGTAATTACAGGAATGCCTGATGGCGTCGGTCACATTGATAGAACCATGTGTCCCCGGATACTTCCAGCAGCGAGGCGACGGATCGACTTCCTCAAAAATTCCCTCGTCCCGGATTCTTGTGGACGAGTTGATTACGCCTTCCCCGAAGCCGACAAAGGACATCAGCGGTTTGAAGGTGGAGCCGGTGGTTGTCTGCTGTATGGTCGGGCGGTTCATGATCGGATAGGAATTGTCCGCCATCAGCTTGGAATAATACTCGTAATTGATTTTATTCGCAAGCATGTTGTTGTCGTATGAGGGATATGTTACCATCGCCAGAACCTCCCCCGTTTTTGTGTCCGTAATGACGACGGAACCACTGCACGGCTCAAGTGCGAGCTGCGCCGGGGTAATCTCGAGATTGGTAAGTTTTTCCATCATAAAATTATAAGCGGAAACACGGCCGTTTTTCAACCGTTTTACATCGTTCTCGTTATATTCTAACACATTTTGCTCGAATAATAAAAGACAAATTTCCGTTCCTGTCAATTTTTTTGTAAAAATCAGGGTGCGGTAAATCTTTTTTTCGAATTCCTTATCGTCCTCGAAATAATCCAGGATATAGTCAATCAGCATCTCATAATGCTCGTCGATGCTGTAGTAATTCTCGCCGACGCCAAGCTTTTCCAGATCCACCCAGTTCTTCGAGATAGCGTACTGCAGAAATCTGCTGAGGCTGATTTTGTCTTCCGTATAATCAAGATACATCGGATCCGTGCGGTCGATCGCGGAGGAAATCAGCAGCTGCACCTCATTGGAGACAAGCGTAGAATAAACATAATCGAGATATTCCTCCATCTCCTCGCCTGCCTTCGGGTTTGTCACGGTATTATCGAGCGCCAGATACCGGCGCAGCCGATCGAAAATGCTCTCCCGCTTGTCGCGGAAATATCCGTACACTCTTTTCTCCAGCTCCGAGGCGTCCTCGGATTTAAACGCCTTAATATCGATCACATTGTTGTAGATCAGCGCATTGTAAACCTCGTAGATCGGGATCTCGATGCCGGATGCCTTCTTCCCCTTCGTGCCGTAGCTCATGCCGTTGTTGATTTTGGATATCAGGATGGCGGCAATATTCCGCTCCAGAATATTGGTGACGGCCACCTGCAGATCCCGGTCGATTGTCAGATAGACGTCGTTGCCGGCGGCCGGCCTGCTTGTGATCTGGCTGTCGATGATTTTATTGTTTGAGCTGACTGTCAGCGTTTCCACGCCTTTTTTGCCGGAAATATACTCCTCCATGGATTTTTCCAGCCCTGTTTTCCCTACCACGTCCGTCGATTCGTATTTCGGCGTATCCAGTCCCTCGTTGAGATCCTCCAGCTCCGTGGTGTTGATCGCGCCGGTATAGCCGATGATATGCGCGAAATATTCGCTGTCGTAGTAAACGCGCGAGGTGGTCTGCTTCACCTCGACGCCCGGGATGTCCGCCATATTTTCGCGGACGGCGGCAACCGTCGTCTCATCGACATTCGAGGCAAGCGTAAACTGGGAATACTGCGGGTTCAGGATCAGGAGATTGTAGCGGACCACCATGATTTTGTAAGCCTCCTCCATGGTGTAGCTTTCATCAATCTCAAACATTTTGCCGTTCTCCCTATCCCCGTACCGGAGAAATGCAAAAACATCCTCTGCCGTTGCATTGCGCTGACTTTCGGTCAGTTTTTTGACACTTGTAAGACAGTAGGCGTTCTTTTTAAAGCGGAGCTCGGCATTGTCCTTCACGTTGAATTCAAGACTGTATTCCGTACCGCTTTCTGTCTCCGTTTTGACAAGGTCAATGCCGAAATCCAGCTCCAGACCGTAGCCGTAATGCTCCAGCAGGGTAATCAGATCAAGAATCATCTTGTTTTTTTTGGAATTATCCGTCACAAGGGCAGTATTGCTCATTACGACGGAGTAGCTGAGCACGTTTTCCGAAAGCTGCACACCGTTTCTGTCATAGAAATTTCCGCGCGTGCTTTTGATATCGCGCTGCTCCGTCTTTTTTGTCGTTTCGGTATAGTTGCCGTTTTCCTCCCCGCCGACGATCTGCAGATGAAAGGTTTTGGCCCCCAGCAGAAGGAACACGGCAAGAAAAACAATCAGCGTCGGGATTGTCCGATTGTCCAGGACGCGCTTCAGTTTTTCGATAAAAATGTCAAACAATTATTTCTTCTCCTTATTTTCAAAATGCAGAAACATCAGATGCACCAGCAAAAAGAGCTTGTAAAACAAAATTGCCGCAAACGCCGTATAAATGACGCGCGGTATTGTAATATGGGTAAAATAGTATCCGAAATTAAACTTTCCGCGCAGCATCAGCAGAAAAATATAATACAGCAGGCTGTAGACAAGCTCGCTGACGGCCACCATGCCGAGCGGCATAAGATAGTCCGTCCGGTCAAAGATTTTAAAGGCATACCCGTTAAAATATCCGATCACCATATAGAAAACAGCAAACAGGCCGACAACCTCGCCGACACAGAAATCCATCAGCAGCCCGGCCAGAAAACCCGTCAGAAGCCCGGCATTCTGACCGCGGAAAAAGGCGGTGGAGACAACCAGAATCAGAAGGATGTCCGGCACCACGCCCGCCAGTTCGAACCATGGAAATACCGAGCTCTGCAGCAGATAGCATATCAATATTTCAAGCAGTACAGCAATACAACGAACCACAAAACTACCTCTTTATTCCTCGTTACTCTCCATACGCTCCTTGAGCGTTGTAATAATCAGGACATTTTCGATATGTTCGAAATCCACCACGGGCATCAGGCGCGCCTCCCGCGCCATATTGCTTGCGTCGATCTCGATGTCCTGCACGTACCCGATCAGGATGCCGGGCAGGTATTTGTCACTGATATGGGAGGTGACGATTTCATAATTTTCCTCGATCATGGCATGAAGGCTGATGCCTTCCACCCGGATAAAGCCGTCGTCCATCAGCTCAAGATCGCCGTGTACGGTGCAGGTGTCGGAGGTTTTTAAAAACATTCCGCTCACATAGCTCGTGTCGTCAATGATTGCGCGTATCCTGGAATAATTCTTTCCGACTTCCGTCACAATGCCGACCAGCCCGTTGCCCGCGATCACATTCATATCCTTGCGGATGCCGTCACGCGAACCCTTGTTCACCACAAACGAGCTGTAATAGCTGTTGGAATCCTTGCTGATAACGCTTGCCGCCACCATCGGGTAGTCCGAATACTTCTGCCCCACCTCGTAAAGCTCGCGCAGCGCCGCCAGGTCGTAGCTGTCCGCCACCAGGATGCTGTTCTGCATTTTCAGGCTTTCCAGCTCCGCGCGCAGCCTGTCGTTTTCCTCCTGCAGCGCCCTTTTGCTCTCGAAAAGCTCCGCCCGCCCGGCGAACCAGGAGCCGATCGTGTTGATCCCGTTCTGCATCGGCGTGATCAGATTTCCGATGCTTGTTTTCAGCGGAATCAGGCTGTCCCTGTACTGATACGAAATATATATCGTCATTGCACACAGAAAAAGCAGTGCATACAGCAGATATTTCGGGCGGAGGGAAAGCCTTAATTTCTTTTTGCGCCTCATGCTTCCTCTCATTCTCAGCCGCCGTAGTAGGTCTGCTTCAAGGTGAGCGCAAGGGAGGACAGCTTGCTGTTCTCGATAATGCGCCCGAGCCCCTTTACTACGGTATTGGCCGGGTCCTCACAGATATTGATGTCCAGCTCGGTCTCCTGCGCCATCAGACGGTCAAGCTCATAAATGCCGGCGGAGCCGCCCGTGAGGTAGACGCCGGAATCAATAATGTCCGCCGAAATTTCCGGCGGGGTCTTCTCCAGAATAATGCGGACCGCATCAATAATGCTGTGCATGTACTCGGAGATCGTCTCGTATACAAAGCTTGCCGTTATCTCGCGCTCGATCGGCAGCCCCGACAGCACGTCGCGGCCGTACACGCGGATCGTGCGCTCCTGCTTCGGCGGAAGGGCGCAGCCGAGCTCCTTCTTAATCGTCTCGGCCGTTTTCTGGCCGATGATAAGATTGTATGTTTTCTTTACGTTCAGAATGATCGCCTCGTCCACCTTGTTGCCGCCGACCGGGATCAGCTTGCTGAGCACGATGCCCCCGAGCGAGATAATGGAAACCTCCGTCGTGTCTGCGCCGATATCAACGATCATCACGCCGCGTGCCGTCATAACGTCCAGCTCCGCACCGAGTGCATCCGCAATCGGCTTTTCCACAATGCGCACTTTCTTTGCCTTCGCGTTCGAGCTTGCGACAAGATCAAAAAACGCACGCTTCTCCACCTCGGTAATGTCGGTCGGGGCAGCGACGAGAAATTCTGCGCCGGTTATCTTTCCGTATTTGCGCGAGAGCTTGTCGAACGCGCGGTTCAGCAGGGAAAGCATATTGGCGATATCTGCGATCACCCCGCTTTTCACCGGGTAATCCACCACGATATTCGACGGTGCCTTCCCGTACATCTCATAAGCCTCATCGCCGATAGCGATCACCTGCGTTCCGTTTGCCACCGCGATAATGTTTTTCGCGTCGAAAATGACTCCTTCGTTCTTCTTGTATATTTTAATCGTGCTTGTACCGAAATCAATCCCAAATACCTTGCCTGACATTTTTTCCTCCATTCCTTCCTTCCGGCCTGCTGTTTTCCGTTCCGGAACCCTGCCTGCCCGGTTTCCGGCGCTAAAACGGCGCGCAGCCGCTTTCTTTAAAGCTGAAATAGCGGTTGTCCCCGATGATAATATGATCCAGAAGCTTAATCTCCAGAAGCCTTCCGGCCTGCTCGATCCTCGAGGTAATCGCCGCGTCCTCGCGGCTTGCCGCAGGATCGCCGCTCGGATGATTGTGAACAAGAATAATGTTCACCGCATTTCTTTTTACCGCTTCAATAAAAATCTCCCTCGGTGAAAGCAGGGAGGAATTTACCGTTCCGACCGTGAGCAGCTTGTCCCCGAGAAAAATGCATTTCGTGTTGAAAAACAGCACGTAGACCTGCTCCACTGTCAGAAATCTCAGCTTCTGCATGTAATAATCGGCGATCGCACCAGGTTCCGTGAATACGGGCCTTTTTCGGAAGCTGGTTCCGGACAGGCGTTTTGCCAGCTCAAGAATGGCAAGCAGCTTGATAGCCTTCACCCTTCCGATGCCGTGCAGAGCGGTCAGCTCCTGGTACGACATCCCGGCGAGCCCGGCCAGGCTCTGTTCCGGATTCTGCCGCAGTATCCGCTGCGCCAGCTCCACCGCCGATTCCAGCTGCGTGCCGGTCTGCAGAATAATGGCCAGCAGCTCCGCCTCCGAAAGCACGGACGTACCCATGCGCTCGCATTTTTCGTAAGGCCGCTCCGAAGCCGGCAGATCTTTCATCCTGTGCTTCGCTCTGATTTGTTTCATTTCCATAAAAGCAATCCTTTCCTTCTCTCCAGAAAGCCAGAAAGGATACCGCCGCTACAGCTTGCGGTATATGAAAATGGAAATAATCACGCCGATAATGCTGGCGATTGTGATTTTTATGGAAAGGCCGAAACGTATGACGATCATGCCGAGATTGAGCGTCAGATAGTCGCTTTCCCCCGAGCCGACGCCGAATTCCTGCCCGTAATTCAGCCAGGAAAGCCAGGAGACATCGCGGGCGAGATAACCCAGAAAGCCTCCGATTACAATTCCTGCCAGAATCAAGAGCAGCAGAGCCCAGGAATTTTTACCAACCTCTCGTGCCATACATTTTCTCCTTCCTTCATAATCTATATTATTCTATCACATATTTTGAAGTTTGTATACTGTCAATCCTGATTTTATTGCGGCGCCGCAAAAAGCTTATCTACTGCGGCAGCCGGAGCAGGCCGCCCTCGTAAAGCTTCTGGGCGGACATCATAATACCGAATTTTGCGTGATGCCAGGTCAGGCCGCCCTGAAAATAGACGGCGTACGGCTCCGCAAGCGGACCATCCGCGGACAGTTCGATAGAGCTTCCCTGCACGAAGGCCCCCGCCGCCATAATTACCTCGGAAGTATATCCCGGCATGGCCCACGGCTCAGGAACGACGAAGGAATCTACCGGGGCAGCCGCCTGAATCCCCCTGCAGAAAGCAATCAGCCCTTCCGGCGTTTTCAGCGTGACCGCCTGAATAATATCATGACGCTCCTCCGAGCCGTCGGGAATCACGGGGAATCCGAGCCGTTCGTAGAGATTCGCGGCAAAAATCGCCCCCTTGAGCGCTCCTGCCGTCACGGTCGGAGCAAGGAAAAATCCCTGGAAAAACGGCTGATTCAGCCCGAGCGTAGCTCCGACTTCCCTTCCGAGCCCCGGCGCTGTCAGCCGGTATGCGCACTGCTCCACCAGCTTTGCCCGCCCGACGATATAGCCGCCGATCGGGGCAAGGCCGCCGCCCGGGTTTTTAATCAGCGAGCCGACGCAGAGATCCGCGCCCACGTCGGTCGGCTCGATCGTCTCTACAAATTCCCCGTAGCAGTTATCCACCATACAGATTACATCCGGACGGATGGATTTTATAAATGCGATCAGTTCTCCGATCGCCTTCACCGACAGCGTCGGCCTTGTCTGATAGCCCTTGGAACGCTGAATTGTCACCAGTCTGGTACGCTCGCACAGCGCCTCACGGATGCCTTCATAATCAAATCCGCCGTCCGTCAGCAGATCCACCTGCCGGTAGGTGACGCCGTATTCCCGGAGTGATCCGGTACGGTGTCTGTTCTGCCGGTTTCCCGTTTTGCTGTGTCCGGCATCCGAGGCTTCCTCCCCGATGCCGATCACTCCCTCCAGCGTATCGTACGGCTTGCCGACCGGTGACAGCAGCTCGTCGCCCGGCCGGAGGCAGGCAGAAAGCGCAACCGTCAGAGCGTGTGTGCCGCAGGTCAGCTGCGGGCGCACAAGCGCCGCTTCTGCGTGGAAGGTATCCGCGTAGACAGCCTCGAGTGCCTCACGCCCGGCATCGTTGTAGCCGTAGCCTGTGGATGCCTGAAAATGAGCCTCGCAGACGCGGTTTTTCTGCATTGCTTTCAGCACCTTGAGCTGATTGTATTCTGCTGTTTCGTCGATCCGGGCAAAACGCTGCGACAGCCCGTCCAGTATGGTTTCGCAAAAGGCAAAAAGCTCCTCCGAAATGCCGAGTTCCCTGTAGATCTGTTCTGTCTGTTTCATAAAACCTCCGCGTTATCTCCTGTTTTTCTTTTTGGCTGACGAGCTTGATTTCCGGTTCGAAGCCCTTGATTTCTGAACACTAAGAACAATTGCTCTTACAATATGATAGATCAAAAGCACAATTTCGGTAAACCCGAGCCCCATTGCCCACGCCAGCTCCCCGGATTCGTAAGCCGGCTTCGGACTTTTCACCCCGATCACGATCAGCGCGATCATCGCCGCAAATATTACGCACTGCCCCACGCAGTAAAACAGCGTGCGTTTGATTTGAAAGTGCAGGCTCAGCTGCCGTTCGATCAGTATGCTCAGCGAAATCATTACTGCGTACAGCAGCAGCATTATGAGCCAGAGCACGTTAGAATTGTCCGGCACCGGTACCAGATCCAGCAGCAGCGTCAGTCCCGTCATCAGCACCGCGTACACAATGCCGAAAACAACGGAATATTCCCTTGGCGTCAGCAGTGCTTTTCTGCGTGTCGGCTCCGCGCCCGCAAGCTCTTTCAGTTTTTTCACATCCCCCTGTGTTTCGTTCTGCTTACTCATAATTTCCTCCATTCATTATTTGGGTTTCCTGCTGCATCTCACGCTTTCTCCGGCCTGCCGCACACAGGATGGTCATCCCCCTGCCGGCGTCTTTCTTTCGAACTTGTGCTCTGTTCTGTCCAGATTGGCACTGCTGAGAATATCCTGCCGATTGAGGCGTCTTTCGTACCTGCGTCCGGTTCCATCCTCATAAATACTGCAGCCGCTGCCGTCAGGAAACGCACCAGCCCTGCGGCAGCCTTCCGCAGAGCTCTGCAAGGATTTTTCCATCGTCATAATCAAATTCCGATTTGTCCAGCCAGATCACTTGTTTTTCTCTCCGGAACCAGGTCAGCTGGCGCTTGGCGAAATGTCTCGTATTTTGCCGGATCTGCTCCGCGGCGGCCTCAAGCGGAAGCTCCCCCTCCAGCCAGGCATAAAGTTCCCGGTAGCCGAGTCCCTGCATTGAGACGAGCGAGCGAGCGCAGCCTCTTTCCCGGAGCGTGCGCACCTCTTCGGCAAGCCCTGCGGCAAGCATTTCGTCCACCCTTTGATTGATGCGCTGGTAAAGCGTCTCCCGCGGAGCGGTGAGCACAAAGTAATACAGTTCGAAAGGCGAGTCGTGCGAGCGCTGAACAGCATTGTGCTCCGAAATTCGCCCGCCCGTCTGCCGGTGAAATTCAAGCGCCCGGATCGTGCGGCGGATATTGTTTTCGTGAATGGCCGCAGCGGCCTGCGGATCTGCCTGTTCAAGCTTTTTGTGAAGCGCCGCCGCTCCGTATTCCGCCGCAAACCGCTCCAGCTGTCTGCGGTATTCTGTATCCGTCTCGGATTCGGTGAAATCGACGGCGTTTGTTACGGCCTGGATATAGAAGCCGGTTCCCCCGACCAGCACCGGTATTTTGCCCCGGGAATAGATATCCTCCATCGCCTGTCCAGCAAGCTTCTGAAAAGATACAACATTAAATTCCTCCTCCGGTTCGAGTATGTCGATCAGATGATGCGGAACCCCCTCCCTTTCTTCCGGCCGGATTTTTGCTGTCCCGATATCCATGCCGCGGTACACCTGCATGGAATCCGCCGAAATAATTTCTCCGTTCACTGCCTTTGCCAGGGAGAGCGAAAGCTTCGTTTTCCCGACCGCGGTCGGTCCGGTCAGCACAATCAGCGGTCTGTGTTTCTGAGCTGGTGCTGCCCGCCGGTGTTCCTGATATTCCTGCATGAAATCTTCCTTCCAAAATAAATTAATAGTGCGTGTTTAATTTACGATACGCTTGAACTTTTTTTCTAATTCGTGTTTTGTCATGGAAATAATAATGGGTCTGCCGTGCGGACAGTGAAACGGGTTTTCCAGCTGCAGCAGCTCGTTCAGCAGCGCGTGTGCCTCCTGCTTTGACAGCGTCATATTTCCCTTTACTGCCGCCCGGCAAGACATGGTTGCAATACGGTCGAGTATCATATCCGGCGCACCGCCCGGCGGCTCGTCCAGCAGCGTATCCAGAAGCTCCGTCAGAAGTGCTTCTCCGTCCGCACCGAAGAGTTCAGCCGGAACCGCGCCGACTAAGAACTCCTGTCCGCCGAATTCCTCGATTTCATAGCCGAGCGCCGTAAAGTAATCTGCGTAGCGCTTCAGCGTTTCCACCTCGCGCAGGGTAAGTGTCAGGAGAACCGGCGGGGCAAGCAGCTGGGACAGGCTCTCCCGCTCTGCACTTTCCTTCATGCGGCGCACGGTGCGCTCGTACAGTATTTTTTCGTGGGCGGCATGCTGGTCAATGATAAACAGCTGCTCTTCAAACTCGACAAGCCAGTAGGTTGCAAACAGCTGTCCGATGATCCGGTGGCGATCCGCCAACTCCTTTTTCAGAAAGGCCTCCTTTGTCCGTTCCGCCGCCTCAAACAGGGAGAGCTGCTGCGGTGCCTGCCCGCGGGGCGCCATCCCGGACAGCGACGGAGCCTGTTTGGTACCAGCCGCTCTGGCGGACGTGGAAAGTTCCGGCTCTGTTCCGGATATTCCGCCGTTCTGACGCATTGACGGCTGTCCGGCACAGCCGGCCGAATATCCGCCTTCCTCGCATACACGGGAAATACCGGGCTTCTGTCCGGCCTGCATTTCTCTGTGGCTGTGTGTTCCGTCATCTCCCTGCTGGTTCCGTCCGGCTTCCGCCCTTTCTGCGGCGCTCTGTGCCGGTTCTTTTCCCTGGCCGGAGTCCTGCGGCTTTTCTGTACTGTTCTGCCCTTTTTCCTGGCTGAAGTTCGCCTGCGGCTTTTCTGTGCTGCCCTGGCCTTTTTCCTGGCCGGAGCCCTGCGGCTTCTCTGTACTGTTCTGCCTTGTTTCTCCGGTGTCTTCCGCCCGGTTCCCCTGTCCCCTCTCCGTCTCTTTTGTAAAAAGTTCTGTTTTCAGCGTAGCTTCCATTGCTCTTTCGCGCACAAGGGATGCCTGTTCCCGCAGAGCATCGCGGCTCATGGTCAGCCGGTTGCTCTCAAAGGGCTCAGGAGATGCGGCGTACGTCCGCTTTATTTTCGGTTCCTCCGACAGCACCGCGTCCGGTATCATATTCTTTCCGGCAAGGGCGCCGCGTACAGCGCCGGTCACCAGCCGGTACAGCTCCTCACCGTTATCAAAGCGGATCTCCAGCTTGGTCGGATGAACATTCACATCAATGCGCTCCGGCGGTACGGTGAGCAGCAGCACCGTGAACGGATATTTATGCTGCATGGTGTACGGCTTGTAGGCTTCCTCGATCGCCTTGGTAATAATATTGCTGCGGATATACCGCCCGTTGATAAAATAGTTTTCATAATTCCGGTTTCCCCTTGATATCACCGGCTTTCCGACAAAGCCGGATACCCGGACAGAGCCGCCCGGACACGGGACATCCAGCAGAGCCGCAGTAATCTCTCGGCCGTAAATATGATAAATACAGTCTTTCAGATTGCCGTTTCCCGAGGTCTGAAGCAGTGTTTTGCCGTTGCTGATCAGTTTGAATGCGACTTCGGGATGAGCGACGGCAAAGCGCTCCATCAGATCGCTGATATAGCCGGCTTCCGTCGCTGCTGTTTTCAGGAATTTTCTCCGCGCCGGAGTATTGTAGAACAGACTGCGCACCAGAAAGGTAGTCCCCTCAGGAGCGCCGACTTCCGCCAGTTCTTTTTCCTGGCCGCCGTCGATTACATATCGGCTTCCGGTAAATTCTCCCCGCGTTTTTGTCACGAGCTCTACCATGGCGACGGAAGCGATGCTTGAAAGCGCCTCGCCGCGGAAGCCAAGGCTGTTTACCGTCAGCAGATCGAGCGCCGTCATAATTTTACTTGTCGCGTGGCGGAGAAAGGCGGTGCGAACCTCTTCCCGCGGTATGCCTGCGCCGTTGTCCGTCACACGGATCAGTCCGACGCCCCCCTCCCGGATCTCCACGGTTACGGAGCGCGCCCCGGCGTCGATTGCATTTTCCACAAGTTCTTTCACAACGGAGGCAGGACGTTCTACCACCTCGCCCGCCGCAATCTGATTGATTGTATTTGAATCCAGTACATGAATCTTTGCCATTGCGTCCTCCCCTGGCGAAAAACCGGATAAACCTCTATGTATTGCGTTATCCCTGCATTCTTTTGTCCGTGTGTTCCTTTTTTCTGCTTTTTCCGATTCAGCTCTTCAGCCGTTCCTGCAGCTCATAGAGCTTATTGAGTGCAGCAATCGGCGTCAATGCCGACAGATCCAGTGCCCTCAGCTCCTCCAGTACCGGATTTTCCCCCTGCGTAAAAAAAGTAAGCTGCTCAAAGCCCTGCGCATAACCTGTTTTTGCACCGCTCCCCTCCGCGCGGCCGGAGCGGTACTTCCGCTCCGCACTTTTCTGCGGAAAAATTTCGGGCTGACCGGCAGAAGGATTTGCACTGCCGTGCAGTTTTGTGTCCCGCAAATGTTCTTCGGGACGGACCGCGCCAGGTTTTTCATTATCCGCGCCGTTCTTCGGAGCTTCTCCTGTCCGGCCGGCAAGCAGACGCGCCCGCTCCGTCACGTCGTTTTCACTCAGAGTCTCCGCGATTTCCCGGGCACGCTCCAGCACGGCGGAAGGCACGCCGGCCAGCCGCGCAACCTGGATTCCATAGCTTTTGTCCGCTCCGCCCGGGACGATTTTCCGCAGAAATACAATATCCTCCCCGGATTCCTTTACCGCAATGCAGTAATTGTTGACTCCGGGCAGCTTGCCCTCCAGTTCGGTCAGCTCGTGGTAATGCGTCGCGAACAGCGTTTTGGCCCCGATCCGTTCCTTGCTGTTGATATGTTCGGCCACGGCCCACGCAATGCTGAGTCCGTCAAAGGTTGAGGTGCCCCGCCCGATTTCGTCAAGGATAATCAGGCTGTCCCGCGTTGCGCTCCGGAGAATGTTCGCTACCTCCGTCATCTCTACCATAAAGGTACTCTGCCCCGAGGCGAGGTCATCCGATGCGCCGACGCGCGTAAAAATCCGGTCTACAATGCCGATATCCGCATACGATGCAGGGACAAAGGAACCGATCTGCGCCATCAGCACGATAAGCGCGGTCTGCCGCATATAGGTTGATTTTCCGGCCATATTCGGGCCGGTGATAATGGAAAGGCGGTTGTCTTCGCTGTCCAGAAGCGTATCGTTTGCCACGAAGGAATCGTCGTTCAGCATTTTTTCCACGACCGGGTGTCTGCCGTCCCGGATTTCAATGCGTCCTTCCGTGTTGACGGACGGGCGCACAAAATGGCTGCGGTCGGCAACAAAGGCCAGGGAGGCAAACATATCCAGCCTCGCCACTGCCTTCGCCGTGCGCTGGATGCGCTCAACCTCGGCGGCAATCCGCTCGCGGATATCGGAAAACAGCTCGTATTCCAGCGCGATCAGCTTATCCTCCGCGTTCAGGATTTTGTCCTCCAGATCTTTTAACTCCGGAGTGGTGTAGCGCTCTGAGCCGCTCAGCGTCTGCTTCCGGCTCCAGTCCTCCGGCACAAGTTCCTTAAAGGAATTTGTTACTTCAAGGTAGTAGCCGAATACTCTGTTAAATTTAATGCGGAGATTTTTGATGCCCGTGCGTTCTTTTTCCCGTGCCTCCAGCTCGGAAAGCCAGTTCTTCCCCTCCGTTTTGGCACTGCGCAGACTGTCCACTTCAGCGTGGAAGCCGCTCCGGATAATTCCGCCGTCCTTCGCGCTGATCGGCGGCTCCGGCTCAATCGCACGATCCACCAGACTGCACAGATCCTCGAGCGGATCCATATCCTCATGGATCTTTAAAAGCTGTCTGCTGTGCATGCCTGCCAGCAGACAGCGGATCGGAGGCAGCATGGAGAGGGAGGAGGCAAAGGAAATAAGATCGCGCGGGCTGGCGCTGCGGTAGCTGACCCTTCCCAGCAGGCGCTCCAGATCGTAGATTGCGTTCAGATATTCCCTCAGCTCGTCCCGCGTAATCATATCCGCATTCAGTTCCTCAACCGCTTCATGGCGCTCGCGGATTTCCTCCGTGTCAATGAGCGGCTGTTCGATGCAGCTGCGGAGCAGCCGGGCTCCCATGGCTGTCTTCGTCCGATCCAGCACCCAGAGCAGCGAGCCGCGCTTTGCCTTTTCCCGCAGTGTTTCCACAAGCTCCAGGTTGCGTCTAGTCGAGATATCCATTACCATATATTTGTTTGTCCGGTAGGGCGTCAGCTGCGTCAGATGCTCCAGCGCTGTCTTCTGCGTTACAATCAGATACTGCAGAACCGCTCCGGCCGCATTTCGTCCGGCGGTGTAACCGCCGAGCCCGAGCCCCTCCAGAGTGTTCACCCTGAAGTGCTCCCGCAGCGCCCTCGCGCAAAGATCGCCGTCATAATACCATTCCTCCAGAGGAGAAACCGCAATGTGATAGCGTCCCTTCAGTTCCTCGATATCGAGGCCGCAGGTCAGAAAATCAGGGCTGCAGATAATCTCGGAGGGCGAAAACTTGTAAATTTCATCCATAATTCCCCGTGCGGAATCAACCTCTGTCACATAGTAATCGCCGGTGGATATGTCCGCTGCGGAAATGCCGTAGCAGCCGTCCGTCCCGACGATTCCCATCAGATAAATATTTCTTGCCGCATCCATGGACGGAATGTCCACATTGGTGCCGGGGGTAACGATGCGCGTCACATCGCGCTTTACCAGCCCCTTTGCCTGCTTCGGATCTTCCACCTGTTCGCAGATCGCCACGCGGTATCCTTTTTCCACCAGCCTTGTCAGATAGCCATCGACAGCGTGGTACGGCACGCCGCACATCGGCGCACGCTCATCCAGTCCGCAGGATTTCCCCGTCAGCGTGATTTCCAGCTCTCTCGATGCGGTGAGCGCGTCGTCAAAAAACATCTCGTAAAAATCGCCGAGACGATAAAACAGAATGCAGTCCGGATATTGTTTTTTCGTCTCCATATACTGCTGCATCATCGGTGTCAGTTCCGCCATTGGTTCCTCCTTAGAATCGCTCAGCTGCTCAAGCCCTCGTCAACCGCCAGATTATCCCCGTCCGCAGCGGAGGTTGCCAGCGCGTCGCAGCGCTCGTTCTGCGGATGGCCGTTGTGCCCCTTCACCCAGCAGAACTCCACCTGGTGCGGCGCCATCGCCGCGAGCAGCCGCTTCCACAGATCCACGTTTTTTACCGGCTCATTGCCGCTCCGCTTCCAGTTTTTTTTCTGCCAGCCGTCGATCCAGTGTTCGTTGAATGCCTTTACCAGATACTGCGAATCTGAATAAAGAATTACTTCGCACGGCCGGTTCAGCGCTTCCAGTCCGACGATTGCCGCCATCAGCTCCATGCGGTTGTTTGTTGTGCGCACATATCCCCCGGAATATTCCCTAAGATGCTCCTTGCCGCTGCTGTCCGTGCAGGATAGTATCGTTCCGTAGCCGCCCGGCCCGTCCGGGTTCCCGCGCGCCGCGCCGTCCGTATAAATTATTACCTTCATATATGCTTTCCTTTCCCGCCTCCGGTTTTCGGCAGGCATGTGCCTGCATCCCTGACCGGTCAGCGCGCCCTTGTCTGCGATACCGTTCTCAGGACTCATTCACAGGCCCGCCATTCTCCGGTCTGCTCGAAATGTCTTGCACGCTCCTCGGCGCGCTCCGTGATCCGGTCGGCATAGCCGAGCATTTTCAGCAGCCGGATCGCATTCTTGGATACTGCCCGACCCTCGTAAAGCTTGTAGTCAAACAGCACCTGATCACCCTCGACATACTCCTGAAAATGATAGTTGGAATACCGGCTTTCCAGAATATGCGTCAGCTCGATATCATGGGTTGCCGCAAAACAGATCGCGTTTTTGGACGCAAAATCCGACAGAATCTCGGCGGATGCCGCGATGCGCTCCAGCGTGTTTGTGCCGCGCAGCACCTCGTCCACAAAGCAGAGCATCGGAGTTCCGCTCCCGATCCGGTCTGCAATCCGTTTGAGCGATTTAATCTCGACAATATAATAGCTCTCCTTGCTGAAAATATCGTCGCGCAGCGCCATCGAAGACGCAACCTGAAAAAAGCTTGCGCGGTACTCTTCCGCCATTACCGTGTCAATGGTCTGTGCGAGAATGGCGTTGATCGCAAGCGTTTTGATAAAGGTGGATTTGCCGGAAGCGTTGGAGCCGGTAATCAGCACACTGCGGTTCTCCGAGATGGAGGCTTTCACCGGATTGTCCAGCATCGGGTGATATACCTCGCGCATGGAGAGGAACGGGCCGCCCTCCGACGTAAGTTCAGGCACGCACCAGTCTCGCATCAGCACGCGGAAGGAGGATGCGGCAATCATGGCATCCAGAAATCCTGCCGTTTCAAAAAGTCTGGTCAGTTCTGCTTCATTATTGTCAAAAATCTGTATCATCTGATTGAATTTGATCAGATCAATATGGAACAGCATGCGGATATAATCCACCATCCCCTCCAGCAGATCCCCGGTCGGCCGCTTTCCCGCCACGATGCGCGCGCCCTTTCGAAACCCGGCGAATACCTTCAGCGTCTCCCGGATCGATGCCGTATAGGTTTCGATTTCCCGATCCGCAAGCCCAGAGAGCGTTTTCATGCCGTCCATCATCCGGATCAGATGAGATACAACGGTAAAATATTTTTCGATATCGCTCTTCCTCTTGTAGTAGGAAAACGCATTGTAAATTCCGACGACAATAACGGAGAACACGCCGGCTACCGGAGAAACAAAAATCATGCCGGCGGACGCAAGCAACAGGACAATGCTGAGATAATGCGCAGTATTGCTTTCCCGCTTCAGCAGATGGAGCATGTTGATGTATTCATAGATGGAAATGTTCCGCTCTTTTCCCATCCGCATAAACTGCTCCTGCAGCTTCTGCCTTTCCTGCCTGTGTTCTGTGAAATGCTTCATCAGCCGGTTGCGTTCAGCCAGTTCCTCCGCCGAAAAATTCAGCCGGTGCAGCAGGGCAAACAGATACTCTTCGCCCGCTGCGGAGCCGGTGTTGTTCATTGTCATGAAAATCTGATCCATGTCCAGGTCATTCCAGGTGATGCTGTCGATATTCCCCTCGCCCTTTTCCTGCTGATTGTAGTAAAACTGCAGGGAACGGTATTTGTCCTCGGAATATTCCTCCGTCGGCACTTTCCCCCATTCCCTGTCCATTCTCTGGTACAGCCGGGTTGTGTATTTTCGCTCGTCATAAATGCTTTTTACCAGTAACGCCAGCAGCACTGCGGCTGCAATTCCAACATACAGCATTGTATTTTCCTCCGCGCCGCCGTGACGGCAGCTTATTTTTTATCCTGCTTTATTATACAAATGAAATGAAATTTCGTCAATAACAACGGCGAGGAAAACCGCCGCGCGGAAACGCCGGGTCTTAAGAGAAAACGGAAAAAGGAGCGCTTCCGCAGATCAAAAAGCTGATTTCTGCGGGGCGCTCCCCTGCCGTAATTTTCTGTCTTTTTGGCTGATTATTTCTTATTGATATTTTCCGCGGACAATTTCACATTTATATTTCCAGTAAATATAAAATTGATACTTCACGGTCAATATTATATATTAATTCTCTTTATTATATATTAATTCTCTTCCATGCTGAAAGAGTAAAATTCTGCATGGTTTTCAGATGCCGTATGATTGGAGCTCGTATACATGCCTACGGTATTTCCGACAAAGCCGCCGGCCGCCTCGGTGCTTAAAAACCGGGCGTCAGCCGCCAGCCCGAGCTGCTCAAACCTGCCGTCCTCCAGCGCATACCAGAAGGTCAGTTCCTGGCCTTCCTGCATAATTGCCAGCGTCAGCAATTCCGTTCCCGGTGTCAGTGCCTTCTCTGCCAGGATTTCACCGAAGCGCTCCGGCAGACGGCTGGTCTGTCCGGCGGCATTCCCCACGCTCTGCGCTTCCCCGGCAGCACTTTGTTCCGCTGTGCTGTTCAACCGGTCGCCAAAGCAGACAACGCGCAGAACGGTGTCCTGACCGGATTTCATAACGACAAAGCGGATGCTTGCATCCTCGCTCTGAAGCAGCACCATCCCGGCCTCCTCCTCGCCCTGCGGGCGGAAGCAAAAGCTGGTGCGGGCCGTGTAATGATAGCTGCACTGACGGATTCCAAGGTAGGAGGCATTCGTCTTTTCAGTGATCATCTCCGGCGCCGTTTTCAGTACCAGCGAGCCGTTTCCAGGAAGCTGATACATATCCGGTTTTGGATTGCGCACCGTGACGAAATGCGGATCGAGCGTCTTTGTATAAAACGACAGACAGCTGCTCTCCGGAAGCTCGCATACCTCCGGAAGCCCGACTTCCTGATACTCGTTCAGAATTCCGACGCCGTCGTTGACCACCGGCCAGCCGTCCTCCCAGGTTACGCGGGCAAGGAAGGTTTCGCGCCCGAGTCCCGTATACTGCCCGCACGGCCGCGAGGCAAGCAGAACCATATACCACTCTCCGTCCGGCGTATCCACAAGATCCGCATGGCCGACATAGCGGATCGGATAATTTTTGCCGAGATGCCGGTGCGTAAATATCGGGTTGTTGAAATTTCCGACATACGGCCCGGCAACATTGCGGCTGCGTGCTACACAGACCGCGTGAGCCGGCCCTGTGCCGCCCTCGGCATGCACGATATAGTAATAGCCGTCCTTCTTGTACAGATGCGGTCCCTCCGGCCATTCCGCGTCGCGCATTGCGCCCTTCCAGACAAGCGTATAATTTCCCTTCAGACAGAAATTTTCCAGATCAAGCTCCTGGATATAAATGTACCAGTCTCCATTGTAGCGCACCCCGTCCGGGTTCGGGCGCGTTCCGATGTAGTAGCATTTTCCGTCATCGTCAAAGAACAGGCTCGGATCGATGCCGTCCGCCCCTTTAAGATAATGAGGCTCGGACCACGGCCCCGCCGGATTTTCGGCTGTCACGATAAAATTGCCGCCGTGCGATACGTTGGTTGTAATCATATAGAATACGCCCTCGTGAAAGCGGATTGTCGGAGCAAAAATTCCCTGTGACATTCTGGATTCTCCAAGCGGAAGCTGGGAATCCCTTGTAAGTATGTTCCCGATCTGATGATAGTGCTTCAGATCCCGGCTCTCAAACACCGGCACACCCGGGAAGTAGGCGAAGGTCGAATTTACGATATAATAGCGATCCCCGGCCCGGCAGATTGACGGGTCCGGATAAAAGCCTGATAAAATCGGATTTCTGACTTTGGACATTATGTACTCCTTTTGCTTTTATTAATTTTGCTGCTTCAGCTCCTCAGCCGAGTACGCGTTTGAGCGTCTCTCTTACCGCTCCCGGCTGTGCGTTCAGCTCATTGAAATATGCGGTAATCTTTGCGGAAAGGCCGTTTTCCACGAGATCAACGGCAAACAGATCCTTCCGGGAAAGGATACCGTCGAAGGTTTTCTGCGGCACGATCTGACCGAAAGCGACATCCTTCATCGCTTCGCGCAGCTCGCCGAGCATCGGGTCCGGCGACGGTTCAAAGGCGTTTCCGTCGTCATTGATCCCAAGCAGATAACGCAGGTAACCGGCCAGCACGAGAGGAATGAACGTCAGTTCGCCGAGCTTCTGGCCCTTTGCAAGATAGGCCTTGAGCGTTTCGCCGAACCGGATCGGCAGCTTCTGAGAGGTATCTGTGGCAATGCGCTGCGGTGTATCCGGCATAAACACGTTCGGCAGGCGCTTATTCAAAACGGCCCCTATAAAATCCTCCGGCTTCAGGATGCCCGGATTGACCACCACCGGCATACCTTCCTCATAACCCATCCGCGTAACAAGCCCGCGCAGCAGTGCATCTTCCATCTCGTCATGGATCGTCGTGTAGGACATCAGGCAGCCGAAAATTGCCAGCGCCGTGTGCAGCGGATTCAGGCAGGTGCATACCTTCATTTTTTCGACCTTGTCCACGGTTTCCCGATCCGTGTAGTATATTCCGGCGGCATCCAGCGGCAGCTTTCCGTTCGGGAACGCATCCTCGATCACAAGATATTCCGTTTCTTCCGCGTTGACAAACGGTGCGGTGTAGGTGTTTCTGCCGGTGATAATCAGCTCCGTATCCTCAAAGCCGTCTTTTTTGAGCAGTTCCTGTACAACCGCATCCGGGCGGGGCGTGATTTTGTCGATCATGCTCCAAGGAAAGCTTACCTTATCCGGATTGTTGACATATTCCGAAAAGCCCGCATCAACAAGGCCGTTTTCCACCCAGGCGGCCGCATACGCCGTAACGGCGGCCTTCAGCTTGTCGCCGTTGTGCGAACAGTTGTCCATGCTTACCATGGCGATCGGCGCGGCGCCGTTTTTGTAGCGCTCATACAGAAGCCGTGCTGCCTTTCCCATGGTATGCTTTGGCGTCAGAGAAGCATCGCCGAAATCCGCCTTTACCAGCGGCGTGACCGCACCGTCCGGCCCGGTGATGCCGTAGCCCTTTTCCGTTATGGTAAAGCTTGCCATTTTCAGGGAGGACGAGCGGAAAATTTCAAAAAGCCGTTCCCGATCCGCTTCGTTTTTCTCATCCGCAGTCAGCGATTCCACCACGCTGCCGATCACCTTTTTTTCGATTGTCCCGTCCGCCCGCAGAACAACGAGAAGGCTCATATCGTCATAAGGGCGGTAAGCCTTTTCGATAATTTCGTAGTCAAAGCCCTCGCAGACAATAACGCCTTTGTCCGTCAGTCCCTTTTCAAGCAGCGTCTGCAGCACTGCCGCCGGAAACGCGCGGAAAATATTTCCCGCGCCGAAATGAATCCATTCCGGCGTCTGCTTTGTCCGCTCCCGCACCGCTTTGCGGTCGTAAGAAAACACTTCGTAGCCCTTTTCCAGGAAGAGCTGTTTTTGGGAGTTATCCCCTAAATCCACCAGCTTCATTGCAAACCTCCGTTGTCCATCCGAAATTTTTTCTGTTATACTGATCTTTTTTCCTGCGCAGCCTGCCGTTTCCCCAAACATTAAGCAGGCCGCTTCAGGAATCCGCCGGCTTAACGCCCGGCTTTTCCGATCGCCTCCCAGAGCCCGTTAATGTACGCCACACCCAGCGCACGGTCGTAGAGGCCGTAACCCGGTCTTGCCTGCTCGCCCCAGATCATGCGGCCGTGATCCGGCCTTGTTACGCCGTCAAATCCGATGTCATGGAACGCTTTCATGATCTCGTACATGTCGAAATTTCCGTCCGACGACAGATGGGAGCTCTCATGGAAGAAATTCTCGTTTTCATATTTGATATTGCGCACATGTGCAAAATGAATCCGCGGAGCAATTTTCGGGTTTCGGATAATCTTCGGCAGATCGTTGCCGAGATTGCTGCCGAGAGAACCGGTGCACAGCGTAAAGCCGTTGTAAATGCTCGGGTTGAGACTGGCAATTTTTTCCAGTGCCTCCTCGCTCGTGACGATGCGCGGAAGGCCGAATACATTCCAGGCCGGATCGTCCGGATGCACTGCCATTTTGATTTTGTATTTCTCGCAGGTCGGCATGATGGCATCGAGGAAATACTTATAATTTTCGAGCAGCCGCTCCGCGGTCATGCCCTCGTATTTTTTAAACAGCTCTTTGATTTCGTCCTTGCGGTTCGGTTCCCAGCCCGGCAGGATAAAGCCGCCGCTGGCGCCCTCAATGCGCGCAAACATATCCTCCGGGCGGATTCCTTCGATTACGGTCTTGTCGTAGGCAAGCGCGTTTGAACCGTCCGGCAGCGGGAAGGCAAGATCGGTGCGTGTCCAGTCGAAAATCGGCATAAAATTGTAGCAGACAAGGTGAATGTCCGCCCGGCCAACGCTCTCAAGCGAGGCGATGTAATTTTTGATCAGCGTATCCCTTGCCGGTGCGCCGAGTTTGATATCCTCATGCACATTGATGCTCTCAATGCCGAGCAGCTTCAGTCCGGCTGCTTCAACTTCCTTTTTCAGGGCCATTACCTGCTCGTAAGGCCATGGTTCGCCTGCCGGCAATTCATGGAGCGCCGAAATCACGCCTGTCACCCCAGGGATCTGGCGAATCTGCTCCAGCGTTACGCTGTCCTGCTTTTTTCCGTACCAACGCAATGTCATGTCCATTGTCTTTCCTCCGTTTCTGCGCTGCTCCCGGCTACTTCGGAAACAGCTGCCTGCCGGCGCCGGCTTTCTGCCGCACCGCTTGTTTTTATATCTGATTATGCCGATTTATTAATAGATCGTGCGTCCTTTTTCGTCCGGAATTCCGGACATCCGGAAATAGTATGTATTGATGCGATCTCTCCACTCCTTGGAGTGATCGGACTGGTGCTTCAGCCGTGCGCGGATGCGCTCGTACACTTCCGGCTCGAGGAACTTATCAAGCCTGCGGAACTGCTCCAGCATCTCCTGCGCTCTCATCGCGCCCTCAAAATGGCTGTCATAAATATGCTGGATCAGCGTTTTTCCGCTTTTCAGCCGGTACTGATACGGCACGTGATGGAAAAACAGCAGAAGTTCTTCCGGGCAGGTTTCCATAGCTTCATACATCGAGGCATTCGGCTCGTTGTACTGCGCCGTGTAGCCCGTCCCCTCTGTTGTCCGGTCCACGCCCATCCCGTGACAGTCGGAACGGTGATAGGTTCCCCAGCGGTCGTATTCATAGCCGTCCACATTCGGCCCGTAGTGATGGGACGGATTAACCATCCAGCCGATGCCGAGGGGCGATGTGTAGCTTTCGTAGATCGACCAGGAATCCATCAGCATCGGCAGCAGAACCTTCATAATTTCGGCATTGGTTCCGAAGGTGCATGCGATCCACTCGCGCGCGATCTCCTCCGCACTCAATCCGGTATCAAACGCCAGCCTGCCGAAGCCGTAGAAATTGGCGGCCGCCAAATCATGACCTGTCCAGTTCTCATCATTTCCGGTGTTTGCCACGGCAGCCATCCCGCAGTCCGTCTGTTCGTAGAGTCTTCCGCTCACAATGTCCGCAACGGTGTCGGCGGCCGCGCCGTCCTCCCCTCCGGCATAGGTTTTGAAGTCCAGAATTTCCTTCCACATCGGAACCAGATAGCACAGATGGCGCTGCTGGCCGGTATATTCCTGCGCCGCCTGAACCTCAAGCATCTGGTTGGTTGCGCGGAGCCCGGAAAAGAGCGGCGATACCGGCTCCCGCACCTGGAAATCCATCGGTCCGTTCTTGATCTGCAGAATCACATTGTCCGAAAATCTGCCGTCGAGCGGCATAAAATTGTCATATCCGGCGCGTGCGCGATCCGTCTTCCGATCCCGCCAGTCCTGGCTGCAGTTGTAGACGAAACAGCGCCAGATAATTTTCCCGCCGTACGGCGATACGGCCTCCGCCAGCATGTTTGCCCCGTCCGCGTGGTTTCTTCCGTAGGTAAACGGCCCCGGTCTGCCCTCCGAATCGGCTTTGACAAGAAAACCACCCAGATCCGGCACCGCCGCGTAAACCTCAAGCATTTTTCTTTTCCAGAATTCCTGTACGCGCTCATCGAGAGGATCGCAGGTATCCAGGCCTGCAAGCTCCATCGGCGCGGCAAAATTCAGACTCAGATACAACGCGATGCCGTATTCGCCGAAAAGCTGAGAAAGTGCGGCCAGCTGCGGAAGATATCTCTCCGTAATCAGCCAGGTTGCCGCGCCGCGCACGTTGACATTGTTGATTACGACCGCGTTGATGCCCGCGGAGGCTGCCAGCCGGGCGTAATCTCTTGTGCGCTCTCCGAGCAGCAGACGCTCCTTCTCGAAAAAGAACGAATTTCCCGCATAGCCCCGCTCGATGCTGCCGTCCAGGTTATCCCAGTGGTTCAGCATGCGCAGAGGATTGGAGGGCTTTTTCTCCAGGATAAGCTTCCCGCTCAGAAGCCTGGAAAGATTGGGAGAAGCTGTCTGCATCAAGCGGATCAGCTCAAATACGCCGTAGAGCACACCGCTCTCGTCGCCGCCCTGAATCCGCAGGACTCCTTCCTCCAAAGAGATGCGGAAAGCCCCTGCCCCGTCCGGCGCATCCGCGTCTTCCGGCACTTCGAGAGAAATAACCCCTTTTCCTTTGCTGCCGTCCTGCTCCGTTTCCGCAATATCTGCGATGCGGCGCAGCGCTGTTCCCGCAATTTCGCCGGCGGCCAGCGCCAGTTCGCCGGCGGCTCTCTCCATAATTGTTCCGCCCGCCCCCACGCGGAGCGCATCAAATGGAAAGCGGATGCTGTCGCTCCTTTTGTAATTCAGCCACGCTTTTGTATACCCCATTTTACCCAGCCTCCTGTCCCCGTTTCCGGGAATTTCAACCTGGTTTTTGATTATCATATCTTGCGGTTAATTATACCGGATACCGTTTCAAAACGCCAACGTTTTATTGCGGAGAATTACTCAATTATTGTCAATAAACCGAAGGGGCCGCCGCGCCGCCCGCATGCTGCGGCAGCGGCAGAATTCCTTATGCTGCCGTGTGCACGAAAAGACGCCCCGGGGATTCCGGGGCGCCTTTTTCTCAGTAAATATAATCAATAAAATTCTTGATTTTCAGGATAGTGCGGTAATTTACTCTTGAAATCTTGCAGCCTTCCTTTCTGCCGCTCTCATGAATTACCTGATTGTTGCCGATATAGATGCCGACATGGTTGACATTTCCTCTGGTATCGCCGTAGAACACGAGATCACCCGGTTTTGCATTTGCCAGGGAAACCGTTTTGCCGACCGACGAACCCGCCATGCCGTACGAGGTGCGCGGCAGCTTTTTCGTGCTGATTCCGCATGCGCGGTATACGGCAATACAGAAACCGGAGCAGTCGGCGCCCTTCGTCAGGCTTGTTCCGCCCCAGACATATTTCAGGCCGATGTATTTCTTTGACTCTGAAACCACCTTGCGGCGGATCGCGGAAACCGAAGCGTCAATCGGATCAATTTTTACCGCCGTTTTCCAGTCATAGCCTACCTTGACAAATTCACTGCTGATATAACCGTAGCTGTCCTCGTTCGACTCGGTCATGTCAGTACTGTCCACGATCACCTTCACCCACAGCTGCGCCTTTTCATCATTTTTGTTCAGGATGGCATCCTCCACAACCTCGAGCTGCTCGCCCCTGGTAACTTCCATGATAATGGTATCGTCGCTCTCTGTGGACGGCTCGGTCCGAACATTGACGGTGCCTGCGGTCACGGTTGCCATCAGCCGTGCCAGCTCGCTGGCCTTCTGATAGCCCTCATCGCCCATAAAAAGGTAATCCGTCTTGATATAGCCGGTCACATTGCCGGATTTGATATGCGCCCAGCCGCTTTCCGTTACATCCAGCACAACGCAGTACGCATTTTTCGGAAAAATGCCGATAATATTATAATTTGTCCCGGCGCCCTCCCGGATGTTGCAGGAATCCGTCACATTTGCGATGGCAACATTTTCCGGTATGGAAACATCCGTAGAAAACAGGGTTGTGGAATTTTCCTCGCTCGAGTCCTCGTCCGAATCGGACATAAGATACTGATCAAAAATAAAAGAAAAACCTGCAAGACCATTGGAATCGCCGTCCGCATATACCGGCAGCGCCGGCGCGCCGGCGGTCAGAGAAAGCACAGCCGCGGTGAGCACTGCTCTATTCCATATTCTCTTCATGGGTACCTCCGTAAAAAAAATCGCTGATTGATAAAAGCTGCTTATGTCAAAATCGAAAAGTCGGATGAATGCTCTGTAAAATCCGGGGGAAATCCGAATTGTTACAAAGTTGTTAAATTTTATTTACGAAGTTATTATAGCAACCTCAGTGAAATTTGTCAACTGTATGTCGCGATTTTTTTATTTCCGTGTCACTTTACCCCGTGCTTCTGCATTGAGGAAGGGTTTTTGGAAGGAACGCCCTTGCTCCGTAAGTTTCATATTATCACAGCAAAAAAGGGCCGAAGCCCCTTTTTGCTGATTTGCCGCTGTGTCCGGCTGTTTTCCGGCCGTTCCGTCTTCTGAACCTGCTTTTTTGAGCCGGCCGTCTATTTCTGGCTTCCCCACACGCAGGTATTATCGCCGAGCGCGGTGAACACCGTAACTATTTTGTGAATGCCCTCGGTCGCCTGACGCAGAAAATAGCCTTTGTATTCTACACCGTCCACCGTGATGGTCATGTCGGCTTTTCCGTCCGTCCATGTCCAGGTTCCTTCCGCGTCCCCTGTTACCGTGCCGTCCTCATTCAGGCGGATCAGCAGCGTATCGACGATGCCTGCCGGCTCACCGATCAGAATGGTGTAATAGATCTGCGGATCATGGACAATAAATTCATACTCACCGCACATCTGCTCCATGGTCAGATTTGTTTCCGGAAGGCTCTCCCCTGAATATTCATAAGGAGCAGCGATCAGCCAGCCGTCCTGGTTGATAAAGAGCTGCTGCACACGAACCTCGTGCGCCTCCTTGTTTCCGCCCTTTCCGCCCGCAAAGCGCGTGTGATAGACAAGGTAAATTTTCCCGTCGTCATCGACAAGTGCAGAATTATGCCCCTGCGCCACATGCGTTTCGAAATTGCCCGCGAGCTTGTAGGAGGACATCAGGCGGATGCCGACCTTCGAGAAGAGATTATTCTCGGCCTTTGTGTAAATCGCGGAAGCACCGTTCTGATCAACATAAGGGCCGGTAATTTTCTCCGAGCGGTAAACTCTCATCTGATAGCCCTTCTCTGCGTCCAGGCCGCCATAGGATACAAAAAGATAATAATAATCGCCCGCATGGATAATGTAAGGGCCCTCGCCGGATACGCCGTGCCCCCCTGCGATTTTAATGCCGAGATAAGCATCGGAAACGTCGGTCACAGTCTCGTAGGTTTCCGTATAGTCTCTCAGGCCGGTTTCCGCATCCAGCTTCAGCATGTAAAGTCCGCCGAACCAGGAACCGTAGACCATCCAGAGATCGCCGTTTTCGTCGTATTTTACGCAGGGATCGATCGCGTTAATTTTATTGACGCTCGTATTCTGATATCTGGTCAGATCCGCGCCCTCGCCGAGAACCTGATAGACATCCGTTTTTTCTGCCGGATGCGAGCCTGTATTAAAGCCCGAGTATACTACCGGCCCGACATACTCGTAAGGCCCCTCAATCTCGTCCGCCGTCAGAAGCGTAATCACGGAATTCCAGTCGTTTCCGTTTACGCTCATGTACATGCAGTATTTTCCGAGCGCCTCATTGTAAATGACATCCGGAGCCCACATATTGCCGCCCATATCCGGGTTGGAAGCCGTTTTGCTCCAGTCCTCCCAGATATCCCCGAACAGCGCGCCGAGATTGGAATTGATATTGTTCCGGAAGATTTCCCAGCGGATCAAATCCTTGCTTTTCGCCCACGCCTTATGGGAGCCGAAAATGTAATAGGTATCGTCGGCCTTGATGATGGACGGGTCATGAACGCTGACCCTTTTGTAGCTGATATCAAGCTCCTCGTAGGGTGTCGGCTCCGCCTCATCGGTAGGCTGCGGCGTCCCGTCCGCAGGAGCTGGCGTGCCGGTTCCCTGCGCTTCCCCGGTCGGCGTCGGTTCCGCATCCGGATTTTTTTCTCCGCATCCGGCAAGTGCCGAAGCCGACAGCGTTAATGCCGCCAGCATCCCAAAAAGAGCCGCCCTTTGACAAAGCATTTTTTTCTTTCTCATCCGTCTTCTCCTTTTTAGATAATTGTAAATTGTTTTAAGTTATTCTAAACTAAGATATTGTCATTATACAATAAACCTGCCAGAATGTAAATAGGATTTGTGCAGATTTCACGAGAATAGCGGATACACCTGTCCGAAGTCCGGAGCATCTGATTTTTGCGTCTGCTTTTTATGAGCCGCGCCTCCCCGAAGACGCACAGAAGCGTCCCGCCCTTGGTTTCTGATGTATGGCGGAACGCTTCTGCTTCAATTAATAATTTTCCTGTAAAAATATGTATCGGTTGTATGAAATAATATTTTGTGTCAAAGGATAATTGTCTGCTTTTTTGCTAGATAATAATACAGATCATACCTCCGTTGCTTTCGTTGACAATCTTTTTCATTGTGTCCTGCATTTTGCGCCGGCTCTCAATCGTCATGCGGTCCATCTTCGTCTGAATGCCCTCCTCCACAAGCTGCTGCAGGGTTTTGCCGAAAATATTGGTGTCCCAGATTCCGGCCTCGGACGCATCGGACTGTTCGAGCATGTATTCCACCAGATCCTCGGCCTGCTCCTTTGTGCCGACAATCGGCGCCACCTCCGTAACGACATCCGCCTGGATCAGGTGGATGGACGGCGCGGTCGCCTTAAGCTTCACACCATATTTGCTTCCGTGCCGTATAAGTTCCGGCGCCTCCACGGATACCTCGCCGATGGAAGGCATAACGATTCCGTAGCCGTTTTCGCGCACCTCCTCGCAGGCGTTCCCCACCTTTTCGTATTCGTTTTTCCGGTCTGCCAGCTCACGGATCAGGCGGATCAGCTGATATTCTCCCTCAATCGGCGTTCCGATCATTTCGCTGATATGCTCGTAATAGCATTTTTCTGCCACATCGGCCTTAATCTGCGCAATGCCGTTTTCCATCGAAAGCTCCTCGAGCCGGAAGCTTAAAATATCATCCGAAAACAGCTGTTTTTTGCAGTATTTCAGATCCTTCATCTTGGAAAAACGTCCCAGCAGTTCCCTGGCATTCCGAATCATATCCTGCTTGACCGGATGGCTTTTTTCCAGAAGCTCCGTCCATTTCGGGATCGTAAACCAGAGCTCGCTGACCGGAAATTCATCGAGTACCTTCTGGAGAATGCGGTCGATATCCTCCCGCTTGAGCTGCTCGCAGTTGACCGGCAGCACGCTCACGCCGTAGAGTTCCTGCAGCTGCTCTGCCAGCTCCTTTGTCTCCGCGGAATACGGGCGGAGCGTGTTGAGCAGCACAATGTACGGCTTTCCGATTTTTTTGAGCTCCTGGATCGCGCGTTCCTCGGCCTGGGCATAGCTCTCCCGCCCGATATCGGTAAAACTGCCGTCCGTCGTCACGACGATGCCGATGGTGGAATGATCGTGTATCACCTTTCTGGTGCCGATTTCGGCCGCCTGGGTAAACGGGATCTCATGAGAAAACCACGGCGTTTTCACCATCCGCTCCACATTGTTTTCCGTATGTCCCGCCGCCCCCTCAACCATAAAGCCCACGCAGTCGATCAGGCGGACGGATACCTTAACGCCGTCCGAAATTTCAATTTCCACCGCGTCCTTCGGAATAAATTTCGGCTCGGTTGTCATTACGGTTTTCCCGGCGGCACTCTGCGGCAATTCATCCGTCGCGAGTTCGCGGCTATGTACATCCTC
Organism: uncultured Lachnospiraceae bacterium; assembly: GCA_910587085.1. Lineage (GTDB taxonomy): Bacteria > Bacillota > Clostridia > Lachnospirales > Lachnospiraceae > RGIG4057. The sequence goes on along the minus strand of CAJUMC010000007.1, from coordinate 12,138 downwards.
GATTTCCGGGAGCACCAGCTCCTCCATAAAATGCTTGATAAAGGTAGATTTTCCAGTTCTTACCGGCCCTACCACGCCGAGATAGATTTCTCCGTTTGTTCTCTGCCGGATATCCCTGTATAAATTAAACTTGCTCTCTGCTTCCATGCTTCTCCTCCGTGCTGCGTCTGTATTTCCGGGGCAGCATAGCGCACAGGACTCCGGCGCAGCGCAGAGCCCGCGGGCCGTCCTCTCCGTGCATCCGCCGGGGCAGGCCCGTGTCGGATACGGCCGTTTAGATCAGCCCACCCTCTTATACTGATAGAGTATATGCGCTGCGGAAAAAAAACATGACAGCATGAAAATCTTCCCGGAGAATCGTCTTTCAGGGGCAGCAGGGAACAGCTAACGGCAAAAGAGCCGCCGTTTTCCTACCGTGCAAGCATTTTCGTCTCCCCGGGCTGAATGCTGCCCGACTGCCCGTACCCTTCATAAAAGAGTTCAAACGCGGTCGGGTTGTACAGCCGCCGCCCGTCCGCGGAAAATACCAGAGAACGGTACGCTTCGACATAATCATGCACCTCGATATTGGTTGCGTACCAGATTTCCTTCCGCCCGCCGAGAAGCTTCGCAAAATCCTCAATCCGCTCCCAGTTATGGTTCTCTTCAAACTCATAGCTGTGTCCCCACAGATAGAACAGCTGCGGGTGCGGATGCCAGAACGGCGCAAGAAAGCGCTCCGCAAGCTCCGTCAGGCGCGGATCGTTGTGATGGCAGGTTGCCGGCAGGCGCAGCCAGTCGCCCGGTATATCAAAGCTTCCGGTGGAATGCACAGTGCGCGAGTACGCGATCCCGCAGTCCCCGAGAATGCGGACAACCGCGTCATTAAAGGTGCCGTAAGGATAGGCCATCCCGCGCACGATCCTGCCGAACTGCTCTTCCAGATTTTCCCTGTCCTTGATAATCTCCTGCGCGCATTCTACGGCGGAAAGCTGCTCCAGCCACGGATGGGTCAGACCGTGAACCGCAACCTCCATCCCGCTGTCCGCATAGAGCTCCGTCACCTGACGCTTTGTCATCCGGCGGTGGATCTGTCCGGACGGATAAACCGTTCCCTCCGGCGCGTACTCGCCGCTGTTCAGGTTGAACGTACCTTTCAGCCCGTATTTCTTCATAATTTCAATCAGCCGGGCATCCTGCTCCACCCCGTCGTCGTAGCTGAGCGTCAGCGCCCGCTGTACGCCGCCCGGAAATCTCATAAATAACTGTGCCATGGTCTCATTTCTCCTTTCGCTGAAAAAAATATAAATGCCTGCCGGCGTCCGGGTTCTCAAACTCCCGCGAAAAAGAACTCTGCACCGTTTGGGTTCTGGCTTTTCTTTACCATTCGTTAATTTTACCATTCATTAATATTTGGTCTTGGAGTTCTCCACCACTGTTCAAAATCTGCCGTGTAGCGCGACAGTACATTGCCGTAATCCGCCGGCCTTTCCCAGGTCAGCATCTCCAGAAAACAGTTTGCAAACGCATCGATATCCGCCATTTCCTGCGACCGGGCTGCCTTTCTTCCCAGACTCGTCAATACGGCGGTTTCCTCCGAAATCTTCTCCACGAATTCCTCCAGCCGGCGGTTGCTCGGAAATAAAATCCCATGCTCCTGCAAAATCATTCGGTAAGCGCTGTAAATTACCTCCCCCACAGCATGAAGCTTCATGTAGCCGTCCACCGGACAGGATTTCAGAAAATAGTGATAATTTAACGAAAAATCAGCATAAAAAGAAAGCATTTTATCTTCTTTTTCCTGTTCCTGAAAAACCGGGATTTGGGATACAATCTCTGCGATTTCCGGATCTCTGCTGAACAACACCCTTGCGCTTAAAAATGCGTTCCTTGCCGGTTCGCTTCCTTTTTCCGCTGCATCCATCAAAAACTTCTTCGTCATATATTTTACGTCAAAATACCCGCCTTCGTAGGTGCAGTACCCTTCGATCGTTTCTACCGTCGTATTGCTTTTCTGACGCAGGGCGTATGCTTCTTCTGTAATTACCGCCATCGCATCCAGATCCGAATCCGGCCTCTCGCAGCCCTTTGCCACGGAGCCGCCGAAAATCAGCGCGATCACTTCTTCCTTCCCGGAAAAATAATTTTTTAAATTCTCAAGCGATTCCTCGTGATGCTTGTACATAAGTTATCCCCCATAAAATGAAGCTCCTGCAGTTGAAAAGCTAAGTTGCTTCCGATTCAAGCAAATAATTCAGCAGCTGCGGATATTCGCGTGCGTGTTCCTTTACATAACACCTTTTGAAAGCGGCAAACGCAGATTCGCGTCTCAGTAAGCTGCCTATAATCTTTATTGTTATTTTGCAATCCGGATTACCATGTAATTTTTCAATTTGTTTATATAAAATATTCATTTCTTTTTGAAGTAAACGAAGCCGCTTATCGCTGGTATATGTCCTCATCCCCGTATTCTTAAGGGAAAATGTTTCTGTTATAAGTGCTGCTGTCTTTCTGTATATCTCCTCTTCGGACTTTACTGCATTGATAACAACACTGTCACTTATAAGCTTAAAAGTCAGATACTGTTCCGGATCCTGCCTGCAACAATCTATAATTCCGGTATCGTATTTACCATTATTTTTTATACTGTTGCAATGTCCGCAGGACCAAAAGAGATTTTCCCAATCAAGTTTTCTTTCCGGATACTTTCCGTTTTTATGCGGCAATAAATGTTCTACATTTGGGTCCTGTAAATCTTTCATTTCACAAATGTAACATTTGTTATGGAAATCCCTATTTAATCTCTCAATAACATCAGGTTCATCATACCTTCCGGTTCCTTTTTTGGCGGCTTCAATAAGAGATTGGGGTGCCGGAAAGGAGCGTGTTACCTTAACCATTAATATCCTCCCGGTTCATAAATTCAAGCTTCATTTTTCTGTATTCGGTTGCAATACCAATGGCAAGATAGTCAGGAATTTCATCTAAATACAATTCCAATTCTGCAATTTCACTCAGTTCATCTTCTGACAGTTCCCTCTTTTTTACTAGACAACTGTATTTTAGAAATTTCTGCCTCAAAAGATCGGAAAGTTTATCTGCTCTGAAATAGCCTTCTACAATACCATCTTAAGGTACATTATTCAGTCCGCGCTCCACCAGAATCTTATTTTCCAAATCATAGATCGCAGCATTTTCTATACTGCCCAGTATAAATGGAGAATGAGAAGTCACAATAAACTGTATATTTGGAAAAAAAGTTGTCAGGAACGGCAAAATACATTTCTGCAGTTCCAGGTGTAAATGCGCATCAATTTCATCAATTATAACAATTCCCGGAAGATGGAAAGCAAACGAACGCTGTGTCTGATGCTGCATCCGCATTATTATGTCCAGTACAATATCAAGTACCGCCTGATAACCTCTGGATAAAGTATTAAAGTCAAACGGCTCTTTCCCGGATTGTGTAAGGCGAAATTCAAAGGTATCTTCATTAAAATCCAGTTCTACCGATTCATCATCAAATATTTGTTTTAAAAGTTGTTCCATTTTGGCAAACCATGTCTGAATCTCGTTTGCTTTCTCAATTTTGTTTTTGCTTCTTGCCAGCGCTTCCGTCATTTTCAGATCTAATAAGTATTTTACAAATTCATTGCGCGGAGATTCCGTCAACTCATAATAGTCTTTTAATTCTACTTTTTCGACATGCTTTGGCTGTTCTGCCTGAAATACCCTGTCCGCCTTGTAATACGCCAAAATAAAATGGTTCTTTGATGCCTGTTCGGGAATACTGCTGATTTTGCTGTTCAGTACAATACTCAGTTCTTTCTGACAATTTCTAAAAGCTGTTTCCCTTTCCCCTGTAAAAATTTTGTTTAAATAATCTGCTAATGCCTCAACCACACTTGTTTTTCCGCTTCCATTTTTACCCGTTAAAATCAGGTGCTTAATCCCGTTCTCCGACAACGGAATGGAAATGTCCCTTAAATGCCTGACTTTTTTTATTGCTAAAGCTGATATAAATATTTTTTCCATTTTACCCCTTTCATAACTAATACTATAAACTAAGGCTGGACTTTAAAGCTGTAATATGGCAGGCATCGTCGGGCAGCAGGTATATCAGTCTTCCAGGTGCTGCGATGAATCTTCTCCGGGAGCGGCCAGCCGCAGCACATCGGACGGCCGCTCAAGCTGCTGAAAGTCCGGATTCCGCTGGGACGGCTGATACCACACGGCCTGTACCGCCGTCATGCCGAGACTTTTCGCCGTCTCCAGCTCAAAGCTGGCGCCGTCTCCGACATACAGGCACTCTTCCGCCTTCACGGAAAGCGCGGCCGTGCATCGATCAAAAATCTCCCGATCCGGCTTCGCGACCCCCTGTTCAAAGGAGAGAAAAGCAGCATCAAAATAAGGGAGCAGTTCGCTTTTCCGGATCACTTTGGTTTCCTCCGAATAACAGTTGCTGATTAAGCCGAGCGGAATGTTTTTTTCCCGCAGTCCGGACAGCATCGGCAGGATCTCCGGATGGAGACGGCGGAAGCATTCCTGCTTGGTTTCCATCCGCTTCCGCACGAGTTTCTCCAAAAGTTCCGCGGAATAACATTGATTTTCCCGCAGGATGCGCTCCAGGATCTCCTCCAGCGTTATTTTTCCGATGCTGCGGTCATGCTCGGCCGGCCGCCAGAGCGTAAGAAAACGCTCCTCGGGAATTCCCGCATCTGCCGCCATGTCAGAGCCGAAATAAAGCGGACACTGGTAATGCGTGACAAGAGTTTCAAACATATCAAAAATCACTGCACGTATCATTGATTTTCCTTTCTAAATATTGCAAAAGATAAATAATACAGCCAGTTTTTTCTATACAAGAAAAGGCAATACGGCTGCTTATCTGTCTCTCGTTGTATTTTCCCATGGTTCTGCTGTGTTTTACCTCCGCGTTTTGCACACAGCCCTTTCCTTTTATATCCTTATCAGCTCGTACGCGGCATATTCCCGGTCAAAATGATATCCCAGCTTTTCCGCAAGTGCAAGAGACCATAAATTCTGTGCATCCCAGCTCGGATACAGACCGCGTTTCCGGCACTCAAGGATCAGTCTGGCCCCGCAGGCGCCGGCAAGCCCCCTTCTGCGGCGATCTTCCCTGGTATCAATTTCGATTTCAATGCCGCCGGCGTAGCCGGAATAGGAGGAAGCGCCGGAAACCGGCTCGTTTTCCTCCATCGCCACGACTCCGAGCCCGTATCTGCGGTATGTCTTATAGTCCGGATATTGTGAAACAAAATCCCTGCACCATCCAAGCCGTCCGCACTGCAAAAACAGCTCCTCATCCATCAGCCGCATTGTGCAGCCCTTTGGCAGCGCATGTGCCAGCCTGTGCAGATGATCCGTGTCGAAAACTTCCGGCTCCTTTTTCAGAGCATACCGGACGACCCTTTTTGCACTTTCTCTGCAGCATTCCTCGATCTGCTCCGCCCACTGCTCTGTCTGCGGGATCAGAATCATGAAATCCCGGCTGCATGCCTTAAGCACCGATTGCACAAGCGCACGCTCCGGACTTCCCGCAAGAAAGCAAAAATCTCCGAGCAGCGCAGCCGCAGTCTTCGGACTCCCCGGAGGTCCAGCATACAGTTCTCCCATAATTCCCTGCAGACAGGAATAAATCATGGTTTCCTCCCAGCCTGCAAAAAGCGCGGCTATGCCAGGGGAAGGAGTCACCTTATGTATCATGCCGCACCTCTTTTCTGCAGACCTGCAAATAGAAAAAAGAACCTGCGCAGAATATCACGCTCCGGCCAGCATCATATCCGGTCCATTCACCGCGGACCGACATGGAACCGGAAGCCATACCTGGCGCAGATCCTTCCAATCGTTTCATCGTTTCGAACACATCCATTACCGCCGCTCTTTTACTGCTTCGCATTTGAGCGCGCACGCAGGAAGCAGCCAAGCTTCACTGCACCAAAAATCGCCGCACTGTATACTACAAAAATGCCAAGATAATATACAAAACCTGCTAAAAATGCCATTTATTTCACCTCCAATCAGTGCCTGTACAACAATTCTCTTGAAATATCTTCCCAGTCCAGCCCGCATTCCGCCATAAGCACCATCATGTGATACAGGAAATCAGCCATTTCGTATTTGACCTCCTCCGAATCGGGATTTTTTGCGGCGATCACAATCTCTGTCGCCTCCTCCCCACATTTCTTGAGGATTTTATCGATGCCTTTATCAAAAAGATAGCTGGTGTAGGAGCCCTCCTTCGGATTTGAACGGCGTTCCAGAATCGTCCCGAAAACCTCGTTCAGAACCTTTCCCGGATTTGTCTCTTCGTAAGGCCGGGAAAACAGCTTCCGGAAAAAGCAGGACCGGCTGCCCGTATGGCATGCCGCGCCGATCTGAAGCACCTTTGCCAGCAGCGTGTCGCTGTCGCAGTCGGCCGAAAGCGACTTGACATACTGGAAGTGTCCGGATTCCTCCCCCTTGAGCCACAGCTTCTGCCGGCTCCGCGAATAGTAGGTCATCCGCCCGGTTTCTATGGTCTTATTATACGCCTCCTCATTCATATAGGCAAGCATTAAAACCTCATCATTTTTGTAATCCTGCACAATAACCGGCACCAGCCCGTCCGCGTTCTTTTTCAGCTGAGCAAAGCTTACCGGACTTTCCGGGGTCTCCACGTCGATCCCGGCCTCCTTCATCATCCGCCTGATTTTAAAAATATCTTTTTTTTCGTAATAATCGGTCGCCACGGCGTCCACATTTTCCATGGAAAGCAGCGTCTCCATATCGTTGCGCAGCAGTGAATCCCGGATAATCAGCGGAACTTTGGCCCTGCGGATCTTCTCCCGCATGCCCTCTGTCACGGTCAGATGCTTGACAAGCAGCATTCCCGCCCCATTTTCCGCCAGTTCTCCCGCCAGCTCCTCCAGAGGAAGCACAGCATTGTCCGGGCCTCCCGAGGCATCCAGCTCCACGACGAGCTTTTCGCTGCCGAACCGCCCGGCGCCCTCCTTCAGAACGGCACTGTCCAGACCGGTAAAAGGCATTACCACCTTCGCCGCTCCGGTGTAGAGCGCCTTTTTGATATCCTCAAAGCGCCGGACACGGCAGCCGAGCAGAACCGGGAATTCCGATTGCTTTACTGCCTGCCTTGCCGTGTGAAGAAATTCCTCCTGCTCTGTCTCCACAACGGTATAATTGTACAAAAACAGTCCGTCTGCGCCGTTTCGTTCATATTCTTCGGCTCTGCGCAGAACGCTCTCCGCCGTTTCGTTTTCTGCATTGATATAAGCGATAATCTGTTTCGGCTTTTTTTTCTCCGCGCTATTCTGCATATTTTTTCACCGCCTCCCCGAGATGTATCCGGCGTTCATACAGCGCCTTCCCGATGATTACGCCGTAGACGGGAACGGAATTCAGATCGTCCAGATCCTTCATGGAGGACACGCCGCCCGACGCGATAATATCAAGGCCCGTATGCATCACCATATCGCGCATAAGCTCGATATTCGGTCCCTGCAGCATGCCGTCCCTGGAAATATCGGTATATACAATTGTTTTAACGCCGAGCTCCTTCATTTCAAGGGCAAGCTGCACAGCATCGTAGCTGCTGATTTTTTCCCATCCGTCCGTGGCAACCATGCCGTTTTTGGCGTCGATACCCACCACGATTTTGTCCGCGCCGAAGCGCCGGATGCTCTCCCGCACAAACTGCGGGCTCTCTACAGCCTTCGTGCCGATGATTACGCGCCCGATGCCGAGATTGAGCTTGTTTTCGATATCCTGTACCGTCCGAATGCCCCCGCCGACTTCGACCGGGATGGACACTGCCTGCACAATATTCCGGATAACCTCCTCGTTGACGGATCGCCCCGCCAGCGCCCCGTCCAGATCCACAATATGAATATGGGCCGCACCGGCCGCCTCAAAGCTTTTCGCCACGTTCACCGGGGTGTGGGAGTACACCTCCGCATCGTGAAACTGCCCCTGGCGCAGCCGCACGCACTGGCCGTTTCTGATATCAATAGCAGGAAATAATTTCATTGTTTTCTCCTTCCTGAGCCCGCCCGGATCTGTCAGGCATTCGTTCCGCGATTGTCCTGTCAGGCAATCGTCCCTTTGGTCGAAAGCATCCCGGCAATTCTTCCGTCGATCGAGGACGCCTCGTCGAGCGCCCTGGCAAACGCCTTGAACATCGCCTCGATGATATGGTGGCAGTTATCTCCGTCCATAAGCTTTATATGCAGATTCATTCCCGCGCTGTAGGCAACCGCATAGAAGAATTCCCGCACCAGCTCCGTGTCAAAATATCCCACCCGCTCGGATTGAAACTGCGCAGAGAAATTCAGATACGGCCGCCCGGACAGATCAACGGCGCACAGCACCAGGGTTTCGTCCATCGGAAGCAGGGACGAACCGTAACGCCGGATTCCCGCCTTGTCCCTCAGTGCCTGGCGGATCGCTTTTCCGAGCACAATGCCGGTATCCTCCGCCGTGTGGTGTCCGTCCACATAGAGATCCCCCTTTGCAGTCAGCTTCAAATCAAAAAAGCCGTGCCTGGCAAAACTTGTCAGAACATGATCAAAAAAACCGATCCCCGTATTTATCTCGGATTTTCCCGTGCCGTCCAGTTCCAGCACCAGCGAAATATCCGTTTCGTTTGTTTTTCTTTCCACAGCCGCCGAACGCGCCATATTCATCCTCCCTCTGTAAACCGCAGTATCAAACCTCTTCAAATCGGACGGCAACGGAATTCGCATGCGCCGTCAGCCCCTCCGCCTCCGCAAACAGCTCCACATCCGCATGCACCGCTGCGAGCGCCTCGCGCGAATAGGAAATAATGCTTGATTTCTTGACGAAATCATCGACTGAGAGCGGGGAGAAGAACTTTGCGGTTCCGTTCGTCGGCAGGATATGATTCGGCCCTGCAAAATAGTCTCCGAGCGGCTCGCTGGAATATTCCCCGAGGAAAATCGCACCTGCATTTCTGATTTTTGTCATTACCTCAAACGGATTTTCGGTTATGATCTCCAGATGCTCGGAAGCAATTTCATTTGCCGCGTCAACGGCATCCTGCAGGGTATCTGCGATCAGGATGCAGCCATAGTTTTCCAGCGATTTTTCGAGAATTTCTTTTCTGGAAAGTTTTTCCAAAAATCCGTCAATTTCCCGGAGCACTGCATCCGCCAGCTCTCTGCTTGTCGTTACGAGAATGGCGCTGGCCAGCTCGTCGTGCTCCGCCTGAGAAAGCAGGTCCGCAGCGACATACCGCGGGTTCGCCGTCCCGTCTGCAATGACAAGAATCTCGCTCGGCCCCGCTATTGAGTCGATGCTGACATGGCCGTAAACGGCTTTTTTTGCAAGCGCCACGAAAATATTTCCCGGGCCGACAATCTTATCCACCTTCGGCACGCTCTCCGTCCCGAAGGCCAGCGCGGCAACTGCCTGCGCTCCGCCCGCCTTGTAAATCTCCGAAACGCCCGCCTCCTTTGCCGCAACCATCGTTCCTGCATTCACCCTTCCGTCGCTTCCCGGCGGCGTTGTCATAACAATTTTTTCTACGCCGGCAACCCGGGCCGGGACAACGTTCATCAGTACGGACGAAGGATACGCCGCTTTTCCGCCCGGCACATACACTCCGACCGAAGCGAGCGGCGTGATTTTCTGCCCGAGAAGAATACCGTTTTCCTTTGTGTCGAACCAGCTGCTGCGCTTCTGCATGGTATGGTAGGCTTCAATATTTCTGATTGCCGCGCGGATAACGCACAGAAGCTCCTTATCCACATGTTCGTAGGCCTCCGCAATCTCCTCCTGTGTCACGCGGATATTTCCGGCGTTGATTGCTGCCCTGTCAAACTGAAGCGTGTACCCGAACAGCGCCTCGTCTCTTTTTTCCCGTACCTCCCGGATAATTTCGGCTACGGTCTGCTCATACTGCGGATACCGGTCCGGACTGCGCCGGAGCAGATCCTCCAGCAGATTTTTCTTTGTATTTTCATTCAGCTCTACAATTTTCATTTCTGTCTCCGTTCCTAATGAAAAAACTTTTCTGTTCAGGACTGCCGCGCCCGCTGCACAACTTCCCGAAGGCCGTTTATCATATCAGTAATGCGCTCGTGCTCCATTTTCATGCTGACCTGATTTACGACCACGCGCGCGGAGAGCGGACAGATTTCCTCCAGAACAGCAAGGCCGTTTTCCTTCAGTGTGGCCCCGGTTTCCACGATATCCACAATTACCTCGGAAAGCCCGACGATCGGCGCGAGCTCAATCGAGCCGTTCAGTTTTATAATCTCCACGGTCTGATGCCTTTTATTATAAAAATAATCCTTGGCAATATTCGGATATTTTGTGGCTACGCGGATCAGCCCTCCGTTCTGCAGCAGTTCCCTCGCGCTTTCCGGGCCGGCAACGCACATACAGCATTTCCCTGTATTCAGGTCAAGCACCTCATACATTTTCCGCCCCTCCTCAAGTATTGTGTCCTTTCCTACAATACCGATATCGGCGGCGCCGTATTCTACGTAAGTCGGCACGTCGCTGGCTTTTGCCAGGAAAAATTTCAGGCCGAGCTCTGCGTTCTCAAAAATCAGCTTCCGCGAATCCGGCTCCTTCATTTCCTCGCAGGTGATCCCGATCTCCCCGAGCATTGCCATCGCTTTTTTTGCCAGCCTGCCCTTTGCCAGGGCAATGGTTATGTAATTCATAAGACTTCCTCCCGCTGCGCCGCTCTGCCGCGCTTTGCAGCATCTGTGCCCAGCAGCTCCCGGTATCCTGACGGCAGCCGCGCTCATCCGTTTCCTGCAGAATTTACCGGCCCTGTCACGGCAGATTTTCCAGCAGTCCGGCAAGCGCGGAACAATCCGCCGCGCTGATAATCTCCGCCGGTCCGTCCTTTCCAAGATACAGCATGCCCTTCAGACCCATCCGTCCCGCGTATGCCGTATAATCGGTTTTGCCGCCGGCCTCCAGAAAAAGTTCCGCCTTTTCGCCCTGCGCGCGCAGCTTTCTCGCCAGCGCGATTGCTTCGGAACGATACGGCGCGCGGTACACAATCAGGATATTTTCCGGCCCTGGCTCGGGCAAAAGTCCCTGGCGCTCCAGAGCAAGCATCAGCTGATTGACGATAACCGCCATACCGATGGCCGGAGCATCCTTGCCGAACTGGCCGACCAGCGAGTCGTACCTTCCGCCCGTAGCAACGGCGTCTCCGGTTCCGAAGGTATAGGCCCGGAAAATAATCCCGGTATAATAATCAAACTTGCTCAGCATGCCGAGGTCGAACGTAATATACTGCTCCAGACCGTATTCCATCAGCAGCGCGTAGAGCTGTTCCAGCCGCTCCAGCGCCCCCAGAGCGCGCCGGTTTGTAATCTCGTTTTTGACATAAAGCAGCCGGTCAAGCGTGCCGAACAGCTCCGGCAGGCGCAGTATAACATTTTTCAGGCCGTCCGGCAGCTGTTTTCCGGATATCCGTTCCTCCACGCCGAACATGTTTTTGTTTTCTATCAGAACCCGGAGCTCCTCCGCCTCCTTAGTACCGATACCTGCTTCTTCCATCAGACCGCGGAAAAAATCCGCCTGGCCGATCTCCACCTGGAATTTTGACAGCCCGGCATCAAGCAGGCATTCCACCGTCAGCGCAACCATCTCGGCATCCGCCTCTACCGTCGCATCGTTGATCAGCTCCGCGCCCAGCTGCGTAACTTCCTTGAGTTTGCCCTGATAGCTGATGCTGTTGACAAAGGTATCACCCACATAGCAGAACCGAATCGGAAGCTCTTCGCTGCGGTAATATTTCGCCATGCACCGCGCGATCGGAGGAGTCATATCGGGCCGCAGCACCAGCGTGTTTCCGTCGCGGTCAAAAAATTTGTACATTTCCCGGGACGGCACGGTTCCCCTCTCCTTGCTGAAGATCTCAAAAAACTCAAACGCCGGCGTCTCGATATCCCGGAAACCGTACAGACGGAGGCGGTGGTGCAGACGGTGCTCCAGAATTGATTTTTTCCCGCACTCTGCGTGATAGATATCCCTCACCCCCTCCGGGGTATGCAGCAGTCTCTCGTTCATCGCGGCAGCTCCTTTCCTTATGTCCTCTTTATTAGGCGTTTGCGAAACGCCAGAACCCGCATAAATACGGGATTCTTTTTGTCA
>CAJUMC010000006.1:91062-100873 GCA_910587085.1 uncultured Lachnospiraceae bacterium | reverse complement strand
TTTCGGGCGAAATTCTGCTGGTGGGGATAAACTATGACAGGGAAAACCGGGAGAAACCGCACCGATGCGTGATTGAAAAGATTGAGAAGCTCCCTGCCGCGAGGTTATAAGGATATGCACAAGTTGTGTCATTCGATCGGAAAGATGGAAGAAGTTCCAAAGAGTTTCTTCCTGTCTTCCGAGCCGAAGGGTGTATTTCCTGATTTCCGTCATGTTCTTCCCGTATCCTGCAAAACAGAATTCATTTTTGAAATCCGGTTTTTATCAAGCACATCGCACACCGTTTTTTGCGTCCGACGGCCGGGGAGATTGACATGTTATAACAGTGTACCGGGATTTATTATGAGCAGTACGGCGCAGCAGAGCAGGTAGGAAAGCGAGACTGCGGACATGAAAAAAGAAAATCCGAAACTCACCGTATTTCCTGTACGGAATTAACATGAGAAAACAGGCAGAGAAGGAAAGCAACACATTGAAATACCGCCGCGTTTTATTTTCTCTGACCGGGAAGCAGAAAGGAGCTTATTTTTGCGGATGGAAGCCCCGCCCCATGGTTACCTGGCAGGAAGCGGGCGTCCGTGCGCGGCAATAATACCCCGGATGGCTTCAAACAGATGGGGCTTCAATTCGTTCAGGCCGACCGGTTCCTGATACAGAATTGCGCTGTAACAGGTGGAACTGACAAGTTCGACAATAAGAAAAAGCATGACCTCCGGATCGCGGATTGTATTGCCGGATTCGGCAATCATCTGCTGGTAGACATTTCGAAAATCAATATCCTCGTCGGAGCCCTTAATCAGGGCGTTTTTAAAAATTCCCCAGCTCAGATTTTTGTTGATCAGATTCAGAAGCGCCTGATTTTCGCTCAGCTGATCAAGAATATGATCCGCGATAAAAATAATTTTGTCCTCCAGCAGGCAGATATCCGTGCCCTCAAGCGCCGCCGCAGCTTTTCGGAACACCTGGCTGGATTTATGGGCGATCAGCTTGTTGCGGATATCGTATTTGTCCGTAAAATACAGGTAGAAGGTGCCTTTGGCGATCCCGGAAGCCTCCGCGATCTCGGAGATGGAGGTCTTGTTGATGCCCTTGGTTGTAAAAAGGCGAAACGCTGCATTCAGGAGCGTTTCTTTTTTCTGCTGTTTGTTCTGTTCCAGTTTATTTCCCATGACATTTGCCTCCTCGTGCAGCCTGGTCAATCTGCATACCGCCTACGGCCTGTGATTTTACAGGGGTTCGGCGGGCCGGGAGCGGAGCGGCCGCCGGCTGTCAGCAGACTTTTTGCTTGGTATCCTGCAGTTGCCTGCATGCCGCCCAGGCGGATACGCACGGTTCGCCAATGAGATTGTCCTCTCTCTGATTTAACTTAAAACCGGTGCAGGCATTATATTTTTTCAGGCTTTAAATCTTTCAGACATTATATCATGTGCCGATCCTCTTGGCAAGGCACTTCGATGCCTGCATTTTCTGCGGTGCAGAGTATGATACGACGGCTGCTGCCTGCAATGAATAAGTCTGCAGAATCATCGGGGTTCCTCCTTTCCGGCATGTCCGTTTCCTAAAAAATTCTAATCTTTCTAAACAGAAAATTAAATTATGACCAATAGTCAATTTTAATATTGACTATTGGTCATTTTCATGATATGATACCAGTCGAATAGAAAAATGACCATTGGTCAAAATGAAAGGAAGAAAAGAGAATGGTGAGTTTTGGAAAGAAAATTGTGAAGTATCGGATTCCGGTTCTGATCGTCAGTATTTTGCTGCTGATACCTTCCGCGCTCGGTTATATCAACACGAAGGTAAACTACGACATACTGTACTATCTGCCCGGGGATATTGATACGATGGTGGGGCAGGACATTCTGCTGGAGGATTTCGGCAAGGGCGCCTTTTCCATGTTTATGGTGGAGGGGATGGAAGAACGCGAAGTCGCGGAGCTGAAACAAAGGCTCGAACAGGTGGAGGGCGTAGATTCCGTGATCTGGTATGACAGCATCCTCGACATCAGCATTCCGATGGAGCTGCTGCCGGAAAAGCTGCTCTCGGTATTTCAGAACGGCGATGTCACGCTGATGGCGATCTTCTTCCGGAATACCACCTCTGCGGCGGAGACGATGGATGCGATTGAGGAGATCCGCAGGATCGGCAATAAACAATGCTTTCTGGCCGGTATGTCCGCCGTCGTGACCGATACAAAAAATCTGTCCGATTCGGAGACACCGATCTATGTTATGATTGCGGTGCTTCTCTCGGTGCTGGTGCTTTCGCTCACCATGGATTCGTTCCTTGCGCCGCTGATGTTTCTGGCCAGCATCGGCATGGCAATCGTGTACAATCTCGGCACCAATTATTTTTTCGGCGAGGTTTCCTATATTACCAAAGCACTCAGCGCCGTGCTTCAGCTCGGCGTCACCATGGATTATTCGATCTTTCTGTGGCACAGCTACCGGGAGAACCAGGAGCGCTTCCCGAATGACAGGAACCGGGCCATGGCGCATGCCATTTCCAACACGCTGACCTCCGTAGTGGGCAGTTCTGTTACCACAGTAGCCGGTTTTATCGCCCTGTGTTTTATGAGCTTTACGCTTGGAAAGGATCTCGGACTCGTAATGGCGAAGGGCGTCGTCTTCGGCGTGATCGGCTGCATTACAATCCTGCCGTCCATGCTTCTGATCTTTGATGGAGCGCTGAAAAAAACCACGCACCGCCCGCTGATCCCGGATATCGGAAAATGCGCCGGCTATGTTACCAGGCATTCCTGGGTGTTTGCGGCACTGTTCCTTGCTGTTTTGTTCCCGGCGCTGTACGGTTATACGCATACAGATGTATATTACAATCTGGATCGAACGCTGCCGGAGGAGCTGGCGAGTATTACAGCAAACAGAAAGCTGGAAGAAAATTTCAATATGAACTCCATTCACATGGTGCTGGCAGATACCGGGCTGGACGGAAAGACGGCGGCGGATATGCTTAAGGAACTTGGACAGGTGGACGGTGTTTCCTTTGCGCTCGGTTTTGATACTCTGACCGGCGGCGCGGTGCCGGGCGGCTTCTTCCCGGAAGAGCTGACCGGAAAGCTGAAAGGGGAACGCTATCAGCTGATGCTGGTTGCGTCGGAATACAAGGTTGCCTCCGACGAGGTCAACGCTCAGATTGAGCTGCTGAATGCGATTGTGAAGAAATACGATCCGAAGGCACTGGTGATCGGCGAAGCGCCCTGCACCAAGGATCTGATCGAGATCACCAATGTGGATTTTCAGACCGTCAGCGCCGTCTCCATTGTTGCGGTTTTTATGATTATTGCGTTTGTGTTCCGCTCGATCTCCCTGCCGATCCTTCTTGTGGCAGTAATTGAGTTCGCGATTTTTATCAACATGGGCATTCCGTGTTTTACCAATACGGAGCTTCCGTTTATCGCTTCGATTGTAATCGGCACCATCCAGCTCGGTGCAACCGTCGATTATGCGATTCTGATGACGACGCGCTACCGGAAGGAGAGGAGCCGCGGAAATGCGAAGCAGGAGGCCGTGACGACCGCACTTTCGACATCGATGAGTTCCATTATGATCAGCGCATTCTGCTTTTTTGCGGCGACCTTCGGCGTCGGGCTGTATTCGGATATTGACATGATCAGTTCCCTCTGTTCACTGATGGCGAGAGGAGCGATTATCAGTATGATCGTAGTTAATTGCGTGCTTCCTTCCATGCTCCTGATTTTTGATAAAGTGATCGTAAAGACGAGCTGGAATTTTCTGGACTGCAGGAGTGCAGCGGAAAAGCAGAAGCCTGCGGGGAACGGAAACTGCGAAAACAAAATGGCATAATACAAAGCGAAATATTTATAGAATATGGCCGCGGAGGCGGCAGAAAAGAGGCAGATTATGAAGACATATCAGAAACTGGTTGCTGGAGGATTGATTGTAGCGCTCTCGGCGGGATGTACCTTTGCTTATGCGGGAAACCGGGCGGATGCGGCAGAGAAAGAGATTCCTGTGGTCGGCGTAAACCGGGAAGCGGGGATTGCCGTCACGAAAACACAGAGCGGGCTGGAAGCGGAAAAGAAGGAGCTTGTCTATGTCTTTGCTGATGCGAACGGTGAGAAAAAGCAGGTGGTCGTTACGGACACGTTGACAAATCCGGACGGTCTTAAGAGCTTTCCGGATATTTCAAGCCTGCAGGATATCGTAAATATAAAGGGAGACGAGAGCTTTGTGCAGAACGGCAGCAGCCTGATCTGGCAGGCTGACGGAAATGATATCTGCTACCGCGGAACAACCGCGGCGGAGGCACCGGTGGGGGTCAGAGTAACCTATTTTCTGGACGGGAGGGAGCTTACGGCACAGGAGCTTTCCGGAAAGAGCGGGAAGGTTACGATGCGGTTTGATTACTATAATCATCAGACCGGAACAGCGGGCGGCGGACAGCAGGAGGTTGCAGTCCCATTCGCGATGGTGACGGCAGTTCTGTTCGACGAGGAAAAGTTTGAGAATGTCGAGGTGACGCACGGAAAGCTGATCCGCCAGGGAAATCTCTGTGCCGCCGTGCTGGTCGGAATGCCGGGTGTGGCGGAGAGTCTAGGGCTTTCGGAGGATTATTCCATGGATTACGCGGAGATTACGGCGGATATGGTTGACTTTTCGCTGACCAATACCTTTACGGTGGCGACAAACAGCCCGTTTTCCGAAATTTCACTGAATGGGGATGCAGACCTGGATTCTCTGAGCGATGCGTTCACAAAGCTCGGCGATGCGACGGAGGAGCTGGCGGACGGTGCCCTGAGGCTGAAGGACGGCGCGAAGGAGCTTTCCGAGGGTGCCAGGGAGCTTTGGAACGGAGCAGGAGCGCTTGCACAGGGCGCCGGAACGCTGTCCGATAATATGCAGGTGCTTGCCGAAGGGGCGGAGGAGCTGAAGACCGGTGCGAAAGCCCTTGCCGGCGGCGCCGAGGGCTTTGCAGACGGCCTGGACAGTGCAAAGAGCGGCTCTGCGGCGCTTGCGGCAGGAACAGCGGCGTTAAAGAGCGGAACGGAGGAACTGTCGGAGGGTATCGAGGCTGCGGCTGCGGGCGCCGGGGCGCTTGCTGCGGGCAGCGGGGAGCTCAAAATGGGCGCTGAGCAGGTGCAGACCGGTGCAGAGAGCCTTAATGCTGGTCTTAAAAAACTCGGTGCGGGGGCTGAGGCTCTCAATCAGGGCGTGGATGCCGCCTGGGCCTCGCTGGATGCTACCATTGCATACAATCAGCAGGTGCTTGACGGTCTGACGGCATTCGCGGCGGCGTACGGAGCAAAACTGGATGCGGAGACGGCGGCGGCTCTGCAGACCATGGTCGGAACTCTGCAGCAGACCATTGCGGCGCAGCAGCAGATTGCGGACAGCATGACGGGTGACGGAGCCTTGAAGAGCGGCGTAAAGACGGTTGCGGTCGGTGCGGTACAGCTTGCCGAAGGGGCAGAAACCCTGGAAGCCGGCAGCGCAGCGCTTTCGAAGGGGGCGCAGACGCTGGATGCGGGTCTCGGAGAACTTGTCGGAAAGCTTCCGCAGCTGAAGGAGGGCTTTGGAAAGCTGGCTGAAGGAATCGACCGGGCGGATGCCGGAGCAGCGGAGCTGGATGCGGGTCTTGCACAGCTTCAGGCGGCGGGCGGACAGCTGAAGGACGGCGCGGACGGTCTGTACGTCGGAGCCGGGACTCTCTCTGACGGAGCTGCTGCACTTGCCGGGGGCAGCACGGCCCTGAAGGAAGGCGCAGCGGAGCTTGACGGCGGAGCAAAAAAGCTCTCGAACGGGGCGGCAGAGCTGGCAGACGGCGCGGAAACGCTGGCAGACGGCATGAAGGAGTACAGCGAGGAGGGAATCGGCAGGCTTCTCGGGGCACTGGAGGATGCCGATCTGAAAAATGTTTATGAGAGATTCGATGCAATGCTGGACGCCGCTTCCGAGTACCGCAGCTTTACCGGAGCCAGCGGCGAAATGGACGGCAGCGTAACATTCCTTATCCGGACGGAGAGCATCGGAAAATAGCAGGGGATTGCAGAACATTGCGCGGACAGGAAATCCGATTGAAGAATACCAGAACCAAATGGAGATAAAGGGCGGGCTGCTGTTTCAGCTGAAAATTCGGCTGACAGCAGCCTGTTTTTTATATTTTTAATTGTTCTCTGCGGATATAATAATTTTTAAAATTGACAAGGCAGTTGTCTTGAAATATACTTTTCGTAAAGATATTATGTATTCGGAATTTGATTATGGGCTGCAAATATAGTGTTGGATGGAGGGATTTCAGGGAATTGTTTAAGGGACTGGAAGTTGAAGGGAACCCAAAGTTTAGAGAACATCTAAACAAGTATGATGTCATTTATCTGAACATGCAACAGTTTCTGATTGGCGCGAAGCACCGAGAAATAACAGAATATCTGGAAGAGGAAGTGTTGGAGGAAATCCGAGAGGAATATGGGGAGTTCCTGAAGCGACAGGATATCGGACTTGCAGACGCGCTGCGCAGGATTTATGCAAAGACAGAACGGATATTCATTTTCCTGATTGACGAGTGGGACTGTGTGATGCGTGAGCGGCAGGACTCGGAGGAGCTGCAGAAACAATATCTTGATTTTCTGCGCAACCTTTTAAAAGACCAGCCTTATGTGGCACTTGCCTATATGACTGGTATTTTGCCCGTCAAGAAGTATGGGGTGCATTCTGCTTTAAACATGTTTACGGAATACTCCATGGTAGACCAGGGCGTATTTGAGGAGTATACCGGTTTTACGGAAGCTGAGGTAAAAGCACTCTGTTCCCAGTATCAAATGAATTTTGAAGAAGTAAGCAGTTGGTATGATGGGTATGAGCTTATAAATTTCCAGCATGTTTATAACCCGAAGTCCGTCGTGGAGGCAATGCGGCGTGGCAGGTGCTCCAATTATTGGACGGCAACAGAGACTTATGAGGCTTTGAAAAGATATATCAATATGAACCTTGATGGATTGCGTGATGAGATTGTAAAGATGCTTGGCCGTGAAAGCGTTCCCGTTAGGACTGGCAAATTCAAGAATGATATGTGTAACCTCCAGACAAAGGATGATGTCCTTACACTCCTGGTCCACTTGGGGTATTTGGCATATGATTCTGTGAGGGAAAGGGTGTTTATTCCCAATAACGAAATTATGAGGGAATTTGAAAATGCAATCAGCGATGACGGCTGGGAGAATGTAATGAAGATTATTGTGGACTCGGAGTGCCTGTTGCAAAATACGTTAGAGGGCAGGGCGGATGAGGTCGCAGCGGCGTTCGATTGCGCGCATACATAATCAAGCGGCGCAGGCCGCGATTCAGCAGATAAAAAAGAAGAAATATTCTGATACATGGAAAGATTATACGGGTGAGGTGGTTTTGGTGGGGATAAACTATGATAAGGACAAGAAGGACGCAGGGCATAGCTGTAAAATAGAGCATATAAAGTGTTCAGGGAGTAATGATGTATTTTAGTTTTTCTCGGGCTGTAGTGAGATACTAAGGCTGTATGAATGGGGATAAGGCCTATGTAATGACTGGAGTAAAAACAATTGTATTAGGAAATGAGGAAAAGCTTTTAGGTCCTTAATGGATATAGAGGCTTTTTCTTATGTGTAAGTTTGTTTATAAGAAAAGAGGGTGGTTTATGATTAAAATGTGAAACTGAAAGCTTGGAGCATGGAAAACATAGAGGAAAGAAAACTATAATTTGAGCAGAACTTAACAGCTTCTGAACCAGAAAAAATACGCCTGCTATGTCGGAACGTATCTCTTTGACGGGAAGTCTCCGATATGCTAAAATAGAGAAGCAGAATCTTATGCGGTATGCGGTATGCCGTATCCGCATACGGCATACGGGAAAATCAAAGGGGAAACAGCATCCGGCGGTTTGCCGGCGGAATCCGTGCGGAAGATATTTGCCCGGATTCGGTAGCTGGGAGAAGGGAGGACGTTATGCCAAATCCATATCTGCCCTCGTGGGAGTATATTCCTGACGGGGAGCCGCGGGTATTCGGCAATCGGGTGTATGTGTACGGCTCGCATGACCGGGCCGGTTCGGATCGTTTCTGTGACTATGTGCTGAAATGCTGGAGCGCGCCGCTGAATAATCCCGGTAACTGGGTATGCCATGGAGATATTTTTCACACAAGGGCGGATCGAGATCATGCAGCTGATACGCCGTGGACGGGGGAAAACAACGAGCTGTATGCTCCGGATGTGGTGGAAAAAGATGGAAAATACTATCTCTACGCGTATATCATCAATTCGGTCGGCTGCGTTGCAGTCGGCGACCGTCCGGAGGGACCGTTCCGTCTGCTGTCGCAGTATCTCTATACCGTGCCGGATTCCGTCTGCTGCAGCGGATGGTTTATCGATCCGGGAGTGCTTGTGGACGGTGATGGAAGGGTTTATATTTACTGCGGCTATGAGCGCTCGTTTATGGCCGAGGTGAACGCGGAGAATATGTACGAAATTCTGGACGGGAGCTGCATCGAACATATTATACCGCGGGAATTCCCCGCGCCGAAGGAGGGCGAAAAGCCGGGGGAGGCGGGAGAACTGCGCAGCGCGAAGCAGGCGAATCCTCCGACGGCGGAGGGGATTGAAGTCGCGGATTCCTACGGTTTTGAAGAGAATGATTCGCTGTTTTTTGAGGCATGCTCGCCGCGGAAAATCGGCAATCTGTACTATCTCATTTATTCTCCGCGGCGCGGCAGCAGGCTGGCCTATGCGACGGCACAGCGGCCGACCGGGCCGTTTACATACCGTGGCTATATTGTGGACAACGGCGTGGACTATCCGGGCGGGAATAATCATGGTTCGGTAGCGTGCATAAACGGGCAGTGGTACGTTTTTTATCACCGGATGACAAACGGGACGATCATGTCGCGCCGCGGCTGTGCGGAGCGTATTACCATACTGCCGGACGGCACGATTCCGCCGGTGGAAATGACGTCGCTCGGCTTTGAGGAGTCGCTTTCGCCGTATCGGATCACGCCGGCAGAGCTTGCCTGCGTGCTGAAGGGCGGCGCGATGGTGACGGAGAAAAACGAGTTTGAGCGCGTGATTGCCGGGATTATGGACGGATGCGAGATCGGATATAAGTATTTTGATTTCGGGGAAGACCGGTCGGGCGGAAGTATGGAATTTTCGGCCCGCATCGGCGGAACCGGCTGCCGCTGCCGGCTTCATATTCTGACGGATGACGGCGAAGGGGATACGCTGCGGGAAATCGGAGCCTGCGAGATCGGACCGGACGACGGCATTGTGCGCGCAGCGGTGGAGAAGGTAAACGGAAGGCATGCGCTTTATTTTCGTGTAACAACGGATTACGGCGGCTGGACTGGGGAGTTTTTCCGGGGGCGCTGCCTGTTTGAGCTGAAGGAATTTGTATTTATGAAATAGTACGGATAATGTAAAAAACGACCGCGCAGAAAACAGGCTGAGCGGCAGAGCAGAGTGGAAAATTTTCAGAGAAACCGTTCGAGACAGGGAGGATTTGATTATGAATCAGGCAGCAGGAGTGGGGAGAAGAAAAAACCGGACAGAGAGGAGGAAAAAGGCAGCCTTTAGACGGGGCGGCAGAACAGCGTGCGGACTGCTCTGTGCCTTTCTTGCGATGGGAACAATTTTTGCCGGATGCGGCGATGAAAATCGCGGCGAGAACGAATTGAGTCCGGCGCCGACAAGCGGTACGGCAGAGCCTGGCACGGACAAACCGGCACCAACGGAGCCTGGCACGGACAAACCGGCACCGACCGAACCGGGCACGGATAAGCCGGCACCGACCGAACCTGGAGCAG
>CAJUMC010000006.1:84236-90962 GCA_910587085.1 uncultured Lachnospiraceae bacterium | reverse complement strand
ACGAACCGGCACCGACCGAACCTGGCACGGACAAGCCGGCGCCGACCGAACCGGGCACGGATAAGCCGGCGCCGACCGAACCGGGAGCAGACGAACCGGCACCGACCGAACCTGGCACGGACAAGCCGGCGCCGACCGAACCGGGAGCAGATGAACCGGCACCGACCGAACCTGGAGCAGACGAACCGGCACCGACCGAACCGGGCACGGACAAACCGGCACCGACCGAACCGGGAGCAGATGAATCGAATCCTGCCGGACCGCTCTTTGGAGGAAAGCCGGAGAACGGGCCTGCTGCGATGCGCGACCTGACAACGATGGAGTTCGTTCACGAGATGGGACTTGGAATCAATCTGGGCAATACCTTTGAAAGCTGCGGTTTTACATCTACCACGGTAACCGGTTACGAGACGGGCTGGGGCAGCCCGGTTATCACGCCGAAGATTATCGAGGGCTATGCAAAATGCGGATTCGGCGTGCTGCGCATCCCGGTGGCATGGTCGAATCTGATGGAGGAGGATTACACAATCAGTGAAAAATATCTGCTGCGTGTCAAAACGGTTGTCAACAGCGCGCTTGACTCCGGTCTTCATGTGATTCTCAATATTCACTGGGACGGCGGCTGGTGGACCGGCTTTGCCGAGGCGGACAAAAAAGAAGAGTGCATGACGAAATATACCCGTATATGGACGCAGCTGACAGAGGCATTCCGCGATTACGGCGACGGCCTGATGTTTGAATCGCTCAACGAGGAGGGCTGCTGGGACAGCCTGTGGAACCGATGGGGCGGGCCGCAGGGGAAAACGGAGGCTTTCGCCCTGCTGAATGAAATCAATCAGAAATTTGTTGATATCGTGCGCGCTTCGGGCGGAAACAATGAGCAGCGTCATCTGCTGATTGCCGGCTACGGAACAGATATCGCACTGACCTGTGACGAATTGTTTGCCATGCCGCAGGACCCGGCGAACCGCATGGCGGTTTCGGTCCATTATTATACGCCGTCGACCTTTGCCATTCTTGACCAGGACGCCGAATGGGGAAAGATGCAGCGCGACTGGGGAACAGAGGCCGAATATGCGGAGCTTGCCAGAAATATGGACATGATGAAGGAGCATTATATTGACAAGGGAATCCCGGTAATTATCGGCGAGTACGGAAGCGCGACCAAGAACAAGGAGGAGGGGGCAGTCACCCGTTTTCTCACCGCGGTATGCGAAGCCGGCTATACGCGCGGCATGTGCCCGGTGCTCTGGGATATTACGAATGTATTCTATAACAGAAACAGAGCAGAATTTTATGATCAGGATCTGCTTGAAAAACTGAATGCTGTGAAGGAACTGCCGCGGGCAGGTCAGTAACAGCGCGTTCCGGGCTGCCGGAATCCAAAATCTTCAGAACAATAAGTTCAGGATTGAAGGTTCCGGCGCAGCGGATCGGTTTCTGGGAGAGAAGGGGACGAACATAGAGGGGGAAATGTCTGCCGGTGCAAAGATTCCCGGTATCCGGGGGCAGCAGACGGATATTGATTACGAAGTGCGGCGCGACAGCCCGGCTGACACAAAAAGAGCTCGCGTGTACGGCGAAAAAATAAAATCCCTCTTTCCCAATGAAAGAAAACCTGCTATAATAAGGGCACCAAAATGCAAAATGAAACCGATTGCATTCAGAAAAGCTGGTTCTGCACATTTAACAAAGAACAGAGCGGGGGCAGACCGCGGCCGCACGGCCGGAGAAAGGGACGGATAATGAAGGAAAAGCTGTTGGAAAAATTTCGGAGCATTTTCGGCAGGGAGGCAGAAAAGGTTTTCTTTGCGCCCGGCCGCGTCAATCTGATCGGGGAGCATACGGATTATAACGGCGGACATGTGTTCCCCTGTGCGCTGACGATCGGTACTTATGCTGCCGCGGCAAAGAACAGAGGGGGAATGCTCCGCTTCTTTTCGATGAATTTCGAACAAAAAGGCATAATTACCGCGGATATCACGGATTTGCGAAATGAGAAGGAGCACGATTGGGCAAACTATCCGAAGGGTGTTCTGAAGGTAATGCTGGATGCCGGATATGCGATTCCATGCGGGATGGATATCCTGTATTACGGAAACATTCCGAATTCTTCCGGACTTTCCTCCTCCGCCTCCGTCGAAGTACTGACCGGCTATGCGCTCAGGGAGCTCTTCGGGCTTGACGCCGATTTTGTTGAGCTGGCGAAGATCGGGCAGAAAGCGGAGAACGAGTTTATCGGAGTGAACTGCGGGATCATGGATCAGTTTGCAATCGCCATGGGAAAAAAGGAGCATGCCATTTTTCTGGACACGGCAGATCTGTCCTATCAATACGCGCCGCTTGTGCTTGGGGATGCAAAGCTGGTCATCGCCTGCAGCAATAAAAAGCGCGGGCTGGGGGACTCGAAATACAATGAGCGCAGGAGCGAATGTGAAGCCGCGCTGGCAAAGCTTCAGACCGTGCTCGATATCCGGTCGCTCGGTGATCTGACGGAGGAAGAATTTGAGGCGAACCGCGCCGTTATCAAAGATGCGGTGAAGGAGCGCCGCGCGAAACACGCGGTCTATGAAAATCAGCGGACTATCCGTGCAGTTGCCGCGCTTCAGGCAAACAATATCGGAGAGTTCGGCAGGCTGATGACCGCCTCCCACAACTCGTTGCGCGACGACTACGAGGTGACCGGCATCGAACTGGATACTCTTGTGGAAGCGGCACTCGCACAGGAGGGCGTGATCGGATCGCGCATGACGGGAGCCGGGTTCGGCGGCTGTACAGTGAGCATTGTGCGGGCGGACAGAGTGGAAGAATTTATCCGCAGCGTGGGCGAGGTGTACATAAACCGGATCGGCTACAAGGCTGACTTTTATGTGGTAGATGCGGGCTCCGGCCCGTGTACACTGTAGGTTCCAAAAACGCAGAGTATTCCGGCGCGCCGCCTTATAAAAAGGGAGTACTTCGGAAAAGGAAAGTCTTTTCCGGGCCGGGCGTTTCCGGGATACTGCGGAAAAGGGAGCCTGCAGGCTATAAAAATCAGGAACCGGGCGGGAGACGTCCGGGCGGAAAGGAGTAATGTCATGGCTGTTTTAGTTCTGGGCGGAGCCGGATACATCGGTTCCCATACGGTTTACGAGCTGATCGATCTGGGCGAGGAGGTTGTCGTTGCGGACAATCTGGAAACAGGCCATATCGAAGCGGTGCATCCGAAGGCAAAGTTTTATCAGGGGGATATCCGGGAACGTGCGTTTGTCGATCGTCTTTTTGAGGAAAATAAGATTGACGCAGTGGTTCATTTTGCGGCGAATTCTCTGGTTGCCGAGAGCATGACGAATCCGCTGAAGTATTATGACAATAATTTATGCGGCACAAAGGTTCTGCTGGAATCCATGGTGGCGCATCATATTGACAAAATTGTATTTTCATCCACGGCGGCAACCTACGGAGAGCCGGAGAGCGTTCCGATTGTCGAGACTGCACCGACGAATCCTACGAACTGCTACGGCGAGACAAAGCTTTCCATGGAGAGGATGTTCAAATGGATCGGGCGGGCGCACGGCCTGCGCTATGTGTCCCTGCGGTATTTCAATGCCTGCGGTGCGCATGAAAGCGGAGCCATCGGCGAGGCGCACGGGCCGGAAACACATCTGATTCCGCTGATTCTGCAGGTTCCGAACGGAAAGCGGGAGGCTATCACAATCTACGGGGACGATTATCCGACGGCGGACGGCACCTGCATCCGCGATTATATTCATGTGACGGATCTTGCGATGGCGCACATTCTGGCCGTGCAGTATCTGCGCGCAGGAAATTCCAGCAATATCTTTAATCTTGGAAACGGGGTCGGCTTTTCGGTGAAGGAGGTTATCGAGGCCGCGAGAAAAGTAACAGGACACCCGATTCCGGCTGAGCTTGCGCCGCGCCGGGCCGGTGATCCTGCGAAGCTGATTGCGTCCAGCGAGAAGGCGAAGGAAGTGCTCGGATGGAATCCGCAGCATGACGATCTGGAGAAAATTATCGCATCTGCCTGGAAATGGCACCAGTCCCATCCGGACGGCTTTGAGAAATAGCGGACGGCAGTCTTAAACTGCTTGACTTATGAACCGCCATTCACTAAAATAGTAGAGAGTGAATGGCGGTTTTTCATGCGCGCAGGCGTATTTAAGGAGAGGATGATTTATTTTGAACGAAAAGAATTGGCGGGCACCGGATGGACCCGAAGAAGAAACAGAGGAAAAGAATACTTACGGAGCCGGAAACGAACGGGAAGGCATCCGCAGAGCCGGGGACGAAGAAGACGGGAGAACAGGCCCGGACGGAGATTCGCCGGGCAGCGGAACGATTTCCGGACCGGAAAAAGGTTTTGAGGGCGGCGCGCCGGATCGGGAGAAAGGGAAGCGGCGCGCGGTGAGGGAGCTGCTGAGCTGGGTGCTTGTGGTAGCCTGCGCTTATCTGCTCGCGCTCTTTATCACCCGCTGCGTGATTATCAAGGCAGAGGTGCCGACCGGTTCCATGCAGTCAACCATAATGATCGGTGATCGGCTGATCGGCAACCGGCTTGCCTATCTGTTTTCCGATCCGAAGCGCGGGGACATTGTAATGTTTCTCTGGCCGGACGACGAGAGCGAGATTTTTATTAAGCGCGTGATCGGCCTGCCGGGCGATACGGTGCAGGTTCTCGGCGGACAGCTGTATATCAACGGAGAAAAATATGAGGAGGATTATCTGAACGAGGAAATGCGCGACGAGGATACGGAGCTTTTTACCGTCCCGGAGGGCTGCTATTTCATGATGGGGGACAACCGGAACAATTCGCGGGATTCGCGCGCGTGGAAGAATCCTTTTGTGGCCAAGGATAAGATTCTCGGAAAAGCGTGGCTGAGGTACAAGCCGTCCATCGGAGTGATTAAATAACCGGGAGAAAGGCGCTGCATACCGGGAGCGGCCGGCTGCGGTGAAGCTGGAAGGATACTTAACTTCTATACTTAACTCCTTGTTAAATTCTTTGTCGGAAACTCAAATTCTTTATCCGAAACATTGCCGCAGGCGGAAATGAGACAGCAGAGGTGCAGGCATTGAATAAAAGAAATCGGAAAAACGGGAGAGGGAGCCTGGGGCTCCTTCTTGTGGTCTGCCTGTTTGTTTCGGCAGCTTTCTGCGGGGAGCGTTGCGAGCCGGTTCGGGCGCAGCAGCCGGCTATGACGGATATCCGCGTCGGCCTCGAGGCTCTCTATACCGAAAAGGCAGAACTGACGATAAAAAATGAAAAAATCGGACTGGGATATTGTATCCGGGACGAGTATCGGGTGGACGCAGAATTTCAAAGCGGAACGGGATTCCGGTTCCGGGCTGCGGGCGGGTATTACTGCTGCCTGACGAAAACGTTTGCAAGCTATGAGAGCGCGGAGCGCGCGGCGGCGCTGATCCGCGGGCTCGGTGTTTCTGCATGGCCGACGGCGATTTACCGGAATTACTGGCGTGTCTATGCCGGCGGCGTTTCGTCGGAGAGCGAGGCAAGACGTGTGCTGGACTTTGTACAGGGCCGCTTCGGCTACTATTATTCGGAGCCGTCCGCGGACAACGGACATCGCCTGCTTGTAACGGCGGAAGGCTATTCCTTTTTGATCGACGGAGAAAAGAAGAGCGCTTATCCGCAGTTTAAGGCATTGACTGCCGACGGAAGGGGCAATCAGATTATAAGCCTCGGCAGCCGCAGCTACCGCGGAAGGCTCGAGCTCGGGTGCTACGGAAAGTCCGGTGTTACCGCCGTAAATATTATTCAGGTTGACGCTTATCTGTACGGGGTGGTTCCCTGTGAGATGCCGTCCTATTTTGAGCCGGAGGCGCTCCGGGCGCAGGCGGTCTGTGCGAGAAGCTACGCGCTGACGCGGGTCGGCTATCGGGCGGATTCCAATATTTCCAGGGCATATTATCTCGGGGATACGTCAAAAGACCAGGTTTACCGCGGCTACACCGCCGAAACGGCGAAAACCACGCAGGCGGTGGATGCGACGGCGGGACAGCTGGTTCGGTACCGCGGGGAGCCGGTTACAGCCTTCTATTTTTCGACGAGCGGCGGCAGCACGGAAAATGTCTCCGAAGTGTGGGGCATGGAGCTGGATTATCTTGCTGCTGTGCCTGACTTGTATGAGACGGAGCCGGAAAAGCAGCCTTGGCTGAAAGCGTACACGGCGGAGCAGCTGCGTGCACGGCTGGAAAGCTATGGGCAGCAGACGGGGACGATTGTTTCGGTTTCCCCGCAGGTGACGACAATGACCGGCCGTGTGTATTCCCTGAAACTGAAGGGAAAAAGCGGAAATGCCATACTTCAGACCGGTACAATCCGGGAGGTTCTTTCGCTTTACAGCACAAAATTCAGAGTGGTGTCCGAAGGTGACATCCCCGACCGTGCCGCGGTTTTGAGTGCGCAGGGAAGCACGCAGGCACGCATCAGCAGCTGCTGGGTAATTTCCGCGGGAGGTACGGAAAAGGCACCTGCTCAGCTGGAGCAATATATTGTTGCGGGCAGCGGCAACTTTATGAATTATCCCCAAAATGCCCCGGAGCGGGATGATGTCTGGTACTTCTGCGGCATGGGCTACGGGCACGGCATCGGCATGAGTCAGTCAGGGGCAAACGGAATGGCAAAAGCCGGCTTCACCTGCCGCCAGATTATAGAATATTACTTCCCCGGCTGCCGTTGCGAGTGAAAAAGTCTGTCATTGAAGG
>CAJUMC010000006.1:75510-84136 GCA_910587085.1 uncultured Lachnospiraceae bacterium | reverse complement strand
AGACAGGCAGCCGTAGCGCCGTTGCGAGTGAAAAAGTCTGTCATTGAAGGAGACAGGCAGCCGTAGCGCCGTTGCGAGTGAAAAAGTCTGTCATTGAAGGAGACATAAGAGGTATTTTTATGAATAAGAAGGATTTCTTTTTTGAGCTTCCGCAGGAGCTGATTGCACAGGATCCGCTGGAGGAACGGTCGGCATCCCGGCTGCTTTTGCTGGACAAGGCAAGCGGGGAGCGGCGCCACGAGGTATTTCGAAACATCGGACAGTATCTGAGGCGGGGGGACTGTCTTGTAATCAACGATACAAAGGTTATCCCTGCACGGCTGATCGGAAGAAAGGCAAGGGCAGAGGAGACGGAAGTTCCCGGGGCTCAGATAGAGCTTCTTCTTCTGAAGCGCCGTGAGAATGATGTATGGGAAACCCTCGCCCGGCCCGGAAAAAAAGCAAAGCCCGGCACGAAAATAGAATTCGGAGGCGGGCTTCTGACAGCGGAGGTAACCGGGATTGCAGAGGAGGGCAACCGCCTGGTCAAATTCCGTTATGACGGGATTTTTGAGGAGCTTCTGGACAAGCTTGGACAGATGCCCCTGCCGCCATACATTACGCATACTCTGCAGGATAAAAACCGTTATCAGACGGTCTATGCGAAATATGAGGGTTCCGCTGCGGCTCCGACTGCCGGTCTTCATTTTACGGATAAGCTGCTGGGAGAAATTGAAGCGATGGGCGTGACGATCGCCCGCGTAACGCTGCATGTCGGGCTCGGTACCTTCCGTCCGGTCAAGGAGGATAATATTCTCGACCATCACATGCATTCGGAATTTTACCGTGTCAGCGCCGGGGAGGCAGAGAAAATCAACCGCACGAAACGGGAGGGAGGCCGGGTGATCTGCGTTGGTACCACCAGTTGCCGTACGGTGGAATCCGCGGCGGATGAGAACGGCGTTGTCCATGCGGGCGAGGGGGATACGGATATCTTTATCTATCCGGGTTATCGCTTCCGCGTGCTGGACGGCCTGATTACGAATTTCCATCTTCCGGAATCAACGCTTTTAATGCTGGTGTCCGCTCTTGCAGGAAGGGAGCAGGTGCTTGCGGCATACAGGGAGGCAGTGAGGGAGCGGTATCGGTTCTTTTCGTTCGGAGATGCCATGCTTATCATTTGACATGAAATGTTACATTTGTGGAGAGAGAAAGTTGCATGGAGAAAACAGAGTTTGCAAGCAGTAAGGAATACCTGCTTCTGATATACCATATCGAGAACGGCGTTGCGGGTGCGGTTTGGCATGACTAAATCAACTCTGCATGAAAGAGTGTGGAAGAAGCATGGTTCGAGGCTGGATATGAGATATTTCATGTGAAAGATGCTTCCCATATAGAAAGCAGCACAAGTAATTATTGTCCGGGAGTCAGAAAGGCTCCCGGAAATTTTTTCGTTTTTCTAAAAAACTTTCTGTAAAACCATTGACAACGTAAGCGACAGTATTAGAGTACGAGTACGTAAACAACAAAAATAACAGGAGGTAGACATTTGAATAACACGAAAGTGATTGAGAAAATCGACAAGGAGTTGGCAGTTAAGGTGGATAAGGTTCTGTAAGTAAAACAGCATGGCAAGGAAGTCATTCAGAAAGCTGAGAACATAGCAGAGTTTCCAGAAGAAAAGCCATTCTTAGAACTTGACCCTTTGATCTGTATTATAATGCGGGTCAATCCTGTATTCATAAGCGAATAGGGAATATTTTATTGTTTATATTATGCTTTACTTTTGTACTCTCTTGTTTTATAATAGAGATTAGAGGAAGATTATTAAACCAGCAAATGGTTCGCTGTAAAAATATTTATGGGAATCATAAAAGTAAAATAATGAAAGATTATAAATAATTCCCAATAGTGCCGAATAGTGCCGAATAGTGCCGAATAGTGCCGAATAGTGTAAAATAGCGCTATAGAGGAGCGGAATATAAGTTTTATAATATGTAATAATAAAGGAGTGTGTTGACATGGAAGATGTAAAAAAAGAAGAGCCAGTAAAAGCTGCTGGGTTGATGGCCAAAAGGGAGTATCGTAGTTTGAAATTACAATTAGAAGAAATGCAGACAGGATATAAAAAAATATATATTATATGCGGAATAATGTGTTTTATTGTTTTTTATGGAGTAGGAATAGTTAGTTTGAGCCGCACCAGTATATATAACACTATGGAAATAAGTTTGATAAGTTTTATATTTTCTTTTTTAGAAACTTTGTTTTTTATAATGTATTTGCATTTGAAACGGAGCGAAAAAGAACGTATGCTTCGTAGAGAAATTTTAGAGTATGAAATAGAAGATATTCAGAAGGAGGTGCAAGAGGATATATTTGAAAATTCTATAAAAATGAGTTATAAGTATCTTGATCAGTATTATCAGCAGACCAGAGAGCAAGCACACAAAGGGTTTTATGTAACAGTTTGTATATCGGTTGCTGGCGGGATTCTTCTCGGAGTCGGAATTATTGCAATGTTTTTAGAAAAAGCGGAACCTGCTGTTGTTGCTTGTGCATCGGGGGTTGTAACAGAGTTTGCAGCAGCGGTGTTTTTTTATCTATACAACAGGACTATTACAAGCATGAGTAAATATCACAAAAAGTTGGTATTGTCTCATAATATTTCGATTGCATTGAAGGTAGCAGAAACGCTTCCGGAGGATGATAAGACGAAAAATAAAAATATGATAATTTCAGAATTGTTAAAGGATATCAATACATATTTAATGAAAGGTGAATAGGATAATAATAAGGACAGGCAAAAAATATTTTAAAGATGGGAGAAAAGCGGTATAATACATCAGAAGACTGGGGGAGAGAAATGCAGCGGCTTCCATATAGAATAAGCCATTTCGAGGCACAAAGAAACTGATTTTATAAAACATTCTATTTTATAAAACATTCTATATCTTGGAATTGCGAAGCCGGTCAGATTATGTTATAGTTGAGCAGGACACCGTGTTGCAGGGTGGTGTTGATCTCTATTCCTGCTCAGGTAAAAGCTTAACAAGAGGAGATGCCATGTTCATCAAAGACCTGGTCTGACAGGAGGCGCAGATGTATCGGATTCTGATTGTGGAGGATGACGCAGGGATCGCGCAGGCAATCGCGCAGCGTGCAGCGGCCTGGAGCCTGGAGGTTCGGTGTGTGCAGGATTTCCAGAGGGTGACGGAGGAATTTGCGGAATTTTCGCCGCAGCTGGTTCTGCTCGATATTATGCTGCCGTTCTACAACGGTTACCACTGGTGCGGCGAGCTGCGCCGGCTGTCGAATGTACCGATTATTTTTCTCTCCTCCGCGTCCGATAATATGAATATTGTTATGGCGATGAATATGGGAGCGGACGATTTTATCGCGAAGCCGTTTGATATGGAGGTGCTGATTCTGAAGATTCAGGCGCTGCTGCGGCGCAGTTATGCCTATTCGGCGGAAGCGCCGCTTCTGGAGCACCGGGGCACGATTCTGAATACTGCAGATCAGACCCTTACTTTTAACGGAAGAAAACTGGAGCTGACCAAGAATGAATACCGCATTCTGCTGGTGCTGCTGCGAAGCAGAGGGCAGGTTGTCAGCCGGGAGCGGCTGATGGAGCAGCTGTGGAAATCAGACAGTTTTGTGGATGAAAATACTCTGACGGTCAATGTGAATCGGCTGCGCAGAAAGCTGGCGTCGGCGGGGCTGGATGGATTTATCACAACAAAATTCGGCGTCGGATATCTGATTGAATAGATTGAATAAAGAGGTGTGCATGAGCTTCTATAAAATGTATCTTCGGCAGCATCGTCAGCAGATATTTGTTTTTCTTTTGTTTGGCGCGGTCTTTCTTGCCGTATTTGCGCTGTATCGTGTGCCGGCGGGGGCGGCATATTATCCGGTGCTGATCTGCGCGGTGCTCGGCGTTTTGTTTCTGATTGTCGATTTCCGGCGGGCCCGCGGAAAGCATGAGCGTCTGCTGGAGCTGCAGAAGCAAAGCTCAGAACTGATGGAGGGCCTTTTTGAGAGCGGCAGCTGGCTGGAGGAGGATTACTGCCGCATAATCGAGATGCTCCGGGCGGAAATAAAGTCTTCAAGGGATGCCATGACCCGGAGTTTTGCGGATATGATTGATTACTATACAATATGGGTGCATCAGATTAAAACGCCGATTGCGGCGCTTCGCCTGTACCTGGATGGGGAGGATTCGGAAAATGCAAGGCGGATGAGCGAGGAACTGTTCCGCATTGAGCAGTATGTTGGAATGGTGCTGGCTTTCCTTCGCCTGGATTCAGAGTCCACGGATTATGTATTTGCCGAATGTGAGCTGGACGAAATTATCCGGGGCGTGATAAAAAAATTTGCAGGTCAGTTTATCCGCCGGAGGCTGACGCTTACCTATCCGCCGGTCTGTCTTCGGGTCGTCACGGATGAAAAATGGCTTTCGTTCTGTCTGGAGCAGATTATTTCCAATGCTCTGAAATATACGGGAAGCGGGAGCATTTCTATTTCACTGGAAGCAGAGCGGGTACTGACGGTGCGGGATACCGGCATCGGGATCGCCGCGGAAGATCTTCCGCGCGTGTTCGAGCGGGGCTATACCGGCTACTACGGCCGCGAGGACAAAAAGGCGAGCGGAATCGGACTGTATCTCTGCAGGCGAATCTGCGAGAATCTCGGGCATTCCATCTCCATTGTGTCAGAGCCTGGAATCGGCACTGCGGTGCGGATTGATCTTGAACAGAAAAAGCTGCAGGTGGAATAATCAGAGAAACAAGAAATATCCGGAGGAACTGTTTCCGGGAAAATGAAAAACTAACAGCATTGTAAGTTCTGAGGGGAAAATGTAAGCCGATTCGATGGCGGACATTTTCCTTTTTTGATAAAATCATATCCGGAAACGGAGAGAAGAGGGCGGGACCTGTCTATGGGACTGGGAATTTCAGAAGAATGGAATTAATATAAGATTTTCGGTTCTGGAATCAGAATTTTCACGATGGAACAGGAAAAGCAATCTCACAAAAATTAAGAAAGGCGGCAGAAGCATAATGATTCTTGAGGCGCAGAGCGTAAAAAAAATTTATACGACAAAATTCGGAGGAAACAAGGTGGAGGCGCTGAAAAATGTGTCCTTTCAGGTGGAAGAGGGAGAATATGTTGCAGTGATGGGGGAGTCCGGGTCGGGCAAGACTACGCTTTTAAATATTCTGGCGGCGCTTGACAAGCCGACGGCGGGACGGGTGCTGCTGGACGGACAGGATATCGGCGCGATCCGGGAATCTGAGGTGGCGGCGTTCCGCCGGGATAATCTCGGGTTTGTATTTCAGGATTTCAACCTTCTGGATACCTTTACACTGGAGGACAATATCTTTTTGCCCCTTGTGCTGATGGGCAAACGGTACGACGAAATGCACAACCGGCTGACACCGATTGCAGAGCGGCTCGGCATTCTGGAGCTGCTGAAAAAATATCCTTACGAAGTTTCAGGCGGTCAGAAACAGCGCGCGGCGGTTGCGAGAACGCTTATCTCAAGGCCGAAGCTCGTTCTTGCCGACGAGCCGACAGGGGCGCTGGATTCCAAATCCACGGACGAACTGCTTGACATTTTTGAGGATATAAACCGGCTCGGCCAGACGATTGTAATGGTGACGCATTCTGTCAAAGCGGCCAGCCGCGCGGGGCGCATTATGTTTATCCGGGACGGGGAGGTATTTCACCAGCTCTACCGCGGAAACAGCACGAACGAGGAGCTGTACCGGAAAATCTCAGATACGCTGACGCTGCTGGCGAGCCGGAAAACCGGTATGGCGCGGGCGTGAAGATAAAATAACAAGGAGAAACCTGTGTTTAAAAATAATCGGCGCAGCATTGCGGGAATGTCGCAATATGCGGGAAAGAGGTATTATATATTATGAAGCGTAATATTTATCCGAGGCTGGCCTGGACCGGTATCCGGAAAAACGGAAGACTTTATCTTCCGTATATTATGACCTGTTCCGGAATGGTAATGATGTATTATATTATTTCGTTTCTATCGTCAAGCGAATATCTCGGAAGCTGCCGGGGAGGCGACATAATTCAGAGGATGCTGACGCTCGGCTGCGGAGTGATCGGTTTTTTTGCGGCAATTTTACTGTTTTATACGAATTCCTTTTTGATGCGGCGGAGAAAAAAGGAGTTTGGCCTGTACAATATTCTCGGCATGGGAAAATGGAATATCGCTCATGTGCTTTTGTGGGAGACGCTTATGATTGCCGGGCTGGCAATCGGCGCAGGAAGTATCGGGGGAATTCTGTTTTCCAAGTTCGCGGAGCTCTGTATCATAAATATTCTGAAGGCGGAAACCCGATTTGCCATGACGATTGAAACGGGCAGTCTCTGGAACACGGCAGTGCTGTTCGGCATTATTTTTATATTGATTCTGCTGAATGCGCTGAGACAGCTGCATTTTGCCAACCCGATCGAACTTCTGCACAGCGAGAATACCGGGGAGAAGCCGCCGCGTGCCAACTGGATTTTTGCCGCCGCCGGGGCGGTTCTGCTTGCCGGTGCATACTATCTTGCGGTAATGCTGGAAAACCCGATCGAGGTTATGGTAATATTTTTTATTGCCGTGATAATGGTGATTGCCGCCACCTACCTGCTTTTTATTTCGGGTTCCGTAATAATCTGCCGCAGCCTGCAGAAAAACAAACGGTACTATTATCGGACCAATCATTTTGTTTCCGTCTCGTCCATGATATACCGGATGAGGCGCAATGGTGCCGGGCTGGCTTCGATCTGCATTCTCTGCACGATGGTGCTGGTGATGGTATCCTCGACCGTCTGTCTTTATATCGGTGCAGAGGACAGCCTGCGCGCCCGCTATCCGAGACATGTCAACATAACAGCGCGCGGCGCACGCGATGCGGAAGCACTTTCCGGTGCGGAATCGGAGAAAGTCCGGGAGCTTGCGGGCAAGGTACTTGCGCAGTACTCAAGAACGGCGGGAAATGTACTGGATTACCGGATTGCCGGTATGATTGCCTACGAGCAGGACGGCGTATTCCGCGTGGACGATCCGGACAAGTATGTATTGCAGGGAAATTTTGGGAATGTGTGGCAGATTTATATTGTTCCGCTGGAAGATTACAACCGCTTGGCAGGGGAAAAAGAAGAGCTCACCGGACGGGAGGTGCTGATATATTCAAATAAGAAGGCATATAAAAATGATTTTGTATCCATTGCCGGGACGGAGCCGTTTTCCGTGAAACGCACAGTGGAGCATTTTGTCGAAAACGGGGAAGATGCCGCTCAGGTTCTGCCATCTCTCTATCTGATTATGGCAGATTTTGAGGAAATGATCCGGGTGTTCGCAGAACCTGGGAATTTTTCTGATGGATGGGTGTTCCAACTGAAATGGCAGTATGCGTTTGATCTTGATGCGGAGGATGATGAGCAGATTGAGATCAGCAGAGTGCTTAAAAAGCAGATTGAGGAATATCGGTCGATGACAGGAGCGGAAGCAGAGAACGGCGGGGAAAGACAGGATTTTTCCTATGTACAGCTGGAGAGTGTGGCAAGAGAGCGCACAGATTTTTATGCTCTGTATGGAGGACTGTTTTTTCTCGGCATTCTGCTCGGAATTGTCTTTATTTTTGCGGCAATACTTATTATGTACTACAAGCAGATTTCGGAGGGGTATGAGGATCGGTCCCGGTTCGAGATTATGCAGAAGGTCGGAATGACAAAAAGGGAGATTCGCCGGAGCGTCAATTCGCAGGTTATTACCGTATTTTTTCTGCCACTTGCAGCAGCGGGACTTCATCTGGCCTTTGCGTTTCCGATGATTCAGAAATGCATGCTGCTGTTCGGGGTGACGAACGGAAAGCTTCTGGTTCTGGTTACGCTGGCTTCATTCGGCCTGTTTGCGCTTTTTTATGTACTGGCATACCGGATTACATCTCATTCGTATTATGCAATTGTGAGCGGAATCGGTGACAGAGAGAGGTGAATCCCTGCCGGGCATGCAGAAATATTTCCTTTTGCGAATTTTCTTGGTGCGCGGATTGAATTGCGGCATAAAATGTGGTAAAATACAGCTGGAATACGGCAAGGAGGTAAAAGTATGAAAAAGAAGCTGTGGATACCCATATTTGTCTGTCTGACGACGGCGCTTGCAGGCTGCGGGTCGAATGATTATGAAACTCCGGGATCAGGAGCACTGCCGTCCGTGGGCGCTGTTGACATTGCAACACCGGAGCCAACACAGGCGGCGGACAGTCTTTTGTCTATGGAGGCTGCAACGGATGCCGCACTGAAAAATGCCGATGTCTCCGAGAGTGACGTACAGAATTTTAAGGTACGTCTGGTAAGCGAAGACGGAATTAAGCAATATAAGGTAGAATTTCGAACTGCCGGGAGGAAATATGACTACAAGATTTCGGCGGCGGACGGAACGATACTGGAAAAGTCGATGGAAACGGTTGCCGGAATCGGCAGCGGACAAGAGCCGTCAAAGGCTCCGGCCGCCGATGGAGCAGGGACAGCGGAACCGAAGGCGACAATCCCTCCGATTCCGCCGGAGGGAACCGCAGGCGCCGGAACACCCGCCCCGACAGCCGGCGCGTCCCAGGGTACGGGGCTGACG
>CAJUMC010000006.1:0-75410 GCA_910587085.1 uncultured Lachnospiraceae bacterium | reverse complement strand
AGCTGAGGGATCTGAGCGTTAAACTGGATTACGAGGATGGAATCCGGGTCTACGAGATTGAGTTCGATGCCGGAGACATGGAATACGATTATGAGATTGCGGTGTCGGACGGAAAAATCGTAAAGCGGGATATGAAGCGGAACGACGGCAGGCCGGCCGGCGGAACGCAGGGAACCGGAACCAAAGGCGCCGGAACACCCGCCCCGACAGCCGGCGCGTCCCAGGGTACGGGGCTGACGCGGGATGAGGCGGCGGCAATCGCGGCAAAGGACGCGGGAGTGCCGGTGAACGAGCTGAGGGATCTGAGCGTTAAACTGGATTACGAGGATGGAATCCGGGTCTACGAAATTGAGTTCGAAACCGTGGATCTGGAGTGCGAGTATAAAATCGCGGTATCAGACGGAACAATTATAGAAAGAGAGATTGATAACGAGCACCGCAGCGGCTACGATCAGCATCACTGACCGGGAGCGGAAAAAAGAGATACAAAGAAATAGAGAAATGCAGTCAGAAAATCCTGTGCATAAAGGGCAGTAAGCCTTTGGTGCGCAGGATTTTCTTGTCCCTTCTGCGGGCAGCAAATGAACAGGCTGCGAAAAATCTGTGCAGGGCAAGCTCGGGATAGAAATTCCAGGGCCAATATGAAAACAAGAAAAGGAACACTTTTTTGCTTCAATGTGCAATAAAATAGTGCATGGGATGCAATATTACAGTGCAATACTTGTTAAGAAAATGGTGCATAATAGTGCGTAAGAAAACTGCAATTTACCTTTTTTGTGGAAAAAGCATAAAAAAAGCTTGATAAACTAACTGCCATGTGTTAAAATGTTCTTATCGAATCAAGCTGTTCTGCAGAGAGGGTTCAACAAAACGTCAAAAAACCGGAATGACAAAATTATGCAAAATCTATTTGCATATTTGAGCGGACGACAGGCGGAAGGAGCCGGATCGATACAAGAGCAGGGAGCAGGGAGCAGGGAGGGGGAGACCATGAAAAAGGTAACGATTCAGGATGTCGCGCGCGCGCTGAATCTGTCGAGAAACACTGTGGCACGCGCGCTGAACAACAGCGAAACAGTGGCGTACGAGACGCGATACATGGTGATTGAAAAGGCATGCGAGATGGGATATCAGAAGGTCTCTCCTGCGGCGCTGAACGAGTTTAAGCGGATCGGAGCGCAGACGGAGGGAAGCACAATTATCGTGCTTGCCCGGCGGGAAATTTCCGTATTCTGGAACAGCATTATCATGGGAATCTCCGACGCAGCCAATCAGAACGGCTGCAGGCTGCGTTTTGATTTTATCAGCGCGGAGGATGAGCGGAGACTGACGCTGCCCGCGGATTTTCAGGAGGGTGTGGACGGAGTGCTGCTCATCAGCGTTTTTTCGGATCGGTATCTGGCGGAAATCCTGAAGCTGGGTCTGCCGGTGGTAGGCCTTGACTGTCCGGTAAACGCGGACTGGGGAAAGGGGCTGGATGTCGTAATCTCCGAGGGGAGGGAGAGCGTCCGCAGACTTGTGCAGAAACTGATCGACCAGGGGCTTCGGCGCATCGGCTTTATCGGGGACATCACCTACTGCCGGTCCATCAAGGATCGCTATCTCGGCTATCTTGCGGCGCTCAAGGACAACGGCATCGCGGAGGAAAAGGCGCTTATCGCCACGAAGCACACGGAATGGCGCTATTATATTGAGCAGGATGTGGAGCAGTATCTGGATGGTCTGGATCGTATGCCGGATGCGATAGTCTGTGCAAACGATGTGATTGCCATCCTGCTGGTTCGGGCGCTTCGAGCCAGGGGACTGTTGGTGCCGGAGGACGTCGCCGTCACAGGCTTCGACAACCAGGAGGAGCTGTCGCGGGTGGAGGCGTTTCTTACGACGGTACGTGTGGGAAACACAAGGCTGGGCAAGCGGCTTGCCTGTCAGCTGTTGTTCCGGCTGGAGCATCCGGAGCTGCCGAATGAGACGATTACGGTGGATACAGAGCTGATTTTCCGGGAGTCCTCAAACCGGTTTCTTCCGCACAGCGATCAAAAGCAGATGGAGGAAATTGGGAAAAATGCTGAGTGAGCGGAATCGGGGGGCAATAAGTTAAGATGTTCTGTGCAAATTTCACAAAAAGGCTCTTGCCGAAAACGTATTAGTATGATATCATTGCAGATGATATCATTTTATTGCTTGTATAATTTGATGATAATTCCGCCGGTTTTAGGGCGAAAAATTGGGCCGGATGTATGATGCCGGGATAAATCGGAGCGGCGGAGCCGCATCGGGCCCGCCTGCGGTATTTTACAGGGGGAAATTCATGAAAAAGAAAAACGGTGCAATATGGATATCATCATTGCTTGCGGCCTGTCTGGCGGCTGGATGCGGGGAGA
Organism: uncultured Lachnospiraceae bacterium; assembly: GCA_910587085.1. GTDB lineage: Bacteria > Bacillota > Clostridia > Lachnospirales > Lachnospiraceae > RGIG4057. The sequence goes on along the minus strand of CAJUMC010000006.1, from coordinate 73,029 downwards.
AGGCCGGAGCCGGCGATGCGGCACCGACAGCCGAGGTTCAGAGCAGAACAGAAAATGCAACGCCGTCCGCCCGTCCCGACGGAGTGACGCCGCCCGCCTCTTCCCAGAACGAAAAGGACGATGCAGCACAGGGAGAAGCTTTCGATCCGTCGAAGGAAGGCGAAACGGCAGGAGAACCCACCAGGGTGCCGCCGGTCACGGCGCCGGACGTACGCTATGAGGCGGAAGACGGAAAGCTTTCCGGAGGCGCAAGGGTGGAGAAGGGAAAGAAAGGGTTCACCGGGAGCGGTTATGTCGGAGGCTTTGAGAACGAGGGGGATGGCTGTACCTTTGTGGTGGAGGTGGAACAGGAGGGCTTTTATGATCTCGAGTTTGTGACTGCCTCGCAGGGAGGACAGAAGGAGAACTACGTCACCCTGGACGGACAGATGCTCGGAACGGTAAGCTCCGTTTCGGCGGATTTCCAGACAACGGTGATGGAACGTACATATCTGACGGCGGGGCAGCATGAGATCGCCGTGTCAAAATACTGGGGGTGGATCTGTGTGGATGCAATGGTTCTCAGCGCCTCGGAGGAGCTTCCGGCGGACCTGTATCAGGTGGAGGCAAAGCTTGTCAATCCGGATGCGTCCGACAGTGCAAAGCGCCTGATGAAATATCTGACGGATATATATGGAAAGAAAATTCTTTCCGGGCAGTACTCCGACAAGGGAATGTACGGTCTGGAGCGGGCCGCGATCTGGCGGGCGACCGACGGGGAATATCCGGCGGTGCTCGGTCTGGATATGATCGAATATTCGCCGTCCAGAGCGGCGAACGGCAGCACCTCCAAAGCGGTGGAATACGCGATCGAGTACTGGGAGGCCGGCGGTATCGTGACTTTTGCCTGGCATTGGAACGTACCGGAGAAATATCTTACGGATATCTGGTGGAAGGGGTTCAATACGGAATCGGTAAATATTGACCTTGCAAAGATTATGAACGGCAAGGACGAGGAGGGTTACGAGCTTCTGCTCTCGGATATCGACGTGATTGCCGGGCAGCTCAAGCGCCTGCAGGAGGCGGATGTGCCGGTGCTGTGGCGGCCGCTGCACGAGGCGTCTGGCGGCTGGTTCTGGTGGGGGGCTGCCGGAGCCGACGCATACAAAAAGCTTTATGTGCTGCTTTACGACCGGCTGACAAATTACCACGGGCTGAACAATCTGATCTGGCTGTGGAACGGCCAGTCAGCGGACTGGTATCCGGGCGACGAATATGTCGACATCATCGGCGAGGATCTTTATCCCGGGGAGAGGGTATATACCTCCCAGGTTAAAAAGTTCCTGGAGGCAGCGGCGTATTCCGATGAGCGGAAAATGGTTGTGCTCTCGGAGAACGGCTGTCTGTTCGATCCGGATCTCGCCATAAGGGACGGCGCGATGTGGGGCTTTTTCGCCACCTGGGGCGGCGAGTTCGTACTGAAGGACGCCAGTCTCAATTTCCTTTCCGAGAAATATACGGAAGCGGAGATGGTAAAAAAGGTGTACGGACACGATGCCGTAATCAATCTTTCCGAGCTGCCGGATCTGAAAAATTATCCGCTCCCGTGACGGCTGTTTCGAGAGGGAGAACGCGGCGGCAGTAATGCACTGTATTTTGCAGGAACCGGCGGACAGCGGACGGCCTGCGTGTCTGCCCGGATCCGGCAGAAGGAAGAGCAGGCGGGCTGATTGGCGGCGGCAATTCTCATATTGCCGGTAAGTACGGTGGAATCCTGGGCAGGCATGCGGTTTTGCGGACGCCCTGCAGGAAAGGGGTAAGGCTTTGGGAGGCTTTTTTTCGACGGAGGGCCCGGTGTTTCAGCTTCTGGATCGCATAGGACATCTGGTTCTGCTGAATTTTATATGGCTGCTGTGCTGTCTGCCGGTCGTCACCATAATTCCGGCAACCACCGCATTTTATTACGCGACGGTCAAGTCGGTGCGCCGCGGCCGGGGATATCCGCTGCGGGAGTACTGGAATTCATTCCGCAGCAATCTGAAGCGTGGAATACCGCTTAATCTCGTGCTTCTGGCCCTGGGGCTGCTGCTCGTGTACAATCAGAAGGCGGCTGCCGCGGCCGGGACCGCCGAAGGAGCGGTGTTCTCGATGATATATCTTGTTCTGCTATTTTTTTTCACCGGATTTCTGGTCTATATCTGTCCGGTGCTTTCGAGGTTTTCCATACGGATGCGCCGTCTGGCCGGCATGGCATCCGGCATGGTATTCAGGCATCTGCCTGTTACGATACTGCTTGTCGCCGGAACCGCAGGCTGCGGAATGCTGCTGCTCTCCGCGCTTCTGGTGACCGATCCGCAGCAGGGGGGAGCGGCGCCGACCGCTGCGCTGTTGCTTCTGCTGCCGGGCGGATGGTGCTATCTTTCAACGTTTCTTGTGGAGCCGGTACTGAAAAAGTACATGCCGCCGCAGCCGGAGGGGGACAGCTCATGGTACTACGAATAATAAAGAAGGGGAGGATGTTGGGTATGAAAACGCGAAAAAGACTCACCGCATTTTTATTGGCAGCGGCAGTTCTCATATCGCCGGCAGGTACCGCGGAAGCAAAGACGGATACGGCTCTGGACGCTTATGAGGATATCGTCGGAACGTATTCCATCGACGATGCCATGCTCGGCTATGAAGAGTATGTGTCGCAGTTTGAGAATGTGAGGCCGGCGGAGACCTATGTGATCGACGCCGCGGACTGCGTCCGCTATACCGACGGCACGACGGACGAAAACGGCAGCGAGACAGACAGCAGGCCGGAGATCTATCAGGATTACGAGGGGATGGAGGGCGCTTCCATCCGGACAGAGGAATCAGGGCTGGTAGAGTTCGAGGTCGATATAAAGACAGAGGGTTTTTACGATATTTCGCTGGATTACTTCCCGATCAAGGGAAACAGTGCGGATATTCAGCGGGCGTTTTTCATTGACGGGCAGCTTCTCTACAAGGAGCTGGCGCTTGTGGAGTTTCAGCGTGTATGGAAAAATACGGTTGACACTTACAAGACGGACGACGAAGGCATTCTCGTGAAGGAGTGGGGCAAGGACAATCAGGGGAACGATCTGAAGCCCTCGATGGAGGAAGCGCCGGAGTGGATGATAGGTTATCTGCACGACGCGGACGGATATATTACAAACCGGCTTTCGGTGCATTTTACGGCGGGAAAGCACACGATTACGATTGTTTCCCGGCGCGAGCCCGTGCTGCTGCGCAGGCTGACGCTGAGCAATTCCCCGGCCGTATCGGGCTATGCGGAGAAAAAAGCGGCCTGGGATGCGGCGGGAGCCTCCGATACGTCGGGACAGTATATCCGCATCGAGGCGGAGAATGCGACAAAGACGTCCTCGCAGATGCTCTATCCGGTGCAGGATCAGTCCTCCCCTGGCGTGTATCCGGCCAGTGCGAAGGAACTTCTGAACAATGCGATCGGCGGAAATTCCTGGAGACTGGTTAACCAGTGGCTTGAGTGGGAATTTGAAGTGCCGGAGAGCGGCTACTACAATATCGGTTTTCATGCCAGACAGAATTTTGTCAAGGGGCTCTATGTATCAAGAAAGATTATGATCGACGGAGAGGTTCCGTTCGAAGAGCTGAGCGATTACGGCTTTAAATATTCGCAGACCTGGCGTGTGGATACCCTCTCGGATGAGAACGGGGAGGCTTACCGGATCTATCTCGAGGCGGGCAGGCACACACTGCGGATGCAGACGGTGCTCGGCGAATTCTCCAATATTATCAGCCGTGTTTCTGACAGTACAAAGAAACTGAATGCCATCTACCGCAAGATTATCCGCATTACCGGCGTAACGCCGGACTCCTACCGCGACTATCAGATCGAAGCATCCCTTCCGGAAATCAAGGAGGAGATGAAGGTGGTGAGGGATCAGCTTGACGGCGTGTTAAAGGAGCTCCGCGCCGTTACGGGAAAGAGCAGCGACAAGGAAACCGCCCTGATAACAATGCGGGATCAGCTTGATGAGCTGATCAAGGACCCGGAGCGTTTCGTAAAAGTTATTTCCTCCTACAAGATCAATGTCCGGGCTCTCGGCACATGGGTGACTTCGGCGCTGGAGCAGCCTCTGCAGCTGGACACGATCTATATCTGCTCTCCGGGAGAGAAGATGAAGGCGGAGAACAATGGATTTTGGTCAAGAATTCTCTATGAATTAACTAGGCTTTACTATTCATTCATTGTTGACTACAACCAGATTGGCAATGTTGCGGCGAGCGATGCCCGCTCCATTACGCTGTGGGTCGGCTCGGGCCGCGACCAGGCGAACGTAATCAAAACGCTGATTGACAAAACCTTTACAAGCGAGAAGGGCATCAGCGTCAATGTGATGATCGTTGATATGGGGACGCTGCTGCAGGCTACGCTGGCCGGGCAGGGGCCTGATGTTGCAATACAGGTCGGAAATGATCTGCCGATGAATTACGGTCTGCGAAACGCGGTGGCGGATCTGAGCCAGTTTGACGATCTCGAGGAGGTTACGGGGCGGTTTTATCCGAGTGCGATGGCGCCGTACCAGTTCGGCGGCGCAACCTACGGCCTGCCGGAGACTCAGACCTTCCCGATGATGTTTTACCGCAGGGATATTTTAAAGGAGCTCGGGCTTGAGGTTCCGAAGACCTGGGATGAAGTAAAGGTCGTAATGACGGTTTTAAGCAAAAACCAGATGGAAATCGGCATGCTTCCGGGCGAGAACATTTTCGCGATGCTCCTGTATCAGAACGGCGGCTCCTATTATAACGAGGATGCATCCCGCTCGGCGCTCGATTCGGACGAGGCGATCAACGCGTTCAAGGACTATTGCGAGTTTTACACGGATTACAAGCTTGACAAGGCCACCGTGGTAGATGAGCGGTTCCGCCTCGGCGAGTGCCCGATCATTATTTCGGACTACACGCTGTACAACAATCTTCAGGTGTCAGCGCCGGATATCAAGGGTCTCTGGGGCATGGCTCCGGTGCCGGGCATAGTAATGGAGGACGGCACAATCAATAACGCCGTCGGCAGCACCGGTCAGGCCTGCGTTGTCATGAAATCCAGCAAGGATCTCGAGGCTTCCTGGGAATTCCTGAAATGGTGGACTTCGGCGGATACGCAGATTGCATACGGGCGTGAGATGGAGTCCCTGATGGGTTCCGCGGCGCGTATTGCCACTGCGAATATCGAGGCGTTCGAGGCGCTGCCTTGGCCGAATACGGAGCGCGAGGCGCTGATGGAGCAGTTCAGCAAGGTTGAGGGCATCCCTCAGGTGCCGGGCGGCTATTTCTCCTGGAGAAATGTCAACAATGCATTTTACAGTGTGACGACGGAGAGCGATTCCGTATCGCCCCGCGAGGAGCTGATGGATAAGGTGCTCCTGATCAACGCGGAGATTGATTATAAGCGGGAGGAATTCGGACTGCCGCTGTACAGGGAAAATGAGTAGAGGGGAGGAAGCTTCTGATGGCAAAAAATGCTGCGATAAATAAAGCTGCCGTGGACGGCGTGCCGGCGGCAGGCATCGACGCGAATCTCGAAAAGGCGAAAAAACAGGGGCGGCTCTGGTTCCGCATCAAAAGAAGTAAGACCTCCTATCTGATGATGGCTCCGTACCTGATCCTGTTCACCTTCTTCACGATTGCGCCGGTGCTCGTCTCGATGGGACTGAGTTTTACCTACTTCAACATGCTGGAGGCGCCGGACTTTGTCGGCTGGAAAAACTATATCAAGCTCTTTCTGGACGATGATATTTTCATGATCGCCCTGAAAAATACACTTTTGTTTGCTGTGATCACCGGGCCCGTCAGCTACATTCTGTGCGTGCTGTTCGCGTGGATCATCAATGAATTCCGCGGGAAGATGAGGGCATTCCTCACCCTTATTTTCTACGCTCCGTCGATCTGCGGCCAGGCGTATCTGGTGTGGAATATCATACTGAACCCGGGCAAGACCGGCTGGCTGAACGGCGTGCTGATCAAGTGGGGGTTTATCGACGAGCCGATCCTGTGGATGCAGACGGAAAAATACGTGCTCCCGGTTCTGGTTATCGTACAGCTGTGGCTGTCGCTCGGCACCGGCTTCCTGTCCTTTATCGCAGGTCTTCAGACCGTGGACAAATCGCTGTACGAGGCGGCCGCGATGGACGGCGTGAAAAACCGCTGGCAGGAGCTTTGGTATGTCACGCTGCCTTCCATGAAGCCGCAGCTGATGTTCGGCGCGGTTATGCAGATTACGCAGTCGTTCGCCGTGGCGGATATCTCGATACAGCTCGCCGGAAATCCGTCGGTCAACTATGCCGGAGCTACGGTTGTGACGCATCTGCTCGACTACGGTACGACCCGGTTTGAGATGGGCTATGCGTCGGCGATTGCGACGGTGCTGTTCCTGCTGATGGTGGGAACCAACAAGCTGGTACAGAAAATATTAGGAAGGGTGGGAGAGTAATTGGCAGACAAAGCGGAATACAAAAAACCGAAAAGGGTTAATTACAAAAAGCAAAAGCAGCTGAACCGCTCCAAGGCCGGAAACGGGTTACTATTCTTCCTGATGTTTATCTGCGGAATCTTTATGGCGCTGCCGCTTATAATGATCGTCAACAACGCCCTGAAACCGCTGGATGAAATATTTCAGTATCCCCCGAAGATTTTTGTAAAAAATCCGACGACAGAGAACTTCAGCGACCTGTTTATTCTGATGAACGATTCCTGGGTGCCGTTTTCGAGGTATATCCTCAACACGATCCTGATTACGGCCGGCGGCACCGTGGGGCACGTCATCGTGGCATCCTTCGCTGCGTACCCTCTGGCGAAGCATAATTTCCCTGGCAAGAAGATTATCTTCTCGCTGGTTGTGCTTTCCATGATGTTTTCCTACAATGTCACGCAGATTCCGAACTATATGATCGTAACCTGGCTCGGGATGAATAATACATATCTGGCCGTGATCCTGCCGCCGTGGCAGTACGGCATGGGCCTCTACCTGATGAAGCAGTTTATGGAGCAGATACCGAATTCTCTCCTGGAGTCCGCGAGACTGGACGGCGCTTCGGAGATCAAGACTTTCTGGACCATGGTAATGCCGAACGTAAAGCCGGCATGGCTGACGCTGGCAATCTTCCAGTTCCAGCAGATGTGGGCGCAGACCGGAAACCAGTTCCTCCGCAGCGAGGAGCTCAAGCCGCTGCAGTACGCGCTTCAGCAGATTACAGCGGGCGGCACGGCGAGAGCCGGTGCGGCGGCAGCCGTATCGTTTGTCATTGCAGCCATTCCGATTGCGTTTTTCCTGATCTGTCAGAGCAACGTTATCGAAACCATGACCACATCCGGCATGAAGGATTAAGGAGGGGAGAAGATGAAGAAAATGAATTTGTGGAAAAAGATAGTCATCACAGCCCTTTCTGTCTGCATGCTTGTCCCGTCCGTCCCGGCGGCGGCCGACAGCACGGTGCCTTACGACTCCTACAATTATGATTACTGGGAGGATATCAAGTTCACCCCTGCGCCGTACATTCCGGATCGCAGCGTATCCGGCACGACGCTCGGCGTCGGCACTCTTGTAAATCCGCAGGATCTCTGCGTTTCGCCGAACGGCAGCATCTACATAGCCGATACCGGAAACCATCGGATTTTGGAAGTGGACGCCTCGCTCTCAAAGACGGTGCGCGTGATAGACTCGTTTGACCGCGACGGAACACAGGAGAAATTCAATTCTCCTTACGGCGTATGCGTATCAAAGAACGGCCAGATCTATATCGCCGATTCGGAGAATCACCGGATTGTCGTGCTGGAGGAGTCAGATCTCTCCTTTGTCCGGATTATTGAGAATCCGACCTCCGACGTGCTGGAAGAAAATTTTGTCTTTACACCGCTCAAGGTGACGGTTGATTATGCGGATCGCGTATACAGCATTGCGAAGGGCATGTTCCAGGGGATTATGGTATTTGAGGGCGAGGGGGAATTTACCGGATTCTTCGGAACCATCGAGGTCAATATAACGACCTGGGAGAAGATCTGGAGAAAGCTTTCGACCAAGGCGCAGAGAAGCAAGCAGGTGCTCTTTATCCCGACCGAGTTCACCGGCATTGATATTGACGCGGACGGTTTTGTCTACGCCTCGAACATCGACCAGAACGGCATTCAGGCAGTGCGCCGGCTGAACCCGAAGGGCGAGGACGTCATCAAGAAGGGCGAGAACCTGAATGTCGGCGGTGATCTTCAGACGGTCAGCCTCTCAATGTCGGATTACGGCGGCGTATCCACGATTGTTGATGTCGTCTACCGGGGAAAGGGGATTTATTCACTGCTAGATTCCCGGCGCGGAAGAATTTTTACCTACGATCACGAGGGAAACCTCCTCTATATTTTCGGAGGGCTCGGCACGCAGGCCGGCACCTTTACAACTCCGGTGGCCATCGAGGCGGTCGGAGATAAAATCATCGTGCTGGACGCAAACCGCAGGGAACTGCTTGTGTTTAAGGAGACGCAGTACGGCGATCTTATCAACCGGGCCGTGGCGCTGCGCTACGACGACGACGAGACGCTGGCGGTCGATCTGTGGAAGCAGGTGCTGATGCTGGACGAGAACAATGAGCTCGCGAACGTCGGCATCGGAAAGGCATATCTGACGGCCGGCGACAACGAGTCGGCGATGAAATATCTCAAGCTCGGCATGAGCCGGAAGTATTATTCCGTCGCTTACCGCAGATACCGCAACGATTTTCTGAAGAAATACCTCGGCTTTATCCTGACCGGCATTGTGCTTCTGACGGCAGCGGTCGTGCTGGTGAACAGACATATCAAAAAGAAAAAAGGAGTCTACGAGGAAGAGGGAGGTGCGTTTGACGTATGAGAAAGTATTTTTCCAAGGCAAAGGTTCAGTATCTGTTTTATACGCTGACGCATCCGATGGACGGCTTCTATGAGATACGCCACAGGGGACGCGGGAGCGTGCCGCTCGCGGTGCTTTCCGTTATTCTGTTCAGCTTCGTTTTCTCGATGAACAAGATGCTGGCGAGCTTTATCGTCAATGATACCGATCCGCGGACGGTCGACAGCCTCAACAACCTGGGCGGCGTGCTGCTGCTGTATCTGCTGTTCTGTGTGGGCAACTGGTCCATCACCTGCCTGATGAACGGCGAGGGAAGGCTGAAGGATATCGCGACCACTCTGGGCTATTCTCTGGTGCCGATGACGGCGAGCTATGTAATCGCAACCATCGTATCGCAGGTGCTGGCGCAGAATGAGGAGGGCTTCTACAGCATTATCATTACGCTCGGAACCATGTGGACGGTGCTGCTGGCGCTGGCGGGCATTATGATTATCCATAATTACAGTCTCGGAAAGACTCTGCTGACGATTATTCTGACGGTTGTCGCAATGCTGATTATCGTGTTTATCGTTATGATGCTTTCCGATCTCGTAAATCAGGTATACAACTTTATTTACAGCATTTACACGGAATTGCTGTTTCGCAGTTAGGAGGGTACGGCATGAAAAAAATGAGTATTATCAAAAAGATTATTCTCGCTGCCGTGTCCGCTGTGGCAGTTATTGCACTGATCTATTTCGCCTACACGACCATCCATTACCGTATGTTCCGCGACTACCAGGACTATCTGAGCGATAATGAACCCTATGAGGAAGGCGCACCGTTCCAGCCGCTGGCCGGGGACGGCAGGATAAAAGGAATGGAGCTTGCCGCGCAGAACGGGCAGCTGGAGCTGTATATCAACAAAGCCACTGCCGAATTCGCCGTTTATGACCGGCGCACCGACGCGGTGGTGTACTCCAATCCGGAGGATGCGGATCAGGACGCGCTTGCGAGCAAGACGAACAAAGCTTATCTGAAGTCCCAGCTGATCGTTGACTTTTACAATGCAAACCGGAAGAGCACCACTTACAATTCCTTTGAGTATTGTACTTCGCTCGGGCAGTTTGCGCTGGAAAGCATTCCGGACGGCGTGCGCGTGATCTATACGATTGGCGATATGAGCAGCAAGACGGGAATTGTCCCAATTTATATCACCTCGGAGCGTCTGGAAAGCTTCCTTGCGAACCTTTCGGAAAAGGACGCAAAGTATGTTCGGTTCCGCTTTTCGGAGAAATCCGATATTGACGGCTTTCTGATGCTTCCGGAGAGCGTGCAGACGGCTCCGGCGCAGATGCGGAAGTTGAATGAACATATGGCGAATGCGGGCTATACAGAGGAGGATTTCCGTGCGGATATGGAGGAAGCCGGCGCGGACGGCGCCGTGCCGACCAACTTTGTGATTCCTGTGGAGTACACGCTGCAGGAGGACGGTCTGCGGGTGCGCATTCCGGTGGAGCAGATTCAGGAGCACGGCGACGGAATGCTGTACCGCATCCAGCTGCTGCGGTTTTTCGGGGCTTCCGGCATGGATGAGGACGGCTATATTGTCGTGCCGAACGGTGCAGGCTCCATTATCAATTTCAACAATGGAAAGACGGATGCAGGCGAGTACAACCAGTTTATCTACGGCATCGATCCGGTGGCGGCTGAGTATCTGGTGCGCGAGAACACGGAGCAGGTGAGAATGCCGGTTTTCGGAATGTACTACCGCAACACCGGCACCGGCATGCTTGCCGTGATCGAGAAAAGCGAGAGCCATGCCGCAGTGACGGCGAGCATCTCGGGGAAAGTCAATTCCTACAATTATGTATATCCGACCTTCACCCTGCGCGGTTCCGATACGCTGGCCATGTTCGGCACCACCGGAAACGAGGCCGATATTCCGATTATCGAGAAGAATATCTATGGTTCGGATATTATTGTCCGCTACAGCATGATGACGAAGGAACATGATGGCTACTCCGGCATGGCAAGGTATTACAGAGAAAAGCTGGAGGCGGAGGGGAAGCTGAAAAGACTTGCACAGACATCCGATATCCCGTTCTATATGGATCTGATCGGCGGAGTGAAGAAGACGGCGTATTTTCTCGGCTCGCAGTATCTCGATGTATTCCCGATGACGGACTACGAGGAGGCGGAAAAGATTGTAGATGATCTGGCCGCCGGCGGCGTTCACCGGCTGGTAGTCAATTATCAGGGATGGTTCAACGATGGCTATTACCACGACGCAGCAAGCAAGATCAAGCTGGTAAAGGAACTCGGGAGCAAAAAGGAGCTTGAGAAGCTGACGGATAAGATCGAGGCGGCCGGCGGAAGACTTTACGGCGACGTGGCGTTCCAGAAGCTTTCCTTTATCGCAGACAACTACGACTATACAAGGGAATCTTCAAGATATTACGGCGCGGGCTATACCGTTTCGTTCGGCCAGGTCAATCCGATTTCGCTGAAGCAGACATCGGGACTCGGCTACCGCGAGACTCTGTACAATATTATTTCGCCGAAATTCCTTGTGCGGTATGTCAGCAAATTTTCGGACAGGATTAACAAATACGATATTTCCGGCATTTCCCTGCGCGATCTGACCGATATGCTGGCCTCGGATAAGCGGCGGACGGAAGTGATCGTGCGCGACGAGGCGCTCGATATCGTCGAGGCAATGATTCAGAAGCTCGGCGGCACCGGCAAGGCGCTGATGGGAAGCGGCGGAAACGCCTACTCGTGGGCTTATATGAACGACCTGATCAACATCCCGACCTCGGGCAACGATTTCGCCATTATCGATCAGGATATCCCGTTCTATCAGATGGTGGTACACGGCTATATCGACTATTCCGGCAGCGCCATCAACCTGGATGATTCTTTTGACCGGGTGGACAGCGTCCTGACCATGATCGAGTACGGGGCCGCTCCTCATTTCACCTTTACCTGGGAGTCTTCAAGCGAGATGAAATACACGGGCTTGAACAGCATGTACAGCACAACGTACAAAAACCGCAGCGATGTCGACGGCAGCGGAACGCTCTATTCCTGGGATGAGCTGGCGAAGAGCGTTTACGGAGAGGTGAACGCGGTGCTGAGACAGGTGAGCTCGGCGGCAATGACCAGGCATGAGTTTCTTCCGTCCGGTGTTGCGAAAATAACCTACGACAACGGCGTGATCATCTATGTCAACCGTCAGAGCAGCGCGGCGGACGCGGACGGCGAGATGCTGGCGGCAAAAAGCTATCAGGTTAGGGGGGCAGGGAAATGAACGAAAATAAAAAAAGAAAAATGACCCTGGCGACAAAGCGCTCCATCGTCGGCCTGCTTTTCGTATCTCCGTGGCTGATCGGCTTTCTGGTCTTTTATGTGCGAAGCCTGATTATGTCCGTGCAGTTCAGCCTCAGCACCGTTTCCGTCAATACGGCGAGCGGCGGCTATCAGCTGGAATTCCTGGGGATCAAGAATTTTATCTACGCCTTCACCGAGCATGCGAGCTTCTCGCAGACTCTCGTGACTTCGCTGCAGGATATTCTGATCGACGTTCCCCTGATTGTATTTTTCAGCTTGTTCATGGCGATGCTGCTGAACAAGAAATTTACGGGAAGAACGCTGATCCGCGCAATTTTCTTTCTGCCGGTCATTATGAATTCGGAGGCGATCACCTCCGCAATCGACGCGGTGCGCGAGCTGATGATGGGCGGGCTTTCGGCTACGTCCGGCGCGATGGCCGACGCGGCTGAAAGCGGCGTAAACATGGATTACTACATCAGCCTGTTCAAGGAGCTGGCGCTGCCGGATTCCCTGCTCGACTACATTGTCGGGGCAGTCAGCCGGATCAACGATATTATTTCCGCCTCGGGCGTACAGATCGTTATCTTTATCGCGGCGCTGCAGTCAATTCCGTCCTCCCTCTATGAAGTGGCGAAAATCGAGGGCGCAACGGGCTATGAGACCTTCTGGAAGGTTACCTTCCCTATGGTAATGCCGCATATTATCACAAACATCGTTTATACCGTGGTCGATTCGTTTGTCAACAGCGAGATCGTCGATATGGCCTACGAAACGGCGTTCCGCCAGCAGAACTGGGGACTTTCCGCGGCGATGAGTCTTATCACGACAACGATTGTGTGCCTGATACTTGGAATTGTGTGCGGCTTCATACAGAAGCGTACGTTCTACTATAACTAGGAAGGGAGGGAATAACATGCAGCTTGCAGAAAAATATAAGACAAAGCTTCAGAACTTAAGGGATGATAAGCAGTTTGCGAACGACAGGCGAAAGGCTGCCAGGGTATCCAAAAAGGTTATTCTCGGCCTTTTCAAGGCGGTGGTTCTGATCGGAATCAGCTATCTGATTTTGAGCCCGCTGATCGGTATGATAAGCAGTTCCTTTTTCTCGGATTCGGACCGTTACAATCCGATGGTTTATCTGTTTCCGGCGAATCCGACGCTCGAGCGCTACACGATGTCGATCAAGGTGCTCAAGTATGGAAAAATGCTGCTCACCTCTCTGATTTACGATGTGTCGCTGATGGCGATCCAGCTGGTAATCTGTTCTCTGGTCGGATATGGTTTTGCGCGGTTTAATTTTCCATTCAAAAAGGTGCTGTTCGGTTGCGTGGTCATTATGATCGTGCTTCCGGTAAACACCATTATGGTTCCGCTGTACATGACCTTCCGCAACTTCGGTCCGCTGAACCTGCTCTCCACGCCGTGGCCGGTGGTTTTAATGACCCTGTTCGGCTGCGGTCTCCGCTCGGGGCTTTATATCTATATCTTCAACCAGTTTTTCCGCGGGCTTCCGAAGGAGATCGAGGAGGCGGCATTTGTGGACGGCGCGGGAATGTTCTATACCTATTCGCGCATTATGCTTGTCAATGCCATGCCGTCGGTTATTACCGTGTCGATTTTTTCGCTTGTATGGCAGTACAATGATACTTTCTACGCGAGAATGTTTACGATGAACGCGGATATGCTGATCAGCATGAAAATATCGTCGTTCACAAATACGATATCCAATTCCTTTAAGATCATTGACCCTTCGATTTTAAAGCTTTACACCTACGCGGGTGTTATTCTGATGATTCTGCCGGTCATGCTGATCTATGTGCTTCTGCAGAAGAGATTTATCGAGGGCGTGGAGCGGAGCGGTATTGTCGGGTAAACGGCAGTAATTCTGTTATCGCAGAAATGCTGTAATGGAAATAGCATATATTTCACAAGATTAAGGAGGAAAGGTATGTTTAAGAAAAAAGTTTTGTTGTCCTTCGGTCTGATCCTCGCGCTTGCGGCGGCAGGCTGCGGGGAGAAGGCAGGGGAGAAGACCACTCCGACGCCGGAGCCGACAAAGCAGGCGGAGCCGACCAAGGACGCCGACCCGACGCCGGAACCGACCAAAGAGGCCGAGCCGACGCCGGAGCCGACTAAGGCGCCGGAACCGACGCCGCTTCCGTCTTACCAGGCAGGCCACGTAGTGGATTTTGAGGACGGGAATTTCGGCTTTGTCGATGTGAAATCGACGCCGAACAGCACCGAGGTGGAACTCTCGGTTGTCGATTACAACGGTTCCAAGGCGCTGCAGGCAGTTCCTGCGGATGGCAAGGTGCCGTATGTTGCAATTGACATTTCCAGCCTTGCCGGAGATGCGATTGAAAGCGTGCGCTCCATCGAATTGGACATGGGAGTCTTTAATGATTCCGGAAGCTTTTATTCGGCGTCCGGCTACTGCTACTACTATATCGGCGAGGAGAATACCGAGAAGAACGCGCCGTGGTCCGTATATCTGGAGAATAAAAATCCGAAGAGGGCCGTGGTCAATCTTGCTGATGACGAGAGCTTCAAGCTCGGCGCCAAGAACATCATTATCCTGACGAAGGAGACCGACAACGCTCAGCTGAAGGCCGGCTCGCCTTGTACGATGTATATTGACAACATTGTGCTGAAGGATGCGGACGGCAAGGAGCTTGCTCTGAACACTGCGGCAGAGTTTGACGCGCCGGACGGTTTCGGCGAAAAGGACTGGAGCAATCTTACTCCGGTCAAGAATGAGGTTGTGCTGGCCGGCATGGAGGAGACAACGAACAGCAGCTGGTGGCCGACGAGCGGTATTACGACCGATCCGGCGCAGGCGGATGCACACTATGTGGACCCGGAGACCTTCGGGCCGGGCCAGATTATGACCATCTATCTCAGCTTTGACCTGTCGAAGGTAACGGAGGAATGGCAGAGGAAGGTGCAGCTGATCGGTCAGTCCTGGACCGTGGAGAATTCCGAGGTTCCGCAGCCGGGCTGGGAGGCACTTGTGGAGAAGGATATTGCGGAGGTGAGCGTCGGCTCGGATTCCAATGGCCCGACCTGGTCGTTCAAGATCTACAATCTTCCGATGAACAATTCCTACACGATTGCACAGATCAGCTACGATACCGTTGCATCCTATCTCGGCGAGGACTGGTTCAAGTATGTGAAGTTCCTTGGCGTAGGAGATTACGGCTTTGATCTTACGGTTTCGGCCGTGACGGTCGGTGAAGAGAAAAAGGTGCTTCCGGCGACTCAGAACGACGTTGAGATCGAGGGCTTTGCTGCCAAGGCGGCCGGCTGGGCGCAGGCAGGCGTGAAGACCGTGAATGCGGGCGGCACATTTGACGTCAGCCTGTTAAAGCCGGGCTGTGTTGTCACCATCAATTACAAGTCTCAGGGAAGCATGTGGCTTGTGGCTAATCCGCTCCCTGACACAGACGCTCCGTACGGCTGGAAGAGAGTCGCGTATGACGAAGCAGCCGGCAAGGCGCTCGGTAAGTTCAATGACGACAACACCCAGGTTCAGATTACCTACGAGCAGATTGTAGAGGCACTCGGTACGGAGGATTTCTCCACGCTCCAGGATCTGCATTGCGAATCCAATGAGGAGTGGGAGGTCTACAGCGTGACGATCGGCGAGTATGCGCCGGAGCCGTACAAGTACAAGGACGAGGTAATGATCGACGGTACTGCGGTAAAAGAGAGCGGCTGGGCGCAGGCAGGCGTAAACCGCGTGGCGGACGGCGGCACGTTTGATTATACGCAGCTTGCACCGGGCAAGGTGATCAACATCCACTACAAGGACAACGGCGCGAACTACTGGCTTGTCGTAAATGCCGGCGCAGATGCTCCGTACGGCTGGAAGCGGATCGGCGTGGATGAGGGCAACGGCTATGTCAATACCTGCCGTGTGGACAGAACAAACTGCATCGTGCAGATTACTTACGAGGAGCTTGTCGCTGCGCTCGGCTCCGACGATCTCTCGTGGATCACCCAGCTTCAGGCAGAGTCCTCTGAGGCGTGGGAGATTTACGGCATCGGCATCGCAACGCTTGTCGAGTAAGATTTAACCGGAGGCTTCGAACTGTATTTCCGGACATACCGCGGCCCGACTGCGGCATGTCCGGGGCTTAAAAAAATTTATGGAGGGAAAAGCATGTTGAATAAGAAGATGAGAAGAGCTGCGTCTCTTGCCCTTGCGGGTACCATGGTGCTTTCACTGGCAGCGTGCGGAGGAAAAGAAGAAGAGGAGAACAAGAATACGCCGGTTCCGACGCAGGCAACGCAGCCGGGCGGCGACGACAAGCAGCCGGACGGAGATAATGACCAGCAGGGCGATAATCCGGAAAACCCGGTTGCCGTAAATGCGGTGGAACCGCATCAGGGCTCCACGCCGAGAACGATCCGGATCGGTACCTGGTACGACCACTATTATGACAGTACGCATGACGATATTTATGACAATCCGGAGGTAACCAACCCGGAGACTTCTTTGATGCAGCTGGAAAATGTGCGCAGGGTAGAGAAGAAATACAACGTAAGAATCGAGTATGTCAATCTGACCTGGGACGGTATTATGGAGAGTATCAACACATCCATTCTGTCCGGTACCCCGGACTGCGATGTCTATGAGGTGGATCTCCAGTTCGGTATCCCGGCGGTGCTGAACGGCTACGCTGCCGCGCTGGAGGATATTGTTCCGAAGACGGATGATATCTTTACCGATCAGATCGTATTTAAATATCTTCAGACGCCGGGCAGTGAAAAATCCTATCTGTTCACCGGCAATGCGCTTAACTGCGGCGCGTATCCGCTCGGATTTAACAAGACAATGCTCGATGAGGCGAACCTGGAAAATCCGCAGGATCTCTACGACAGAGGCGAGTGGACCTGGGAAAAGTTCCGCGAATACTGCCGGATTCTGACGAAGGATACCGACGGCGACAACAATATCGACCAGTGGGGCTACAGCGGCTGGTGGAACACGATGCTTGACAATCTTCTGATGTCCAACGGCGCGCATATTGCGGGCGGCAAGACAGAGGAGCTGAGTTCCCCGGCAACGATTGAGGCGCTGGATTTCATGTACCAGCTCTATCAGGGCGACAAGACCGCGAAGCCTTGGAACGGCGATGACTGGGATATCAACACGAGCGTTTATACAACTGGAACGGTAGGCTTCTGGACGACAGCTACCTGGGTACAGAATAACTTTGGTCTTTCCTCCGACGTCGGCTTTGAGATCGGTATTGTTCCGTGGCCGATCGGACCGCACGGAAATCAGGAGACAAACAGCCAGATTGCCGTATCGGGCAACTGGATGATGATTCCGCTGGGCGTTGAGAGACCGGAGCTTGTATACGAGGTGCTGAAGGAGTACACCAACTGGTACAACGGCGATCTGGAGTACCGTGACGAAACAGAATGGCATGAAGATAAAGTGGAGACCGAGAGAAACTTCGAGTATATCAAGATGATGGGCCAGACGATGCCGTGGTTCGATTTCTGGGCAAAGATCAAAGAACTTGAGGCAGGTCAGCGCATGGTCGGCATGTACGTGGATCAGATTATGACTGCCGCTCAGGTTGCGGAGCAGTATAAGCAGATTGTGCAGGATTATCTTGATCTGTATCTGAACTGACCCGGTTGTCCGGATAAAATAGTATGAACGCCGCTCTGCGGCGGAAGAAATTATTCTTCGGGGGCTGCTGCAAAATACTGCGATTTGCAGCAGCCCCCTTTGCGGTGCCGGTTTTGTTAAAAAACAGTGAAAAGGGAATTTGATGCAGTAATGCAAAATGATGCATAAATGGTGCAAAATAATGCAAATTATCTCTTGATTTTTTTGAAAATTTCGATTATAATGGGGTTATCAAAGAAAAAGCAAAATCTAAATGGTGCATTATAGTGCGAAATAAAATAGCATCAGTTACGGAAAACTGTGCAATGCATCCGGGAAAAGATTATAATTAAGGAAAGGGGATTACAGCAATGAGTGAAGTGAAAATGTTTACGGAGAATCTGCCGAATATTCCGTGGCAGGAGAAGCCGGAGGGATATGTGGGGCCGGTCTGGAGATACACCGAAAATCCGATCGTAAACCGCAATCCGATTCCGGGCGTGGCAAGGATTTTCAACAGTGCGGTCGTGCCTTATGAGGGAGCATTTATCGGGGTGTTCCGCGCGGAGCAGACAGACGGCGTACCGCATCTGTATCTCGGGCGAAGCCGGGATGCGATCCA
The DNA here is from genome assembly GCA_910587085.1 of uncultured Lachnospiraceae bacterium. Classification (GTDB taxonomy): domain Bacteria; phylum Bacillota; class Clostridia; order Lachnospirales; family Lachnospiraceae; genus RGIG4057. Next base: position 54,627 of record CAJUMC010000006.1, on the reverse strand, counting down.
CTGGGAATTTGAGAAGGAAAAGATTCAGATGGTGAATGAGAAGGGGGAACCTTACATGCCGCGGTACGCTTACGATCCGCGCCTTGTAAAAGTGGAGGACGCCTACTACATTATCTGGTGCACTGATTTCTACGGCGCGGCGCTCGGCCTCGCAAAGACCACGGATTTCAAAACTTTTGTACGCCTCGACAATCCGTTTATTCCGTTCAACCGCAACGGCGTTCTGTTCCCGAGGAAAATCAACGGCAATTATGTGCTGCTTTCCCGGCCGAGCGATTCCGGCCATACGCCGTTCGGAGATATTTTTGTCAGCGAAAGCCCGGATCTGGTGTACTGGGGCAAGCATAAGCATGTGATGACCCGCGGCTACAATCAGTGGTGGCAGAGCCTGAAGATCGGCGGGGGCGCTGCTCCGATCGAGACAAGCGAGGGATGGCTTCTGTTCTATCACGGCGTAACGGGCACCTGCAACGGCTATGTGTACAGCATGGGAGCAGCCATTCTTGATATTGACAATCCTTCCGTTGTAAAATACCGTACGAAAGATTTTATTCTCACGCCGGAAGAGTGGTACGAGGAGCGCGGTTTTGTAGGGAACGTTGTATTCCCGTGCGCGGCTCTCACCGATGCGGAGAGCGGAAAAATTGCCATCTATTACGGCGCAGCGGACAGTTATGTCGGGCTTGCGTTCACAACCGTGGATGAGATCGTTACATACATTAAGGAGCACCACACGGACAACGGCGATGACGGAACCATCGGCATTATCTGATTTGGGCGGCGATAAGTAATCCGAAAAGCGTATGACGCCGCACCGTGTCGGAAGGAGGCTGTCGCAATACGGCAATTTATGGTGATATTTGGAAGAGCTGTCCGATAGCTCTGTCCGCATATTGCCCGGCTGCCGTATTCTGCTGCAGCCCCTTTTGGCGTTCAGAAATTTGGCGAATTTTTGGCCGCAGCCGTCAGAAAGAGGAAAGGAGTCCGCTATGGAGTGGAAGCAGGTCTGTGACAGAGGAATTATCAACGGAGGAAATTTGTATCGCTTCGGAAAGGTTTTTACGCGCGCGGAGAACGGCGAGAGGCTGAAAATCGGGTTTCTTGGCGGTTCCATAACACAGGGGGCGCTTGCAAAGACGCCGCAGGGGTGTTATGCATATCTTGTATATCGCTGGTGGCAGGAGCATTTTCCGGATGCACAATTTGAGTACATCAATGCCGGGATCGGTGCGACAAGCTCCCAGTTCGGTGCAGCGCGCGTGCAGAGCGATCTGCTGCGATATAAACCGGATGTTATCTTTTTGGAATTTTCTGTAAATGACGCCGACAGCGAATTTTTCCGGGAAACCTTTGAGGGAACCGTCCGCAGAATCCTGACGGCGGAGTCGAAGCCGGCGCTGTTTATGTTTAACAACGTGCATTACAATGACGGAAGCAGCGCGCAGCGGGTTCATAATGAGATCGGGAAGGCTTATGGACTGCCGATAATCTCGATAAGGGAGTCGATCTATGAGGAGCTTGCGGCCGGGCGCCTGCCGGTGCCGGATATTACACCGGATAATCTGCATCCGAACGACAGGGGGCACCGCATGGTTGCGGATGTGATCTGCAATCTGCTCGACCGCATCCGCACGGCCTGCAGCGGTACGGCGGCCTGTCAGAAATGCGGGAACAACGGTGCGGCGGATGAAGCAGCATCCGGAACCTGCGAAGGAGAGGATGCCGTAATCTGTGATCTGCTCACAGGGAACGGTTATTTCCCGCTGCCCGGCGGAAAGAGGGTTCCTTTTGAGCAGACGCCATACATCATGCCGGAGCAGCCGCTGACAGCAAACCGCTTTGAGCATTACAGACGGTATCAGAACTTGGATCTGCCCGGGGCAAAGATTCACGGTTTTACAGCGGATTACAGGCCGCAGGACGGTGTGGCCGACGTGTTTAAAAACGGCTGGTCGGCGATGGAGGAAGGCAGCAGCTTCGAAGCTGTCGTGGAAGCCTCCTGTATTTCCGTGCAGTTCCGGCGCACGGTCAGCAAACCTGCGCCGGTTGCCCGGGCGGTTGTGGATGGAGACGAGGAAAATGCGGTGGTGCTTGATGCAAATTTTGACCTGACCTGGGGCGATTTCTGCTGTCTGACAGATATTGCGGAGGGACTTCCTTACGGTGAGCACAGGCTTCGTATTACGATTGTGCAGAAGCCGGAACAGCCGGCAAACGACTTTTATCTGATTTCGATTCTGTGCGCTTAACCAGGCAGCACCGGCGGCAGTTCCGGGTCCGGCATAAAACAAAAAATTGCCGCGAGGGCGGGCCGGTACAAAAACCCGGTCGGGGGATTGGCAGGGAGGAAACAGCGATGGATATGGGAAAACGCGCAGAGGAGCATCTGCGCACAAAAATCCTTCCGTTCTGGAAGGGGCTGAAGGACGAAGAGTTCGGCGGTTTTTACGGATATGTGGATTTTGACCGGAAGATTGACAGACAGGCAGTCAAGGGCTGTATTCTGAACAGCCGCATTCTCTGGTTTTTTTCTAACGCAGCGGCGGCGCTGCACGATGATTCTCTGCTGGCTTACGCGGATCATGCCTGGCGCTTTTTGACCGATCGCTGCATGGATCGGGAGAACGGCGGTGTTTACTGGTCGCTTAATTATGACGGCACGCCGGCAGATACAACAAAACATACCTACAACCAGGCGTTTGCCGTTTATGCGCTGGCTTCGTACTATGCAGCGTCCGGACGGACGGAGGCGCTTCAGCAGGCAAACGGGCTGCTCCGTCTGATCGAAGAAAAATGTACGGATGAGATCGGTTATCTTGAGGCATTCGACCGGCAGTTCCGGCCGGTCGAGAACGACAAGCTTTCGGAGAACGGGGTGGTTGCCGAGAAAACAATGAATACGCTGCTCCATGTGTTTGAGGCCTACACGGAAATGTGCCGCGTCTCGGACTGCCCGCGCGCGGCAAAGCGGCTGGAATTTATGATGAATACGATAGCCGAAAAGATTTACAACCCGCAGCTGCGGCGGCAGGAAGTCTTTTTTGACCGTGAGCTGAACAGCATACTGGATCTGCATTCCTACGGGCATGATATCGAGACGGCCTGGCTGGTGGATCGCGGGCTTGAGGTGCTCGGAAACGACGCCATGACTGCGAGGCTTTCCCCGATAACGAGAGCGCTGACTGCGCGTATCTATGAGCGTGCATATACCGGACATTCGCTGCTGAACGAATGTGAGCGGGGCGCGGACAATACCTCCCGGATCTGGTGGGTGCAGGCGGAGGCGGTGATCGGTTTTTACAACGGCTGGCAGAAAGAGCCGGAGCGCACGGAATATCTGGAAGCCGCTGAGGATATTTTCGGTTATATTATGGAGAAGCTGGTCGATCCGCGTGAGGGTTCTGAGTGGTACTGGGAGGTCGATGAAAACGGCGTGCCGGCAAGCAGAAAGCCGATTGTGGAGCCATGGAAATGCCCGTATCACAACGGCAGAATGTGCATGGAGCTGATGAAGCGCTGTGCGGAGAAATGAAAGGGATAAGCCGAAGGGAGGCTGATTATGCACAAACAATATTATGTGGAAAAAGCAAAATATGAAAGAATTGTAGACCGCCAGAATAAGAAGACGGCGGATTACAACGGGATCTACGACCGCTATAAGTTCCCTGTGCTGACCAGGGAGCATATCCCGGTATTCTGGAGATATGACCTGGATGAGAAAACAAATCCGTATTTCATGGAGCGGCTCGGCGTGAACGCCGTTTTTAATTCCGGAGCGATCGAGCTTGACGGGAAATATTATCTTGTGGCCCGTGTGGAGGGGGCAGACCGCAAATCCTTCTTTGCGGTAGCAGAGAGCAGCAGCCCGGTATCCGGCTTCCGGTTCCGGGATTATCCGGTGAGACTGCCGGACACCTGCCCGGAGGAGACAAATGTCTACGACATGCGACTTACAAAGCATGAGGACGGCTATATCTACGGCATATTCTGCTCGGAGAGCAAGGATGCGAAAAATCCGGATCTGTCGGCGGCCGTAGCGGCTGCGGGCATTGTGCGCACGAAGGATCTGGAAAGCTGGGAGCGCCTGCCGAATCTGAAAACGCTCCGCTCCCCGCAGCAGAGAAATGTAGTGCTGCACCCGGAGTTTGTAAACGGGAAATACGCGTTTTATACGCGGCCGATGGATGATTTTATTGATACCGGGTCCGGCGGCGGCATCGGCTTCGGCCTCTGCGGCGATATTGCGAATGCCGTGATTGACGAGGAGATTATCACAAGCCGCAGAAAATACCACACGATTACTGAAGCAAAAAACGGGGCGGGAGCCGTTCCGATCCGCACTGACCGCGGCTGGATACATATTGCGCACGGCGTGCGCAACACAGCGGCGGGCCTGCGCTATGTGATTTATGCATTTGCAACCGATCTGCAGGAGCCGTGGAAGGTAATTGCGGAGCCGTCCGGCCTGCTGATCGGGCCGCGCGGGGACGAGCGCGTCGGGGATGTGTCCAATGTCGTATTTACAAACGGCGCGATTGCGCGCAGAAACGGCGATGTGTATATTTATTATGCCTCCTCCGATACAAGGCTGCATGTTGCCTACACCACAAAGGAGCGTCTGACGGACTATGTTTTCAACACGCCGCAGGACCCTCTGCGCTCGGTGGACTGCGTGGAACAGCGCTGCGGGATGATTCGGAAGAATCTTGAGATCCTTAAGCAGGAGAAGTAATCGCGGATTGGAATACAGGGATTTCTGTCTGTTCAGGCCACGGACATAGATGCGTCCATGCGGACAAGCCACATGATGCTTAAGGAAAACTTTTTGTTTCCAAATAAGTTGGAATATGGTATAATATCCGCAAGGCATTATACACGCGCCGGTTCGCCGTCCGACCGGGGGAGGACATCTTCCGTGGCGGACCGTGTGCCTCTTCCGAAGGGATCAAATCGGAATAACGTGGTATAATGACGGTGACCGGCAGCAGGCAGGACGGGATATTCGGGCATTATTTCCGTGCGCGCAATGCCGAAAATCTGAGAAAGGAAGTAAAACGATGGGCTACTTGGAGAAATATCAGGAATGGTGCAGCAACCCGTACTTTGACGACGCGACGAGAGCAGAGCTCAAGGCGCTGGAGGGGAACAACGCGGAGATCGAGGATCGCTTCTACCGCGATCTGGAGTTCGGCACGGGCGGTCTGCGCGGCGTGATCGGTGCGGGCACAAACCGCATGAACCTCTATACCGTGCGCAAGGCGACGCAGGGGCTTGCCAATTTTATTATCAGAGAGGGCGGCCAGGACAAGGGCATTGCAATCGCCTACGACTCGCGCCGCATGTCCATTGAGTTTTCGGAGGAGGTAGCGCTCTGCATGTGCGCGAACGGCATCAAGGCGTACCGTTTCGAGTCGCTCCGCCCGACCCCGATGCTTTCCTACGCGCTCCGGGAGCTCGGCTGCATCGCCGGTGTTGTCATTACGGCGAGCCACAACCCGGCAGAGTACAACGGCTACAAGGTATACTGGGAGGACGGCGCCCAGATTACCTACCCGAAGGACGAGCAGATTATCACCGAGGTGAATAATGTCACCGATTTCAACAACGTAAAGACAATGAGCCGCGCAGAGGCTGAGGCAAAGGGACTTTATCACGAGATCGGCAGGGAAATAGACGACAAATACACCGAGACGCTTAAAAAGCTTGTTATCCACCCGGATATCGTAAAGGAAATGGGGAAGGATCTCGGCATTGTCTACACGCCGCTGCACGGCACGGGCAATCTTCCGGTGCGCCGCGTCCTGGCGGAGCTCGGTTTTGAGAAAGTTTACGTGGTTGAGGAGCAGGAAAAGCCGGACGGCAATTTCCCGACCGTGCCGTATCCGAACCCGGAGGATGCGAAGGCGTTTGCGCTCGCGCTTAAGCTGGCGAAAGAGAAAGATGCGGAGCTTGTGCTCGCAACCGACCCGGATGCGGATCGCCTCGGCGTTTACGCGAAGGATTCCAGAACCGGCGAGTATCACAGCTTTACCGGAAATATGTCCGGCATGCTCATCTGCGATTATCTTCTGAGCCAGAAGAAGGCGCTCGGCACAATCGCGGAGGACGGCGTGCTCGTCAAGACAATTGTTTCCACCAATATGGCGGACAAGGTAGCAGAGGAGTACGGTATCCGGCTGATCGAGGTGCTGACGGGCTTTAAGTATATCGGCGAGCAGATCAAGCTTTTCGAGCAGACCGGACACGGCACCTACGAATTCGGCTTTGAGGAGAGCTACGGCTGTCTGATCGGCACGCATGCGCGCGACAAGGATGCCGTAGTGGCGGTTATGATGCTCTGTGAGGCTGCCGCATACTACAAGAAGCAGGGGCTTACGCTCTGGGATCAGATGCTCAATATCTATGAGAAATACGGCTATTTTAAGGAGAGCCTGCAGACCCTGACCTTAAAGGGCATCGAGGGAGCGGAGAAGATCAGGCAGATGATGGAGGATATCCGCAGCAACCCGCCGATGCAGCTCGGCGATTACAAGGTTGTTGCCTTCCGTGATTACAAAGCGGACACGGTAAAGAAGCTTGCGACCGGCGAGGTTACAAAGACGGGGCTTCCGAAGTCGAACGTGCTTTACTTTGAGCTTGACAACGACGGCTGGGTATGCGTCAGACCGTCCGGCACCGAACCGAAGATCAAGTTCTATATCGGCGTGAAGGGCGGAAGCTTTGAGGACGCCGAGGCGAAGAACAAAAAGCTGACGGACGCGCTGATGGAGCTGGCAAAATAGAGGAGCCTGCCGAAGAGCGGCCGAAAAGCCGGCATGGGCAGAAGAAACTGCAGCCGGCGGGGATTTGATACCGCAGAAGGGCAGCGTGCCGGTCTGCGGGAAAGAAAACAAAAATTAGAAATCGGGCGGCGGAGCGAGGGCTGAGACTTTCGCTCCGTGCGCCCGATTTTTTCACTGCCAGCAAAAGGGTTAGCTTCCGGCATAAGCTAAGTTTCCTTCCGAAACTTTGCGGAAATGAGGGGATATGAGAAAGAGTAGAAGAACACGATTGGGAATGCTGCTCGCTGCGGCGCTGGTTTTTTCAGCCTGCGGCGGCCGGGAAGACAGTACGTCAGAGACGGATTTATCCTCGAGGAACGAAATAACGCCCGGCACCGAACGCCCGGACAGCGGGGAGAACGGCAATCCGGAGCCGTTTTCTCTTCCGGCCGCAATTTCCGAGCAGGCAAAACAGGAGTACGGTCAGGCTACGGATCAGGAAAGGCGCGCCGTCCGCTCGGAGGGAAATGTCAGGAGGCTGCAGAAGGTATTCGGGCGGATGGCGGAAGGCGGGGAGGTCACAGTAGCCTATCTCGGCGGTTCGATCACGGAGGGTTATCTTGTCAATTCAAAGCAGAATTATGCCTATAAAACAACGGACTGGCTGAAGGAACTGTTCGCAAACGACAATATCCGCCGGGTAAACGCGGGGCTCTCCGGCACCTCCTCAACGATCGGACTGCTGCGCGTGCAGAAGGACGTGCTGGACGAAAAACCGGATCTGGTTTTTATTGAATTTGCAGTTAATGACGCAAACGATATAACAAGCAAACTGATGTATGAGAGTCTGGTGAACCGAATTGTAAATTCCGAGACGGCTCCTGCGGTCGTGCTTATTTTTACAGTGCTGGAAAACGGCTACACCTGCGAAGAGCATCAGGCGAAGGTCGGGGAGGCTTACGGGCTTCCGATGATTTCGGTAAACGCAGCGCTTTCACCGGAAATGGAATCCGGCGCGCTTGTCTGGTCGGATTACGCACAGGACGAGGCGCATCCGAATAATCAGGGACATACCATGATTTCGAATTATATCCGCTGCCTCTTCACCGGCATAATGACAAAGCAGACGCTGGATTCGGAGCAGGATTATTCGGCATGCAGGGAATACGGCGCGCCTTATACGGGGATGAATTTTTACAACAGTGAAAATCTGTATATCCCGGATACGGGCGGATTTATTGAGGCGAACTCCAATATTTCCCATTTCCCGCACGACTGGCTCTGGGGCCAGAAGGCGGGCAGTTCGCTGAAATTTACGATGACAGGAAAAAATCTTTTTCTGCTCTACAAGGAGGCAGACAGTATGAATATGGGAGCGCTGGAGGTCTATGTGGACGGAAAGCGCAGGATGACGGTGAATGCCAATGCGGCGGATGGCTGGAATAATCCGGAGGTCTGTCTGCTGCTGGACGGTCCGGAAGAACAGGAGCATGAGATCGAGCTGGTGATGGCGGAGGATTCGCAGGAAAAAGATTTCCATATTCTGGGATTCGGTACGACCGGAGAAATCCGTTCCGCTGAGCGCGTAAACGAGGAGGATATTCCGTACCTGGAGCGTGCCGTGGTGAACACGGGAAATACGTACGCACTGCAGGAGCTGATGAAGCGCGCCGAGGCGGGGGAAGAGCTGACAATCGGCTTTATCGGCGGTTCCATCACGCAGGGAGCCGGCGCTTCGAATGCGGATAAATGCTATGCCAGGCTTGTATTTGACTGGTGGAGCCGGACCTATCCGCAGGCTTCTTTCCGCTATGTCAACGCCGGCATCGGTGCGACCACTTCTCAGTTTGCCTGCGCGCGGGTAAAGGACGATCTGCTCTCGCAGGAACCGGATTTCGTGATTGTGGAATTTTCGGTCAATGACTCTGCGGGCGGTTTTTATGCGGAAACCTACGAAAGTCTGCTCAATCTGCTGCTGCGTTCCGAGGCGGCTCCGGCGGTTATGGTGCTCAACATGGTGCAGTACGATAACGGGATCAACGCGCAGGCGATCCACAATGAAGCTGCAAAGCGCTACGGGCTGCCGATTGTCAGCATGAAGGACAGCATTTACAGCGAGATCCGATTCGGCAGGCTGACAGCGGCGGAGCTGTCCGAAGATATGCTGCATCCGAACGACCGGGGACACGCTTACGGCGCGGAGATTGTGATAGCATTTCTGCAGAAGGTAAAGGACGGCGTTTATCACAGCGATGCGCCCGCCGGGCTGCCGGAGCTGCCGGACGGACTGATCAGCCTGACTTCGGTTCGTTTGGACAGCAGAAATGCAGATCCGGTGCTGAACGGTTTTACCAAGGATACGGCAGTTCAGAATGGTGTCGCGGACACATTTAAAAACGGTTATACGGCGAGGGAAGAGGGGGCCTCCATCCGGTTTGAAAACGTTTGCGGAAGCCGAATTGCGCTCCAGTACCGCAAAACAAACAGCCTTGGTGCACCGCTTGCCGTCGCTGTGATTGACGGAAACGAAGCGGAAGCAGTCAAACTGGACGGCAATTTCCCGGACGGCTGGGGAAACTGGCTGTACCTGCACAGCATTGCGGACGGACTCGACCCATCCGTGCCGCACACTGTGGAGCTACGCATTACACAGGGGGCGGCAAAGGATTTTTATCTGGTGTCGGTGATTGCGAGCGGGCAGAACACGGCAGAGTAAAAGAGGAAGCGCTGTGAGGCGGAAACCGAATCGGCCGGAACGGCAGGAGGCGCGGACGGTTAGTGTCCGCCGCCGTCCTGCCAGATTTTTTCTCCGAAGCTTTCCAGAAAAGCAGTGAGCTCATCGGCCATTTTTTCAGCCTCCGGCCTGCGGATATGGCCGGGTGTGCCGCATCCGTTGCTGGAATAGAGAAAATGCACTACCTTGGGATCCGCGATTTCCTTTACCGCCTCCTCAATGGCGTCGTCCCAGGCGGCGTCATGGCAGAGGATCGTGGTGGACAGCACAAACAGCGCGTCCGGATATTTTGCGCGAAGCTTCTTTACGAAGGCTTTGTAGTGCGATTTCCAGTGCGCGCTCTTTCCGGCGTCCTTTCCCATGTAATTTTCCGGGTTGGCATCGTTCTGGCCGAAGGCGATCAGGACGACATGCGGCGTATAGCGTGAGAAATCCCACGGCGTCACCGCTCCGAGATAGTCGCTGTAGCGAAGCTTGTCCCAGATACTTTCCATGCCCACGTAATCCGGGCCGTGGAAGTAGCCGGTGCCGTCCAGAAGCGCGGCGCCCCCCTGAGCGATATCGTGAAGCTCTGCGTTCAGCCGGCGCGCGGTGATAAATGCGTAGGAATGCCAGGCGTTAGAGTAAATGCCGTCATGGTTCTCCGGATCCGGTCTTCCGACATAGTCGAGCGCTTCGCTCACCTCGCCGGCGCTCACGGAATCGCCGTAGCATTCCATGCGGCGGGCCGGGCGGGCCGGAGGGGGCAGCAGTGCGGCTCCTTCCTCTATGTACAGGCCGAGGAAATCAAAATAATGGGAGGCATCCTGGCATTTATACAGAATAATTTCATGCTCTGCATCCGCCAGTCCCTTTGTAGCGGCAAGAACAAGCTCCGTCCCGTGCCGCTCGATTTCTATTTTTTCCTGCACCCTGCCGTCGATGACAACGCCGAGGTAATTGTGGTAGCAGCAGTGATGATTCATCAGCTTGACGGAGAAGGCCGTGCCGCGGAAGCGGAAGGCTGCGGAACTGCCCGCATAGATAAAGCACGGGCGCGCTTCGTCGGCAAAGTCGATTCTTCCCGTGTACTGAAAGGCTTTGTCGGCGGGAGAAATAAATCTGGTAAGCTCTTTTTTCATGGCAGGTAAAATCCTTTCGCTGAGATTCTTTTTTCCGGAACAACTTCTGCGGAATAAGCTTCCGGCGTGAGCCGGCTGCAGTCAATGTGCGGGCAGAGGTTCCGGCATCCTATTCCTGAAATCAGTATAGCCTCTGCAGGGAAGCACTGTCAAGCGTTTCCGCCGGGGTATACCATGTCCTGCTGATTTTTGCAATTTTCCCGAAAACAGCTTGAAAAAATATCCTGCTGGGGTTAAAATATAACTGGAAAATGCCGATAATGTCAGTAGAAGGAAGTCACCGGCACAGTTCGGCGGACGCGCATTACACGGAGGTAGGCGCATATTATAAACCAGCAGGGAGGTATAATTATGATTGGTGGAAATTATTTCAATTACAGCAGTCCTTTCTTCTCAAATTCGTCCATGGGCGGTACGAGCAGTCTGCTCAGCGATTACATGAGTCTGAAAAACGGCAGCTACAAAAAGCTTCTTCGCGCGTATTACGCAAAGCAGAACAGCGAGAGCGACAGCAGCACGAATAAGACCGGCAACAAGACCGCAAACAAGGAAGTATCCAAGGAACTTAAGGATATGCAGTCCGATTCCTCCGCACTGAAGACGGCGGCGGATGCGCTCACGAAGAAGAACTCCAATCTGTTCGAGCAGGTTACGAAGACGGTAAAAGACGAGAACGGCAAGGAAACCACGACAAAGGATTACGACTGGGATGCAATCACAAGCGCAGTAAAGTCCTTTACATCGGCTTACAACAATACGCTGGATTCTGCGGCGGATCAGGATAATGTTTTTGTTCTCCGCAAGGCGGCGATGATGACGAAAACCACGCAGGCAAACAAGAACATGCTCAGCCGCGTCGGCATCACGATCGGCAAGGACAACAAGCTCACGGTGGATGAGGAGAAGCTGAAGAAAGCGGATATCAGTGACCTGAAATCGCTGTTTTCCGGCAGCTACGGCTCCTACGCATCCAGCATCGGGCAGAGAGCTTCCGACATCGAGAAGGTTACCGAGCAGATGATTAAAAATGCAGCCAAAGCCAATGCCAGTACATACACGCGTAATGGCAGCTACAGCTCGCTTGCAACCGGCGGAATTTACGACAGCTTTTTCTAAAAAATAGTGCGCGCCCGCATTGCCGGCCCGCAGAAATCGCCCGGGTTCCCAAAGCGGCAGATATGAAAACAACCAGCTGTTGAGACAGTAAAGTCTCTACGGTTGGTTGTTTTTTTTCTGTTTTCATCTTATGATAAATTCAGTATCCGGATATTGCTGATTAAAAAAGTGAATGATATGTTGGATGGAATGATGGAGGAAAATTATGGAGACGGAATTTGCAAAACGTCTGGCGATGCTTCGCCAGGAAAAGGGGCTGACCCAGCAGCGGCTGGCAGATAAGCTTGGGCTGACGGCGCAGGCGATATCCAAATACGAGACGGGCGGAAGCCTGCCGGAGATTGATACGCTGAAGGCGATTGCGACCGTACTCGGCTGTTCGACGGATTATCTTCTCGGCCATGAGCTGATAAAGGAATCCCAGGTGGATATGCTGCTCCGCGAGCGCAGCGAGGAGATCGACCGTGCGCTGCACTGGGAGGCGCTGTACCTGAATGTCGGAAAAGGGAATGCCGGAATGGGGCCTCTGGTTGAAATGCTGATGGAAGAGAACAAGAATCATTATGACAGAATCCACCGGCTCCGGGTAAAGCTTGCGAGCGAATACGGCATTCTGATCCCTGTCATCCGGCTGAGAGATCAGGCGGGGCTGGCGGAGGACGAATATGAAATCGCATTGCATGGGAGAACGGTTCTCGGCCGCGGAGTCCTGAAATATCCGATGCGGTTCCATATCGGGGAAAAGGCGGCGGATGAAACACAGCTGGAAGGCGAAGAGCCGGTATGGCACAAGGCAGGAGTATGGCGTGCGGCCGGCACAAAGCAGAAAACCAGAGCCTCCCGGCCGGCAGAGGCAGGGCAGACGCCTGAAACCGGAGCGAAAGAGGGCGTGCAGGTACAAAACGGCACGGCGGTAGCGCAGGAAACGGCAGTGCCTTCCGGAGAGGACACGAAAATCTGTCAGCCGCTCACTTGCATGGATATTGTTGTTGCACACCTGGAGAAGCTTATTCTGGAAAATTATGACAGGATTCTGAACCGGCAGCTTGTGTGGGAGCTGACGGAGAAGGCTCGCAGCTGGTATCCGGCGTCGATCAGCGGCATCGTTCCGGAAAAGGTAAGCCTTGCGAGACTGCAGCGGGCAGTCGGGGCACTGATCCGCGAGCGCATTCCGGTCAACCGCTTGGATATTATAATTGATTTCCTCGAGGAGCATCCGGAAAACAGCGGGGAGGATATCGGGAAGCTGAAGGAGCTGCTTCGCCTGTGAGAAATCCCGGGATGAACAAATAAGTTAAAGGGCATTCCATCGTTCGCCGGATGGATGCCCTTTTTCGCATATTTTCATAAAATGCAGATAAAAAATCGCAAGCGGACTCTGAATCATGGAAAAGCTCTTTTTGCAAGCGGAGCAGACGGATGCCGGTTAAAAAAGAGCAGCCGTGCGAACCGGATGCTCTGTCCGAAAGAGTTTATCTGCCGGCAGAGAAATACTTATCAAAGCATTTAATACATTTATTACATTAATTTCTTTCGTAAATAGTGTAGTTATATAAGGTCAGCAAACGCTTTCCTTTGACAAGTGCTTCCTCCTCGTAGAATTCAATGCGCAGTACGCCCTGCTCGAACTCCCGGTTGTGGAGAATACCGATATTTTTGATGCTGATGCCGTTTGCGCCGAGCAGCGTGGCGATGGTAGCGATTGCGCCGGCCTCGTCGCTGATGTCGATAAAGACCTCAAAAAAGCGGTTCAGCATGCCCTTGCCGTTCGGAATGCTGCTGCGGTAGCTTCCTGCCTGTTCAAAAATATCATAAAAATAGGAAGAATCTCCCCGGGAGAGGGCCTCTGAAACCTCGGACAGGGAAGCAATGTACCGGTCGAGCGTCCGCTTGATTCCGGCCGCATTGGTAAGGCATACATTGCGCCACATCTCCGGAGAGGAGGAAGCGATCCGGGTGATATCTTTAAAGCCTCCGGCCGCCAGCATGCGCATGCGCTCCTTTTCGTCGTCCTCCGCGCGCACGAGATTCACGAGCTGCGCGGCGATAATATGCGGTACATGGCTGATGGCTGCCGTGATATTGTCGTGTTCTTCCGGGGTGAGCAGCACCGGGATAGCCCGGAAGCCCCGCACAAGTTCTGTCATATAATCGGTGAGCCGGGCAGGCGTTTTAGGAGAGGGCGTCAGAATATAGTAGGCATTTTCCAGAAGCTCCGTGCTGGAGCTTCTGTAGCCGGTCTGTTCGGAGCCTGCCATCGGATGTCCGCCGATAAACTGTCCGGACAGTCCGCATTCGGCGGCCGCTGCATGGATATTGCCCTTGACGCTCCCGACATCGGTCAGGATGCAGTCCGGCGGGACAATAGCGGAAAGCGCCCTCAGATATTCGATATTCCGCAGCACGGGCGCGCACAGAAAAATAAGATCCGCCGCAGAGAACGCGGAGAGGCTTTTTTCCACGCGGTCAAGGACGCCGTCCCGCAGCGCGGCGGAAAGGCCCGGAGATACGGTGTCCCGGTGATGGTCGTAGGCAAACAGGGTGAGAGAGGGCGAAGCCGACCGCAGGATTCTGGCGATCGAGCCGCCGATCAGCCCAAAGCCGATAAAGCCGATGGTTCTGATTTCTTTCATCAAAGATTTCCTTTCCGCCCGTTTAAAAATGCTTTCCGGCAAGCTGAATGTACGGTCTGAGATCCCGGCAGAGCTCGTCAAAGAGAGGGAAGGTGAGCGACTGCGGGCCGTCCGAAAGCGCTTTTTCCGGGCAAGGGTGCGTCTCAATCATCAGGCCGTCCGCACCGGCCGCCACCGCACATTTCGCGAGCGGGGCAATATAGCTTCGCACGCCGGTTGCGTGGCTCGGATCAACGATCACCGGCAGATGGCTTTTTTCGCGGATCACCGGGACGGCGCTGATATCCAGGGTGTTGCGCGTGGCAGTCTCAAAGGTGCGGATGCCGCGCTCACACAGGACAACATTCGGGTTGCCCTCCGCCATAATGTATTCTGCCGCATTCAGCCATTCGTCAATGGTTGCGGAAAGGCCGCGCTTGAGCAGGATCGGCAGCCCTGTTTTGCCCGCCTCCCGGAGCAGATAGAAATTCTGCATATTGCGCGCACCGATCTGCAGCATATCGACGTATTTGACGGCGGCCTCGACGGCGGCAAGACTCGTCACCTCGCAGACAACGGCCAGTCCGGTTTCCTCCCTCGCCTCCTTCATCAGGCGCAGCCCGTCCTCCTCAAGCCCCTGGAAGGAGTAAGGGGAGGTCCGCGGCTTGTATGCGCCGCCGCGGAGGATCTGCGCGCCGGCTTTTTTAATTGCCCGCGCGGTCTCGAGCACCTGTTCTTCACTTTCCACGGCGCACGGGCCGGACATAATAGCGAATTCATCCCCGCCGATGCTTGTCCTGCCGACCGGTACGACGGTTTTCTCCGGATGGAACTTTTTATTTGCAAGCTTGTAGCTTTCGGTGACGGAAACGATGCGGTCCACGCCGCCTGCAATTTCCAGATTCTGATTCATCAGCCGGGTTTTATCCCCGATCACGCCGATAATTGTGACCTGCTGTCCGTCCGAAAGATGTGCTTCCAGTCCGTTTTCGCGGATCACGCCCAGAACATGTTCGATATTTTCCCTGGTAGCCTGCGGCTTCATAACAATAATCATAAATTACCGTTCCTTCTTTCTGTGTTATTTAAATTTGAACTGCCCGGAATTGCAGCCGCTTTTCTGTTTGATTTCCGCAGCGGTCTGTTCAAGATTTTGTGTCTGTTCCGAAGCTTCGCGCCAGTTCGGAAGCTTATATAAAACAGCCCTTCCGATCCTTCGTCATTGTAGCGTAATTGCTTCGCTTTGTCAATACTACAGTACTTTAAAGCGCAACGGTTTAAAGCGAAAATAAAATCAGAAAATTGAAGATTTCGGTTGTAATTAAAATGATAATTTAGTAAAATAAAAATAAGTAGTTTGCGCAAATTCCGCTGTACCCGGATACGGGCGGCGCGGCTTCCGCTCCGGCGGCAGCGGATGCTTCTGCAAAAGGAGACTGCGGCGCAGGCTGCGGAAAGCAAAAGATAGGCCGCGCGGAAACGGAGATGTGTATTATGGAAGTTTACAAGTATGAAAAAATTCGGAATGTAGCAGTGCTGGGGCACGGCGGCGCGGGAAAAACAACGCTCGTCGAGGCGATGGCATATACGACAGGCATTACAACCAGACAGGGAAAGGTCGAGGAGGGCAATACCATCAGCGACTACGACAAGGAAGAGACGAAGCGTCTGTTCTCCGTCAACACATCGGTTGTGCCGATCCTGTGGGAGGATACCAAAATCAATTTCCTCGATACGCCGGGCTATTTCGATTTTGTCGGTGAGGTGGAAGAGGCAGTGAGTGCGTGCGACGCCGCCGTAATTGTTGTCTCCGGTAAAAAGGGTGTGGAGGTTGGCACGCGCAAAGCGTGGGATCTGTGCGAAAAATATAATATACCACGCATTTTCTTTGTGACGGATATGGATGATGACAATGCCAGCTTCCGGCGCGTGATCGAGCGTCTGACGGAGCTCTACGGCAAACGCATTGCGCCGTTCCACTCGCCGATCCGCGAAAACGAAAAATTTGTCGGGTTTGTCAATGTCGTAAAGATGGCAGGCCGGAAATTCACTAAATTATCCGAGTATGAGGAATGTGCAATCCCGGATTATTCGATGGAATATGTCTCCAAATACCGCGAGGCCCTGATGGACGCCGTGGCCGAGACGAGCGAGGAGCTGATGGAAAAATATTTTGAGGGTGAGGAATTCACCGCGCAGGAGATTTCGACCGCTCTGCGCTCCAGCGTAATCGACTGTAGCGTCGTTCCGGTGCTGATGGGCTCCGGGCTGAACACGCAGGGCACCAACATGCTGCTGCAGGCAGTGGAGAAATATTTCCCGTCGCCGAACAAATGCGTTATCACCGGCATCAATGCAAAAACCGGCGAGACCTTTGCGGCAGATTACGATGCGAACAAGCCGATGACGGCAAAGGTATTCAAGACGATCGCCGATCCGTTTATCGGTAAATTTTCGCTGATCAAGGTATGCTCCGGCGTGCTGAAGGCCGATGATACCATATACAATGTCGATACCGGGACGGAGGAAAAGCTTTCCAGGCTCTATGTCCTGCGCGGCAAGGAGCAGATTGAAGTGAAGGAGCTCTATGCGGGCGATATCGGCGCCATCGGAAGGCTCTCCAGCACAACAACGGGCGACAGCCTTGCCACGAAGGCCAATCCGGTGCAGTTCGACCGCCCGAAGGTATCCGTGCCGTACGAGTACAAGAGCTACCGCGCGAAGAACAAGGGGGATGAGGACAAGGTTTCTCAGGCGCTTTCCCGGCTGATGGAGGAGGATCTGACGCTGCGCATCGTAAACGATAAGGAGAACCGCCAGTCCCTGCTGTACGGCATCGGCGAACAGCATCTGGAAGTGGCGGCAAGCAAGCTGGCGCAGCGCTTCAAGGTAGAGATCGAGCTGGCGAAGCCGCGCGTGGCATACCGTGAAACCATCCGCAAAAAATCGACCGCGGAGTACAAATATAAAAAGCAGTCCGGCGGACACGGACAGTACGGTCATGTTATCATTGATTTCGAGCCGTCCGGTGATATGGAAAAGCCGTATGAATTTGCGGAGAACGTATTCGGCGGCGCCGTTCCGAGAAACTTTTTCCCGGCCGTGGAAAAGGGCATTGCAGACAGCGTGGAGGCGGGACCTCTGGCGGGCTATCCGGTGGTCGGCATCAAGGCGACGCTCACCGGCGGCTCCTACCATGATGTAGATTCCTCGGAAATGGCGTTTAAAACGGCAACGATCCAGGCGTTCAAGCAGGGTGTTATGGATGCTACCCCGATTCTTCTCGAGCCGATCGCAACGATCAAGGTGGTTGCGCCGGAGCGTTTTACCGGCGATATTATGGGCGATCTGAACAAGCGCCGCGGCAGGGTGCTCGGCATGAATCCGCTCCACAACCGTCAGCAGGAGATTATGGCCGAAGTTCCAATGTCCGCGCTGTGCGGATATTCGACAGATTTAAGGTCGATGACGGTCGGCATCGGTACATATTCGTATGAGTTTGCGCGGTATGAGCCGGCGCCGTCGGATGTACAGGCAAAGGTCTGCGATGAAAGTGCGAAAACGATGTAAAAGGATTGGATATTTTATAAAAAAGATATAAAGAGTAGGCATTTCTTGTAAAGAGCTGCTGCTTTACGATTGAAAAATCCTGAAGCGGCAGCTTCTTTACTGGAAAGCTGGAAATTTTTATGGAAAGTGGTTTTGCTGAGGAACTGAAAAAAACTTTTATGAAAAGCAGCTTCGCTGAAAAACAGAATAATTTTAGAATGGAGGAGATCTGCCGTGTTTATTTATGACAAGCAAAAAGAATTGGAGAAAATCGAGGCGTGCATCGCGGAGGGCGAATATAAGGATAGCTGGGATTCCCTGGCGCGGCATAAAACGCCGCAGTGGTTTCAGGACGCGAAATTCGGGATTTTTATCCACTGGGGAGTCTACAGTGTCCCGGCGTTTGGAAATGAGTGGTATTCGCGCAATATGTACATACAGGGGAGTCCGGAATTCGAGCATCACGTAAAAACCTACGGGGAGCACAGGAAGTTCGGCTATAAGGATTTTATCCCAATGTTTACGGCCGAAAAATTTGATGCCGCGGAATGGATTTCGCTTTTTAAGCGCGCAGGGGCAAAATATATCGTGCCGGTGGCGGAGCATCATGACGGTTTTCAGATGTATGACAGCGCGCTGTCCGAATGGAACGCGGCAAAGATGGGGCCGCGCCGCAACGTGCTTGGCGAGCTTGGCGAACAGGCAAAAAAAGAGGGGCTGGTCAACGGCGCGTCCACGCACCGCATCGAGCACTGGTTTTTTATGGGGCACGGGAAGGAGTTTGAGAGCGATATCACGGATGCCGAGGAGCCGGGAGATTTTTACTGGCCGGCGATGCCGGAGCGCGGGCACCATGACCTGTTCAGCGAGCCTGCACCGTCGAAGGAATTCCTGGAAGACTGGATGATCCGCACCTGCGAGCTGATTGACCGCTACCGCGTAAAGGAATTGTATTTTGACTGGTGGATACAGCATGCCGGGGCCAAGCCGTATTTAAAGAAAATCGCCGCTTATTATTACAATCGGGCGCTCGAGTGGGGCGAGGAGGTAATGATTGCCTACAAACACGATGCGTTTATGTTCGGTACGGCAGTTGTGGATATCGAGCGCGGACAGTTCGCGGAGGTAAAGCCGTTTGCATGGCAGACCGATACGGCGATTGCGAAAAATTCGTGGTGCTATACGAAAAATAATGATTTCAAAAAGGCAAAGGATCTCCTCTGCGATCTCGTGGACATTGTCAGCAAGAACGGCTGTCTGCTGCTGAATGTCGGGCCGAAGGCGGACGGTACGATCTCGGCGGAAGATACAGCGGTTTTGGAAGAAATGGGGGAATGGCTTGCCGTAAACGGCGAGGCGATTTACGGTACGCGCACCTGGCGTATTGCGTCGGAGGGGCCGACGGCCGTGGAGGAAGGACAGTTTACTGACGGGAAGGATAAAGTATTCACAAAGGAGGATTTCCGTTTTACGGTGAAGGGGGAGAATCTTTATGCGACCTGCCTGAACTATCCGGCGGGCGGAAAGGTGCTGATCCGCGCACTGGGCGAGCAGGACGCCTCACATCTGCCGAAGTTCCACGGGATTATTGATAAAGTGAGCGTGCTTGGTTTTGATGAAGAGCCGGAGTGGGAGAGGAGAGCGGAAGGGCTGGCGGTGAAGACGGAGAAAGTGGCGTCGGAGAAGCCGGTGGTGTTCCGGGTGACGCTGCGGTAGTCACCCGGAAAATACGGGAGGAAAGATTGTGAGAGACCATCGTTTGAAGCGGGCGTGCGCGAAGCAGCAGGACGGCGCTGCCGTCTGCCGCATGGAACTATTTTCGTTTCATTGCCTTGATCAGCTGCAGAAGCGCGGATATTTCCTCGTCCGTCAGGCCGGACAGGTCAATTTCCTGCCGCCGTTCCAGACCGAGCAGATAATCTGTGCTAACGCGGAAAATTCTTGAAATGTGTATTAAAATATCATAGGAAGGCAGGCGGAGCCCGTTCTCATAAGCGCTGATTACTGATTTTGTCACATCAAGCTTTTGAGCGAGCTCCGCCTGCGTCATATCTTCTTTTCTGCGCAACGCCCTTAAAGTATTCCCAAAGTCAACCATAAGAAAACCTCCTTCTCACATGATACTATGGATAGAGTGCTCGTAAGGTTGACAAAATATTTATATAGTTGACTTTTCGAAAAATTGGCGCTATAATGAAACCGCGGTGAAACCCGGTCTTTTAGCGTATTTTTTGTCGAAGAAGGCAATTTATGAGTCGTTTTTATGTTCATTTTTATGCTGAAGAGAGGACATTTGCGCGAAAAAAGTCAACAGATAGTTGACTTTTGGACAAAAATTTTAAACAAGGACAGAAGGCAGATTTTTTCAATCTCAAGCCGCAGCGGGAAAACGGTCAAAACAAAGCATGCAGGTGGTCAGAAAGTCGGAAAACGGCCATAACAAAACATGCAGCCGTCCCGGAAACAGAAAAAGCATGGAGATGATGTGGATTGAACGGCGCAGGAAAATCGGACAGCGGAAAAAAGAAGGCGCTGATCGTCACGACCGTCAGCGGCTTTGTACCGCAGTTTGAAATGAATAATGTGCGTATTCTGCAGGAGCTTGGCTATGAGGTCCACTATGCCAGCAATTTTCGGAATCCTGGCTATGGAAACGATAATTCCAGGCTGGCCGGAACCGGAATCCGCTGTCACCAGATTGACCTGGAGCGCTCGCCGTTCCGGTTCCATCCTGCCCTGCGCGCGTACCGGCAGCTGAAGGCTCTGCTGGAGAGGGAACATTTTGAGCTGATCCATTGCCATACGCCGATGGGGGGCGCAATCGGAAGACTGGCAGCTGCCGCAGTGAACAGAGGATATCAAAAATGCGCGGCGCAGAAAGAAAAGCAGGAAAAGCAGTCAGGAAAATCGGCTGGGAAAAGGCGATGCGGAAAAACAACATTCTGTGTAAAAGATGAAAATAAACGAAATACAGAGGGAAGTACTTCAAAAAGGCAGATATCGCAGAGCAGGGTGATTTATACCGCCCACGGCTTCCATTTTTACAGAGGCGCTCCTCTGATCAACTGGCTGCTGTACTACCCGGCAGAGCGGTGGCTGGCGCGGTATACGGATGTGCTGATAACGATTAACGGCGAGGATTATAAGAGGGCTCGGAGATTCTGCTGCGGGAAAAAAACAAAAGTGGAACGGCTGATCGGAGCCGGGGCAGATATTACCTTCTTCCGTGGGGACGAATTGCCGGAGGGCAGAAGAATAAAAATGCGGGAAGCCATGCGGAAGGAGCTGCATGCCGCTGAAGATGAGATCGTGTTCCTGAGTGTGGGAGAGCTGATCCCGAGAAAAAATCACAGTCTTGCAATCAAAGCATTTGTGGAGCTAGAAAAGGAAAGACTGGCAGAAGACAGAGAAGCTGCAGGAAAAGTCAGGTGCAGGGAGGGATGGGAAGGTCAGATCAGTTCGGAAGCTGCATGTAAATCGGAATGCGGGCGGTTTCGCTATTTTATCTGCGGCAAAGGTGTACAGAAAGAGGTGCTGCAGCGGCAGATAGACCGTGCAGGGATGTCCGGAAGGATAGAACTTCTGGGATACCGCAAGAATATCCGCTCCTTGCTGTACGCGGCGGATGTGTTTGTGTTTCCTTCCTTGCAGGAAGGAATGCCGATGGCGCTGATTGAGGCGGCCGCGGCAGGGCTTCCTATCATCGCCAGCGATATCAGAGGAAGCCGGGAGGTGCTGTCCTGCTGTGAGGGTGCGCAGGGCTTCACTGGCCTGGAGGAGCTGAAGCGCATGCTGAAAAGGGAGCTGAGGCGGCAGGAGAGCATAAAGAGAGTCGGCAGGACGGAGAAAATACCGGTGCAGCAATATTGGGCGGAAGGGAGACGTATCGCGCAGGCAGGACGAACGGTGGGGCAGAAGTCGGAGCCGGGCCGGCTGCTGGAGTGCTTTGATAAACAGCAGGCAGGCCGCCGTATGAGAAAAATCTACCGTCGATGCAGCGCTGGAGGAAGGGATTAATATGAAGCAGTGTGCAGGACGTTGTGTCTGCGGCCGGCACAGACGGAGACGAACATGAGTTCGGCAGTGCAGGTACTTCTCTCCAGCTATAACGGAGAGAAATTTATCCGGGAACAGCTGGACAGCATTTTAGCGCAGGAAGGAGTAAACATCCGAATTCTGGTGCGCGACGACGGTTCCGCCGACGGGACGCAGGAAATTCTTAGAGAATACCGGCAGGCAAATCGAAATATCGAAGTCCTTTATGGAGAAAACTTCGGTGCGGTAAAAAGCGTTTTTACGCTGATTGCAGCTGCGGACAAAACGGTGCCGTACACCGCATTTGCCGACCAAGACGATGTCTGGCTGCCAGACAAGCTGGCGCGGGCGGTAAGCCTGCTGGAGAGCGGCGGAGAACCGGACGTTCCGCTGGCTTACTGTTCCGCCGTTCAGCCCACAGATGCCGGGCTGCGCCCGTTCCGTCCGGCCATTCGTTACCGCCGCATCAGAGCGGCATTCGGGAACGCGCTGGTGGAAAATATGTGCACGGGCTGCACTTGTGTGATAAACGGTACGCTGAGGGAACTGCTCTGCCAGGCGGTCGCAGGGGAGGAGGAACCGAAAAGCGGTGCGGCGGCCGTGGATTTTCCGCTGTACGTACCGGCACAGGAAAATATCATACATGCGGGACATTTCCAAAAGAGGATACGAACGCAGGAAATCATTATGCACGATTTCTGGATCTACCTGGTTGCAGGAGCTTTCGGCAGGGTAATCTACGACGAAGAGTCTCGCATCCTTTACCGGCAGCACGGAGCCAACACGATCGGGATAGCGTCTGGAGTATTGGAAAATTACAGAAGAAGGGTGCGCGATTTTAAGAGGAACCGGGGAAAACTGAAACGCCAGGCAGAGGAATTCGAACGGCTGTACGGGGAATGGCTGGCGGAACAGGATGCGGAAAAGGCCCGGCTGCTGCGGGGTTTTGCATTGGGGAAGCGGAGCCTGATCTTCGACAAAAGACTGTACCGGCAGCGGAGGAGCGATAATTGGATTATGAGGCTGCTTCTGCTGATGGGATGGTTGTGACAAGAAAGCATGCGGGGGCATGAAAATGGGTAAGAAAGGCAAATTGGCTGTAATATGCGCGTGTATGCTTCTGGCCATTCTGTTCGGACAGGGTGTTGCCGGAATACAACAGGCAAGGGAAAAAGCGGCGGAGCTACGATACCCGCTCACAGAGCTGGAAACGGTAAATCTGAGCCGTACCGGGGACAGTGTAACGGCCGGGGAGGACCCGCAGATTATTCTTTCCACGGTAAATACTTATGTAAAGGAAATTTTTCTGGAGTCTTTTGATACGGCGGAGGAGCTTCAGATCTTTTATACCGATGCAGCCGGTGAACCGTTTTCGGAAGAGAAAAGCATCTTTGTATCTCCGGAAGTGAAAACGGGGAACTCGACAGAAACGGGAAATGCAGCGTGGCAGGGCGGGAGCGGCCGTGGCGGAGCGTTTGTTTCTCTGGAGCGGAATGCCGCTGCGCTGCGGATCGATTTTACCGGAGCAGTCGGGAGCAGTTATCGGCTGTCTGCAGTTGTTTTAAACCCGGTGAGAACTGCGGCAGGAAATTTCAGCATGGTTCTTGTATCCCTTCTGCTCGGCGGGCTGGCGGGATTGAGCATTGTTGTGTTTGCAGCCGAGCGGAGAAATCTGCGAATTTATCTGGGAGCGTTTCGGAAATACCATTATCTGCTGGAAGATATGGTGGCGCGCGACATCAAGCTGAAATACCGCCGTTCAATCATCGGTTTTTTCTGGAGCATTCTAAATCCGCTCCTGATGATGTGCGTCATTACGGCAGTGTTTCAGAATCTGTTCCGAATGAACGTTGATAACTTTGCGGTTTACTATCTGACCGGCTGGTGCGTGTTCAATTTTGTTACAGAGGCGACCAGCGGGGCCATGACCTCCATTTTGAATTCGGGCGCGCTTATCCGGAAGGTGTATATTCCGAAATATATTTTTCCGATGCAGAAATGCGTGTTTTCATTTGTAAATATGCTGTTTTCGCTGGCGGCGCTTCTGGTGGTGATGCTGGTGCTGCGGGTGGGCTTTACCTGGAGGCTGCTGCTGATTCCGGTTCCGCTGCTGCTGGCTCTGGTTTTTTCCGTCGGGCTGGGGATGATTCTGGCTACCGCAGCGGTATTTTTCCGGGATGTTATCCATTTGTATACTGTATTTACGATGGTATGGATGTACCTGACGCCCATTATCTATCCGATGGAAATCCTTTCAGGAGCCATGTTTAATATTGTTAAAATGAATCCCCTGTATTATTATGTGGATTCCTTTCGCCGGCTGGTTCTGTACCATACCGTGCCTGATGCGGCGGAAATCGGAATCATGGCCGCCTGGGCGCTCGGAAGTATGCTGATGGGTACGGTGGTATTTAAGAAAAAACAGGATCGGTTTATTTTATTTATCTGACGGGACAGTCAGGAAGGGCAGAGCGGACAAGCATTTATTGCAGAATTACTATATTGTTTTAGTTTTTAAAGAGTACGGCAGTCATATATAATTCGGAAACAGAAACATTTTATTAATGGAAGGAAATGTAAAATGCCTGCGATCGTGATCGACCATGTGACAATGAAATTCAATATGTCGAAGGAGCGCATCGACAACATGAAGGAATACCTCATCAAGCTGCTCAAGCACCAGCTTTTTTATGAGGAATTTACGGCACTCGAGGATGTGTCGGCGACGATCGAGACGGGTGAGGTCTTCGGTATTGTAGGACTGAACGGCTCGGGAAAGAGCACATTGCTGAAGCTGGTTTCCGGAATATTAAAGCCGACTGCCGGAAGCGTAACAGCAAACGGCACAATTTCGCCGTTAATCGAGCTGGGTGCCGGTTTTGATTTTGAGATGACGGCGCGGGAAAATCTGTTTATGAACGGTTCGGTGCTGGGATATTCCAGGGAGTTTATGAGGAAAAGATTTGACGAGATTATCGAATTTGCCGAGCTGCGGGAATTCGTAGATGTTCCCCTGAAAAACTTTTCCTCCGGTATGGTGGCGCGGCTGGGCTTTTCCATTGCGACGCTGGTAAAGCCGGAAATTTTGATTGTGGATGAGATTCTGGCAGTGGGAGATTTTCTGTTTCAGCAGAAGTGTGAAAAGCGGATTCAGGAAATGATGGCCGGGGGAACAACGGTGTTGATTGTGTCGCATTCGATTGAACAGATTGAGAGGCTCTGCAGCAGAGTGATGTGGCTGGAAAAGGGCAAGGTAAGGATGGTGGGGGAGGTACATGAGGTCTGCGGGGCGTACCGGCAGCTGTCGTAAATATCAATGACAGGAGACGCGCAAAAGTGCAGGGGGATGGCGCAAGAGGAAAGTATCTGTTTGCAGAGAGATTGCGTATAAATAAATATTCTTACCCGGAAAACAATGCAGAATTTTAAATATAGATGTGGTTTTAGGCGCTGGATAATATCAGAGTTCGGAGGAAACTGTCATGGATAACAGGTATAATAAATATTTTTTTAACGAGTTTTATGAAAAGAATGGCGGGGGGAATTATACGAACAAAGGACAGTGGATACCGTTTTTTGATATGGTTGCAGAAAACATTATTGAAAATTTCCAGCCCAAGACCGTTCTTGATGCAGGCTGCGCATGTGGTTATCTGGTGGAGACGCTGAGAAAACGGGGGGTGGAAGCCTACGGTATTGATGTATCGGAATATGCAGTCGGGATGGCGACGGAAGAAATCCGTCCATACCTGAATGTGCAGTCAGTCACGGAAAGACTTACAGAAAAGTTTCCGCAAAAGTTTGATCTGGTAATAACTATTGAAGTGCTGGAGCACCTGTTTCCGGAGGATGGCGCGCGGGCGATCCGTCTGCTGTGCAGTTATGCGGATACCGTGATTTTTACTTCCACGCCTACGGACATTGAAGATAAGACACATGTAAATGTGCAGCAGAAGGAGTATTGGGCAAAGCTATTTGCAGAAAATTCATTTTATCATGATCTGATTCAGCCGGTAGATTTTATCTGCAAATGGGCGATGTTGTTTCGAAAACAGGAAAATATTCCGTCTGTTATTTTTCAGTATGAGCTTTCCAGGCGGATTGATCAAAGAAAAGAACGAAACTTGTTTGAGGCAGGAGCACAGCGAAAAGGTTGTGTATATTTTGACTGTGGAAGCGGATTTTCAGAAGAAAATAAGGTGTTTTTTACATACGAGGGAGCAGAAATAAAAACTGGTCGGCTTGAGATACCGGACAGCTGCGGACAGGTAAGAATTGATCCTGTTGAGGATAAACTCTGTATTTTGCGCAATATGCACATTGGAAGCAATCTTGGCGGGCTGGATATTTACAACACAAACAGCAGCGAGGTAATAGGAGATATGTATTATTTCAAAAATACAGATCCTTGGTTATGCTGTTGCTTCGAAGGCAGAGTAGTTCGATGGATTGAAATCAGTGGAAAGATTCTGTTACTGTCAGACAATACGGAGCTTGGCATGGTGGAAGATATTGCAGCGAGCAGAAAATACAGAGCAGAAAAGGTCTTGCTGGAATGTCAGGAAAACTATGAGACCAGGATTAAAGAAGGGGAAGAGGAAAAGGGAAAATTAATAGAAGAATTTGAAGAAGAAAAGCGTGCACTGGAAAGCAAACAGGAGCAGGCTTTATCGAAGTGCCGGGAGGAATATGAAGAGAAAATCCGGAAACAGGAAGAGGAGCGTAAACGGATAGAAAATGAGAAGAACCAGGCTTTAGCAGAATGCCGGGAGAGGTATGAGGAAAGAGTCAGAGAAGAGGAAGCAGAAAAGGAAAGCTTAAAGAGGGAGTTCGAAGAAGAACATAAGAAAATATTAAATAAATTGACAGAAGAAATGCAGAATCGGATAGAGAAGAACGAAGCAGAAAAAAAATATCTGCTTTCTCAGAATGCTTTTAGAGAAGAAAATTTACTGCATCAGAATGAGTTGCTCGAACAGGAAAAGGAAACGTTCCGTCTTCATTATATGGCTGCTATCGAACAAAGGGAAAATCTGAAACAGGAATTAGAACAGGCACGGCAGCTGTGTGAGGATTACAGAACCTCCTTTTGCTGGAAAATTACAAAACCCATACGTTTTTGCGTCCTGTCGATGAAAAAATTAATGATGTCTAACAGGGCGGGAAGGCGGTTCATGCAGGGAATACATAGTCTTCGCACCAATGGGATAAAGGAAACTTGGAAAAAGGTATTGTTAAGTTTATCAAAAAAGAGGAAATTGAAAGTTTTTGGAGAAAATTTTAATCTCAGTACAGAAAAGAGGCAAGAACAGGAAAGCATGAAGTTCTCCAAGCCAATAACCTTCAGCATTCTTGTACCTCTATATAATACTCCGCAAAAATTTTTGGATGAAATGATAATGTCAGTTCGTATGCAGACATATAAAAACTGGGAATTATGCCTTGCGGATGGAAGCGACCCGAAAAAGGGAAAGAAGATAGAAAAATATTGCCGGGCTATCCAGAGAAAAGATAAGCGAATCCGGTACAGAAAACTGGAGAAAAATGGAGGAATATCAGAAAATACAAACGCTTGTATTGATATGTCCTCGGGGGAGTACATAGGTCTGTTTGATCATGATGATTTGCTGCATCCGGCGGCGCTGTATGAGATGATGTGTGCAATCGCAAGGGAAAAGGCAGACTTTCTGTATACGGATGAGGCAACCTTTGAAGGAAGCATTAAAAATATAATTACCGCACACTTTAAGCCTGATTATGCTATTGACACATTGAGAGGAAATAATTATATATGCCATTTTTCTGTATTCCGAAGAGAACTGCTTGAGCAGGCAGGAAAATTCAGAAAAGAATACGACGGAAGCCAGGATCATGATTTTATTTTGCGTGTTACAAAAGAGGCAAAGAAGATTTTCCATATCCAGAAGATTCTATATTACTGGAGATCGCATCCGGCCTCCGTAGCAGCTGATATTAATTCAAAGACGTATGCCATTGATGCCGGAAAACGGGCGGTACAAAATAGTATTGAATCTTACGGAGAAAAAGTAATGGTGGAAAGCTCCAAGGCATTCCCCACAATTTACCGTTTAAAGTACGAATTGAAGGAAGAAGCAGCAATTTCCATTCTGATTCCCTGCAGAGACCGCGCAGAGGATACAAGACGCTGTATACAGAGCATTTTACAGTACAGCACATATAAGAATTATGAAATCCTGATTATTGATAATGCAAGTAAGGAATCCGAAACATTTGCTCTTTATAAAGAATTATCGGAAGAACCGAAAGTCAGAATATTGTACTGGAATAATCCATTCAATTATTCTTCCATAAACAATTATGCGGCAAAAAATGCAAAAGGAAAGTACTTGATTCTGCTCAACAATGATACACAGATCATTGCTGAAAACTGGATGGAGGAAATGCTGATGTATGCCCAAAGGGAAGATATCGGAGCAGTGGGGGCAAAATTATATTATGGTGATAATACGATCCAGCATGCAGGGATTATTTTGGGAATGGGTGCGGACGGAGTGGCAGGACATGCTCATTACCGACAGCCAAAGGAGAACCTGGGATATATGGGACGCCTGTATTACGCGCAGAATCTTACTGCGGTAACGGCTGCTTGTATGATGGTAAGAAAGTCTGTATATGAGAAAATGCACGGGTTGAGCGAAGAATTTGCTGTAGCTTACAACGATGTGGATTTCTGTATGAGACTGCGCAGAGCAGGATATCTGATTGTATTCACTCCTTATGCGGAGCTGTACCATTATGAGTCAAAGACCAGGGGATATGAAGATAATTCGGAGAGACAAAATAGGTTTAAAAACGAAGTTAATCTGTTTAAAAAGAAATGGAAAAAAGAATTAGAAGCCGGAGATCCGTATTTCAATCCAAATTTTGATTTATTAAGAGATGATTTTGCAGTATTAAGATATTAAGAAAATATAATGTATGATAGTTGTAATGAAAGAGGGAAATTTCCGTGTTGATTAAAAATAAGCATATTATAATTGTATATATTTTTCTGCTGTTTGCTTTGTTGATAAAAGGCGACTCGATTGACCGCCAGCTGTCTCAGAGTATTCGAAGGACAGAAGGAAGAAGGGAATCTAATTTTACCGTAGAAGCGGAAGCTCTTGGTGAGATTACGGCGGATAATGTACTCCGGCAGGAACTGAAATTACCGCCAGGAGTTTTGCAAATAGGGATTCGTTTTGGAACTTATTTGCGTTGCAATTATTCTAATTATCATATTGTTCTTTATGATAATGAAAATAATGTGATTGCAAAGAGAGTTGTTTCAGCAGAACGATTAGAAGACAATCAGATATGTTATATCACTTTATACGGGAAAACAAGTGGAAAAGTATCTTATGTGCTCGAAATCAGCAGCCCTGACGCAAAAAACGGAAATGCTATTACCGGGTATGGCATACAGGCCCGTGATGGTTATAGCAGCTGCACTTTTGGGGGACAGGATACAGGAAAAGAGATAGTGATTGAATTGGTTATGCAGCAAGTGTTTCCACTAACATTTTGTTTAATCGTACTATTAACTGTTTCGCTGATCATTTTTCTGTTTCGCACAAAAATATGGTGTGCTTTGAAAATAGCAGGTTCTTTGTTTGCACTTTTCTGGAGAAAACAGAAGAAGATAATAATCTGCAGCAATATTGTGTTGTCCTTATTTGGTCTGGTTGCCGTTTTCTTTATACAGACAGAGGAATATGATATCTTGTCCGGTTCCTCTATAAGCGGCAATGCTGAAGTCCGTCAATATAACGGCAAGATTACGCAGAGATTTCAGAGTGCCCAGGACTTTGAAGCCATCGAAGTTCGGCTGGCAACTTATTTGCAAAAATATCAGCAGGGAAAATTGTTTTTTGCTTTATATGGAGTTGATGGCGAGAAGTTTCTGGAACAGGAGGTTGCAGGAAAACAGATTAAAGATAATGAGTTATTAAGGTTTGACTTCGAGAAAATACAAGTGGACGGACGGACGGATTTTTATTTTGAACTGTGGACAGAAGATTTTGGAGAACAGGAACTAGGTATTTATTACAGGGAGGATAGCGAAGAAATACAATATCAGTTGCTGCAGAAAAAGGAAGTATTATCAGGTTACAAAATGCTCCTTTTTATTCTGTGGGGATTATTGTGGATGCTGCTTTATTTGTGCGCATGTACCAAAATAAAAAAAGAAAAGAAGGAACTGATTACTGCTTGGACAATAAGTATTTTTGTCGGATTATTATTGAGTACTTATGTGAATTATTGTAGTTTTTCCCTGGAAGCACTGGCTAAAAATATGGGAATGCCGGGGAAAGGAAGAATCGTGAAATATAATCAAAAGGAAGTGAAAAACTGTACAAGCCGGATTTACCGTTATGATGCAAAAGGAAATGTTTATTGTGTTTTTGACCAGATTGTGCTGGAGGAGATTCGGACCAGGGCAGATGTGGTTGAAATTTATCTGGATAAAACAGATTACCTGAAAAAAAACACTTTAGCAATTTATTTAGATTGCGGCGACGGTTTCAACTTGCGTACTGACGCAGAATATGAGTATGTTTATAAGGGGCAGGAAAAAATCGTTATACCTATCAAAAATTCGAATCATGTAGAGCGCATTATGCTAATCAGCATGATAAACGAAAACGGCTATTCGGAGGAGAGCCTGAATAAAGGCTATAAGTACTATAACATAAAGGAAATTGTATTAAACTCTGAAAAGATAGTTTGGTATAAAGCCTGGAAGGCCCTGCTGGCGGGTATCATATTGGTTTGGATCTTTTTTGTCTGGAAAAAAAAGAAAACAGAAGACGTCGTAAGGGAATGGCTGCAGAGCGGAAAAAACAGAGAAGCAAAGATCTTTTTCGGAATAGCTATGTTGTTTGGGTTTGTTTTTTCCATCTTGCTTCCGACATTCCAAGCGCCTGATGAACCTGTACATGCAAAGTGGGTATTTCAGAGCATTGGAGCAGGGGAATTATATGAAGAGCTCTCGGAGATTGTCGGAAAAGGAGTGAAGGGGGTATTGCAGAATGGAACAGTGACAGTGGATACGGATATATATTGGAAAGCATTTCATAAACGGTTAAGTTCGTATAATTTTTCATTTAAACCTAAAGCAAATATCTTGAGTTATCCGGGGCAGGTATGCGGAATATTAACAGGAATTCTACTGCATCTTCCTGCCGGATGGATTTTGCTTCTGGCAGAATTTGGCGCTCTTTTTCTATACGCGATGATCGGAGCAATTACGATAAAAATCGTGCCGATCAGAAAAGAGCTTTTTGCAATGGTGCTGTTAATGCCTATAGCGATGCAGCAGGCAGGTTCCTTTTCCTATGACAGCTTTAACAATGCCGTGGCAGCATTAACAATTGCTTATTTGCTGTATTTGGCTTTGAAGAAGGAAGGGGTTGGAATGAGGCAGTTGGCAGCAGCTGTGGGGATGCTTCTTATTTTACTTTTCATAAAAAAAGTGTATGTTGTGTGTGGGCTGTTGATTTTTTTGATTCCGTTGGAAAAGTATCACTTTAATATATTTCATTGGAGTTTAGAATTTAAAAGTAAAAAGGCCAAAATTGGTTTGCTTAGTGCGATGGGAGGGGGTGGATGTCTTTGTGCTATAACAGTTTTTTTTATTCTGGTGAAAAAAGGAGCGCTTACATCAATGGTGGATGTTATAAGGTATCCGAAAGAGTTTGGGAGATTAATCTTTGATACGCTTTTTGCACAGCGGATTGCCTGGCTGAAGCAGGGAAGTGCTCTTTTTGGATGGCTGGACGGCATTATTCAAAACTGGATTATTATTGTGCTTGTGATTGGGCTGGTAACAGCTGCCATTGCAAAGAAAGATGATTTCAGAGGATGGAATGGAAAGAAGTACATGGTTTGCATAGGGTGCTTTTTGGTTGGTATGGTGGGGATCATTTTATCAATGGCCAGCTGGAGTTCATCACTGTTGGGAACAACAGGAAGTATGTTAAATCAGATGCTGCTTTTCCCATCCATCGAAGGCGTACAGGGAAGATATTTTCTTCCGATACTGGTCTTAATCTTTCTTTTTCCGGTAGCCAAATGGATGCAGAGACTGAGAAAGCATATACCTGTTTATCTTATTTTGATTTTGGTTACGGTTACAACAGTCGGCTACAGCATTTACATGCTGCTGCATCGATACTGGATAGCGTAAAATGCCGCAGTATCGCAAACAGTATGTGAACGGATGCCGCAATGAGAGAGAAGGGGATTTTATGAAAACACTTATCATCATCCCCGCCTACAACGAGGCGGAAAACATTAAAACAGTTGTGGACAACCTGATCCAGAACTACCCGCAGTACGACTACATAGTGGTGAATGACGGTTCGCGCGACGAAACAAAAAAGATCTGCGAGGAAAATCATTACAATCTGCTTGACTGTCCGGTCAATCTCGGTCTGGCCGGAGCAGTTCAGACGGGCCTTCTCTACGCCTGTGAAAACGGCTACGATGCCGCGCTCCAGTTTGACGGGGACGGACAGCACCAGCCGCAGTATATCGCGGACATGCTGCCGGCGCTGCAGGAGGCGGACATTGTGATCGGTTCCCGTTTTGTGACGGAGAAAAAGCCGAAAACGATGCGGATGCTGGGCAGCAATGTGATTCAGCTCTGCATCCGGCTGACGACCCGGGAGAGAATCGCGGATCCGACCTCGGGAATGCGCCTGTTCAACCGCAGAATGATGGGAGCATTCGCTCACAACATGAATTACGGCCCGGAGCCGGATACAGTATCCTATCTGATGCGCTGCGGCGCGCGGGTGAGGGAGGTGCAGGTGGAAATGAAGGAGAGGGAGGCGGGAGAGAGCTATCTGAACCTGCGGCGCTCGATGGAGTATATGCTGCGCATGTGCCTGTCCATCATATTTATCTCGCGTTTCCGAAAGAAGGTGAAAATCGTATGACTTTTACATTTCGTGTTGTATTAATCGTGGTGTGCGCACTGACCTGCTGGTATACCCTGCGAAAAATCCGGAAATCGCAGATGCAGATCGAGGATTCCCTGTTCTGGATTATCCTTTCGTTCGGGCTGGCGGGAATCAGTATTTTCCCGCGGGCGGCGGAATATATGGCGGAGATGCTCGGGATATTATCTCCGGCCAATTTTGTTTTCCTCGCCGTGATTTTTCTCCTGCTGATGAAGGTTTTTACGCTGACTTTGAAATACTCGCAGCTGGAGGAAAAGCTGAAGCGGCTGGTACAGAGGCTTACGATTGAGGAGGGGAAACGGAGAGGAAGGGAAGGAAGCAGCGACGCAGTGAGGGAGGGAGAGAAGGAAAGTCCGGCAGCAGCTGCCCTGGACAGTACAAAAGTAAAAAATGAAGAAAGTACAGAAATGATATGCGGGGGGGGGGGGCGGCTCTTGACTGTTCTGAAAACGGCTCCTGGCCTGGGCAGACCGGCGCTCCGGCCTTTGCAGAGCGGTTCAGAGACCGGGGCAGCTTCCGCCCGTACAGATACAGAGGCTGTGCAGCAGGCGGCTGGAACAGGAGGCGGGCCGCATGAAAGCAGATAGCAGCGTAAAAGCACTGATTATCATCCCCGCCTACAACGAGGCGGAAAACATACAGAAGGTGGCGGATCGTCTGATCACAGACTATCCGCAGTATGACTATGTAATTGTGAACGATTCTTCCAAGGACGAAACGGCGGCAATCTGCCGTCAGAATCATTACAACTTTGTTACCCTTCCGATCAATCTCGGCATCGGGGGCGGTGTGCAGACCGGCTATAAATATGCGCTGGAGCACGGCTATGATATTGCGGTGCAGCATGACGGGGACGGGCAGCATGATCCGGCGTACATAGAAAAGGTCATACAGCCGCTTGCGGAGGGGCAGGCCGACATTGCAATCGGATCTCGGTTTCTGAACCGGGAGGGCTTTCAGTCCTCGGCGGGAAGACGTGCCGGAATCCGGTTTCTGAGCCTGCTGATCCGCCTGTGCTGCGGGGCGCGGGTAAAGGATGTCACCAGCGGGTTCCGGGCGGTGAACCGGAAGTATATCCGGTTTTATGCGGAGGACTATCCGTCCGATTACCCGGAGCCGGAAGCCATTGTCACGGCAAGCCTGGACGGCGCCCGGATACGGGAAGTGCCGGTGGTAATGCGGGAGAGGGAGAACGGGGTGAGTTCGATTAATCTGAAACGGTCGGTTTACTATATGGTGAAGGTATCTATTGCCATTATGATCTGCCGGATGACAAGGCGGAGAGCGGGAAAGAGAGCCAGGAAGGCGGCGGAAGGAGGAGAACTATGAGCGCATACCTGAGAGTGATACTCGGGATTGTGGTAATCGTCTATTTTCTGCTGATCCTGCACTTTGTAAAAAAGAAGATGCTTTCCCTGAAATACACGCTGCTCTGGTTGTTTTCCGGGTTTGCGATGGGGATGCTGGTGCTGTTCCCCGGCCTGCTGGATGCCTTTGTCAGGGTCGTCGGGATCGAGACGCCAATGTATGGGCTGTTTGTGTTTGCCATATTCTTTATTCTGGTCATTGCGATGTCGTTGACTGCAATTGTTTCCAAGCAGACGGAGCGGATTAAGAATCTGGCGCAGGAGAATGCGGCACTGGAGAAGCGTGTACGGGAGCTGGAGATGAATAAAGGTGCCGGTGTTGATATTATTACAGAAAAATAATGGTAAAGTGCAGGAAAGAGAAAAATGAAATCGAAACAGCGTAATTATCAGATTGATGTTTTGAAGTTTGCATGTGCAATATGTGTTTTTTTCAGTCATACCCTTGGTTTTAAGGAGGTTGAAAAAGGAACTTCTGTCCATGCTTATTTTGATCATTTAGGATGGATAAGCGTACATATTTTCTTTGTAATATCCGGCTTTTTAATGGTAAAAAATGTAAAATCTGGGGGGGGGGGTAGAAATGAGGGTAAAAGGGCACTTAGGTTTGCCATTGGTAAGCTCCGGCGCATTGCTCCTTCATATATGACGGCACTTATGATGATGCTGTTCATGCAATATGCATATATTTATTTATCTGCAAAAAATGTCGGCATAGAGGATCAACAGGTATTTTCTATGCAGCCTTTTGATCTGACAATAAGAGCCATTCCTGAGCTGCTGGGAATGGGAGAAGCGGGAGTTATGCTCTATCCCTACAATGCGCCGATGTGGTATGTTTCCGCCATGTTTCTGGTTATGATACCATCAAGCTATTTGCTGATAAAGAACAGAGATTTTTTTGTTTACATATTATCACCTGTCGCGGCCATGCTCCTGTTCGGCTGTCTGTTTCACCAGAGCGAGGGGGAAGTATTTGTTTCGCATACTGCATGGCTGGGGATATGCAGTGCAGGAATATTAAGAAGTGCATGCGGGATATTTTTCGGTGTTGTGGGCTGGATCCTGTATGAAAAGCTGTGCAGTATGCCGGATAGCAAAAGGACAAAGCTGGCAGTAACAATAGCAGAGATTTTGCTGAATGTGGTATTTTTTTATACATGGATTTTTCGAAAAAGTACAAAGGATACCCTGTTTCCGGTAATGCTGCTTATCCCTGCTATTGTTGCAGTTGCTTTCAGCAGGAAAAGCTATGCGGCTGATTTGTTCCGTTTTTCCTGGATGCGATATGCGGGAGGAATATCGCAGGCGGTATTTTTAAATCATTATGCTGCAGTGTGTGTTATCATGGCGTTTTTTAAAGGGGATGGATACTGGCTCTGTGTATCCTTCACGGCTGTTCTGACAGTTTTTCTTTGCATGGCCAACCAGTTGTTTGTGAAATACACGAAAATTATCGTACAAAACATTTTTAGGAAACAACCTGCGGCGGCAGCATCGGCTGACAGGAGCAGGCGGGGAAGGGATGTAATTGTATATTCCGAAAGAGAAGAAGAACCGTTCAATCAGAATATGGGAATAAAAGAAAAGGAGAAAGGAACCGGAGGATGAAAATAAACTGGATTCGACTGAAAAGAGCCATTCGAAGCAACCGGCATATCAGAAAAATAGCAGATTTCATTTATATTGTTTTCACGGGACAATATATAGAAAAAAAGCATATTATTTCAAAGAATGGAGAGACCTGCTATATTATCCGGCCGCCGTATTCGCCAAACGGGCTGGGGGGACTGTACCTGTATGTTCTGGGACATATCCAGTATGCCCGTTCGAAAGGATATATCCCGGCAGTTGATTTTGAACATTATAAAACAGTTTATTCCGGGGAAGCTGTTTCCGGAAACAGGAATATATGGGAGTGGTACTTTAAACAGCCGGGAGGCATCCCGCTGAAGAAAGCGCTTGCCGGAAATTATATTCTTGCGCGGACGGCACCTCGAAGCCGGGAGAGTGTGATGGTGGAATTTGCCAAGGGAAATACTGATTTGTTAAAACAATATTGTGAAGTGGGGGGGGGTATTTGTCTTAATGAAAACATGAACTGTTATATCCGGCAGGCGGAGGAAAATCTGAAGCTGAAAAAAGAAAAGGCACTCGGCGTATTCTGCCGCGGTTCCGATTATGTCCAGTTGAAACCATGCGGTCACCCCGTTCAGCCGGAGCTGAATGATCTGATGGATCAGGCTGAGGAATGTCTGACAAAATGGAATTGTGAAAAAATATTTCTGCTCACGGAAGAAAAGGAAGCGCTGCAGCGGTTTAACAGAAGATTTCCCGGAAAGGTGATTTCTTCGCATCAGAATCTGGTAGATAATTATACCGTGGACAGCGGGCTGCTGATTGAGGATTTCAAGACGAAGCAGTTTGGCAGCCGTTATATCAGCGGGATGGAATATCTGGCAGGCATTGTGCTCCTGGCATCCTGCGATTCCTTTTTGGGTGCCATGGCAGGAGGAAGTGCTGCCGCACTGGTATGGAACGGAGGGAAATACACCCATTGCAAAATTATTAACCTAGGAGTTTATTAATTGCAGACTGCAGAAAATCGTCCTGCAGAACGGCTGAAATACACCCATGGGAAAGGATATGTTCTGTATACTCGAAAGAGAGAGGAGAAAACATTTTTCATGAAAAAGATAGCAATTTGCGGAGATTTTCTGGGTAAAAAAATTACAGGAATACAGAGGGTTGCTTATGAGACTGTAAGCGAACTGGATAAGCTCGTTGCAAAGGGCAGCGTGGTTCTGGTAATCCCAAAGAACGTCAAGGAAAGGCCTGAATATGAAAATATAGAAGTGGTTGCAATTCACAGCGACAACGGAAACCGGCATTTTTGGATACAGTGGTGGTTTGCTCTTTATATTATTAAAAACCGTATGACAGCCCTGACTTTTTGTAATGAAGTGCCGATTCTGAAACCTGGGATTGCATATCTGCATGACATATACTATAAGCTTTATCCGGAAATATATCGTACCGCCGGAGAAAAGCTGACAAGAATGTTTGTATTAATGCTATATCGAAGCATCACTCGAAGAGCAAAATATGTAATTACTGATTCCGAAACATCGAAAAAAGAAATAATCCAAGAATATAATATAAGTAAGAACAGAATTGATGTAATCGGGGGGGGGTGGCAGCATATTTTAAGAATACAACCGGATTGCTCTGTTTTTGAGAGAACCGACAAAATCCCCGCGGGCGAATACTATTTTACTCTGGGAAGCATAACGGAGAGAAAAAATATAAAGTGGATTTTTCAATATGCCAAAAAGCATAGAAACGAAATCTTTGTCTGCTCCGGGAAAGCTCCGCGGGATAAATTAGATATTCCTGAAAATGTAAAGTATCTGGGCTATGTGAGTGATGAACAGATGATGGCTTTATACAGTGACTGTAAAGCTTTCATATTCCCATCCTTGTACGAAGGCTTTGGACTCCCGCCGCTGGAGGCTATGGCGGCCGGCGCGCGTGTGATTGTGTCCAATGCATCCTGCCTTCCGGAAATATATGGGCATTCCGTCTGTTATATTGATCCGTATAATACAGATGTGGAACTGAGTGAATTGCTTGCTTTGCAGAAAAACAATGTGCAGTTTAAAGAAGATATACTCAACCGTTACAGTTGGGAAAAATCTGCTGAAAGACTGCACAAAATAATGAAAATGATTGCAGAGGAGTAAAATGAAGATAGGCGAGGCAGACGGGAAACAAAAATATTTCTGGAACATGGCTGGAAGCGTTTGCAGTGCAACGCTTTCTGTGATATTGCTTTTGGCGGTAAACCGGATTCTTGGAGAGGAAGAGGGAGGATTTTTTTCGCTGGCCTATGCCAATGCGCAGCTTATGATGGTGATTGGCGGTTTTGAGGTCAGAGCGCTGCAGTCAACGGACATAAAATCGGAATTTCGATTTCAGACTTACTTTACCTTACGGGTCATTACGATTGTACTGATGCTTATGATTTGTGCTGTTTATGCCGGCAGTTTCAATTTCGGCAGTCCGAAAGGAAAAGCTGTTATGGTTTTCGGAGCTTATAAGGCAGTCGAGGCGCTGGCAGATGTTTTTTCCGGCATGTTTCAGCAGCAGGACAGGATAGATTTATGCGGCAAGGCTTCTGCGCTGAGAATGATGGTTTCCACAATCGTTTTTGTTTCTGCCCTGCTGATTTGCCGGGATTTGAGTATTGCAGGGATATGTATGACAACAGCATCTTTTTTCCTGCTTTTTCTCTATGATCTTCCGTTAGCCGGTTGCTTCAGAGATACGGAAATATGGCTGAGCTTTAAAAAAATTAAAACTCTTTTCTGGGCTGCGGTACCTTTGTTTATCTCTGCGTTTATTATGATGTACATAAATAATGCTCCGCGATATGCCATTGAAGCCTATTGTACAGATGTGGAACAGAATGTATATGGGATATTGTACATGCCATCCTTCGTTATGCATTTATTCAGTCTGTTTCTGTTTCGTCCGGTGCTTGTTGATATGAAAGCAAAATGGGATTCGCATGATGTTGCCGCGGTCAAGCGATATATGCAGAAATCATCCCTTTTTATTCTGGCGATTGCCATATTGTGTATCTGGCTCGGGGTATGGATTGGACTTCCTGTATTTTCAATAATGTACGGAATTGATTTGAAAATATACAAAAATACCTTTATTATTATATTATTATACGGAATGTTTAATGCATATAATAATTATTTTTATTATGTACTGGCCGTTATGAGAAAGCAAAAGAAGATTATGTCTGCATATATACTGGCTCTGGCTTGTATGTCTTTTCTGGCTCCATATCTTGTGAGAAATCAGGGGTTGTCCGGCGCCGCGCTTTCTTCCGTGCTAACGGCAGCTGTCCTTAC
The DNA here is from genome assembly GCA_910587085.1 of uncultured Lachnospiraceae bacterium. Lineage (GTDB taxonomy): Bacteria > Bacillota > Clostridia > Lachnospirales > Lachnospiraceae > RGIG4057. Next base: position 15,419 of record CAJUMC010000006.1, on the reverse strand, counting down.
AGTTGTACTCTTGGTGCTTTCTATGATTACTATGGCAGGGCATAAAAAAGCTGCTTTTCGTTTGCCGCAATCTTCAAAAAGATAAAGAAGGGGAAAATGCTATGTTCAGAATGTATGATCCAGAAACATTGAAAAGTGTACAAAAAGCAGAAGCTGGTATTTTAAAGGATTTTGACAGGGTTTGTGAGAAATACGGAATTCACTATTTTCTGGACGGAGGAACGCTTCTTGGAGCTGTCAGACATCAAGGCTTTATCCCCTGGGATGATGATTTGGATGTTGGGATGACACGGGAAAATTATGAACGATTTAAACAAATCATGCCACAGGAACTCGGAGCGGATTATGTTCTGGCAACTCCGGCAACTCACGAAGGATAGTGCAGTGATTAAGCTGATGAAGAAGGGGACAAAGTTTGTACCTCAATTTTCAGTGGAGATGAAGTGCTGGCTGGGAATATATATTGATATTTTTGTCTGGGACAACCTGAGTGATAAAAAAGTTAAGGCATGGTTACAGATGAAGGAAGCCAGGATACTGTCGCAGCTGCTCTTTTTATGCGGTTCATCAAAGCCGGAAATTCCGTATCATGGAGCAAAGAAGTTGATAGCGCAGGGAATATGCAAATCGCTGCATTTTTTGCTGAGCAGAATACCGGGAAGTGAACGCAGACTTTATCGGCGTTTTGAGAAAATCAGCCAGCAGGAAAATAATAAAACAACGCAGTATATCACAAGTTTTCAAGTAGTTGATATATACAATCACTCTTTCAAAGAGAGCGATTCTGTTCCGTATGGGAAAATGAAGTTTGAAGATTTCCGTGTTTCCGTACCAAATAATTGGGAGGCGTATCTGCACAGGTGCTATGGAGATTTTATGAGTCTTCCGCCGGAAGAAAAAAGAGTAAATCATTGTGCTGAGATCATTGATCTCGGGGGGGGGGCAGATTTGTCTGCAACAATTATCCGTACATGACGGAAAAGACATATATGAAATGCTGTAGAAAATTGGACAAGAGGAGTATGAATTTCAAAATCCAACGGATGGGATGAGTCTGAAAAAATTCAGCAGCTGGCTGTACGAACAGGATAATTGATCCGGAAGAGACAGTCTTCCGAAAGGATATGTACCTCAGACAAAATTTTCGGCACGCCGGTGATTGCGACGAACTGGTCGTCCAATACGGAATTTATGAACCCGGACATCGCCTGCATGGTCGGATACCGGTTTGCGGAAATAGAGGAAACCGCGGGTGCCTACCAGCGGAGAAAGGCGGAGCAAATGAAAATAACAGCATTGATTATGGCGGGCGGAAGGGGGGAGCGCTTCTGGCCGCGCAGCAGAAAAAATTTTCCCAAGCAGTTTTTATCCCTCACGAATGACGGGCGGAGCATGCTCCAGCTTACCGTGGATCGGATCCTGCCGCTCACTGCGATCGAGGATGTTTTTATCGTGACGAACCGCGACTATAAAAGTCTGGTGAAGGAGCAGCTTCCCGGCATCCCCGATGAAAATATTCTGTGCGAGCCGGCGGGGCGGAATACAGCGCCGTGTATCGGGCTGGGCGCCGTACATATCGAGCGCAGGTACGGGGATGCGCTGATGATGGTGCTGCCGTCCGATCATCTGATCAAATACAACAGCATGTTTCTGACCGTATTGAGCGAGGCATGCCGGCTGGCGGAGGAAAATACAAATCTGATCACCATCGGAATCACACCGAGCTATCCGGAGACCGGCTACGGCTATATCAAGTTTAATCCGGAGGAAAGAAGGGGACAGGCCTTTTCCGTGGAGCGTTTTGTGGAAAAGCCGGATCTCGCGGTTGCGAAGGAATATCTGGAAACGGAGGAGTACCTCTGGAACAGCGGAATGTTCGTGTGGAAAGTGTCTTCCATTTTGAAGGATATGGAGCTGTTTATGAAGGATACCTGGCAGGGGCTCTTAAGAATCCGGGACGCGATCGGGACGGAAGCGCAGGAGTTGGTGCTGGAGCGTGAATTTCAGGCGTTTTCCTCTGTATCCATCGATTACGGAGTAATGGAGAAGGCGGAAAATATCTATACGGTTCCCGGAACCTTCGGCTGGGATGATGTAGGCTCCTGGCTTGCAATTGAACGTATTCGAAGAACAAATGAAGCTGGAAATGTGGTAAATGGAAATGTTATTACCATCAATTCCAGAAACTGCATTATTGAAGGCACCAGGAAGCTGATCGCGGCCGTCGGCCTGGAGGATCTGATTGTGGTGGATTCCGACGACGCCATGCTGATCTGCGAAAAAAGCTCGTCCGGCGATATCAAAAAGGTGCTGGAAAACCTGAAGATATGCAACCGGGAAGAATATATCTGAGGCAACAGAAAGGGAAAATATATGGGAAAGCGTGCTTTGATTACCGGAGTAACCGGACAGGACGGCTCCTATCTTGCGGAGCTGCTGATCGAGAAGGGATATGAGGTTTACGGGCTGATCCGGCGCAAATCCAGGCTGGACTTCGGAAATATGGAAGGGCTTTTGGCAAAGGAGAAAGTACATTTTATTTTCGGCGATATCACCGATATGTCCGCGATGGTTTATGCGGTGAAGGAATCACAGCCGGATGAGGTTTACCATCTGGCGGCGCAGTCCTTTGTGGCGCAGTCGTTCCGGGAGCCGGTCGCCAGCGCCAATATCACGGGAATTTCGGCGGCCAATATCCTGGAGGCGATCCGGACGGTAAAGCCGGATGCAAGATATTATCAGGCGAGCACCTCCGAGATGTTCGGCGGCTGCCGGGAGGATCAGGGGGAGGGTTTTGACGGCTATACTGAGGAGAGCTTTTTCCATCCCCGCAGCCCTTACGGCGTCGCAAAGCTTTACGCCCACTGGATCACAAGAAATTACCGGGAGAGCTACGGCATGTTTGCCTGCTCCGGGATTCTGTTCAACCACGAGAGCGAGCGAAGAGGACATGAGTTTGTGACAAGGAAAATATCCGATGCCGCCGCCAGAATCAAGTGCGGCGTGCAGGACTGTCTGGAGCTTGGAAATATGGACGCCATGCGGGACTGGGGACATTCTGCGGACTATGTGCGTGCGATGTGGCTGATGCTGCAGCAGGAAGCGCCGGAGGACTATGTGATTGCATCGCACGAAACGCACACAGTGCGGGAATTTGTCGGGCTCGCGTTTGCTCAGGCCGGGATGGAGATCCGGTGGGAAGGAACCGGAGCGGACGAAAAGGGAATTGATGCGCAGACGGGAAAAACCATTGTGCGGATCAATCCGGCATTTTACCGTCCGGCCGAGGTTGACCTGCTGATCGGCAATCCGGGCAGGGCGGAAAGGCAGCTCGGCTGGCGCAGGGAGGTTTCGTTTGCGGAGCTGGTAGAGCGGATGGTGAAACATGATCTGGAGCTGGTGGAAAAGGAAATCCGGACGGCGTAGCGGCCGGATTCCGTGCGGGAAAGCAGGCGGAAAAAATGAGAGCATTGATTATAGGAGCAGCAGGATTTGTCGGCAGTTACCTGACAGAGCACCTGCAGAAGGAAAGCGGCTGGTCGGTCTCTGCGACAAAGCTGCCGCAGGAAGACTGCAGTCTTTTGGGGGCAGAGCTGTATGATCTGGATATCCTGGACAAGGATTCCGTAAAGGCTTTAATGGATAAGCTTATGCCGGACTGTGTTTTCCATCTGGCCGCGCAGAGCTCCGTGGCGCTTTCCTGGAAGCGCCCGCAGCTTACGGTGGATGTAAATATAAAAGGCTGCGTCAATGTGCTGGAGGCAGTCCGGCAGGCCGGCGCAAAGACGCGGGTTCTGCTGATCGGCTCCAGCGAGGAATACGGAGCAGTCAGGGAAGCAGAGAACCCGGTCTCCGAGGAGAGGATCCTTCATCCAGTAAATATCTACGCGGCAGCGAAGGCCTGCCAGAACATGCTGGGAACGATCTACGCAGGCGCTTACGGAATGGATATTTTAATGGTAAGGGCATTCAACCACATCGGCCCAGGGCAGGCGCCGGCGTTTGCCGCCGCGGATTTCTGCAGACAGACAGCAAAGATCGAACGGGGCATGCAGGAGCCCGTGATCCGGACAGGAAATCTTTCCGTAAAACGCGATTTTACCGATGTCCGGGATATTGTCTGTGCCTACGCAGCTTTAATGCAGCGGGGAATTGCCGGGGAGACATACAATGTCGGGAGCGGCAGAGCGATTGCTATCCGGGAGCTGCTGGAGGAGATTATCGGGCTTTCAAACGCAGCAATCCGGATTGAGACCGATCCGGACAAATTTCGTCCGGCCGATGTCCCGGTGGTGGAGGCGGATATCCGGAAGCTGGAACGCGATACCGGATGGGTGAAAAGGTATGAACTTAAGGATACGCTGAAGGATATGCTGGAGTACTGGCGGGGGAAGGTCTAGCCGCCGGCGTGCAAAAGGCGGGAACAAAATTATTTAAAACAGAATATGCAGAATAGACAGATGATTAAAGATATTTTTATCAGCTTAAGGGAGAGGGAATAGGATATGAGCTTGTGGCCTTTGCAGGTGCAATAGCAATGCAGAAGAATTACGGATACATATCCGAGAAAATAAGCTATGCAATATGTAATATTACAGAAGAATATGTAATATTTTATGAGAGGTTGTGGTGACGGCAGATCTGTTCTGCTTATAAATAAAGGAGTTTTGCTTATGAAAATTTGCTATATTGTAGGACATTATCCGCCGCATATTGGCGGTGTTGAAATACTTTTTCAGGATTATGCGCAGGGAATGGCCGCGGCAGGAAATGAAGTCCGGGTAGTAACAAGCGCTTCCGGCGGAATCTACGGCAGACATGAACGAAATGGAACTGAAGTTTATTATTACAACTGGAAAGTTCTTTTTGGACATCCGCTTCCTCGCAAAAAAGATATGGAGGAGCATGTAAAATGGGCAGATATTGTACATACCACCACGTTTACCGTGGCAAATCCTGCGCGGAAATTGTGTAAAAAATATAAGAAGCCGTCCTTGATAACAATTCATGAGGTTTTGGGTGATAAATGGTACTGGATTGAACCAAACAGAATGAAAGCGTTTGGCTTCCGGATGTTTGAGAAGTATGTTTGCTGTAAACCATATGATTATATTCATGTTATTTCAGATGCAACTTTGAATGATTATAAAAAATATTATGGAAACAAGGAAAATATGGTTAGGATTTATAATGCTGTTGATCATGATATATTAAATCTTCCGGAGCAATCGACTGTGGATTTTAATAAGCATTTTGAAGTTCCGGAAGGAAAAAGACGATTTTTATATTTCGGAAGACCGGGACAGAGCAAGGGAATTTTTGTATATATTAAAGCGATTCTTCTGCTGAAGCAGAAATATGGCACAAAGCTTTTGGACCAGTACAGATTTTGTTTTGTAATTTCCGATGATCCCTTGACGCAAAAGAAAAAGTTTATGCAAATAGTCCAGCAAAATCATTTGGAAAAGTATGTTCTTGTAAAGCCATCGATGAAGCGAAAAGATTTGTTTAAAATTATTTCACAAGCAGATTATATTGTTGTACCTTCCATAACAGAAGGGTTTGGATTTACAGCAGCGGAGTCATGTCTGTTGGGGAAGAAGCTTGTTTTCAGCGATGGCGGCTCACTCCCGGAGGTTGCGTCCGGACATGTTCTTTCTTTTCGAAACAGAGACAGTGAAGACCTGTCAGAAAAGCTTTTTCAAATTATCCAAAGAGACGAGGAGGCATTTACGAAGATCCCGTTTAAAGATTTCAGAAAGGAGGAAATGATTGAAAAATTTATTTCTTTCTATAAAACTATAATGAACCAATATGGAAAATGCTAGCTATGAGAAAAATATAAAGGAAGGTGGAGGATGAAAATGGTTTTGCTATCCGGCTGCGGAAAAATCACGGTCGTTGATTTTGGTGCAAAGGACATGGTTGCGGCGGTAAGCCCAGACGAATTCTAGTATCGGAAAAGGAACAGAGCTCATACAGTAAAAGTATATGAAAAACTGCGATAAGTGGCCGATGTTTGAGGAGCGGTCATGGGGCGAATATCAGGTGTTCGATATGGTGAGCGCGGAAGAGGAACAAAAAGTTTGACGAAACGGAAAAAGATCCGAAAGTTGGAATGCCTTGCTGGCGGTTGACGGATACGGAAATTATCGAGATACAGGTCGGCAGGAAACTGGCAAGGACGGCGCGGAAATGGAGAGTGAAAGAGGGATGCAAACGGATGAGAAAATTACCGGATAAAACAAGGGAAGCCGAGCAGTTCTTTCCAGATGTGCAACAGCTTGTACACATTCCTCGGAGGTCGGAACCGCAGGATTTATCCTTCTCTGCGGAACGTTCGCTCCGGGCGCCGTCCTGGCATATAAGCAGTCCAGAATTGAAATAAAAATCCTTTTGTGCAATTTTATATGCCTGATTAATCTGCCTGATCGGGAAGCTTAACCTGATCAAAAAACAAATAAAGTAGGAGGAATTCCACACATGAAAGGCATCATATTAGCCGGCGGCTCCGGCACAAGGCTCTATCCGCTGACCATGGTCACATCAAAGCAGCTTCTGCCGGTCTACGATAAGCCGATGATTTATTATCCCCTTTCCACCCTGATGCTGGCCGGCATCCGCGATATTCTGATTATTTCCACGCCGCAGGATCTGCCGAATTTCCAGCGCCTGCTCGGGAACGGAAGTCAGTACGGCATTTCCCTTTCCTACCGGGAGCAGCCGAGCCCGGACGGGCTGGCGCAGGCGTTTCTGATCGGAAAGGATTTTATCGGCGGGGAGCCGTGCGCGATGGTGCTCGGCGACAATATCTTCTATGGAAACGGCTTCGGCCGGCTGCTGCGGGAGGCGGCGCGGGACGCGCAGGCCGGGAAGGCAACGGTTTTCGGCTATTATGTCAACGATCCGGAGCGGTTCGGAATTGTCGAGTTTGATGAGAATGGAAAAGTGATTTCGGTGGAGGAAAAGCCGGCGAAACCGAAATCGAATTACTGCATCACCGGACTGTATTTTTATGACGGAAGAGTGACGGATTTTGCAGAGCAGGTGCGGCCGTCGGCGCGCGGGGAGCTGGAGATCACGGATTTGAACCGCATGTATCTGGAGGAGGGCAGCCTGAATGTAAAGCTGCTGGGGCGCGGCTTTGCCTGGCTGGATACGGGAACGATGGATAGTCTGACGGAAGCGGCGAATTTTGTGCAGACGCTGCAGAAAAGGCAGAGCGTTGAGATTTCCGCACCGGAGGAAATCGCCTACATAAACGAATGGATTTCCAGGGAGGAACTGCTTGCTTCGGCGGCGCGCTACGGGAAATCGCCGTACGGCGACCATTTAAAGCAGGTAGCGGAGGGAAAGCTGCGGTATTGAGTTGGCAGGCTGGTAAAACGGATTTCAAATGGGAAGACGGAAAAGGAAAACGTTTATCATACACAATCCGATTTTCTGATATCCGGCTGGAATAATGCCGGTATAACACTGAAATACTACGGGATACAGGAAATTACAGGAAGAAAGGACGCGGGTGAAATGAAGGTTTTGGTGACAGGCGCCTGGGGCCAGCTTGGCTCCGATGTTATGCAGGAGCTTGAGCGGCAGGGGCTTGATGCAGCCGGGGTTGATATCGGTGAGATGGATATTACGGATGCGGCTGCGGTGGATGCTGTGCTTGCAGCATCCGGAGCGGACGCGGTGATCCACTGTGCTGCCTACACGGCGGTGGATGCTGCAGAAGAAAACGAAGAACTCTGCCGGAGCGTCAACCGGGACGGCACGCAGAATATTGCTTCTGCGTGCAGAAAACTGGGAATGAAGCTGCTCTACCTCAGCACGGACTATGTGTTTGACGGGACGGGGGAGAGGCCGTGGGAGCCGGAGGACGAAAGGAATCCGCTCAATGTCTACGGACGCACGAAATATGAAGGAGAGCTGGCGGTGCAGAGTACGCTGAAAGAATTTTTTATCGTGCGGATTTCCTGGGTTTTCGGTCTGCACGGGAAAAATTTTGTGAGGACAATGCTGAACCTTGCAGAAAAACAGGACGGTCTGAAGGTGGTGGATGACCAGTTCGGTTCGCCGACCTATACGCGCGATCTGTCGGTTCTGCTTGTGCGGATGGTGCAGACGGAGGAATACGGGGTTTATCACGCGGCGAACGAAGGGATCTGCAGCTGGTACGAGTTTGCATGCGAAATCTTCCGGCAGGCCGGAAAACAGGTGCGGGTGGAGCCGGTTGCCTCGGAAGCATTCCCGACAAAGGCAAAAAGGCCGCACAACAGCCGGATGAGCAGGGAAAGACTGGATGAGCGGGGATTTCAGAGGCTTCCGGAGTGGAAGGATGCGCTGGGCCGGTATCTGGAGGAGCTGAGAGCGGAACGGGCGCTGTAAAAGAACGGCGTACAAGCTTACTGCAGGGCAGCTTCGTTTCTTCAAGGAGCGCTTGTGATGCTGCGTTGACTGGCAGGAATTAACCGTTCCGTGTATTTTTGTAATAAAATATAAAAATTTGGATTTAAATGCTGTTTTTACGGCGGAATGTGAGGAAAAATGAGAAAAATTATAGTAACCGGCGGGGCGGGATTTATCGGCTCCAATTTCATTTTCTATATGCTGGAGAGGCATCCGGAGGATCGCATCATCTGCCTGGATAAACTGACCTACGCAGGAAATTTATCGACGCTTGCTCCGGTGATGGACAATCCCCGTTTCCGCTTTGTCCGGGCGGATATCTGCGACCGCGCGGCGGTCAATCAGCTTTTTCAGGAGGAGAAGCCGGATATTGTCGTAAATTTTGCGGCGGAAAGCCATGTTGACCGCTCGATTTTAAATCCGGATATTTTCCTGCAGACCAATATTATCGGTACGGCAGTGCTGATGGATGCCTGCCGGGAATATGGTGCTGCGCGCTTTCATCAGGTTTCGACCGACGAGGTGTACGGCGATCTGCCGCTGGATCGCCCGGATCTGCTGTTCACGGAGGAGACGCCGATTCATACAAGCTCTCCTTACAGCAGCTCGAAGGCATCCGCGGATCTGCTGTCGCTTGCTTATTACCGGACCTACGGACTGCCGGTGACCATCAGCCGCTGTTCGAACAATTACGGGCCGTATCAGTTCCCGGAAAAGCTGATTCCCCTGATGATTGCAAACGCCCTGAACGACAGGCCGCTGCCTGTCTACGGCGAAGGGCTGAATGTGCGCGACTGGCTGTATGTGGAGGATCACTGCCTGGCCATAGACCGGATTCTGGAGAAGGGCAGGATCGGTGAGGTTTACAACATCGGCGGCCACAACGAAATGAAAAATATAGATATCGTAAGGCTGATCTGCAGGGAGCTCGGAAAGCCGGAAAGCCTCATCAGCTATGTTGCCGACCGCAGGGGGCATGATCTGCGCTATGCGATCGATCCGGAAAAGATTCACCGGGAGCTGGGCTGGCTGCCGGAGACAAAATTTGCGGAAGGCATCCGGAAAACCATCTGCTGGTACCTGGATAACCGTACCTGGTGGGAGGAAATCGTCAGCGGAGAATATCAGGAATATTATAAAAAAATGTATGGAAAAACAGATGAGGAAATGCAGTGATAAACAGGAAACGGGCCGGACAGAGGGCAGACCGGAGAGGAACCCTTTGCCGCCGGGAAGGGAGAGGTGCCCATGTATATGAATTATGCCGAAATCGGCAGGAGAATCGCGCAGAAAAGAAGGCAGCTGCTGCTGACGCAGGCGGAGGTGGAGATGAAGGCCAACCTGAGCCCGCGTTATCTGTCCAATATTGAGCGCGGGCGCTCGGTGCCTTCGGTCGATGTGCTGATGCACATTGCCGATGTGCTGCACATGACGCCGGACGAGGTGCTGTGGGGAGCCTCGGAAAATCCGCAGGAGGATCGGGAGGAAAAGCTCTCTACCGGCATGAAGCGGCTGAACCCGCAGCAGCAGGAACAGGTGCTGAGCTTTATTGGATGGCTGAAGATGCAGGAGGGGAAGCTGTAGGCGGCAGGGGCCGGATATTTGTAAAGATATATTGCAGGGGACGAAACAAACGGAGACGGTTTTTCTTTTGAGCAGCCGGAGATCAAAACCAGATACCCATGTGAAATTCAGCTTGAGGAAGGTTACTACAGGATTGAAGAACAAGGAGAATAACCAATTTAATACACGGAACTAAAGCGATAGCTGCTGATGTGAAAAACATTAGCGGCTATTTTTTGCACGAAAGGGAGGTGGTGCCAATAAGAGTAATCATCATTACTGCCCATTGAGGCAGGACAGGAGGATTATTTTATGACAACCAACAAAGAAAATCCGACAGGAAGAGTTCCATCCAAAGCTGCTATCAATGAAAACGCCATCATACGGCGCGTCTCACTGGTGACGATTAATGATGAAAACGCCACGGACTATTGTTGTCCCTGGCGTTTTCTGTATCTGCTTTAACTGACTTGGGCGGTTTCGGCGCGGGCTTTCAAATCCTGTAAGGCTGTCTTTTTCCGATTGCGCTCGAACCGCCGTTCTTCCTCTGCCTGTTCCGCCGGGGTCAATAAGCCCGCCCGCTTCCTGCCGGTAAACTCCCGACGCTCCTGCTTGCGCTTCTCATAACGGGCCTGGGCAAGCGGTTATCAGGGTTGAGAAAGCAAAACGCAGAGCTTGTGAAAAAGGCGTTGGAACCGGCATAGCATGATTCGCAGTATCGTATTCCCTGGATTGTTTTTGATCGGGATCAGGTAAAGGATTTTGATGAGATTGTGCAGGAAGCAAAAGCCGTTAAAGATGTGGCCGGCGTGCAGGATTCAGGAACTGGTGAGCGGGATAAAGAGAAGTTTTTTGATTCTCACCCGGCTGGAACAGGGGGGAAAGTAAGCATAAAAAAAACTGGATTTTTTTTGCAGCAAGTGTTATACTATATGGATAGTGGAGCTTTCCCGAGACTTCTGAAAAGGCTGCCCGGCGGACGAGCTGTTTTTTCAGTTGTTTCGGACACTCCACTAAAAAATTAAAGGAGATATGCTATGTACAAAAGTTATTCTATGGAGCTTGCGGGAAGGACGCTGACCGTGGATATCGGCAGAGTCGGCGCGCAGGCAAATGCGGCGGCATTCATGCATTACGGCGATACAACGGTGCTTTCTACGGCCACTGCCTCGAAGGAGCCGAGGGAGGGGATCGATTTCTTCCCGCTGAGCGTTGAGTATGAGGAGAAGCTGTATGCAGTCGGAAAGATTCCGGGCGGCTTCAACAAAAGAGAAGGCAAGGCGAGCGAGAATGCGGTTCTGACCTCGCGCGTGATCGACCGTCCGATGCGCCCGCTGTTCCCGAAAGATTACCGCAACGACGTTACGCTGAACAACATGGTAATGTCCGTTGACCCGGAGTGCCGTCCGGAGCTCACGGCAATGCTCGGCTCCGCGATTGCGGCTACTCTTTCGGATATCCCGTTTGACGGCCCCTGCGCAACGACGCAGATCGGGCTGGTAAACGGCGCGTTCGTCGTGAATCCGAGCCAGGAGCAGTGGAAGAACGGTGATCTGCAGCTGACCGTGGCTTCGACGAAGCAGAAGGTTATTATGATCGAGGCTGGCGCAAACGAGGTGCCGGAGGAGAAGATGATCGAGGCGATCTACATGGCGCACGACATCAACCAGACAATTATCGCCTTTATCGAAAAGATGGCGTCGGAATGCGGAAAACCGAAGCATTCCTACCAAAGCTGCGCAGTTCCGGCCGAGCTGTTTGAGGAAATGAAAAAAATCGTTGCGCCGGAGGAGATGGAGAAAGCGGTATTCTCCGACGACAAGCAGACGCGCGAGGAGAATATCCGCCAGGTGACGGAAAAGTTAAAAGAGGCGTTTGCGGAGAATGAGGAATGGCTTGCCATCCTTGACGAGGCGGTTTATCAGTACCAGAAGAAAACGGTGCGCAAGATGATCCTGAAGGATCATAAGCGCCCGGACGGACGCGCGATCGACCAGATCCGCCCGCTTGCCGCGGAGATCGACATTATCCCGAGAGTACACGGCTCCGGCATGTTTACGCGCGGTCAGACGCAGATCTGCAATGTCTGCACGCTCGCCCCACTGGCCGAGGCACAGCGCATTGACGGTCTGGACGAGAACGAGGTGAGCAAGCGCTATATGCACCATTACAATTTCCCTTCCTACTCGGTCGGAGAGACGAAGGTATCCAGAGGACCGGGACGGCGTGAAATCGGTCACGGCGCACTTGCGGAAAAAGCCCTGATGCCGGTGCTTCCGAGCACGGAGGAGTTCCCGTATGCGATCCGTACCGTTTCCGAAACTTTTGAATCCAACGGTTCCACCTCGCAGGCTTCGGTCTGCGCATCGACCCTGTCGCTGATGGCGGCGGGCGTGCCGATCAAAAAGCAGGTGGCGGGTATTTCCTGCGGCCTTGTGACCGGGGATACCGACGACGATTATATTGTGCTTACTGATATTCAGGGTCTGGAGGATTTCTTCGGCGACATGGATTTCAAGGTTGCCGGCACGCATGACGGCATTACGGCGATCCAGATGGATATCAAGATTCACGGCCTGACCAGACCGATCGTGGAGGAGGCGTTCCGCAAGACAAAGGCGGCGCGCGAGTATATTATCAACGATATTCTTACGCCGTGCATTGCCGAGCCTCGCAAGGAGGTCGGCAAATACGCACCGAAGATTATCCAGATCCAGATTGATCCGCAGAAGATCGGCGATGTGGTAGGGCAGAGAGGCAAGACGATCAACGCAATCATTGAGCAGACCGGCGTGAAGATCGACATCACGGATGACGGCGCGGTTTCGATCTGCGGCACGGACGCAGAGGCAATGCAGAAGGCGGTGAAGCTGATCGAGATTATTGTTTCCGATTTTGAGGAAGGCCAGATTTTCACCGGAAAGGTTGTCAGCATCAAGGAGTTTGGTGCATTCCTGGAGTTCGCGCCGGGCAAGGAGGGAATGGTTCACATTTCCAAGATTGCAAAGGAGCGCATCAATCATGTGGAGGATGTGCTGACCTTGGGCGATATGGTGAAGGTGGTATGCCTCGGCAAGGACAAGATGGGGCGCGTCAGCTTTTCGATTAAGGACTGTCCGGAGAAAATCTGAAACAAACAGCAGGTAATCATTTGTTCCGCGGACACGCAAGCTGCCCATGGGTGAAATGTGAAAAACGGCCTGGATTCCCGTCCGGCCGTTTTTCTGACGAAAGACGGCGCCGCAAAACGGCTCGAAAAAATCGCCGCATAAATGAAGGAGGGAATCATGTTAGAATTCAGGTACGACACGCAGCTTCTGATTGAGGGCAAGGATCTTGACGAGGATGCAGTCAGCGATTATTTTACACAGAATTTTAAGGGGGATTGTCTTCTGGCGGTCGGTGATGAGGAGATGATCAAGATCCACTTTCACACAAATGAACCGTGGAAGGTACTGGAATACTGTTCCTCCCTCGGTGAAATCTATGATATTGTGATTGAGGACATGGACCGGCAGGCGAGAGGGCTGAAGGGTTAGATGGACAGTATCGGGGGGATTTCAGGAAGCGGAGCCGAACAAAAATACCTTTGAGCATGCAGGACTTGTGAAACCCTCTGCAGGTGCCGGGTTTGCCGTAGTTGTGAGGGAGTGAGGCGCAGTTGGAGTACATGCTGGAACTCTGCAAAGAGCGTAACCGCCTTTATGACAGGCAGAACGGGGAAGGAGAGGGTTAAAGGGGCAGGAGCGGAAAATGGAAAAACCGCTGTGGCGATAAGAATGTAGGGTGCAGCAGCTGCTGTGCCCTGTATTTTTGCGATAAACAGAAGCGGAAAGTAGTACAATTAAATTGTCAGTCGTGGTACAAGAAGATACAGATAGGAGAGCTTATTCAAAAGAAAATCGGAAAGGATTATAAATATGTCAAGGCAAATACGGACTTCTGCAAAAGCAGTTATAATTCAAAATGGTAAATTGCTTGCAATAAAGTTGAATGACGGCAAAGAGGAATGGTACATTTTACCCGGCGGAGGTCAGGATTGTGAGGAAATGCTTCCCCAGACTGTTGAGAGAGAAGTTGAAGAAGAAGCAGGAATAAAGGTTAAATGTAAAGATTTGCTTTTTGTGATAGAGGGCGTTCACGGTGAAAGTTTTCACAGAATGGATTTAGTATTTTTATGTGATTACTTGGGAAATGCTCCAAATGCCACCATTCATAGTGATACGAATCAAATTGGATTTGACTGGCTGGATTTATCTGTTTTGAATAGATTACCATTGTATCCGTCAAAACTTCGCCGCCCGATAATGAATTTTTATGAGGGAAAAGAGTACATGAAATATCTTGGAAATGAAGAGATTGGAGATCCGGAATGTTTCGAATAGATGAATATATTGATAAGTTGATAAATTTATTAAAAGATGCTTTTGGTGAAAGGCTGATGTATATTGGATTGCAGGGCAGCTATCTCCGTAACGAAGAAACGAAAAACAGCGATATTGATATTATGGCTGTGATTGACAATCTTTCGGTTGAAGATTTGAAAACCTATCAAAAAGCGCTTGTTTCCGCAGGAAGTTTTGACAAGTCCTGCGGCTTTATTTGCGGCAAAGCTGATTTGGAACATTGGAATCCGTTGGAGATCTGTCATTTACTGAATACAACGAAAGATTATTACGGAGAATTGAAAAAGCTTGTTCCAGCCTATTCCATGGAAGATGAAAGAAACTATGTAAAATTGAGTTTGAATAATCTCTTTCATGAAATCTGTCATCGTTATATACATGCAGACGGAGAATACAATGCATTAAAACTGCCAGCAACTAGTAAATCAGTATTTTTTATTATGCAGCATTTACATTATTTAAACAGCGGTAATTTTATTCCGACAAAACGCGAATTGCTTGCGTGTGTGCAGGACGAGGATAAAAATGTTTTGGAATTGAGTATATCATTGCAGAATAATATCGACTATGATTTTGATGAAGCCTTTTCGATATTGTTTCATTGGTGCCAGAGTACATTGTCAAGGTTATGACTGAAAATCCGTTCTGGACACAGTGTTCGGAAGCGGCCGCAGAAGAGAGCGATAAATGGAGGTTTTACGGAGAGGTATGGAATGTATCGAAAAGCATCGTTAAATGATTGTGAAAAAGTCTATCACTTAATATGCGATATAGAATGTAAAAAAACTCCATTTGAAAGTTTTTTTCATATATCGAGAACAAATAAACAGCAGACACTATTATTGTCTTGTTTGCGAGCGTGATAATAATCTGATTGGAGTTTTGAATTTAAGATTTGAAGGGCAGCTGCATCATTCTGAATGTATTGCGGAGATTATGGAATTTGCTGTTGATTCGGTAGATAGGAAACCAGTTTGACTGCAGAAAATAGATGACGTATAATAAGTTTCGCAAATTAATTTCATAAAAAATAGACATGGTCTA
>CAJUMC010000005.1 GCA_910587085.1 uncultured Lachnospiraceae bacterium | reverse complement strand
AAAGCCCCTTATAGGGGCAGAGCAAGCCACCGGCTAAGCCGGTGGTCTTGACTTGTCGGCCATTCTGCGGGCGATTTCCTTCAGTGCGTCCTTGCTTGCCTGGTCAAGTTCCATATAGACTTCGATCAGATCCCTGATAAATTCATCCTCCCCCTTTGAAATCTGGCCGAGATAGGTTTCCAGCCGTTCTTCAGGTTCCCGGTACATCGGCGGCACGCCGGTACGCAGCCAGCTTTCGCTGACATCATATTTAAGGCATATCTGTTCGATGTGAATGGATTTCGGTTCTCTCTGCCCATTTTCAAACATGGCCAGAGTGGACTGGCCAACCTTGATCGAAGAGGCGAACTCCCGCTGATTTTTGCCCTCCGCCTCCCGCACCTTCTTGATTCTGTCCCCGATATTCATAACAAAAACCTCCTGCCCGTCCGGGCGGGCATTTCTTCCGCGGGGCTCCATGCAAGGCCCCGCTGTTTTTCTCTGCGCATTCAGTATATCACAGGGAAAATCACAATGCAATTAAAATCCTTGACTTTTGATTCTGTTGTGATATACTGTGATTGCAAAGCAATCGACAAAAGAGACCAAGAAGCATATCAGCAACTTAGGAACAGAGAAAAACCAGCAAGGAGGCGTTTTTATGGCAGACCTGCCGGCAACAGAGATACCGAAAAAGGAACAGGAGGAAATCCGGGAATTTGCCGCAATCCTGCGCCTGCTTCCAAGGGAGGACAGAGCGGCTCTTTTATCCAACGCGAATGCGCTCAAGCTCCGCAAAGATATTGCGCGGGCGGAAAATAACGGCGCTGACGGCAGGAGCCGCAGGACGGTAAAAGGGAGGCCGGAGCCGGAAGATGCAGAATGATTTCTGTAATGAGCTGGTCAGTATTGTAGTTCCTGTTTTCAACGCAGCTCGATTTTTAGAAAGAACTCTGGAATGCATCGGAGGGCAGAGCTTCGAGCAATGGGAGCTGCTTCTTGTGGATGATGCCTCGACGGATGACAGCGTGCGGATTATAAAACGTTGGATATCCGCGCAGAAAGAGAGAAAAAACCGTATTCTGCTGCTGTGCAACCGCAGCAACCGGGGCCCGGCCTATTCGCGGAACCGGGGCGTGCGTGCCGCCAGAGGACGCTATCTTTGCTATCTGGACGCGGATGATTACTGGTACAGGGAAAAATTGGAAAAACAGTACCGGTTTATGAAGAAAAGGGGCTGTGCATTCTCATTTACGGGCTATGCGTTTGCCGATTCCGCCGGCCGGCGCAGGGGAAGAACGGTGCATGTGCCGCGGCAGCTCACCTACCGCGAAGCACTTGTCAATACAACGATTTCGACGATCACGGTTATGCTCGACCGCAGACAGATCCCGGAGCGCCTGCTTCTTATGCCGGAAAACTGCGAGCGTGAGGATACGGCGGCCTGGTGGAAAATTCTGCGGAGCGGCCGGACGGCCTGGGGGCTGGACGAGGCGCTGTCCGTCTACTGCCGGCATCGCAACTCGCATTCTTCCAATAAGCTGCGGGCGGTTTGGGGAACCTGGCGTCTGTATCGGCGGCAGGAGGAACTTCCGCCGGGAAAAGCGCTGCGCTGCATGGCGGGCTATCTGGCAGGCGCTTTGCGCCGGAGGCTTCCGTGAAGCAGGACGCTCCGGCCGGTTTGCAGAATAAAGAGAAGGAAGGAGCAGAAGCTTTCGCTTTGGATAAATTACTGACTGTTGTAATACCCGCATATAATTCAGAAAAATATCTGGCACGCTGCCTAGACAGCCTGCTCCTGAGCAATGCCTGCCGGGCGGCTCAGCTTCTGGTGATCGACGACGGGTCAACCGACGGAACAGGCCGGATAGCAGATCTCTATGCAGAGCGGCATGCGGGGGTGGTAAAGGTGCTCCACAAGGAAAACGGCGGGCACGGGTCCTGCATCAATGCCGGGATTGCGGCGGCAAAAGGAAAATATTTCCGGGTTGTGGACAGCGACGATACCGTAGATCCAAAGGCGTTCCGCGCCTTTCTGCGCTGCCTGCAGCAGATCGACAGCGATCTGATCGCAACCCCGTTTGTCTGTGTTTCGGAAGATAAGCATTCTGCCGGAAGGGAGTCCGGCAGAAGAGGGAGACTCCGCGAACCGGAGGGCTCCGGGAAGCTTCCGGGGAATGTGGTATTTTCCTTTGAGGATGCGGCGGACAGGCTGCATGTCCGAATGCATCAGTGGACCATCCGGACCGCCGTTCTGCGGGATCATGCGATTCGGATGTCCGAGCACAGCTTTTATGTGGATATGCAGTTTATTTCCTTTCCTGTCCCGTGGATTCAAACCTGCTGCCTGCTGGATTTTCCGGTGTACCGCTATCATCTCGGCGTAAAAGGCCAGAGCGTAGCGGCGGAAAGCATGCGGAAAAACCGGGGGCAGCACCAGCGGATACTGTGCTCGCTTGTCCGGTTTTATCAGGAGCGCGCAAGGGCCGGCGATTCGGGAGCACGCCTGGCGTATCTGGCGGAAAATATCGCAAAAATGCAGGCGGACCAGGTGAAGAGTATTCTAAGCCTGCCTGTCGGGAAAAAGGCCCTGCTTAAGCTGCGCCGGTCGGAGCAGTGGCTGGCCCGGGAATGCCCGGCGGGTTATGCCGCAAATAAGAGGAAAAGCCTGCGGCTGCTGCGCAGGAGCGGCTACCGGCTGTACGGCGCAGCGGCCCTGGCATGGAGGCTGCGGAGAATCAGAAAATCCGGGAAGCTTTATTAAAAAGCGGAAGAGAAAAGACGGAAAAAATCAGGAAAGGAGTGCGTCGGATGATTTTACAGAAAATTGTGTGGGGAGCGGAAGCGCCGGCCGGAACGGAAGCGCTGTATTATCATGCCGGCGTGCGGCTGAGGAGCGGGGAAGCAGGACTTCAGATCCCGGAAAACACGTCCGTTTCCTTCGATACCTATTTTAATGCATTTCCGGCAGGACAATGGAAGCGGTGCACGGCAGTCAGACAGATCCGCTTCCGGATATCGGTGAACGGTGCGGGAAGGGCGCTGCTGATGAAGCGGGGCGGAGGAAATCCGGAAGGACCGGATGCGGGGAAGGATTTTCTGCACACTGCGCGGAAGAGCCTGCCGGAAGAAGATAGAGGAAGGCCTGTGTGCATTGCGGAGACGGAATTTTCCGGAAAGCAGACGATTACCTTTCACCTGGCGGTTACGGATTCTGGGCTTTATTACATTGCCCTGGAAACAACGAAGGAAACGGTGTTTGAAAGCGGCGCTGTCGAAACGGACGAGCCGGCGCGGGAAATCCGGCTGGCACTCGTAACCTGCACCTACCGCAGGGAGGCGGAGATTCTTCGGAACCTGCGGATACTCAGGAGGGAGAACCGGGAAGCCGGGGACGGCGCAGTACTGGAAAAAATATTCGTGGTGGACAATGCAAAAAGCCTTTTGCCGGAGCAGATGGAGGATGAGAGGATCCGTCTGATCCTAAACGCCAATACAGGCGGCTCCGGCGGATTTGCAAGAGGGCTGAGGGAGGCGATGCGGTTTCCGGAGCTGACCCATGTCATTCTGATGGATGACGATGTGCAGATCGAATTTGAAGCGTTCCGGCGTACCAGAAGCTTTCTTCAATACATAAAGGAAGAATACCGGGAAAACTTTGTCGGCGGAGCGATGCTGCGCCGGGATCTGCCGTATATTCTGTATGCAGCAGGGGAGGACTGGGCGGCCGGGCGGATTCGGAACCCTTACCGAAATACCGATCTGCGCATAAGCGAAAATATTCTCAGGACTGCAAAACCCCTGCGGGGGAAACAGCTTTATGCGGGCTGGTGGTACTGCTGCATCCCCCGAAAGCATATCGAACAAAAAGGATATCCGCTGCCGTTTTTTTTGCATTGCGACGATGTGGAATACAGCCTGCGCAGCGGCTGCCCTCCGCTTTATCTGAGCGGCATTGCCGTATGGCACGAGGAATTTGAGGACAAGAGAAGCTCCGCGCTGGAATATTACGATACAAGAAACCGGCTGATTACAAACGCGATTTATCCGGAGCGCAGCCGCTGCAAAAACGCCGCTGCGGTTCTCTGCGAGAGATTCTATGCAACCGTTTTCCGTTACCGCTACCGCGACTTTGCACTTTCCGTCCGGGCGGCAGGGGATTTTCTGAAAGGGCCCGGGTGGCTGTACCGGACGGATGCGGAGACGCTGCACCGGGAGGTGCTGGAAGAGGGCTACCGGCCGCGGGCAGCCGGCCCGCAGGAGTTGCTCAAACCGCAGGAGCCGTTCAAACTGCAGGAGCCGTTTGAACCGATGAAAACCGGTGCAGAATCTGGCTGCGGAAATGGAAAAAATTTACATATCATACGGAACAGGATGGGGAAAATACGAACCATTGTCCGATATTTTCTTCCGGCTTCCGGGAAAACAGCCGTGCGCATGGGAGCGCCGGTAAGCGCCTGCGCGGGAAAAAAGCAGGTGCTGCTGCTGGAGCCGAAAAGCCAAACGGGATTTGAGGTGCAGAAATCATGGCGTGAGACAGCAAAATGTATGGGAGAGCTGCTGCGGATCATGCCCGGGCTGCTTTTCGGCAGCCGGAGGGCGGGGAAAGAGTGGCGGAAGCAGGCGAAGGAAAATGCAGAAAAAACAGGCCGAAAACAACGGGACGAAAAGCTGTAAGGCGAACAACGGTGAGCTGCTGAGCGGAAAAGGAGCGGATAATACAGGGATGAAAAAGTGGCGGGGACATTTAAGAGATTTTTTTCACTACAGGGATTTGCTCAGGCTGCTGGTCAAGCGGGATATCAAGCTGAAGTACCGCAGAAGCGTGCTCGGGTATCTGTGGAGCGTGCTGGACCCGCTGCTGTCCATGATTGTTATGGCCGTTGTATTTTCTGCGATGTTCCGCGAAAATATTGAGAACTATCCTCTTTATCTGTTCTGCGGCCAGCTGCTTTTCAATTTCTTCCGGGCATCGACAAGTATGGCGATCCATTCGATTACTTCGAACGGCGCGATTATCAAAAAAGCCTACGTCCCGAAATATATTTTTACTTTTTCCAGGCTGATCAGTACGCTGATCGACCTGCTGTTTACAATGCTGGCACTGCTGCTGATCATGCTGGCGACCGGGGCAGAGTTCAGCCCGTACAACCTGCTGTTTCCGTTTGTCCTGCTTCAGCTTTTCCTGTTCAGTCTGGGCTTCGGACTGTTTCTTGCTCAGGCAAATGTGTTTTTTCGGGATATTCAGTATATTTATAATGCGCTTATGATGGCCTGGATGTATCTGACGCCGATTTTCTATCCGCTGGAGGCCCTGCCGCGGGGCGTGGCCGTGGCAGTAGCGCGCTGGAATCCGATGTATTATTACGTCAGGCAGTTCCGCGATATTTTCTATACCGGAATCTGGCCCGAGACGGATATGATTGCAGCGGGCTGCGCTGCCGCCCTGGTGATGCTGATATTCGGAAGCGCCGCGTTTATAAGGACGCAGAGCCGGTTTATTTTGTATATTTAGGAGGGGCGGATGGAAGAGAATATTATTATTGACGTCAGCCATGTCACCGTCCGTTTCAATCTGGCGAATCAAAAGGTGGACAATCTGAAGGAATATGTGATCCGCATGCTGAAAAGGGAATTGATGTTTCAGGAATTTCTGGCGGTGCGGGATGTCAGCTTTCGGGTGCTGCGGGGGGAGGCATGGGGAATCATCGGGGCCAACGGCTCGGGAAAATCCACGCTGCTGAAAGCAATCAGCGGCATTCTGCAGCCCTGCCGGGGCAGCATTCAGGTAAACGGGCAGATAGCCCCCATGATTGAACTGGGCGCGGGTTTTGACGAGGAGCTGACGGCCAGGGAGAATATCTATCTGAACGGCTGTGTTCTCGGGCATACGGAAAAGTATATGAAGGAGCATTTCGATGAAATTGTGGAGTTTGCAGAGCTTAAGGATTTTCTGGATTCCCCGGTCAAAAATTATTCCTCGGGGATGAAAGCAAGGCTGGGCTTTGCGGTTGCCACGGCGGTACACCCGGATATCCTGGTGGTGGACGAAATTCTCTCGGTTGGGGATTATGCCTTTCGGCGGAAATGCGACCGGCGGATGGACGAGATGCTTTCCGGCGGAACAACGCTGCTCTATGTATCCCACGCCATTGAGGAGGTGCAGCGGCTCTGCAGCCATGCGCTCTGGCTGCAGAAGGGAGAAATCCGCATGGCGGGTACGGCGGCAGAGGTGTGCAAAGAGTATCTGGCGGAGCAGGAGAGAGGCAGCTGAACAGAAAAGCTGGCAGGCGCGGGAAATATAACTGGAATGCTGTATGCGGTGCGGGCAGACAAATCCGGCGGAAGGTACCGGATGCCGTTAAGCACGGCGGATTGTGAGGAGAAATGATAAGGCTGCAGAATTTAATATTTCCTTCTCTGGGAATCTGTACGGAGGAGGAAATGTATTTTCGTAGAAATGACGGAAAGGTAAGCTATACAAAGGGAGAGCCGGGGATCTTGCTGGAGGAGGATGCCGCGGTTTATCTGGATACCTATTTTAACGGATTTTCCATCGGTAAATGGCGGAAATATACCAGGATAGAACAGGTCAATCTGACCCTGCGCTTCCGCGGAAAGGCGCGCGTTACGCTGCTGTGGAACGAGCGGAGCCGGGGGCAGGTAATCAAGCATTACCTGGAGGAAAAGGTGCTGGAATCGGACGGCGGAGAGGTCAGCCTGCCGTTTTGGGAAAGCGGATGCATGGGCATATATTCGGCGGATATTCTCGCGCTGGAGGATACCGTACTGTACGGAGGATATTACTGGACCGGGCTCAGGGAGGAGCAGACGGACAGCGTCCGGCTGGCCCTGGATATCTGTACGTTCCGGCGGGAAGAATTTGTAAAAAGAAATATGGCGCTTCTCGGAAAAACAATATTTGAAAAAGAAATGTACCGGGAGCTTCGCGGCGGTGTGCGGATCTATGTGGTTGACAATGCGGGAACCCTGGAAAAAAACGAACTGACGGCGGACAGTACGCTGGAAAATCACATCTGTCTTATAAAAAACAGGAATGTGGGCGGCTCCGGCGGTTTTACAAGAGGGCTGCTTGAAATCCGCAGGGACATGGAAAAGTACGGACATACCCATGCCCTTTTAATGGACGACGACATCGTGATTGAGCCGGAGGCTGTATTCCGAACCTGGCGGCTCCTCTCCCTTTTGAAGGAGGAATACAAGGGGGCGTTTGTGGGCGGCGCGATGCTCAGGCTGGATTTCCCGTATCTGCAGACGGAATCCGGCGCAGCCTGGAATTCCGGGGAGCTGATCAGCAGAAAGCAGGGGGTGGATCTGAGGTCCATTGAGGCATGTCTTTTCAATGAAATCGAGGAAAGCGTTGATTTTGCAGCCTGGTGGTTCTGCGCCGTTCCGCTGAGCGTGGTCAGGGATGATAATCTGCCGATCCCGGTGTTTATCCGGGGGGATGATGTGGAATACGGGCTGCGCAATGCAAAGAATATTATTGCGCTGAACGGGATCTGCGTCTGGCATGAGCCGTTTGAGAATAAATATTCCTCCGCGATGTATTACTATATTCTGCGCAACCGCCTGATCGACAATGCTCTGCACGGCCGGGAACTGGAGCCGCGCAGCTTTATCCGCGTGATGCGGAACTGGGTGAAAAGCGAGGTTTATCTGTACCGGTATAAAAACGCGCGCCTTCTGCTGCAGGGTGTGTCGGATTATTACAGGGGCATCGACTGGCTGAAGGAGCAGGACGGCGAGACGCTGCACGGGCGGGTAATGGGCGGAGGCTACCGGCTGCAGCCGGTGCAGGAGCTGGACGCGGTTTTTGACTGCGGGATGCTCGACCGGGCACTCAAGGATTCGGACAGCTATCGGCTGAGCCGCCGGGTGCTCCGAAGAACAACGCTGAACGGAACGTTCTTGAAGCCGCGCAGAAGGCAGGGAGTAGTTCCGACCGTGGACACAAGATACTGCAGCGTCTACCGCACGGAAAAAATTCTGAATTATGACGAGGCGAGCCGCAGAGGCTTTGTCACCGTGAGGGATAAAAAGGAAGCCAGAGCCTGCATGCGTCAGCTGCGGAGGCTGATCCGGAAGACGAAGAGGGTTTACAGGGATGTGAACCGGGAATACAGGGAGCGCGGAAGGGAAATGATGAGGAGAGATTTCTGGGAAAGGTATTTGGGGATGGAGGAGAAACATGAAAAATAAAAGAAATATAGTTGTCCTTTTGGCCGTTCTTGTGATGGTATCAGGACTGCTTGCCGGATATATAAAGGAGAAAAAAAGATTGCCCGAAAATGAAAACCCTGCCAGTCAGGCCGGAGATGAATTGACTGGAACAAAAGTCCGTTTTTCAAACGATATCAATACTGATATTTTAACGAGGCATGCCCTGCCCGAGTTTGAGCGGATGGAGGCAAAGGATCGGAAGAATCTGGTCGATTCTCTGCAGGTTATGAAAAAAATAGAATTATTGCAAATCGAGAAAGCTGCATTTTTATATCCTGAAAAAAATCTTCAAAATACAGAACAAAGCATTGCATCCCTCTGTGCAGAGGATTTGAACGGGGAAATAACCGTGGATTTTAATGGAACCAGAGCAGATGAACTGGTTGAGACGATGAATGCCAACCCCGGTGCAGTTATTAATATTATTTCCGAATATATTGAATTGAATTGCGATATTTCTTTAATAAATAATATATATATTACAGGGAATGGAGTAGAATTTATCTGCAAAGAAAATACCAATGCAATATTTGGTGAAAATATCTCCAATGTCTGGATAGACAATATTAAAATGGAGGGAAATGCAAAATACGGAATATTTCTTCTTGGGGGAGAAAATGTAAGGATCACCAATTGTACAATAAATTGCATGGAGGAAAAAGCAATTTGTATTTCGGGAAAACTGAAAGGCTTTCAAATAAGTAATAATGTGCTGAATGAGAACGGAGCCGGCGGAGTATATTTGTCCGGTGAAGTATCCGACGGCCTTATTGAAAACAATCAGATTTGCGGCAACCGCGGAACATCCAATTGGATGGCCGGAATTGTTATGACCAATGTCGTTTCTGAGGACAGAGGGAATATATGGGAGACCTTTGACCAGGCACATCATTTTCCGCGCAAGGAAAACCTGTACGGGAATCTGGCGTGTCCTCATAATATTATTTTACGCGACAATGAAGTATCCCATAATAATGCTTCTGGAATATATTCGGATGGAGCTTATAATTGTTTTGTAATAGGAAATAAAGTAGAAGAAAATGATAAAGAGGGTATTTGCCTGGATTATGGTACGATAGGTTTTTACTTAAAGGAAAATATTTTTGACGGCAATGGACAGAGAATTCGACAGACCGATGAAGATCTGAGGATGGATTTTGTTCTGGATGCCGGAAGGATGGAGGATGGTTCTGCAAAAGCAAAGCTGCCGGGTATATCGCTGGACAATACAGCTTATAACATACTGGAAAATAATATAGTTATAAATAATTACGGCGGCGGGATTAAGATGGTCAGGACTACGGTCAGATGCCTGATAAGCGAAAATATAGTTAAGGATAACAACAGGGGAAAAAACGATGTATTCCATTTTTTCGGGATTGAGGCAGGGGCAGCAGTTGCAGATGTTGAGAGCAAGGATATGGACTTTACTCCGGATTATGAAAATATTATCTGCAGGAACAGCATAACCGGGGATCATTATTCCGGCATATTTGTTGGTGAAAACTGCTATGTAAATGATATATTTGACAATGTGATTATGGAACCCCAGATGTTTGCCGTGGAAGCAATAAGCGTCCGATTCAACAGTATTGTAAATAATCTGTCGAATGCCGGAATCCGAAACGAATACAGAGAATAGGCAGAATAGCGGAGGGATGGATTTATGAGTGAACAGATTCCATTGGATAATGGAAACAGGGATAATCAGGGAATGGTTGTTATCCGGTATCGGATCGTCGTCGGTGTCGGTCTGGGTTATCTGGTGCTGCCGATCTGTATTTTTTTTCTGACATGGCTCCGGTGGTATATCGGGATTCCGGCTGCGGTTATCCTGCTTGTCGGCGGTATTACATTATTTGAACAAAGCTATGCAGCGAATAAGGATATCATTGCAATACCAAAAAAGCACTTGATTGCAATCGCCGCTTTTCTGGCAATCTGGGTATGGACAACGGGCGTCGGAAACTTTTTTGTAAGCGCTTATGATCATCCGTGGCGCACCGCGATCTTTCGTGATCTGATAAACTATAAGTGGCCTGTGATTTATCCGGAGTCAGGACATGCCATGGTATATTATCTTTGTTACTGGATGGTTCCGGCACTGGCAGGAAAAGTACTGGGCTGGACGGCGGGAAATCTTGTTCTGCTTCTGTGGACATACGCGGGCGTGATTCTGACTTTTTTAATATTAAATCATATATGCAGAATAAAAACAGCCGGCGGGAGCTGGTGTGCAGCTGTGCTGCTGTTTGGCTGGAGCGGACTGAATATTGTTGGAAGTGCAGTAACGCAGATCTTGAATATTAACCTGTACCCTTTCAGTTTAAACAGTTTTCTGGGCTGGCTGGACGGGCTGTTCAATGGATACTCGTTTAATTTCTTTTACCGGACAAACGAGGAAACTTTGATGGAAATATACAATCAGGCCGCCCCTTTGTGGATTGCAACGCTTTTAGCGCTGGATAATAAAAAGAACATACAAAACTATGCTTTTCTGGGTCTGTGCCTGCTCCCGTTTGCGCCCCTCCCGTTTTTGGGACTGGCGGTTTTCATGCTGGCTTTCTTTACGGCGGAACTGAAAGAAAGTGTAAAATGTAAAAAGATAAAGGGATTTTTATCAAAGCTGTTCAGTATACAAAATATATGTGCTGCAATTACTGTTTTTCCCATTATGTTATTGTTTTATACCTGCAATACAACAACAAGTCAGGAGAGTGGCGGCGGAATTATGATGCTGCCGCTGGAATATTTTGATAAACCAAGACTGCTTGGTATTGTGCTGTTCTGGGTATTGGAATTTGGCGTGATAGCATTTTTGATACATGGGAAATACAGGCACAATTACATTTTTAAGGTCGTCGTTGTTTCCCTGCTTCTGTGTCCGCTTATTGAATTCGGCAAGAAGGGCGGCAGAGATTTTTGTATGAATGCATCGCTTCCGGCTTTGTTTATGCTGATGTATTATACCGTTGTCTACTTGAATGAAGAAGTCATTGATAAAAAGCTGAAGGCAAGAAATCTGGTTATTTTATGCGTGCTCGGATTATCCATTCTGAGTCCGGTTGGCCAGATTGCAGCGGAGCTGGATGCAATCGGAGATCAGAAAACATTTCCGATTGTTAATGACTGGGTATATACTCTTTCGGATAAAGACCCGTTCACGATGGAAAATTTTCTGGTGGCAGATCCGGAAGAAAAACATTTTTACAAATACTTAGCGAAATAAGATTCACGGATTATTTCATAAATCAGGATAAAATTTTTACTGGAGGTACATACAATGAAGGTTGTAATTCTGGCCGGCGGCTTCGGCACGCGCATCAGCGAAGAAAGCCATTTAAAACCAAAACCGATGGTCGAGATCGGAGGAAAGCCGATCCTCTGGCACATTATGAAGGAGTATTCGTTCTACGGGTACAACGAATTTATTATCTGCTGCGGCTACAAGCAGCAGGTGATCAAGGAATGGTTTGCCAATTACTATTTACATAACAGCGACGTCACCTTTGATTTTACGATGGAAAACCACATGGAGGTGCATACCAATGAGGCGGAGCCGTGGAAGGTAACGCTGGTGGACACCGGGCTGCACACCATGACGGGCGGCCGGATTCGGCGGATTCGTTCCTACGTGGGGGACGAGCCGTTCCAGCTGACCTACGGGGACGGCGTTTCCGATGTGAATATCAGGGAGCTGGTAAAATTCCACAAAAGCCACGGCAGGACTGCGACCATGACCGCCGTGAATGTCGGACAGCAGTTCGGTGTGCTGGAGATCGGCGCAGGCGGGGCAATCGAGAAATTCCGGGAGAAAAATGCAGCGGACGGCGGCGTGGTAAACGCCGGGTTTATGGTGCTGAACCCGGAGATCTTCGACTATATCGAGGGGGATTCCACGGTGTTTGAAAAGGAGCCGATCGAGCGCGTTTCGGCAGACGGGCAGCTGATGGCATACCGTCACACGGGCTTCTGGAAGTGCATGGATACCCAGCGGGACAGGCAGCAGCTGGAGGAGCTGGCCGCCGCGGGGAACGCTCCGTGGATGGTCTGGAAAAAGGAAGAGAATAAGGAAGAGAAAAAGTGACGGGGCAGGGGCTTTCGTCCGCGAAGAGGCAGACAGGCAGGAGAGAAGGAACGGAAACCGGGAGACCGGGGAAAGGAAAGGGAATCAGAATGGGAAACGGGAAGGAACCGGCCGGAAAGACAGAAGCCGCAAAAATGGAAGCCGGGAACAAAATAGCAGGAGACCGGGATGCGCAAACACCGGAAAACGGAAAGATCATGCCGGAGAGCGCTGCCGCCGGAAGGGAAAACCAAAAGATTGCCGGAGCCGGGACAGCCGAAAAGAAAAACGGGCCGGAAACCGAGGCGCAGGCCAGACAGCAGATATTAGACCTGGTTGCCGACTACTGCGATACCTATCACAACCCGAAAAAGGAATTCCGTCCCGGCGACCGGATCGCCTACGCATCGCGCGTCTACGACCGGGATGAGATGTGCCGCCTGGTGGATTCCGCGCTGGAATTCTGGCTGACTTCCGGGCGGTATACGGAGGAATTCGAAAAGAGTTTTGCGGAATATCTCGGCGTAAAGTACTGCGCCCTGGTGAATTCCGGCTCCTCCGCCAACCTCTGCGCCTTTATGGCGCTGACCTCCCCGCTGCTGGGCGAGAGGCAGATCCGGCCGGGGGACGAGCTGATCACTGTAGCGGCCGGATTTCCGACCACGGTTGCGCCGGCCGTCCAGTACGGGGCCGTGCCGGTCTTTATCGACATTACCATTCCGCAGTACAACCTGGATGTTTCCAGGCTGGAGGAGGCTCTCTCGGAAAAAACCAAAGCGGTGATGGCTGCGCATACGCTGGGAAACCCGTTTGACTTAAAGGCGGTGCGGGAATTCTGTGACCGGCACAGCCTGTGGCTGATCGAGGACAACTGCGATGCGCTCGGATCGGTCTATACCCTGGACGGGCAGGAGCGGCTGACCGGAACGGTGGGCGATATCGGCACTTCATCCTTTTACCCGCCGCACCACATGACCATGGGTGAGGGCGGAGCAGTATATACGAACGACCCGCTTTTCAACCGCATCCTCCGTTCCCTGCGGGACTGGGGGAGGGACTGTGTCTGCCCGTCCGGCTGCGACAACCTGTGCGGGCACCGCTTCGACCGGCAGTACGGGGAGCTGCCGCCGGGCTACGATCATAAATATGTCTATTCCCATTTCGGCTACAACCTGAAGGCGACGGATATGCAGGCGGCAGTCGGCTGTGCGCAGCTGAAAAAGTTTCCGGGCTTTGTGGAACGGCGGCGGCATAATTTCGATCGTCTGAAGGCGGGGCTTTCCGGCTGCGAAGATAAGCTGATCCTGCCGGAGGCGTGCGGGAATTCCCGTCCGAGCTGGTTCGGCTTCCTGCTTACCTGTCTTGAGGGAGTGGAGAAAAACCGTGTGGTTTCGTACCTGGAGGAGCACGGCATTCAGACGCGGATGCTCTTTGCCGGCAACCTGATCCGGCAGCCATGTTTTGATTCCATGAGGGCGGCGGGCAAGGGCTACCGCGTGGCCGGGACGCTGAAAAACACGGATCGCATTATGCGGGATACGTTCTGGGTCGGCCTGTATCCGGGGATGACGGACGAGAAGATTGATTATATGGCGGAGATGATCCGGGAAGCGATTCGGTAGAACGGGCTTCCTGCGCTCAGGAGAAAAGCGGTGCGGGCTTCGGGGGGGGAACGGCAGCTGCCGGATAAGCAGAAAGGGAGTATTGTACAGCATGGAGGATCATGAAAGAGTAAAAGTATCGGATTATATTGTTGAATTTCTGGTGGAAAATGGCGTACAGCATGTATTCGGTTATCCCGGCGGTATGGTAACGCATTTCATGGATTCTCTGTCGAAATACAGCCCTCGGATTCAGTCGCATCTGAGCTATCATGAGCAGGCCGCCGCATTCGAGGCCTGCGCTTACGCCCAGGCGGGCGGCGGGCTTGGGGCAGCTTATGCAACAAGCGGGCCGGGAGCAACGAACCTGATTACGGGAATCTGCCATGCTTATTTCGATTCCGTACCCGTGATTTTTCTGACAGGACAGGTATAAATACAATGTCCGCCAAAGAGGTTTTCAGGAAACAAATATTGTAGACATGGTAAAAAATGTAACAAAGTATGCGGCGTATATTGACAGTGCTGAAAAGCTGGTGTATGAGCTGCACAAGGCGTGCAGGCTGGCGCTGTCCGGAAGGAAAGGTCCTGTGCTGCTTGATATCCCTATGGATGTTCAGAAAGCTTTTCTTCTGCGGGAGAAGATCGGCATCCGACAGAAGGAAAACGGCGGGAAATCACGGGGGGGGGTAAAATTTTTACTGAAAGATCGCACTCTTCTTTTCAAAGAAATGCACGGTGCGTCCCGTCCCTGCTTGCTGCTGGGAGCAGGAGTAAAAAGTATTCCGCAGGAACGGCTTCTGGCATTTGTTGAATCCGTGAATATGCCGGTGGTGACAAGCATGATTGCCGTGGACAGGATTCCGAAGGAGCATCCGCTGAATTTCGGTTTTTTGGGAGCATACGGTTCCAGAGCTGCTAATTTTATTGTTGCAAAAAGTGATCTTGTTCTGGTACTCGGGAGCCGGATGGATGTGAGGCAGGTGGGCGGGGAACGTAAAAATTTTGCTCCTGGCGCAAAACTTATCCGGGTGGATTTCGATCCGGCAGAACTGCAGTACAAAGTGCATGAGGATGAAATTGCAATCCGGGCAGATGCAACGGATGTCATAAGAGTTTTAACGGAGGATTATTCCGTACCGGAAGATAAATACCGTGCGTGGCTGGATTGCTGCCGGGAGATTTTTACCCGGCTCAGAGGGACGGACGAGCAGAGCGGCAACCGTTATGTTGAGGCGCTCAGCAGATATATTCCGGAAAATACGGTGATTACGGCGGATGTCGGGCAAAATCAGGTGTGGGTTGCACAGTCCTGTGCGGTTAAACGGGGACAGAAAATTCTGTTTTCCGGAGGAATGGGCGCGATGGGATATTCACTGCCTGCTGCGATCGGAGCTTATTATGCAGAGGGAAGGCCGGTTGTTTCCTTTCATGGGGACGGAGGGATACAGATGAATCTGCAGGAACTGGAATTTATTCGGAGGGAAAAGCTCCCGGTGAAAGTTATTGTTTTCAATAATTATGCTCTGGGTATGATACGGCATTTCCAGGAAATGTATTTTTACAAAAATTACACTCAGACCGTAGCCGGAGGGGGCTATTCTGCCCCTGATTTCAAAAAGCTCGCAGAAGCCTATGATATGGTTTATTTCTGTTATGAGGACGTTTCGGAGATTACGGGAGATTTTATGAAAACGGACGAATCCGTGCTGGTGGAAATTAAACTGCGGGAAGAAACCTATGTTTTTCCAAAAGTGGAGTTTGGAAAGCCGAATCAGGATCAGGAGCCTACCCTTGATCGGGATTTGTACAGAAGGCTGATGGAAATGTGAGAAATACAAAGCTTGTGCTGTCTGCCGGCGCTGCGGACAAAAAACGGCAGTGCCGGCGGGCAGAAAACGTCAGCCGGCAGAAAACGAAATAAAGGAGGAAAATCAATGCGTCAGCGCTTAGCGGACTATGTAGCAGACTTTCTGATGTCAAAGGGCGTCACGGATGTTTTCACCGTGGTCGGCGGGGGAGCAATGCACCTGAATGATGCACTGGGGCATCATCCGGGCCTGCGGGTGACCTACAATCATCATGAGCAGGCCTGTGCGATGGCGGCGGAGGCTTACGCCCGCCTGGAAAACCGGATGGCAGCGGTGTGTGTCACCACAGGACCGGGCGGAACAAATGCACTTACGGGGGTACTGGGCGGATGGCTGGATTCCGTCCCGATGTTTGTGATTTCCGGGCAGGTAAAATACACCACAACAGCCCGGTATGCCATGCGGTACACGGAGGGGCTGCCGCTGAGGTCGGCGGGAGATCAGGAGTATGATATTGTTAAATCCGTGGAACCGATGACGAAATACGCCGTTATGCTGGAGGATCCGGAAAAAATCCGCTTTGTTCTGGAACGGGCATGGCATCTGGCCGTAACGGGAAGACCCGGTCCGGTCTGGATCGATATCCCTGTGGATTATCAGGGGAGCAGCATCGAGACGGAGGAACTGCAGGGCTATGATCCGGCGGAGGACGATGCACAGCTGCCTCCTGTAGTATCCGAGGGCACAATCCGGACCATCCTGCAGAAGCTGCGCGCCGCCGAGAGGCCGGTAATCTACGCAGGGGGCGGAATCCGCCTGTCCGGCGGCTTCCGTCTGTTCCGGGAAGCGGTGGAAAAACTGAATGTCCCGGTTGTAACCTACTGGAATTCGGTGGATCTCATCGAGGATGCGCATCCGCTGTATGCGGGGCGCGGCGGCAACATGGGAGACCGTGCGGGGAATTTTGCCGTGCAGAATTCCGATCTGATTCTGGCGCTCGGCACGCGGATTTCCATCCGGCAGACCGGCTATGATTACGGTACCTGGGCGCGGGCCGCCGAGGTGATTATGGTGGACATCGACCGGGCGGAAATGAAGAAGCCGGCCATCCATGTGGACATGCCGGTATGGGCGGATGCAAAGGATTTCCTGAAACGGCTCCTTAAGGTGGCTTCGGAAGAAGCAGGAACGGTTTTCCGGAAAACGGACTGGCCTGCAATCTGCCGGCGCTGGAAAGCCGATTATCCGGTGGTGAGCGGGCGGCAGCGGGAGGAAAACGGCAGCGGAGCGAATGTCTATGCTTTTGTGCGCTGTCTGAGCGGGCAGCTGCCGGAGGGAAGCCTGACCGCGGTATCCAACGGCGCCTGCTGTGTTGCTGGGCATCAGGCCTGGCGCATCAAAAAAGGAACCCGGTTCATTATCAACAATGCCGTGGCAAGCATGGGATACGGCCTGCCCGCCGCCATCGGCCTGTGTGCTGCGGGGGGGGGGGGCAGAAATGTAATATGTCTGGAAGGAGACGGTTCCCTTATGATGAACCTGCAGGAGCTCCAGACCGTTGTTACCAATAAACTGCCGGTTAAACTATTCCTTATTAATAATCAAGGATATCATTCCATACGGATTACGCAGAGCAATTTATTTTCAGAGCACAGCAGAATCGGGATCGGTCCGGAATCCGGGGATCTGTCCTTCCCGGAATACCGGAAGCTGGCGGAGGCCTTCGGGTTCCCGTATATTGAAGCGCACTCCAACAAGGAGATGAAACAGGCCGTGCAGAGGGCGCTGGAAACGGAGGGCTATGTCTTCTGCGAAATCTTCACGGACACAAAACAGGTGTGGGAGCCCAAGAGCAGTACCCGGCGGATGGCGGACGGAACGCTGATCAGTCCGCCCCTGGAGGATCTTGCGCCGTTTCTGCCGCGGGAAGAGCTGGAGAGAAACATGTTTATTCCGCTGATTTTGCAGGAACCTGGCAGTTTGGAACCGGAGAAAAGCAAACCTGCCGGGAGCAAGTCAGAACGGATGCTGACGGAACAGATGCCATCCGGAACAGGTGCCGCCGGAACAGATGCGGGCAGAGCGGACGCCGTCAGAACAGATGCAGCAGGCTCAGCAGGGAAAGGAGAAAAGGCAATATGAAAGAAAAGTGTTTTCAAACTTTTCCGGAAGGCGGCATCACACGCGGCGGCAATATGCACGGGAATAAAATGCTCAAATGTCTGGTATGCGGGGAGGCATTATTTTCGGAGCCGCTGATGGAATTGGAGAATATGCCGGCATCCGCTCAGGATATTCCTGATATGGAAGAAATTTCTAGCGACGCCGGCATAACGCTGCGCCTCTGTCAGTGCAGGGGCTGCGGCCTGGTGCAGCTGGACTGCGGGCCGGTCAGCTATTTCCGGGATGTGATCCGTTCGGGAGGCCTTTCCACAACCATGGTCAGCCTGAGAAGGCGGCAGTATTCCGCGCTGGTTGAAAAATACCGGCTGAAGAACAGGAAAATTATCGAGGTGGGCTGCGGGCAGGGGGAATTTTTATCCATTCTGAAGGAATTCCCGGTGAGGGCTTTTGGCATAGAGCATAAACGGGAGCTGGTTTTCAAGGCGAAAAACCGGGGGCTTTCGGTGGCGGAGGGTTTTGTGGAGGATGGCGCGGCACGGATTCCGGGCGGCCCGTTTGATGCGTTTCTCTCCTTCAATTTTCTGGAGCATCAGCCCGACCCGAACGGGATGCTGCAGGGGATTTCCAGCAATCTGAGCGGGGAAGGGATTGGGCTGGTTACGGTTCCGAGCCTGGAATATATTTTGGAACAGGACAGCTGGTATGAACTGATCCGGGACCATCTGGCCTATTATACCTTTGACACGCTGCGCTTTCTAATGGAAAAGAACGGCTTTGAGGTTCTGGAGCAGGAGGTGGTGAACCGGGATACCTTGTCGGTTGTCGTGCGGAAAAGAAGGAGGCAGGATGGGGGCAGGCTTTCCCGGAACCTTGCCCGGCTCTGCGACGAGGTAAATACATATATAAACTATCCGGGGGGGGGGTAAGAAAAAAACCGCTCTCTGGGGGGCGAGCCATCAGGGATTTACCCTGGCGGCGGCCGCAGGCCTTGCAGAAAAGGTAGAATACATCATAGATTCCGCCCCGTTCAAGCAGGGGAGATACGCGCCGGTATCCCATATCCCGATTCTTTCGCCGGATGAGGCGCTGAGCCGGCCGGTAGATCAGATTATAATCATCGCCCCGGGATATACCGGAGAGATTGCAGGAATTATCAGAGAAAAATTTGGAACCAGAGTGGAGATTGCTGCCGTTACGGGGGAAAGACTTCAGAGATATGAAGATCACAAAATATAAAGATCTATAGATCTGAAGATTCGGAGATTACAGAAACCGAAGGAAAATGAGATTTTAGATTTCGGGAGAATCCAGCTTCTGAAGAATTCAGCTTTGGTAGAATTGACAACGGGGGAGAGTTGACAATGAAAGCTTTTGTATTTGCCGGGCCTGGACAAGTTTTGTGGTCCGATGTTAAGAAACCCAAGGTAACGCCATGGGGAGCTGTTCTGCGGCCGATTGCGGTTGCGCCCTGTTCCTCCGATGTCCATACGGTTTTCGGAGGAGGGACGCCGAAAATACCTGACCAGGTGCTTGGACATGAGGCGATCGCAGAGGTTGCAGAGGTCGGAGAATACGTTAGAGATTTCCGGCCGGGAGACAGAGTGGCGGTACCTGCAATTACGCCGGACTGGAGGGAGATCGGTATTCAGGAAGGGAACGACCGGCACGCCGGGGCTCCATTTTCCGGCCATCAGCTTGGCAGGACGCAGCCTGGAGTGTTTGCGGAACAGTTTTTGATCCGGGATGCGGATACTACGCTGGCACATATCCCGGACGGCGTGTCGGAGGAGCAGGCGCTGATGTGCGTGGATGTGGTGACAACCGGCTTTACAGGGGCAGAATATGCCAATATCCGATTTGGCGATACCGTATGTGTGATAGGGATCGGCCCCATCGGGCTGATGGCGGTAGCGGGCTCGGCCTTGTCCGGCGCCGGAAGGATTATTGCCGTCGGCACCCGGCCGGTATGCACGAAGCTGGCTCGGCAATACGGCGCAACGGACATTATAAGCTATAAGAACGGGAACATCGCGGATCAGGTGAAAGAGATGACGCGCGGCGTCGGTGCTGACAGTACGATTATCGCGGGAGGAAATGCGGAAGTTCTGGCCCAGGCCTTTGATATGACGCGCTATGGGATTGGAACCATTTCCAATGTAAACTACTTTGGAGGAACCGGCTTTCTGCCGCTGCCGATTTTTTCGGGAGGCAGGGGAATGTGCGGGAAAACGCTGCATCTGGAGCTGGCCAGGGGCGGCCGCGCCCGGGCGGAGAGGATAATGGAAATGGTGCGCTTCGGCCGTCTGGACCCGCAGCCGCTAATTACTCATCATCTGTACGGGCTGGATAAGGTGGAAGAAGCTCTTTGCATGATGCGGGACAAGCCTTCGGATTTGATTAAGGTTATGGTGCACTGTGAAGCCTGAGTGAGGAGGCAGAGATTGAAAACAATAGTAATGACGGGGGCGACCAGCTTTCTTGGCAGGAATACGTTGAACAGTCTGGCACAGGAAGGGCATACGATATACGCAATGGTAAGAGAATCCTCTTCTTCGCTTGCGCAGCTTCCGAAAAACAGCAATATACGCTATATTTACGGTGATCTGGGCGAGCTGGACAAGTTCTGCAAAGAGACCGACCGGGCGGATGTTTTTATACATTTTGCCTGGGATGGTTCGGGGTACGCCGGCAGAGCGGACGACAGCATACAGAGCCGGAACATTTCCTATTCCATGGATGCCCTGAGGATCTGTGAAAAGCTTGGGTGCGGGTCATTTATTTTTTCCGGTTCTCAGGCGGAATACGGCCGCATTCATGGAAAGATCGCCGAAAATACGGAATGCTGCCCGGTATCTGCTTACGGAAAGGCCAAGCTGGAATTTTCCAGGAGAGCAGAAGAGTTTCTGAAGAGAAAGGGAATCCGCTTTGTACATCTGCGAATATTCAGCGTATACGGACCGGGAGATCGCGCTTCCTCTCTGGTGAGCAGCTGTGTGAAAGCATTTAACAGCGGGGAAAATATTCTGTTGGGAAGCTGTTCTCAGAAATGGAATTATCTCCATATTGATGATTTTGTCCGTGCCATTATGCAGATAGTGCACTGTGAAGCGATGGACGGGATTTATAACGTGGCCGGCGCGGACACCCGGCCGCTGAAGGATTTTGTTGAGGAAATATACACTTTATCCAATCGGACAGGACGTTATGAACTTGGAAAAACAAAAGCGAATCCGGAAGGTTCCCCGGCGCTTGAGCCGGAGATCGGAAAAATCCGGAAGTTCCTGGGCTGGAATCCGGAAGTCGATTTTTCAGAAGGCATTTTACAAATCATGAAGGAAATGAAAGCATGATAGAAGGGCGGTGAGATACGGTGGCGGACAGCGCAAAAAAAATCAGTATTGTAATACCATGTTATAACGAGGAAGAGAATGTCAGAGAGCTGTATCGTAAAACAAAAGAAATATTAAAAGCGAAACTTGCAGAGTATTCCTATGAAATTCTGTTTATTGATAACGATTCCAGGGATCGAACCAGGGAACACCTGCGGGAAATCTGCAGCGGCGATGCCCGGGTGAGAGCAATATTCAACGCGAAAAACTTCGGGCAGTTCAATTCCCCCTACTACGGAATGTGCCAGGCGGCAGGGGATTGCGCCATTCTGGTTGCCTGCGATTTTCAGGACCCGCTGGAGCTGATACCGGAATTTGTAGAGGAGTGGGAACATGGCTATAAAATTGTCTGCGGCATCAAAACCGCAAGCAGAGAAAATAAGGCAATGCGGTTTCTGCGGACGTGCTATTACAGGACAATTAAAAGGATGTCGGATATAGAGCAGATTGAGCATTTTACCGGATTTGGCCTGTATGACCGAAGTTTTCTTGAGGTTTTAAGAAACCTGGATGATCCGACTCCCTTTTTGCGGGGGATAGTGGCGGAGCTTGGATTCCGGCGGAAGGAT
Source organism: uncultured Lachnospiraceae bacterium (assembly GCA_910587085.1). Lineage (GTDB taxonomy): Bacteria > Bacillota > Clostridia > Lachnospirales > Lachnospiraceae > RGIG4057. The sequence goes on along the minus strand of CAJUMC010000005.1, from coordinate 94,967 downwards.
ATCCCTTATGAACAGCAGAAGAGGGCTGCGGGAAAAACGCACAACAACTGGGCGACTCTGTATGATGCGGCAATGCTCAGTTTTACATCCTATACCAAAGTCGGTCTGAGGATTGCAACCATTATCGGCTCGGTTCTTTCCGGAATCAGTCTGATGATCGCTTTTGCTTATCTGATTATGAAGCTGATCCATTGGGAAAGGTTTGTGGCCGGAACGATTCCCGTGCTGCTGGCTGTATGTATTCTCGGCTCGGTGCAGATCTTCTTTATCGGGCTGCTGGGGGAATACATATTAAGTATGAACAAAAGGATTATGAAACGGCCGCTGGTGATAGAGGAGGAGAGAATTAACTTTGAGAGCGATGAAAAAGAAACGGAAGAAAACTGCGATATTGCCGGCACTCGGACAAATAGTCTGTCCGAACAGGAGAATATCCGCAGAGAAGCCGTGTAAGGAAAGGAATCCCATAAACAGATATGCAGCATTTGCAGCTGTCGGAGCAGTACTGGCGCTGGAAATTCTCTGGGGGCTCTGCTGGATTCGATGGGGATTTTTCCGTGAGAAGACAAAAGGAATCAACCATGATATTGTCTATTACATTTCGGCAATTATCCTTGCAGCTGTCACGATGCCGATTTTCTGTACTGTTTTTTCCCGCCGGTGGAAGAACAGGACATGTACGGAGGATGGGGCGCGGGAGATTGTTCTGGAAGGAGTTACCGCTCTTGCGCTTGCGGCAGCCCTGATCAGTGTTTTTTATTATGAACCGTTTGTGGCAGATGCAGGTTCCTTTTATTTGCCGTGGCATATTACGAAAAAAATCGAGAACCTGTTTTTATTGGTTGCAGTGATCTGCATCATACAGGTGCGCATATTTATCCGCAGACCGAGAACGGCTTGTCAGGTAAAGCTGACGCCGCTTTACCTTGCATTGGCTCTGACGGCAGCTTATGCGCTGTATCAGCCCAACCCGTTCGCCTCATGGTACAATCTCTATCATACGGATGCCTATTTCCATTCGATTTATCGAGTTCTGCATCTGCAGCCGTACAGTGAGATAAATTGCGGGGTATATGGATTTTACGGGATACTTGCCGCACCATTAGTAAAAATATGGGGGGGGGGTGGAAGCTTTCAGAGTTTTATGGCAGTTATGTCTGTTATAATGATCACCAGCCTTATCTGTTATTTTTATGTAATGGAGGGTATGGTGAAGTCAACAGGGCTGAAACTGATTGGCTGTCTGGCGGTTATCCGGGCTTTTAATCTGTTTTTTTCAAATATTTATCTGCAGATATGGCCGCATCGGGTACTTTTTGCGGGTTATATGCTGGCTTATATTACATGGAAACAGAAAAACGGTAAAAGAAGCTTCCGATACCATCTGCCCGGCTGTATCCTATCGTCTCTGGCGATTGTGTGGAATCTGGAAACCGGGCTGGCCTGCGTCGCGGCCTATGCGGGAAGTGAAATTGTTTACCAGCTGCAGCGGCACTCCTTTATGGACTTTTCCGGATGGAAAAAGGCGCTGAAAAATCTGGTATGGATTCCCGTAGCCATGCTGGGAGCTGTCTTTATCGTGGAATGCTATAATCTGCTTGCCGGCGGACCGCTGCTTGGATTGCGGGAATTATTGTTCCCGTATTTGGGAAACCCGTATATGAACAGCCTGAATATTGATCTGGGCGCAATGCCAAGTGCATGGATGCTGGTTCTGGGACTGTTTTGTGTATCAATTGCGGCAGTTCTGCTGAGCACGAATCTGTGCGGAAGGCCGAGAGAAGATACAAAGCTGGTAGTTCTGGCAGGCTGTGTTATCCTGTGTGCGGTGCAGATGATCTATTTTGTCAATCGTTCCGTCTACGGAAATCTATATATTGTACTGCCTGTCTCGGCAATTATATTAATGTTTTTAACAGAATATGCAATGCGGTCGGATATCTGGCATGAAAATAAATTTGGAAACGGCATTTTACGTGCGTTCGCGACGATTGCAGCTGCTTTTGTTCTGACTTTGGATTTCATGACGGTCAGCCAGTATTTTTTTGTGGAATCCGTAAGGGAAGGAAACCGGGATATGAACGGCATAAAAGGGATACTTTCGGAGATCACTGCCGTACTGCCGGAAAATACTCCGGGAATCGGTACGGGTGTGTCGCAGATTTACAGTTTTCTGGGGCGGGATACGGGCTACTATGGCATTGACATGCCTGATTTTGCCGTGGCCTCGGAAAAAGCGCATGATTATGTAGTGGAGTGGTTATGCAGCTCGGGAGATGTATTTGTAAACGATGCAGATGTCGGCAGTCTTAATGTCTATCTGGGAGGGGCTCTGAACGGCTTTTATGAAACGCATTCTGCGGAAGCGGTATGGGAGTTCGGAGGCACCCGGTTCTGTTTTTATCGCAGAACAGAAGCTGAGATAAACTGAAAAAGCACTGTACTATAATAAACAGGAGGAAACTGTATTGTTCGATCTTTCTTTTTACCAAAACAAAAAAATCCTTCTTACCGGGCACACCGGCTTCAAGGGGTCCTGGATGTGCCGGATGCTTCTGATGGCGGGGGCGGATATTACCGGCTACGGCCTTCCGGCGCCTTCGGGGACAAGCCTGTATGAGCTGTGCTGCCCGGACAGACAGATGAATTCTGTTTCCGGCGATATCCGCGACCTTGCGCATTTAAAACATGTATTTGAGCAGGCACAGCCGGAAATCGTGATCCATCTGGCGGCGCAGCCGCTTGTCCGGGAATCCTACCGGGAGCCGGTCTATACCTACGAAACCAATGTGCTCGGGACGGTCAATGTGCTGGAATGCGTCCGGCAGACGCCTTCCGTGAAATCCTTTCTCAACGTGACCACGGACAAGGTGTACCGGAACCGGGAGTGGGAGTGGGGCTACCGGGAGGACGAGGAACTGAACGGCTTCGATCCGTATTCCAATTCCAAATCCTGTTCGGAGCTTGTCACGGGCAGCTACATAAATTCCTTTTTTCAGGATCGGGAGCTTGCGGTTTCGACGGCCCGGGCCGGAAATGTAATCGGCGGCGGGGATTTTGCAGCGGATCGGATCCTTCCGGACTGCATCCGCGCGGCTACACGGGGCGAGGATATTATTGTGCGGAATCCGTTTTCCACCAGGCCGTATCAGCATGTGCTGGAGCCCGTTGCCGCCTATCTGATGCTTGCAGAAGCGCAGTATAAGGACGGCGGGCTTGCAGGCTGTTACAATGTGGGGCCGGAGGAGGCGGATTGCCTGACGACCGGGGAGCTGGTGGATCTGTTCTGCAGAAAATGGAATGCGGCGTCCAAAGAAGCCGCAGCGTGGCTGAATCGGTATGACGGCGGCCCTCACGAAGCCGGCTTTTTAAAGCTGGACTGCTCTAAAATCCGGAAAACCTTCGGATGGAGGCCGCACTGGAACATTGAAAAGGCTGTGGAAAAAACTGTGGAATGGAGCATGGTTTACCGGCGCGGCGGCAACGTGACGGAGTGCATGGAGGCGCAGATCAGGGAGTATTTTAAAGAGGGAACAGCGCATGCAGGAACTCGGAAATAGACTGTGGCGGTTAACGGAAAAAGCGGCCTGCAGGGTGCTTGGAATATTTTTCCGTTTTCTGGGAAGAGAACCCTCGGAACAGGGACAGGCCGCATTTCTGCAGTTTGTAAGGTTTGGACTGGTCGGGCTCAGCAACACCGCCGTATCCTATGTCCTTTATCTTCTCAGCCTGCTTCTGTTTCGGAAGCTCGGGATATGGGAAGGCACGGATTATCTGATCGCCCAGCTGATTGCGTTTCTGCTCAGTGTTCTCTGGTCGTATTTCTGGAACAGCAGAAAGGTTTTCGTGCAGAAGGAGGAAGAAAAGCGTTCCGTCTGGAGAACTCTGTTGAAAACATACATATCCTATTCCTTTACCGGGCTGTTTTTAAACAGCATTTTACTGCTGCTGTGGGTGCAGATCCTGCATGTATCGGAATTCCTTGCGCCGGTGATCAATCTGCTGATCAGCGTGCCGCTGAATTTTCTGATCAGCAAGTTCTGGGCATTTAAGTAGGGCGGAGGCAGTGAGACAGGAACGGCAGTTTTTGAAAGGGCCGGCTTATGCCTGTTTTTATAAAACTTCTGCCCGGAAGAAGATGATTGCCGCCTGACCGGTTCGGATTCTGCCGCCGGGAGGAGAATGGATGCAGGGAAGCTGTCTGAAAATTTAAGATGTGTTCTTTATTGATAAAAGAGGTGAGCTTATGTATTTTCCCTATGTCGTAGCTGGTGCCGGCCTTGCCGGTCTGACCGTGGCCGAGCGGATTGCCGCGCAGAAAAATGAAAGGGTTCTGGTTGTGGAAAAGCGCAGCCATATCGGCGGCAATGTTTATGATTCCTATAATGAGGACGGAATTTTGATTCACAATTACGGACCGCATATTTTCCACACAAATGACAGGGAGGTTTACGAATATCTTGGACGTTTCACAAAGTGGAACGATTTCTGGCACCGCGTTCTGACGCAGGTGGACGGGAATCTGATCCCAATGCCGATTACACTTGAGACAATTAACCGGCTTTATCACATGTCTATGACGCTGGAGGAGATGCAGCATTTTATTGCGGCGCGGGCAATTCCGATGAAGGAGATTAAAACAAGCCGTGATGTGGCGCTGTCCAGAGTGGGGGAGGAGATCTATCAGAAGTTTTTTGAGAATTACACGAAAAAGCAGTGGGGACTTGATCCGGCGGAGATCGACACCTCGGTTATTTCCCGCATTCCGCTGCGCTTCAGTCGGGATACGCGCTATTTTACGGATAAATATCAGGGGATGCCTCGTGAGGGCTATACAAAGCTGTGCGAGAAAATGGTGCAGAACAGGAATATCAGTATTTTACTGAATACGGATTTTGCGGAAATCCGAAAGGAGATTCGTTTCGGAACTCTGATTTATACCGGCCCGGCAGATGAATATTTCGGCTGCCGGCACGGCAGGCTTGCGTATCGCAGCATAGATTTTGTCATGGAAACATATAATCAGGAATCCTTCCAGGAGGCACCCGTTGTCAATTATCCGAATGATTATGATTATACACGGATTACGGAATTTAAGAAGCTGACCGGGCAGCAGCACCGGAAAACAACGATTATGAAGGAATTTCCGAAGGCGGAGGGCGAGCCGTATTATCCGTTCCCGACGCCGGACTGCAGAGCGCAGTATGAGCTGTACCAGAAGGATATGGAGACAGAGAAAAACGTTTATTTCCTCGGGCGTCTGGCGGAATACCGCTATTATAATATGGACGCCGTAGTGCGCCGCGCGCTTGACCTGTGCAGAGATGAGCTGGGCTGCCGCTGAGCTGCAAAAGAGGGCGGGAGACAGGAAAAATAAACGAACGGAGGGGTGTTCCATGTACATGAATTATTCGGAAATCGGCAGAAGAATTGCGCAGAAAAGAAGGAGAATGCTTTTGACACAGGCGGAGGTGGAGGCAAAGGCAAAGCTGAGCCCGCGCTATCTCTCGAATATTGAGCGCGGACGCTCCGTCCCCTCCATCGACGTGCTGATGCAGATTGCCAATGCTCTGAATATGACACCGGACGAGGTGCTTCTGGGGGCGGATGCGGCCTCAGGGCCGTCGCTTCCGCAGGAATGGCTTCAGGAGAAGCTGGAGACGGATATCCGGCGTCTGGACCCGCAGCAGCAGAAGCAGGCGCTGAGCTTTATCGGATGGCTGAAGGGCCAAAAAAGCCAGAGCTGAAGAAAGGCACGGAAATTCAAAACCAATTTTTAGGATCGCAGCCGGATTTTTGGTTACTGGAAAGGTGAAAACCGAAAATGGATAGCCGGAAGCCGCAGCCGGTAAATCAAAAACGGGAAAATTAGGACTTGCAAAATTTCTGAAACTGTGCTATCATAAGCGGGCAGGTCAGAAATATGGAGATGTACCCAAGAGGCTGAAGGGTCCGCACTCGAAATGCGGTAGGTCGGAAACGGCGCAAGGGTTCAAATCCCTTCATCTCCGTTCATGAAGATCAGCCGCTAATCCAATGTTTTCAGGAAAACAAAGGGTTTGCGGCTGTTTTTTCGGTAGCAAGCATTGATTCAGCGTTTTTCAACAGCTTTCTTGTCAGGAATTTTGCCGTGCGTTTAACGGGAGAATTATGCTCACCGGTTTGCGTCTTCTCTCCGCGTCCTTTTATTTGCGCCGGCGCGGACTTTTAGCATCATTGTGTAAAATTGATTTATAAATATTTTGCACTATCCATGTTCTATATTATTTCATTTTCGGAAGACGCGGTATTTTCCGGTATACCCGGAAAATCGTCATCCGGCGGTGTCGTACCGTCCGGCATACCCGGAAATTCCCCATCCGGCGGTGTCGTACCATCCGGCATCTCCGGCCGTTCTCCGTCCATGCCCCCGGGCCGGCTTCCTCCGTTTTCGTCCCGGTTCGGCCTTGCGCCGCCCGGTTTTCCACCCTGACCCGGTCTGCCGCCGAAACTGTTCCCGGAACCGTAGGAAATTTCGTCCATTGTGATTTCCGCGGTTTCCGAACCGATGCGCACGGAGTAGGTTTCGCCTTTCTGAATCCCGGCGCAGCTGATGACAACGGAGTTAAAGCTTTTGGATGGCGTGTATTCGAGCAGGACGCTGCCGGAGGCATCGAGCAGCTCTATTTTTGTGCCGGCGGCGTGCCGCTCTGCGGTATTGAGCAGAATGCTGCCCTGCGTTGAGGAGGCGCCGAAGGTTTCTGCCATGCCCGAGGAGCCTGCCGCCACCACCGTTCCGCCGGTAATAACGGCTTCCCCGCTGGAATCGAGCGCGCCGTTGCCGGAATCCTCCGAGCCGTCCACGTAAACCTCGCCGCCCGTCACGGTCAGTGTGCCGTTGGAATCGATCCCGTCGCCGGCGTTGATGTACAGACGGCCGCCGGAGATCAGCAGGCTGGTGCCCGCCTCGGCCTGAAACGGATCGCCGCCGCCAAAACCGCCGAAGCCCCTTCCGCCGCCGAAACCTCCATCTGCCGCACTGCCCGTGCCAGAGCTGCCGCCCGCTGCATTCAAACCGTCGTCCGAGGCATATACCGTTATATCTCCGCCGGAAATTTCGACAACCCTGCCCTCAATGCCCTCGTAGCTTGTCGAAATGCGGATGGCTCCTTCACTCACGGACGCACAGCCGTCCGCGTGGATGCCGTCGTCGCCGGAGGAGAGGAACAGGCTTCCGCCGTTTACGGCAAGGGAGGCGTCTGAGTGGAGCGCATCGTCTGCGGAATCAATGGTAAAGCTGCCTCCGCTGACAATCAGGTTCCCGGAACTCTTCAAGCCCTTTGTACTTACGGAATCGCTGTCAGCTTCGGAGGAAGCCGTTTCCTGCTGCCTGCCGAAGCCGCCGAAAAAATCCTGTCCGGCATGCGCCGGCGCATTCGCGCTTCCTCCGCCCGCAGTAATTGTAAAATTACCGCCGTCAATGCGAAGTTCTCCGCTTGCGCTGATGCCGTCGCCCTGCGCCGCAATCTGAAGCGTACCGTCTGCAATATAGACGAAACCTGCGCTTGTGTCCTCGCTGTTGTCCGCATGGATACCGTCCTTGCCGGAAACAACGGCGAGCGAGCCGCCTGCGATGCGGACGCTGTCCTTGCCGCATATTCCGTGGGCGGCGGCGCTGACGGTAAAGCGTCCGTCCGCGATTACCAGATCGTTCTTGGACACAATGCCGTGCCCCGCGGCGGCCTCGATGGTCAGAGAACCGCTTCCGTTCAGAGAGAGATCATCCTTGGAAAAAACGACGGCGTCGATGTTGTTATCGTCAATTGCCGTATAAGCTCCGCCGTTGGAGAGTACATTTGAGGTTCCGTCCGCCAGAGTGATAAAAACCTTGTCTGCGCTGCGCACGTAGACGGCTGCCGAATCGGAGCTGTGTATTGCGGCACTCTGCAGCACCAGCTGAACCTTTTCGGTCTTTTCGACATCCACGATAATCATGCCGTCCTCCAGCGAACCGGACAGGAGATAAGTGCCTTCCCCGGTGATGGTAACGGTGCTTCCGTAAATTTTTACCCGTTCGGAGCTGCATTCTGCAGAAGCTCCGAGCAGCGCGACGGAAACTGCCTCCGCAGCATCCCAGGACGAGCGGGAATCGCGGTTTGTAAACATATCCCCTGCGGATAGGGAGGAGCCGGCAGGGGACACCCCGGATAAGCTGCCCTGCGGTTCGGAGCCGGCAGAGCCGTCGGACGAACTGTTCTGCCCTGCACCGGAGCCGTCAGAGCCGCCACCCGAACTATTCTGCCCTGCACCGGAGCCGGCAGTGCCGTCGGACGAACTGTTCTGCCCTGCACCGGAGCCGTCAGAGCCGCCACCCGAACTATTCTGCCCTGCACCGGAACCGGCAGAGCCGTCACCCGAACCGTTCTGCCCCGAGCCGGAGTCTCCAGAGCTGCCGTTTAAGCCGTCCTGCTGCCCGGACGCGGAATCTGCCCCGTTCGTCTCTGGCAGTCCGGCAACGCCGTTCGCGCCGGTATTTTTGTCCTGGCCGCAGCCGGACAGAAACATTGCCGTACAGATAATAGCAATCATTGTCTTTTTTCTCATATTTCCTCACATTCCGCCGCGCATGCGGCATTTCGGTTAAGGAGCCTGCGCCGCCGGCGGCACAAAGCCCGACGGCTGTTTCCGGACCATTTCCTTTCTGACCGGGGGCGGCTTTTTCTTTTCAGCCCGGCTCAGGCTGCTTTCAGAAGCAGCACAAGGGTTCCGGGATATGTTTTCTGTTTTCAAGAATACGGCAGAATTATAAAAAAAACTTGACGAAACTGTGAAAAAACTCTGTCCTGCAAAATAATTTGACAAGGGCGGGAAAAAAATATAGTATGGAAGAGGATTATTTATATCAAAGAAAAAGCAATGCTTTGGAGGGAGGATGAGATGGTTCAGGAACGTTTGGGAAGGCTGCGCGCGCGCATGGAGCAGGAGGGACTGGATGCCTATCTGATTTTGACGGAGGATTTTCACGGCTCGGAGTACGTCGGGGATTATTTTAAGTGCCGCAGCTATCTTTCCGGATTTACCGGCTCGGCCGGGAGCCTAGTTGTACTGAAGGATACGGCGGGGCTGTGGACGGACGGACGCTATTTTCTTCAGGCGGAGGAGCAGCTTTCGGGCAGCGGGATCACGCTGTTCCGCGCGGGAGAGGAGGGCGTGCCGGAGCTGCCGGATTTTCTGGCCGAAAAGCTGCCGGAGGGCGGCAGGCTGGGTTTTGACGGGCGCTCGGTCAACTGCAGGCTGGCGCAGGGGCTGGCAAAGAAGCTGAAGAATAAAAGCATTGAATTTATGTACGGGAAGGATCTCGTCGGGGAAATCTGGGAGAATCGCCCGGCGCTCTCGGCCGAGCCGGTGATGCTGCTGGGTGAGCAGTATACGGGGCGGTCCCGCGCAGAGAAGCTTGCACAGATCCGCGGGCTGATGAAGGAGAAAAAAGCCGACTATTTTATTCTGTCGTCGCTGGATGATATCGCATGGCTCCTGAATATCCGGGGGGGCGACGTAACGTGCAATCCGGTTGTGCTTTCCTATCTTGCCGTAAGCCAGGATGAGCTCGTGCTCTTTGTCAATGAGCAAACGCTTTCCGGGGAAGTGCGGGACGCGCTTGCAGCGGACGGAGTGACCTTTGCACCATATAATGATGTCTATGAATATGTGAAAAAAATTCCTGAAGGAAGTATGCTTTATGCAGATGAGGCAAAAACCAATTACGCGCTTCTGAGCAGCCGGGCTCCGGGTGTGGAGCTGACGGACGGGGAAAATCTGACGGCACTGCCGAAGTGCATCAAAAATGAAACGGAGGTGGAAAACGAGAGGAAGGCCCATATCAAGGACGGCGTGGCTTTAACCAAGCTGATTTTCTGGCTGAAGCAGAATGTCGGACGGGAGGAGATAACGGAGCTTACGGCGGCTGACAAACTGGAGGAGCTGCACCGGCAGCAGGAAAACTATATGGGGCCGAGCTTTGAACCCATCATCGGATATGCGGAGCACGGCGCAATCATCCATTATTCCGCAACACAGGAGAGCAGTGTTTTGCTGAAGCCGCGCGGCATGGTTCTGATGGATACGGGCGGACAGTATCTGGAGGGGACGACGGACGTTACGCGGACGGTGGTGCTGGGACCGGTTACGGAAGAGGAGAAGCGGGCATTTACCCTTGTGCTGCGCGGCAACTTAAATCTCGGAGCAGCGAAGTTTAAATACGGCGTCTGCGGTCAGAATCTGGATTATCTCGCGCGCTTCCCGATGTGGGAGGAAGGGCTGGATTACAATCACGGCACGGGACACGGCGTGGGCTGCTTTCTGAATGTTCACGAGGGGCCGGTCAGCTTTCACTGGAGGATCAATCCGGCCGGAAGGCGGATCTGCACCGTGCTCGAGGAGGGCATGATTATCTCCAATGAGCCGGGTCTGTATTTCGGAGGAAAATTCGGCATCCGTACGGAAAACCTGATTGTGTGCCGGAAGGCGGAGAAAACGGAGTACGGGCAGTTTATGAATTTCGAGACGCTTACAATGGTGCCGATTGACCTTGATGCGGTGCTCCCGGAGACCATGAGCAGGAAAGAGCGTGCTCTTCTGAATGATTATCATAAAAAAGTGTACGAAACCATTTCGCCTTATCTGACAGATGAGGAGGCGGACTGGCTGAAGGACGCTACAAGGGCGGTCTGAACACAAGCAGATGCAGCAGGATGGACGCAGCGCAGATTATTGCCGGATGGCTGCGAAGGATGGGCCGGGAGACCGTGAACCCAAAGCGGATATCGGGCCGGCCCGCCCGTTCCGGAAAAACATAAAATACCGCAGATGGGTCAGTCTGCGGTATTTTCTATATGCGGAAGGAGCACTCCCCCCGTCTGTTTTCATAAAATTCTGCATAAAGCCCGCCGGGCCGCAAGCCGCGTGTTACGCGATCTTGTTTACGGCTCTGGAAAGTCTGGATACCTTTCTTGCAGCGGTATTCTTATGGAAGATACCCTTAGCAGCAGCCTTGTCGATTGCTACAACGGCAGCCTTCAGGGATGCGGCAGCCGCGCTCTTATCCCCTGCTGCGACAGCGGCGTCAACCTTCTTTACCAGCGTCTTCACTCTGGACTTGATCATCTTATTTCTTAAAGTCTTCGTCTCGATTACGAGAATTCTCTTCTTAGCAGATTTAATATTAGCCAATTCGTTCACCTCCAACGATTCTTGTTTTTTCGCATGAAAGCGGTCGGGGAATCCGGACACGGACGTTTCCCGGACAGCATACTATTAGATAATAGTCGAAATAATTCCGGTTGTCAAGAGCAAAATGGAATAATTCTCTGCTTTTTCAGGGATGCTAACAGGAGGTAAGGCGGGACAGCCGCCGGGCAGGCATAGAAAGGCAGGGAAGAGAATATGTTAGAGAAGAAACAGGAAGGAAAAGCGGTGTCCCAGGAGATCCGCACCGATCTGGCGCTGGAGATGCGCGAGCGTTTTACAGACGATAATGTTGAGGTAAAGGGGGTTATACTCGACGAGGAATTCCGCGAGGACGGGAAGATCCGTATTTCGACCGTTGTAATCCGGGACAAACAGGGGGCCGAAGCAATGAGAAAGCCGGAGGGCACTTATATTACCGTGGAGGCGGCCGAGCTGTTTGCGGGCGGCGAGACGGAGCAGAGGCAGGCAGGCATGGAGATCGGCAGGCAGCTGAAGCGGCTGTGCGGGCAGAAAAAAATCAAAAAACTGCTGGTGGCGGGGCTCGGCAACCGGGAGGTGACGCCGGATTCCCTTGGGCCGCTTGTGATTGATCATCTGCTGATCACGCGTCATCTGGTGCGTGAATACGGCGAGGGCTTTCTGCAGCGTCAGCTGCAGAAGGAGCTTGACGCGGAGGTGGAGGTGAGCGCAGTGGCGCCGGGGGTCATGGCGCAGACCGGCATGGAAGCGCTTGAAATATTGAGGGGGATTGTCAGGGAGACAAAGCCGGATCTGGTGCTGGTGGTGGATGCGCTGGCGGCGCGCAGCGTCGAGAGGCTGAACAGAACGGTACAGCTGACCGATACCGGCATCTGCCCGGGTGCCGGTATCGGCAACAACCGGCAGGCAATCAACCGGGAAAGCCTGGGCTGTACGGTGATCGCACTCGGTGTTCCGACGGTAGTCGATGCCGTCACGATCGTAATGGATTCGATGGAGACGTTTTTAAAGACACAGGGCTATACCGGCCGCGAGATCGGCATTTTTCTCTCGGGAATCGAGACACTGCGGTCGGTTGACACGATGTTTGTAACGCCGAAATCAATTGACGAGGAGATCCGGGATATGGGCAGAACGATCTCCGAGGCTGTAAATTACTGCTTTTTTGGGATTTGACCGCTTTGCGCGGCCGGGGGAGGCAGAGCTTATGGACAAGGCAAAATGGAACAGGTCGGTTCGGCGGCTGACCTGGAACGTAAAGCATAACGGAGGAGGACGGGGCGGCGGCAGACTGCTGATTTTTCTGCTTGCCGCTGCGCTTGTTGTTATGACGGCAAAGCTGTTCGGCGGGCTGCCAAAGCGGCTCGGGGAGGAGCTGGCCGAGGGAGCGGCGGCACTGAATCAGAGGCTGGGAGAGCGGATGCTTCTGCAGAACCGGCCGCTGCTCTCGTATATCCGCGGGGGCGAGGAGGCAAGAGGAACCTTCCGGTTTATGTCGGAGCAGCTGTTCGGGCGGGAGCTTTCGTTTGAGGAGGTGCAGGAAACGGGCGGAGAAAGCGCGGACAGAACGAGCGGAGGAGAAAATACATACCCGTCCCCGAATGACTGGACAAACACGGAAGCAGCAGGCAGCGGGAGCAGTTCAAACCCGGAGAGCATATCCGGCGGAGACGGCACGGGAAATAATAAAGGGAATCCATCGGAAAACGGCAGCGGTGCGGACGATATACCCAGCCATGACAAACAGGGCGAAGAGAATAAAGGAACGGGCGACAAAGAGCTGGTACAGATCGGAGAAAGCCTTCTGGATCAGGTGAAAGCGGAGAACGAAGGATATGGCTCCTATCTGCCGGTGGGTTATGTACACGGAAATATTGAACGGCTGCCGGTCTCCTCATCGGAGAGCGGACAGCCTGGCGGGGCAGGAACGGGTTCTGGGGGCAGCGGACCGGCCGGGGGAGATCTGGTCGGCTCTGCCGATACGGAAGGCCCCGGAGGAGCACCCGGGGTGAGCGGCGCTGCCGGAATTTCAGCGGCGAAGCTTCTGCTGGAAAACAATTATCCGCTGGAAAAGCTTTCGGATTCATCCTATCTGCTTTCTAATTATTATATTGTGGATTCCGTCACAAGCGCGGTGCCGGAGCTGTTTGACGGCAGCAGGCTGCTGGCGGAGGATCTGACGATCGGGAAAGGGACAGCCGGGGAGAAGCAGGAAGGATATCAAATACTGATTTACCACACGCATGCCTCGGAGGGCTTTTCCGACAGCCGGCCGGGAGAGGTGATGGATACGGTGCGCGGTCCTGGAGAAAAGCTGGCGGAATATCTGCGGGCGCACGGCTATACGGTGTATCATGACATGACGGCCTACGACCGAAAGGACGGCAAGGACAACCGCAACTACGCCTATACAACGGCGCGTCCGAAAATCGAGGAATTTCTTGCCGAACATCCGGAGGTTGAGGTGATTATTGATCTGCACCGCGACAGCGGGGCAAAGCGCGTGACGGAAATCGACGGCAAAAAGACGGCAAAAATCATGCTGTTCAACGGTCTGTGCAGAAATTCCTCCGGCCCCATCGCCGATCTGGAGAATCCGAATCTGGTTGGAAATCTGTCGTTCAGCCTGCAGCTCAATCTGGTCGGCAGGGTACTCTACCCGGATCTGATGTACCGCATTTATCTGAAAAATTACCGCTACAACCAGCACTTCCGGAAACGCAGCCTTTTGATTGAGCTGGGGACGGAACAGAATACGGTGCAGGAAGCGTACAATGCGATGGAACCGCTGGCGGAGCTGCTGGACACGGTGCTGCGAAAGCAGTGAAAGCTCTTGTCTGTCAGCTATAATACAGCTTCCGGAAATCGGGATTCGCAAAATAGCATTTGACAAAAGCGGAAAAGTAATGTATAACGGATACATACCGTTAGTATGTATACATGGAGGTACGAAGACATTGGCGCGAAACAAATATCCGGAGGAAACCGTCAGCCTGATTCTTGATACGGCGCTTAAGCTCTTTATTCAGAAGGGCTACGAGCATACCTCGATCCAGGATATTATCGACCGGCTCGGAGGACTGAGCAAGGGTGCGATCTACCACCACTTCAAATCCAAGGAGGAAATTCTGGTTGCTGTGACGAATAAGCTGGCGGAGCAGTCGAACAAAATGCTCTTTGAGATACGGAACTGTCCCGGCCTGACAGGGAAGGAAAAGCTGAAGAAGCTTCTGACCGATTCGGTAAACCGCTCCGTTCACGATGAGATTTTTACTGCCGCGCCGAATATCGGCTCCAGCCCCGCGCTGGTTTTCAGCATTCTGCAGGAAACCGTCAATTATACCGCTCCCGAATATGTTCTGCCCATTATCGAGCAGGGAGTCGCTGACGGCTCGATCCGGACAGAGCATCCGCAGGAGCTGGCGGAGCTGATTATGCTTGTGGGAAATATCTGGCTGGACCCAATGATATTTAACGACGATCCTGAAAAAATGTACAGAAAGTGCAGGATGTTCGATCAGATGCTGCGCGGGTTTGGTCTCGATATTCTGGAGGAAGCCGTGTTCGAGCGGCTTCGGAGCCTTACGGAGCTTTATCAGAAGAGCAGCGGGGGAAACGAAGCCTATCCGGAGTGAAGCGGGCATAATGCAGCTTGGCAGCAGAGAAGAAGGCGGCGAAGCTTATCCAAAGGGAAGCGGGCATAATGCAGCTTGGCAGCAGTACAGAAGGGAAACGAAGCTTATCCAAAGCATAGCTGGCAAAATAATAACTGTCCCTGAGCGGGCAGTTATATTTTCCACATATACATACCGGCGGTCGGTATTAATTATTCAGGAATGATCCGTCTTTGCGAGGAAACGGTGTGGTTGGGACTCCGGGTGCCGTACGCCTTTTTCAAGGGGCGGCCTTTGCGGGAGGGGGGCTGCATTGCGTCTGGTGCCACGAAATGTATTCCTGGTATGGTTTTTTACAATGATTATGGAACGGAGGCTTTTATGAACAGACTTTTTCGACGTGATTTCACTATGGTGGTGGCCGGGCAGATCATTTCACTTTTTGGGAACGCCATTCTGCGTTTTGCACTGCCGCTGTATCTGCTGAGAGAAACCGACTCCTCGTCCCTGTTCGGAGCGGTGACAGCCTGCTCGTTTATTCCGCTGATTGTTTTTTCCCTGCTGGGCGGGGTGCTCGCCGACAGAAAGAGCAAGCGGAATATTATGGTTGTGCTGGATTTTTCGACGGCTGCGGCCGTTCTGATTTTTGAGCTCCTGCTCGGCAGAATATCTCTTGTCCCGCTGATGATTGCGGCACTTATGATTCTGTACGGCATATCGGGGGCATATCAGCCCGCAGTGCAGGCGGCAATTCCTCTGCTGACGCCTCCGGAGCTGCTGATGAAGGGCAACGCGGTAATCAATATGGTAAGCACGCTTTCCGGCCTGCTCGGGCCGGTAATCGGAGGCATTTTATTCGGGGCATTCGGGATTGTGCCCATACTTCTGATCAGTGCGGGCTGCTTTGCCTGTTCGGCGGTGATGGAGATATTTATTAATATTCCTGAGCCATACCGGGGAGCAGCCGGGAAAAAGGAGGAGAGCGTACAGCCGCAGCAGACGGACAGGAATATGCAGGATCAGGCGGAAAGGGAGGGCGGCATCCGGCAGATCACCGAAACCGGGCACAGGAATACACAGGGACAGGCAGAAAAAGAGGAAGGCGGAAGGGCGGAAGAAGCTGACTGCCGGAATGTGCAGAAAGGAGAACCGCAGAAAAACGTCCTGCAAACATTGGCCTCCGACCTTGCGGAAAGCTTCCGGTTTATCCGGCGGGAAAAACCGGTGCTTTTTTCGGTACTGGGCGTTCTCGCGCTGTTCAATCTGGTTATGTCCGCCGCAATGATTGTCGGGATTCCGGTGATGGTGGTTCAGATTCTCGGGATGTCCGATACCGCTCTTGGCTTTACGCAGGGAGCGATGGGGCTTGGCGGGCTTGCCGGTGGAATGCTTGCCGGTGCGGCGGCGCAGAAAATGAGATTGAGAAAGGGATTTCTGACGCTGGCCGCATGCGCCGGGGCAACCTTTGTCATGGGGCTGGCGCTGCTGGAGGCCGTACCGCAAAACGTCGGATATTTTGTGATAACTGCGGCAAGTTTCGGGGCAATGTGCATTTCCACGTTATTCAGCGTTTTTCTGCTTACGGCGGTTCAGCAGCAGACGCCGCCCCGGCTGCTCGGGAAAATCATGGCGGTAATTATGGCGGTGGCGGGCTGCTCCCAGCCGGCAGGACAGGCCTTGTACGGAATCCTGTTTGAACTGTGCGCGGACATTCCATGGGCAGTCCTGTTCGGATCGGCTGCCGCATCGCTGGCGGTCGCGCTGTATTCAAAGAGGATTTTTATCCGGCTTCAGGAAGAGTGTGCCGGGGACGGCGCGGTATGAAGCTGCGCCGCGCCCCGGAGAAGGAAATTTATTCCGCATAAGTCAAAAACGGGCTTGCTTCTTTGTAATACAGAAGCTCCAGCTCGTGCAGCGCCCTGGTGCATTCAATGTACAGAATCCGGCGGTCTGTTTCGGAACAGTATTCCTCTGCTGTAACTTCCGGGACAATCACCAGATCAAATTCCAGGCCTTTTGCCAGATATGAGCTGGTGAGGAGAATGCCCTCCCGGAAATCGTCCTCTTCCGTGAGCAGCCGGCGGCAGCGTTCCCGGTGCTCCTTATCGAAGGTCAGGTACAGGTTTTCGGCGGCTTCGGCGGTTTTGCATATAATTGCGGCCGTTTTGATTTTTTCCGGATCGATTTGATCCAGCCGGTTCTGCAGTCCTGCGGCCATACCCGGGAAGTCCGGATATTTTTTCAGCAGCAAAGCTTTCCCGCGGCGCGCGAAGGCGGAAGTGCCGGAAAGTCCGCCGAGCTTCCGGCAGAATTCGCTGATTTCCAGGGTGGAGCGGTAGCTTTTTTCCAGCCGGACAAGTGCTGCCTTTCCGCCGAAAACCTCTCGGATATCATTCAGGAAAGCTTCCGGAGCGCTGCAGGCCGCTGTACCACCGTCAAATTGCTGGCTGACATCCCCGAGGATAGTCATGCTGCAGGGAAACAGCAGCCTGAGCAGCTCATACTGCACCATGGAATAATCCTGCATTTCATCCACAACCACATGCCTGACCCGGTCGAAACGGGAGGTCTGCGTTCCGAAAAGCATTGTTTTCATCAGGAGGACGGGAAAGACATCCTCATATACAAGATGATTCTTTTCCGGAATAATGCCGCTCTCCAGCAGGGGATATTTCTCCTTAAGCGACCGCAGGAACGCGGCGTAAAGTTCCAGGACATCCGTTGTTTTGCATAAAGCAAAAAGCCCGTGCCGGATCTCCTCGCGGGAGAGGGCGGAGAGCTCAGCAGTGTGTTCTGCCTCGAAATCGTCCGCGATCTGCTCCGCCATACGTTCCAGGCGCTGGAAAAGCGGCAGAGAGGAGAAACTGCCCCGATACCATTTCCGGAGCTCATCCGCGGATGCGGTATGGCCGCGTGCCTCCTCTTCCTCCGAACGGGCGGGCCGGGAAAAGGTGTAGTCAGAAAATACGACCAGATGATCCTCCAGCTTCTTAACATAACTTTTTAATTCCTTCAGGAAGCAGAGGCTTTTTTTAAAACGGATCAGGGGAAGACGGTGTTCCTGCGCCGGGCGGCAGCGGATGACGTTTTCAAGCTGCGCATACTTTGTTTCAAAAGCTCCGAGAAAATCCCTTTCATGCAGTGCAAATTCGTCAAGGCTCATTTCGCAGATATTCTGTTCGCCCAGTTCCGGCAGTACGTCGGAAATATATTCCGTAAAAATGCGGTTTGGAGACAGAAGCAGGATCTGGCTGGAATGCAGCGTTTTCCGGTTCCGGTAAAGCAGGTAGGCAATCCGGTGGAGCGCAACGGAGGTTTTTCCCGATCCTGCAGTGCCCTGCACCAGCAGGATGCCGGCAGCGCTGTCCCTTACCACTGCATTTTGTTCCCTCTGGATTGTAGCGACAATATTTTGCATTTTTGTGCTGCTGTTTGCAGCGAGAGCCCTCTGCAGAAGCTCATCATCAATCTTGAAACCGGACGAGAGAACATACTCCAGCGTGCCGTTTCGGATTTTCAGCTGGCGTTTGTGCACAATTTCCCCTTCTATCCTGCCGGCAGGCGCTTCGTAAGAAGCGCTTCCGATGTCATAATCATAGTACATGCTGGAGATGGGTGCGCGCCAGTCGTAGATCAGCGCGTTGCGGCCGTCCGTGCTCCTCAGCCCGCCCAGGCCGATATAGAAGGTTTCAGCCTCCTCTTCCCCGTCGTAGACAAAATCAATTCTGGCAAAATACGGATTTTTCTGCAGTCTCTGCAGCAGGCGGTGCTGTTCCAGCCGCTGTGCGTGCAGGGACTGGTCGCCGGAGATGACTGCTTTGGCGGAGCGGATTTCTGCCGGGTCCAGCTCGTAAATATTTTCCCAGAGATAGCGTTTCTGTTCGATAATATCCCTGTGTTCCCTGCCGATGGAACAATCCGAGGCATTCAGCTGTTCCCGGATGATTTTCTGGATTTCGTTCAGGCGGGAAAGCTCCTCCTGCCGCATAAAGACCGCCTCCTCAGGAAGGATGAAATCCGGCTCTTCAGGAAGCACGGAATCCGGTTTTTCCGGAACAGGATGTTCCGTTTTGCTCAATGCTGTTTTCTGTCTGTCCATAGTAATACCCCCGTTTTCTTCTCCTTATGTTTATAAAGTTACAGAATGAAATCAGCGTTTCCCCAGGCTGTTTCAAACGTTCCGGTTCCGTCTCCTGGCTCCCGGCAACAGCAGGAGTATAGCAGTATTCCTGAAAAATTACCAGTCTTGAAATCGCAAAGCAGAAGTGCTATAATAGACATGTAAAAAATTTCCGGAAGCCCTTTTACGTTCCGATCCGTCCGTCCCGCAGGCGGTCGCCGTGCTGACCTTGCAGGGGCAGCCTTTTGTGTTTGCCAACCGCGGTGTTTACTGCAATCCGGCAGATGAGGAAGCCGGCAGATGAGGAAGCCGGCAGATGAGGAAGCCTTCTGCAAGGACCTTGCAGAAAGCGGGGATACAAAAATCCGCTGTGCCCTTTGTATGTGGAACGATTTCACGCTTGATGTTCCGTCATGCCGTCTGAGAGAGCTGCTCCTTGGCCTGAATCCGGAGAACCGGGAGACACAGTTCCTTATTAAACGGCGCGGAGGGCTGCGGGTGCAGGAAAAATCAGTTTTACAAAATACGGCCGCTGTGCTATACTTTTTATGGAAGCGCTTTTATCAGCGTTTCTTTTATTGCGCAGCGGCGCCGGGCGGCAGGCCGCCGGAAGCGCTGCAGTTCGGAGAGAAGCGAGGAACAGTATGTCGGTGGAACAAAGTAAAATAAGAAATTTTTGTATTATAGCGCATATTGATCACGGAAAGTCCACGCTGGCGGATCGGATTATCGAGCAGACAGGCCTTCTGACGAGCCGTGAGATGCAGGCGCAGATCCTGGACAATATGGATCTGGAACGCGAGCGGGGCATCACCATCAAGGCGCAGACCGTCCGCACAGTGTACCGGGCGAAGGACGGGGAGGAATATATTTTCAATCTGATCGACACGCCGGGGCATGTCGATTTCAATTATGAGGTATCGCGCAGTCTGGCTGCGTGCGAGGGTGCGCTGCTTGTCGTGGATGCGGCGCAGGGGATTGAGGCGCAGACGCTGGCCAATGTCTATCTGGCGCTGGATCACAATCTGGATATTGTGCCGGTCATCAACAAGATCGACCTGCCGAGTGCCGAGCCGGACCGGGTCAAGGCGGAGATCGAGGATGTTATCGGACTGGAAGCGCATGACGCGCCTCTGATTTCGGCGAAGACCGGACAGAACATTGAGGATGTGCTGGAGGCGGTGGTGCACCGGATTCCGGCGCCGTCGGGCAGCAGGGAAAATCCGCTGCAGGCGCTGATTTTTGATTCGATTTACGATTCTTACAAGGGGGTCATTATCTTCTGCCGCATCAAGGAGGGGGCGGTGCGCCGCGGTACGCCGATCCGGATGATGGCGACCGGGGCACAGGCGGAGGTCGTGGAGCTCGGAACGTTTGCCCCGGGGCAGTTCCTGCCGTGCGAGGAGCTTTCCGCGGGCATGGTGGGCTATATTACCGCCAGCCTTAAAAATGTGAAGGATACGCGGGTCGGCGACACGGTGACAAATGCGGAATTTCCGTGCGAAAAACCGCTGCCGGGCTACAAAAAGGTGAATTCCATGGTGTACTGCGGCATGTACCCGGCGGACGGCGCGAAATATCCGGATCTGCGCGACGCGCTGGAAAAGCTGCAGCTGAACGACGCGGCGCTGCAGTTCGAGCCGGAAACCTCGGTGGCGCTCGGCTTCGGTTTCCGCTGCGGTTTTCTCGGGCTGCTGCACCTGGAAATCATTCAGGAGAGGCTGGAGCGGGAATACAATCTCGACCTTGTGACCACCGCACCGAGCGTTATCTACAAAATTTACAAGACAAGCGGCGAGTGCGTCGAGATCACCAACCCGTCCAATCTGCCGGAACCGTCTGAGATCGAGCATATGGAGGAGCCGGTTGTTTCCGCCGAGATCATGGTGACGACGGAGTTTGTCGGCGCGATTATGAAGCTGTGCCAGGAGCGGCGCGGCGTATACCTCGGCATGGAATATATGGAGACAACGAGGGCGCTGCTGAAATACGAGCTGCCGCTCAACGAGATTATTTATGACTTCTTTGACGCGCTCAAATCGCGTTCCAGGGGCTACGCCTCGTTTGATTACGAGCTGAAGGGATATGAGACGGCGGAGCTGGTCAAGCTCGATATCCTGGTCAATAAGGAAGAGGTCGACGCGCTGTCGTTTATTGTGCCGGCCGCCAGTGCCTATGAGAGAGGGCGCAGGATGTGCGAAAAGCTCAAGGAGGAGATCCCGCGGCAGCTGTTTGAAATCCCGATTCAGGCGGCGATCGGCAGCAAGGTGATCGCGCGGGAGACGGTTAAGGCGATGCGCAAGGACGTGCTGGCAAAATGCTACGGCGGCGATATTACAAGAAAGAAAAAGCTTCTGGAAAAGCAGAAGGAGGGCAAGAAGCGCATGCGCCAGATCGGCAATGTGGAGATTCCGCAGAAGGCCTTTATGAGCGTGCTGAAGCTGGATGAGGATTAGCATGACAAACGGGTGCGGGCGGGTGCTTTCTGCAGCTTCCGGAGAAAGACAGGGGAACGGAAATGGAAATAAATGAAAAAAATAGGAAAAAATTTGTAGTTTATGTCCATATACCGTTCTGTATAAAGAAATGTGATTACTGCGATTTCCTTTCCGCGCCCGCATCTGCGGATGTTCAAGAAAGATATGTGCAGGCTCTGATCCGGGAAATCCGAGCGGAGGGAGCTGCGGAGCAGGCAGACCGGACGGAGCAGGCGATTTCCGTGTTTTTCGGGGGCGGAACCCCGTCGATTCTGCAGGCCGGACGGATCGGGGACATCCTGCAGGCACTGCGGGAGTGTTTTGTGTTTGCGCCGGAGGCGGAGATTACCGTTGAATGCAATCCGGGAACGCTGGATGCCGCACGTCTTTCCTCATACCGTCAGGCGGGTGTAAACCGCTTAAGCATCGGGCTGCAGTCGGCCGACCGCAGCGAACTAAGGCTTCTCGGACGCATCCATACCTGGGAGCAATTTGAAGAGAGCTTTGCGCTGGCGCGGGGGGAGGGCTTTTGCAACATCAATGTGGATCTGATGAGCGCTCTGCCGGGGCAGACTGCAGCATCGTGGGAGAATACGCTGAGAAGCGTGCTTTTACTGCATCCGGAGCATATTTCCGCATACAGCCTCATAATAGAAGAAGGGACGCCGTTTTACGGGCGCTATGCAGAGGGGGCCCGGCGCGGTCTGCTGCCGGATGAGGACGCGGAGCGGGCGATGTACGCGCGGACGGGGGAGCTGCTGGCAGCGGCCGGATATGAGCATTACGAGATCTCCAATTACGCGCTTCCGGGCTTTGCCTGCAGACATAATATCTGTTACTGGGAGAGAACGGATTATATCGGCTTCGGGCTCGGCGCGGCCTCCCTGCGGCAGCAGGAGCGTTTTTCCCGGCTGCGGGGGCTAAAGGAGTACATGGCGGCCGCGGAGGAAGGCCGGAGCACCCGGACAGAAATACAGAAACTTTCGCAAAAGGATGAGATGGAGGAGTTTATGTTCCTCGGACTGCGCCTGCTGCGGGGAGTCAGCGCCGCACGGTTTTATGAACAATTCGGATGCCGGCCGGAGGAAGTCTACGGCGATGTTTTGGATAAATACGAAAGGCTCGGACTGCTTGCCAGGGAAGGGGAACGGATTTTTCTGACGGAGCGGGGAATTGATGTGAGCAATGTGATTTTCAGTGACTTTCTGCTGGACGAAGATGCTTTGCAGCGCGGGCTTTGACCGGCAAAGCCGCCAAAAGAGCGGCGGCTGCAAAAGAACGGCAGGGCCGTATCGGTCTGGAAAGGGATTTTTATTTTCTGCCGACAGCTTCAGGAGCAGATCCGGGGTGATAACCGGATATTCCGGAGGCAGACGGAAACGTATGGAAGCAGTTAAGGAAGCAGTTATAAAAACAGCGGAAAAGTGAGCGGAAACCGGGGAATGACTTCGGGACGGAGGCGGCAATGAGAAAGAATGGGATAATGCAGAAGCTCCTGTGCGGTCTGGTGCTGTGTGCGGCGCTTTTGGGAAGCTCTGCGGCCGGAGCGCTGCTGCCGTATCCGGCTAGGCTTATGAAAGTATCCGCAGCGGAACCGGTGATGCTTTGGGACGAGACAGAAAGCCTCCGGGAAAAGCGGACATCCTCCTCCTCGTGGCAGGAATATGTTTCCATCAGTGAGACTTCCATTGTCCTTTCGGTCGGCGAAAAGCGTGAGCTTTTTATGATCGGAAACAGAAAACTCCCGGTTTCCTGGAGGTCGAAGCGCAGCCGGATTGCCGGAGTTTCCGAAGATGGTGTTGTGGAGGGAATTTCGGCCGGCACCACCGAGGTGATTGCGGAGACGGGAGGACGGGAATACCGCTGCACGGTCCGGGTGGAGGCTCCGGCCCTCAGTAAAACCAGACTGGAGAGCACTGCCGGCAGTAATTTTCAGCTCCGGGTGAACGGCACGAAGCGGAAAATCCTCTGGAAAAGTTCCGATACCTCCGTTGTGAAGGTTTCCTCAGCCGGAAAGCTGGCCTTTCTGCGCCCGGGAACGGCGGAGATATCGGCCTCGGTCGGAAGCACGAAGCTGGTCTGCCGCGTGACGGTTTTTAATACGATGGCGGGCGCGGTCGTCTCCGGCTGCCTGGAGGGGCTGACAAAGACAGAGGCCCGGATAGCGGAACGGGCGCATGAAATCTATGCGGAAACGATATCGGACGATATGACGCTTGTTGAAAAGATTCTGGCGATCCATGATTATACTGTGGAACATACGGAATACGCCTACGCGGAATATCAGAACGGTACGCTTTCGGATATGCCCTGTGCTTTTTCTCCGGAGGGGGTTCTGCTCAAGCAAAGGGCCGTCTGCCAGGGCTATGCGGAGACGATGGAGCTTTTTCTGGATGCCCTGGGAGCGGAAAACCGGCTGATCTACGGTCTGGGCGTGAACGGCGGCGAAAAAATCAGCCATGTCTGGAATCTGGTAAAGCTGGACGGCAGCTGGTATCATATCGACGCGACCTGGGATGATCCGGTGGTGGACGGGAAGGATTCGGGCAGAGTTTACTACGATTATTTTCTTATGGATGACGCCGCAATGAAAAAGGATCATATCTGGCAGAAAAAAGATTATCCGGCGGCGAAGGGAGGGGAATATAAGGATTACGGGTACCGGCAGCTTGCGGAGGAATACCGGGCGGAGGGGCGGTATCTTGAGAACCTGGAAGATTATGCGGACGAGATCGCGGCCCGGTGCGCCGCGGGCGAATGGGATTGCGAGCTGATGTTTTCCGGACAGGAGCTGCCGGAAACGGACGCCATGCTGAGGCGCGTGGCCGCGCTGGTGCCCGGAAAGGGAATAAAGGCTTATTTCAGGTACGTGCGCTGCGGGAATTACATGATCTTGACGACGGAAATTGTCGCAGAGGAGGGGCGGAAAAGCTGAGCTTTTCCGCTTTTTTCTTTTTTAGAAAAAGTTTAGAAATAAGTGTTGACAAACGAGGTGGCAAGTGATATTTTATGTATAGGTGTTAGCACTCTAACAAGATGAGTGCTAACAATCCCGGACCTCAGGACAGCGGCATGAAAAGGCTGGTGTATGGATGGAATTAGATGAGAGAAAACTGAAAATACTAAAAGCGATTATATGCAACTATCTGGAGACGGGAGAGCCGGTCGGTTCCAGGACCATCTCAAAATATACGGATCTGAATCTGAGTTCCGCGACGATCCGCAATGAAATGGCTGATCTGGAGGAGATGGGCTACATTCTGCAGCCGCACACATCCGCAGGCAGGATACCTTCCGACAAGGGCTACCGGCTCTATGTCGATTCCATGCTCCGCGAGAAGGAGCGCGAGGTGGAGGACATGAAGGAGGTGCTGCTGGAAAAGGCGGATAAGCTGGAAAACCTGCTGAAGCAGGCGGCACGGGTGCTTGCGGTCAGCACAAATTATACGACGATGATTACCGGGCCGCAGTACAGCTCCAAAAAGGTGAAGTTCCTGCAGCTGTCGGAGGTCGATGCGGGCCAGCTGCTGGCGGTGATCGTGCTGGAGGGCAATATCGTTAAAAACAAGATGATCCGCACGGCGGAGGAGATCGGCAAGGAGACGCTTCTCAAGCTGAATATTCTGCTGAACACCTGCCTTCAGGGGCTGAATATGAACGAGATCAATCTTCCTCTGATCCAGCAGATGAAGGAACAGGCAGCGGGACACAGCACGGTGGTCAGCGATATCCTGGATGCAATATCCCAGGCGGTTACGGAGCAGGACGATGTCGAGATTTTTACCAGCGGTGCGACGAATATCCTCAAGTACCCGGAACTCAACGATACCGAGAAGGCGAGCAGCCTGCTCGGCGCGCTCGAGGAAAAGCAGCAGCTCGGGGAGCTGATGTCGAAGATTCCGGACAGTCCGGGCGAACAGCACGGCATTCAGGTGTTTATCGGCGACGAGACGCCGCTGGAGTCCATGAAGGACTGCGCGGTTGTTACGGCGACCTACCGGCTCGACGAGGGCGTTTACGGAAAGGTGGGGATCATCGGGCCGAAGCGCATGGATTACGAGAGGGTTGTGGCATCGCTGCAGAGCCTGATGAGCCAGCTTGACGACATATTTAAAAAGGATTAACGAAAATAGCGATGAAAGGCGATGATAAGGTGGCGGATAATATAGAAATGGAAAACGGGAGAGAGACGGAGGACGGCATAAGGGAGGAAGCGCCGGAAAGCAGTGCGCAGGCAGCTGCAGGAAATGCGGCTGACGCCGTGGAGAACACAGGGGAGAGCGGCGCACAGGAGGTATGTGCAGAGGATGCGGCGGAGGAAACCCGGAGCAGTAACGGGGATTCTGAGGAAGCCGAGAGCACAGAGGCCGGGCCGGAGGACGGCGCAGATGTCAAGGGAAAGAAATCCTTTTTTAAGAAAAAAGAGAAGAAGGATAAAAAGGACGAGAAGATCGAGGAGCTGAACGACCGCCTGATTCGGACGATGGCGGAGTTCGACAATTTCCGGAAGCGCACCGAGAAGGAGAAAGCGCAGATGTTTGAAATCGGCGCAAAGGATATTGTTGAAAAAATTCTTCCGGTGGTGGACAATTTCGAGCGCGGGCTTTCCAGCGTGCCGGAGGCAGAAAAGGAAAGCGCCTTCGTCCAGGGGATCGAGCTTGTATACCGGCAGCTTCTCAAGAGCCTGGAGGATGCAGGCGTCCGTGCGATCGAGGCCGTCGGCAGAGAGTTTGATCCGAATTTCCACAACGCGGTTATGCACGCGGAGGATGAGAGTCTCGGGGAAAACATTGTTTCAGAGGAGTTTCAGAAGGGCTATATGTACCGCGATACCGTTGTGCGGCACAGCATGGTGAAGGTGGTAAACTAGGCAGCCGCTTTTTCAGCTGGGTCGTCCGGATCAGAGCAGACGGCGGGCCGGGCGGCTTGCACTTTAAGTTTGTTCTCGCATGCAGCAGGCTGATCTTAAGCATTGCATCCGCGGGTTTCAAAAATATGATTTGAAAAATTGCACATTCAATCAACAGGAGGAATGAATTATGGGCAAGATTATCGGAATTGATCTGGGAACAACAAATTCCTGTGTTGCGGTGATGGAGGGCGGCAAGCCGGTCGTTATCGCAAACACGGAAGGGGCGAGAACCACACCGTCCGTTGTCGCGTTCACGAAGACGGGCGAGAGAATTGTCGGCGATTCTGCAAAGCGTCAGGCAGTGACGAACTCGGATAAGACGATCGCGTCGATCAAGAGACACATGGGCACGGATTACCGTGTGGCGATCGATGACAAGAAGTTTTCCCCGCAGGAGATCTCTGCCATGATCCTTCAGAAAATGAAGGCGGATGCGGAGGGCTATCTCGGCGAGAAGGTCACGGAAGCCGTGATCACCGTCCCGGCATATTTCAATGATGCGCAGAGACAGGCAACGAAGGATGCCGGCAAAATTGCGGGACTTGACGTTAAGCGCATTATCAACGAGCCGACGGCTGCAGCGCTTGCCTACGGTCTCGACAACGAGCGCGAGCAGAAAATCATGGTTTACGATCTCGGCGGCGGTACGTTCGACGTTTCCATTATCGAGATCGGCGAGGGCGTAATCGAGGTACTTGCCACTGCAGGTGACAACCGTCTCGGCGGCGACGATTTCGACGATAAGCTTACAAGATATTTCATCGAGGAATTCCGGAAGGCAGAGGGCGTTGATCTCTCGGGTGACAAGATGGCGCTTCAGCGTCTGAAGGAGGCGGCAGAGAAGGCAAAGAAGGAGCTTTCTTCCGCTATGACCACGAACATCAACCTTCCGTTTATCACGGCGACGGCCGAGGGACCGAAGCATTTTGATATGAATTTAACACGTGCAAAGTTCGAGGAGCTGACGCATGAGCTGGTGGAGAGAACGGCCGGACCGGTGCAGAATGCGCTGCGCGATGCAGGGCTGAACGCTTCCGAGCTCGGCAAGGTACTCCTGGTCGGCGGCTCGACCCGCATCCCGGCTGTTCAGGAGAAGGTGAAGCAGCTGACCGGCCATGAGCCGTCCAAGACGCTCAACCCGGATGAATGCGTGGCGATCGGAGCCTCCATCCAGGGCGGAAAGCTTGCCGGGGATGCCGGCGCGGGCGATATCCTGCTTCTGGACGTAACGCCGCTGTCCCTTTCCATCGAGACGATGGGCGGTGTCGCTACCAGACTGATCGAGAGAAATACCACGATCCCGACAAGAAAGAGCCAGATCTTCTCGACCGCAGCGGATAATCAGAGCGCCGTGGATATCAATGTCGTTCAGGGCGAGCGTCAGTTTGCGAGAGACAACAAGAGCCTCGGACAGTTCCGTCTGGACGGGATTCCGCCGGCAAGAAGAGGTGTGCCGCAGATTGAGGTTACGTTCGATATTGACGCCAACGGCATCGTGAATGTTTCCGCGAAGGATCTGGGCACGGGCAGAGAGCAGCACATCACAATAACCGCCGGCTCCAACCTTTCCGACGCTGATATCGAGAAGGCGGTGAAGGAGGCTGCGGAGTACGAGGCGCAGGACAAGAAGCGCAAGGAGGCTGTTGAAGTCCGCAACGATGCGGATTCCATGGTATTCCAGACGGAGAAGGCGCTCTCCGAGGTTGGCGACAAAATCAGCGAGTCTGACCGCTCCGCGGTGGAAGCTGAGCTGGCGCACCTGAAGGAACTCGTGGAGAAATCGAATCCGGAGGTTATGTCCGACGGCGAGGTGGAGGATATCAAGGCAGCTAAGGAGAAGCTGATGGCCTCCGCTCAGGCCCTCTTCCAGAAGGTTTACGAGCAGGCGCAGGGCGCAGCAGGCGCTCAGGGTGCAGGTCCGGATATGGGCGGTGCAGGCTTCGGCGGACAGAGCGCGGGCCCGGCGGACGACGTTGTGGACGGGGATTACCGCGAGGTATAATTGCGAAAACGGAACGGGTCTGAAGACCGGCAGGGGAGCTTTCCAAAAGGGAAATGGCTCCGATCGAAAAGCAGTCCGTCCGCATATTTATCACCCGGGTGTGGAAGAAATTTCACATCCGGGTTTTCATGATATCTGTGTATCCGCCGTGCGGCTGCCGGAGCGATCAGCGAAAGAGAAGCGGACGGGAATCGGATATGCGAAACGGAAAACAGGAGGATTGTATGGCAGAGAGCAAGAGGGATTATTACGAGGTGCTTGGCGTAAGCAGGGGCGCTTCGGACGACGAAATAAAAAAAGCTTACCGCCAGCTGGCGAAAAAATATCATCCGGATATGAATCCGGGAGACAAGGAGGCGGAGGCGAAGTTTAAGGAGGCTTCGGAGGCGTACGCGATTCTGAGCGACGCGGACAAAAGGCGTCAGTACGATCAGTTCGGGCACGCAGCGTTCGAGCAGGGCGGCGGCGGAGCCGGCGGCTTTGAATTCAATATGGGAGATATGGGCGATATCTTCGGCGATATTTTCAGTGATCTGTTCGGCGGCGGAAGGCGTCAGCAGCGCGCGAGCAACGGCCCGATGAAGGGGGCAAATCTCCGCACCGGCATCCGGATCACCTTCAATGAGGCTGTATTCGGCACGGAGAAGGAGCTTGAGCTGAACCTGAAGGACCCGTGCGAGAAATGCCGCGGCACCGGGGCGAAGCCGGGAACAGCAACCGAATCCTGTAAAAAATGCGGCGGCACCGGGCAGGTCGCGGTCACGCAGCAGTCGCTGTTCGGCGTTGTGCGCAGGGTTCAGACCTGCCCGGACTGCAACGGTTCGGGAAAAATTATCCGCGACAAATGTCCGGATTGCTACGGTTCGGGCTTTATTACAAAGAAAAAGAAAATTCAGGTTTCCGTGCCGGCAGGTATCGACGACGGCCAGAGCATCCGTATTCGGGAAAAGGGGGAACCCGGCATCAACGGGGGCGAACGCGGTGACCTGCTTGTTGAGGTTGCGGTCAGCAGTCATCCTATCTTTCAGAGAGAGGGCTTTGACATTTATTCCTCCGCGCCGCTTCCGTTTACGACCGCGGCGCTCGGCGGCGACGTGCGCATCACAACGGTGGACGGCGACGTGCTGTATACCGTGAAGCCGGGAACACAGACGGATACCAAAGTCCGTCTGCGCGGCAAGGGCGTGCCGAGCCTGCGCAACAAACAGGTGCGCGGCGATCACTATGTCAATCTGATCGTACAGGTACCTACGAAGCTGACAAACGAACAGAAGGATCTGATCAAAAAGCTGGATGATTCGTTCAACGGCAAAACACCGGAGCCGGAGGAAAGCCCGAAGGAAAAGAAGAAGTCATTTTTTAAGAAATAACCCGGCGCCTGCAGGCGCGGGGCAGTTCTCCGGCAGGGATGGAGGAATACATGAAATGGAATAAAATTACAATCGAGACTACAACGCAGGCGGTTGACCATATCAGCGGGCTTCTGGCGGAGCTTGAGATCGAGGGGATCGAAATTGAGGATAATGTGCCGCTCTCCGAGGAGGACAGACAGAGGATGTTCATCGACATTCTCCCGGAGCTGCCGGAGGATGACGGCACGGCGCGGGTCAGCTGCTATCTGGAGCTTGACCGCAGCCTCGAGGATACTGCGGCCCGGATCGGGGCCGGCCTGGAGGAGCTCAGACAATATGTCGATGTCGGCAGCGGCAGGATTACACTCGGGCAGACGGAGGATAAGGACTGGATCAATAACTGGAAGGAATTTTTCAAACCGTTCCGCGTGGATGATACCATTGTGATCAAGCCGACCTGGGAAACGGTCAGCGACGCAGGGGAGGGAGATCTTGTTGTGGAGATCGATCCGGGCACGGCGTTCGGCACCGGTGCGCATGAGACGACCAGGCTGTGCATCGGCAATCTGAAAAAATACCTGCGCCGGGGGGATGTGATGCTCGACGTCGGCTGCGGGAGCGGAATACTCTCCATTATCGGAGCAAAGCTCGGTGCTTCCTGTGTGGTTGGTACGGATATTGACGGGAATGCAGTGGAGACGGCGAAGGAGAATCTTTCCATTAACGGAATTAATGTGCATGCATCTGCCGCAGACGGTGTGATTGACCGGGCTGAGGGCACGGCGGAACTTGTCTGCGGAAATGTGATCAGCAGCGATGAATTCCGCAGAACGCTTGGTTGCTTCTGCTATCATATCGTCGTGGCTAATATTCTGGCAGATGTGATCATACCTCTGTCAGGAGTTGCGGCGGAGCTGATGGCGCCGGGCGCGTTTTTTATCAGCTCCGGGATCATAGATACCAAAGCAGAGGAAGTGCAGGAAGCGCTGAATGCCAACGGCTTTGAGATTGTGGAGCGCACGGTAATGAAGGACTGGGTTTCCTTTGTGGCGAAACGGCGGGAGAAAAGTCCGGAGAACCGGTAGACGGGGATGAGGTACCGGGCGATATAAGGCGGTAAGAAGGACAGGAAAAGCGTCGGATAACAGCCATGATAATTGCACAAAAGAATACAGAGTAAAAGATACAAAGAGAAGAATACAGAGTAAAAGATACAGAGAGAAGAATACAGAGTAAAAGATACAAAGACAGGAATACAAAGAAAAGGATAAAGAGACAACGAAACAGAGGATTCTTGGAATTGGAAAAAGACGGGATGTGCCCGCCGGGTGTGAAAGACCGCGCGGGCATTTTTCTGTCAGTAGAAACCTGCCGCCGCAAGAGGGGCGGACCGGGAATGTTATGTCTTGCGTAAAAAGGCGGGGCCGAGCTGCGGATTTTTGAACGGAACCGACCAGAGAAATCATGGTGAGGTCCTAACCGGGAATGCATGGGGGCGGAAACGCAAAAATGAATAAAGGGAAAAGCAGGAGCAGCTGCGACAGCTGTGTGAATTATCGGTATGATGAAGAATATGAGTACTATATATGCGAGGTCAATCTGGATGAGGATGAAATGAGCCGGTTTCTGCGCGGTTCTGTTGAGAGCTGTCCGTATTACCGGAGGGATGATGAATATGCGGTGGTTAAAAAGCAGATTTGAATTGCCTGAAAACAGACGGGGGACTGTTTAAAGCAATCCGGGAAGGGAGCGGCCTATAGGCAGCAGGACAAATAAGGCAGGGTGAAACAGGTAATCCGGGACAGACATAGGAATGCCGGTACAGAAGAACAGGGTACAGCGAATATAAGAAAAGGGAACAAATGGAAGAAAAATTCAAAAATAAACCAGAAAATAATATCGGAAATAAAACAGAAAATAATATTCGAAATATGGCAGAAAATCAGGTAGGAAATCAGATCGGAAATCAGGCAGGACGGGAAGTCTTCGGCAGAGTACAGCAATCCGAACAGGAAACGGTTCTGGAAATTTACCGATCTATGGTAGGAACGGACGGCTGTACCTGGAGCATGGCTTATCCGGATCAGAGGGATGTGGAATCCGATTTGTCAAAAGGGGCACTTTACTGTATGCGCGGGCCTGAGGAGAAGATACTCGGGCTGATTTCCGTCGATGAGGATGAATTATGCGCGGCTCTGCCGCAGTGGGGACAAACCGCAAAAAGACCGGCGGAACTTGCCAGGCTTGCTGTAATTGCGGAATATCAGAATCGCGGACTTGCGCGCAGGTTGATTTTATCCGTGATGGAAGTCTTGAGAGAACAGGGGTGTGATGCAGTGCGCTATCTTGTAAGTCCGGGGAATAAAAAAGCCCTTGCTTCCTATGCAAAGCTGGATTTTGAATACCGTGGCAAGGCGTTTTTGTATGATCAGGAATGGCTGATGTACGAGAAGAAATTGTAATCATAAAGGGGGATATGGCAATGCACAATCAGTTGACCAGGGGTGATATCAAAAAAATGGAGGAGGAAATTGAATACCGTAAGCTCATTGTCCGCAAAGAGACAATTGAAGCGGTTAAGGAGGCCCGTGCACAGGGGGATTTAAGTGAAAATTTTGAATATTATGCTGCAAAACGGGACAAAAACAAGAACGAGAGCCGTATCCGCTATCTGGAGCGTATGATTAAAACGGCAAAGGTTATCGAGGATACCTCGGGGGAGGACGAAGTAGGACTGTACAATACAGTCGAGCTTTATTTTGAGGATGATGACGAGGTTGAGACCTTCCGTATTGTGACGACCGTGCGCGGGGACACGCTGAACGGTTCGGTCAGCATTGAATCTCCGATCGGCAGGGCAGTGTTCGGGAAGAAAAAGGGAGATCGCGTATATGTAAAGATTAATGAAACCTCGGGCTATTATGTTGTAATTCAGAATATTGTAAAAACGCATGACGACGGTACGGATAAGCTGAGAAGCTTTTAGGCGCGGGGCGTGCGCCGACGGACGGAAAACGGGAAGTACAGAAGATAAGCTGGAAAAACAGAAAGAAAAGGAAAGAAGCTGCCTTGCGGCAGCTTCTTTCCTTTAGAAGGGTTGTAGTGGGAAAAAGTATCTATCGAAAATTGGATAATTGTTAGGCGGAGCGAGCAGTCATGCGCGCTTTATTTTATTGTGAGAACCGAAGGCTCCCTTTTCATTTTTTTTGCTCACTCCTGATTGGTATGGCTTTATTATAAAGGGGAATTGTGAGCAAGTTGTGAATAAGGCATAAATACTTTCTTAAATGCGTAAAAATCCGATAAATATAAAAGAAAGGGAAAATGTCGGGCTGGCCGAAGTACGCAAATCATACGCTCGGGCAAACGTTCTTTAATAAAAGATAAAAATAAAGGGGGGAACAACGGGAGGGCAGAACATCCCGCAGGGGAAGAAGCTGCCGGAAGCGGAAGCTAAATTACGATAAAATTGTACTTGTACAGCGGTAAATTGAAAAGACAGAAAATATGGAAGAATCATTAAAAAATTAAAAATTTTATTCGCCGGCAGAAAGGAAATCTGATATAATTATGAAAGAATAACGATACATTGCTGACCAGTATGGAAAGGAAGGAATTTTTTATGAAATATGTTTATGAGCTGCCTGCAGAAATGATGCAGGAAACCGAAAAGCGCGGTGAGGTAAGAAGATTGGATTACGACACCAATACCTATGATGGGGATGCCGGCCGGCCTCTGCACAAGGGCGCATGGGTGTACCTCCCGCACGGCTACAGCGCCGGCCAAAAGTACAATGTATTGTATCTGCTGCATGGCGGCGGGGTAAATGAGGACTGGTGGTTTAAAATGTTTCCGGACACCGTAGTTATGCTGGACAATATGATGGAGCGGAAGATCTGCCAGCCTTGCATTATAGCTGCGCCTACATATTACCGCGGGGATGAAACAGACCGGGATGCAGAATATGTAACAGAGCATTTCTGCTATGAGCTGCGCCGTGATCTGATTCCTGCCGTGGAGTCCGAATTTTCCACATATACGGACGGCGACGTCTCCGAACAAAATCTGATCCAAACACGGAGACATCGTGCTTTTGCCGGTCTTTCGCTGGGCTCCATGACAACCTACCGCGCCGCGCTGTATAATAATTTTGATCTGTTTTCCTGGTACGGTCCGTTCTCCGGCTGCTGCGGTCCGAACGGCAACCGCGACAGAGAGGTGGAGCGCATTCAGAAAACGCTGGCGGAGGCCGAAAGCAGAGGGCTAGCGCTGGATTATCTCTTCTGCTGCAATGGCGATAAGGATGTGGCTTATGCGGAGCACTGGGATATTATGGAAAGGACTGTGCCTGTATGCCCGCAGCTTGTTCCGGGAAAGAATTATGACTTTTTCACCATACCCGGCGGTGTTCACGATATGAAGGCATGGCAGCTGCATCTTTATCATGCGCTGCAGATCTTTTTTGCATCGGACGGACAGTAAATTCAATTTTAACGAGAAGCATGTTTGGACAGTGTATAAACCGAACCGAAAAAGAATTGCGCGTTGACAATTTCAGCGGATTACATTATAATAATGCCTGTAGCTGTCGGCAGAGCTGTATTACCCGAAAGGAGCTGGTAAATCTATGAGAAAATTAGAAAATGCGGTTAAGACACAGGAAATTGAATACAGGGGCCAGCGGGAACTGCCTGTTTGACAGGGGATCAGAGGAATAGCAGCAGATTTGTCTGTTTATTAACTTTATTGTGTTAGATTTGGCATTTAAGATAATAAAATGTTGACAGATAAATCTGCAGATTGGTAAATAATTGAAACAGACCATAAAGCGACATGCCGCGGTGACAAAGGAGAAGCTCCTTTTACCGCGGCATTTTCCGCAATTTTCAGTGAACTTGTCTTATAGAATATTCCGGATTTTTCCGAATCAATCCTTCCCGATTATTCCTAAAGCTGTAAAGATTTATGAAACGATAAGCGAAAAATAGCTCGGTTATGAAATTTTGCTGATTTCGGCCGGGTTCCGTCGATTTCGGCTGACTTCGACTAATTTCCGCTTATTTTGGGTTGACCTCAGCTGATTTTAGCTGGCCGCTGCCGATTTGAGTCAATTCAGCTAACTTTGGCCGGCTGCCGCTGATATTGGTTGAATCAGCTTATTTGAGCCAATTCAGTTAACTTCCGCTGATTTCCGCTAATTCTAGTTGACTTCAGGAATTTTCAGCTAACTTCAGCTGCCTTCCGCAGATTTGTGCCAATTGCAGATGATTATAGAAAAAACAGTATGTTTTAGACTGTAAAATATAATCTATAATAATTTATTCAGAAAAATAGCTTTTTCTTAATAATGAAGCTAGACCTATTAAATTGATTATGAATGCAAAATACATTCCATTAAGGGATGTCTGCGCAGATTGCTGAGCAGGAAAGCCGGCCCCGCCGTATGAGCAATGACTGCGGAAACAAAAACAGAAAAAGAAAGGGAATATATGGAGATTGCAAACAAAAATAATTCAGAAAATACAGGAAAAGGAATGGTGATTTCTTTACACCGAGATCGCTATGAGCTGCTGGAGCTTGAAATTTCAGCAGACATACCAAAATTCAACAAACGGTATTTTGCCGTGCTGAAGCCGTCTGCTTACTACCGAAGCGCTCAGGCACTGTTTCCGACCGTCGGCGATGAGGTGATCTTTGAAAAGAATGCAGCGGGGGACAGCATAATTCTGGAAACGCTTCCCCGCAGATCGTGCTTCCTGCGGGCCAATCCGACAATGGGCCTGCCGGATCAGGCTGTGGCCGCCAATTTCGACTATGTGCTTCTTGTGATGTCGCTGAACCGGGATTTCCATCTGGGAAAGCTGACGCGCTATCTGGCTGCTGCGGCGAAGGCAGGTGGAACGACCGTTCTCCTGCTATCCAAAGCGGATCTGGTCGGCAGGGAGGAGCTTGCCGATTATCAGAGAAGAGCGGAAGAGCTGGCGCCCTCCCTGCCGGTAATTCCGGTCAGCACCTTGGCTGAAATCGGGCTGAAGGAACTCAAAGCGCTTCTGACGCCGGGAAAAAAAGCAGTATTTCTCGGCTCTTCCGGTGTCGGAAAATCCTCCCTGATCAATGCTCTGATGGGGGAGGAAGTTATGAAAACCGGGGACATCCGGGAGGCAGATTCCCAGGGAAGGCATACGACAACGAGAAGACAGTGCTTTTTCCTCCCAAACGGGGCGATGCTGATGGATACGCCCGGGATGCGGAAAATTATGATGAGCCGGGAGGAGGGAGAGCTTTCCGGAGTATTCGGAAAAATTGAGCAGCTGACCGCTGCGTGCCGCTTCGGAAACTGTACACACAGAACCGAGCCGGGCTGTGCAGTGCGGGAGGCAATCGAAAGCGGCAGGCTTGATCCGAAACAGTATGAGGAATACACTTCACTGCTGACGGAGGAGAAGAGGGCGCGGGGGCGGGAGCTTCATCGACTGAAAAGGCTCGAGCGGCCCGGAAAATACGGCAAGCGGGAGAGAAGATGGCGTGCGGACGAGTGAGCGGCGGGAGAGCAGAAAGGGAAACGGACCGGAAGAGAGATTCCCTTATATGCCCGCGCCGAACTCTTCCCGCCGGAAGATCCCGGTGGCGGCAAAAAGTCCAAGCGAGCAGATGGTCATTACGGCTCCGCATGCGCCGAGCAGAAGCAGACGGGGGAGGGAGGTCTGCACGGCAAGAAATTCGTACATGCGGAAGAAAAAGGAGGCGGCGGCCAGCAGGACGATCGACGGCTTGACAATCGTATTGACAGCGTCAAAGGAAAAGGACACCAGGCGCCGAATCAGAATAAGGTCGAACAGTGTCATAAGAAGCTGACTGACAAGCAGGCTCACAAAATAGCCGTAGACGGACAGACGGGGGATCAGCGCGCCGAACAGAATGACACGCAGGGTAAGCCCGAGCACGGAGGAAAGGAAAGTCAGGTTCATTTTGTCAAGTCCGTTCAGAATGCTGGACAGGGTTGTCGAAACATAGAGAATCGGGCACAGAAAGGAAAGGCAGGCAAGATAAATGCCGGCCTTTTCCTCGTGAAATACAACAACGCCCAGTTCTTCTCCGAAAAAGAAGAAGGTAAAGCCGGCGAATACGCCGAGCAGAACGCTGTATTTGACGGATAAGGATATCGACCGGGCAAGTCCTCTTCTGTTATCCCGGGCGCTCGCCTCGGATACAGCGGGCAGCAGCAGCACGGAGAGAGAGTTTGTCAGCGTGCCCGGAAACATCAGAAAGGACATGGTCATGCCGCTCAGAATGCCGAAAATACTCAGAGCTTCGTCACGGCTCATGCCGTATCGCCGCAGGGTAAGCGGTACAAGGAAGGCTTCAAAGCTATGTAGAATATTGATAAACAGGCGGTTGGTCGTAAGCGGAACACTTGTTTTCAGAAGCCTTCTCAGATCGGAGCGCGGCTTGGCGCCGCGGGCGGTGCGGGCACTCTGCCCGGTTTGACCGTCTTTCCGGTCGGTTTCCGCCGGCTGCCTGTTTTTTCCGGCGCTGTGCGTGCCCTGTCTGTTCATCCGCAGGGCGCATCTTTTTTCCTTCCGGCGCATAAGGAGCAGCCCGAGGGAGGAATAGACGCAGGAGGAGAGCTCGCCGGCCAGCAGGGCGATAATTGCAAGCTCGCAGGTGACCGGAACGGAGGAGGAGACGAGCATCAGGAAAATCACGCGCACAATCTGCTCCGCAAGCTGGGAGGTTGCCGGAACAAAGGAACGCTTTCTGCCGTAGCAGTAGCCGCTGATGCAGGAAGTTATGCCGCACAGCGGAAAGGCGACGGACAGCAGGCGCAGGCTTTCGGCGCACTCCGGCTCATGCAGGAGAAGATCGGCAGTGAGATGACAGGAAAAAAAGAGCAGTACGGAGAGCAGCAGAGCCAGCGCGACGGAAAGCAGCGTCCCCGTAAGCAGAAAGCGCCCGGTTCCGCGCGTATCGCGCATTGCCTGCTTCTCCGCAACCTCCTTGGAAATCGCGGTCTGGATTCCGGAAGCGAAGACGGTAAAGCATATTCCGTAGACGGGGAAAATCAGCTGGTAAATTCCAAGCAGTCTCGCCCCAAGCGCGTTGGAAAGGAATATCCGGTAGAAAAATCCGATGATGCGGGTAATCAGTCCCGCGCAGGTCAGAAGAAGGGTACCTGCAATCATATTGTTTTTTAACAGCCTGCCGGCTTTCTGAACTGGATGCGTCATATATGGTACATGCCCCGCAATTCGTTTTTCCGTTCAGTATATGCCGGAAGCGGCGGGGATATTATTCCCTCGCCGCCTCAAAACGAAAATCAGAAAATGCTGCGCTGCCGCCCGTAACGGCAGTGGAGTACAGAAACAGTCCGGCCCGGCATCCGGTAAAATGGTCAAGCCGGAAATAGAGCTGATGCGCCTCGCCGATCGGCCGGAATACCGGGACCGTACCGCCGGACAGCGACTTCTCCGGTTCTGCGGAGCAGGTCTCTTCTGTGTAAAAGAAGCTTGCCTCATCCCGGCGGTTTTCAAAGCAGGCATCCATGCGGAGCGTGACAACCGGCGAATCCACCTCCTCGCGCGCCGTCACAATGCCGTCGTAGTTCGGCTTCACACCGCGCAGCAGCGGTTCCTCCTCGGGATTGCGCTCCATCATAACCACATAGTACCGGCCGTTTTCGCGCGTCAGCCCGACCAGTGCGTAACAGCCCTGAAGCGCCACCAGACCGGCGACGTCCCCGTCATTCAGGCCGCTGCCGTCCAGCGTTACGGTAACGAGGCTGTGCGGGCCCACAAGCCGCTGGGTCAGCGTGTTGACTGCCTGTGTGACATTGGAGGCAAGCTGGCCGGATGTAATGGTATAGCAGCCGCCTTCGGAACCTGCGCCGTCTGTTTTCCGGGTGATGGACCAGAGGGCAGGGTTCGGAATATGATTCCACTGCCAGAAGGACTTAAGCTTAGCCCTGCCGTCCGCCTCCGGCGGACAGCGGAAATCGTCGCTGCCGTAAAGCGGCGCATAGAGGTATCCCGGCCGTGTGCTCGGAAGTTTGAGTTTGCGCGGCACTTTGCCGCCGTTGCCCAGAACCGGGAAGGAATCATCGAAATCAACCGGAACAAGCACCGGGATGCGCCCGAGTGCGCCGTAATCCTGAAACAGCATAGCATACCACTGGCCGTCCGGAGTGTCGACAACACCGCCCTGTGCGACGCCTGCATTGAAATATCCCATATCATCATCCATAATATCCCTTCCGATAAAAGTGTCGGTCAGGGAATCGGAAATAAAGCAGGCCTCTGTGCGCCTGCGTGTGCCGTGGTTCGGCCAGTGAATCAAAAAGAGATAGTATTTCCCGTTAATTTTGTACAGATGGGCTCCCTCATAGCCGAGACCGACGCGGTTGCGGTTGTCCGAAACGAGAAGCCGGTGCAGCCCGCCCGGCTTCGGCCCGGTCAGTTCGCTGTCGAGCTCCGTCAGCCAGATATCCGTATTGCCGTAGGCGATGTAGACGCGCCCGTCGTCGAAGAGCAGGGAGCAGTCGTGGTAGAAGCCCTCGATACATGATTTTCTCCACGGCCCTTCTATGTTCTCAGAGCGGTACAGATAGGTTTTTCCGGTATCGTTTGCGACAAAGCAGGCGTAAAAGGTGCCTTCGTGGTAGCGCAGAGATGCCGCCCACATGCCCTTTCCGTAGATATTTTGTCCGTCCTCAAGCCTTGCGGCCGGCGTGTCCTCGAGAATATCGTACAGGTAGGATGCAATCTCCCAGTGTACCAGATCGTAGGATCGCAGGATCACCCCGCCCGGCATGAAATGCATTGTCGTGCTGATCATATAATAGGTATCCTCGGCGCGGATCACGTCCGGGTCGGGATAATCAAGCTTCAGAATTGGATTGTATGCCATAGCCGTTCTCCTGATAATGTGTGGGAATGCCGTCTGCGCAGAAAGCTTTCCGGGAACGCAGTCCCAGGATGTCGTCTCTCTGCGCAGACAATTTTCCGGTAATGGAAACCTCTGTTTTATCTGTATCGGTATACCGCCTCTCTGCATGGGCGGTTTTTCCGAAACGTCTTCGGCAGCTTACTGGAAGAACCAGTAATCCACCGTATAGCCCTCTCCATAAAATACAAAATACAGCTTATGCTGGCCGGAAGCTTCCGCGATCAGCTCGCAGGTTTCCTCCCGGAATTCTGCGGAGCCGTCCGGGCTGACCTCAAGATAAGCAATGGCATCGCCGTCGGCCTTGTCCAGACATACCTTGATAATTCCATAGGCGCCTTCGTCGGCATGCACGCTGGCCGTAAAGGATTTTGCCCCCTCGCCGAAATCCGCGCCGGAAACCATAAGCCAGTCGCCGGTATGAATTTCGTTCAGAATCATGTTGCCGGAGCCGTAATAGGTGCTCTGGGCGCCGTACTGCGTTGTGTTCAGGCCCGCCATGTTATGGATGGTTTCCGCCTCCGTCTTCTCAAACGGATTCAGATAGCCGTCGCCGCCCACGCCCGGCTTTGTCGCCATAATCGGAGCGATCGTGCCGTCCTCGTTGACCGTAACCGCGTCGATATGCGTGCAGCGGTAGCCCTTGTCAATGCCGATCGTCCGCTCAAGCACCTGTGTGTGGTAAGCGATGTACCAGTTTCCGTTAAACTCAAACATGCAGTGATGGTTATTTCCGTAGCATCCGAAGAAATCGCCCGGGTTTTTGAGGATGGAGCCCTGGAAGGTGAACGGTCCGAGCGGGCTGTCGCTTGTCATGTAGGCGATATGCGCGTTGCGTATGCCGTATTTCTGTGCGCCCTCCTCGTCCACATTCCAGTTTGTGCAGTATGAATAATAATATGTATCCCCGATTTTATTGATCCCGGAATCCTCAAACAGATACGGGACATCGAGCGCCACCGGAGCGCCGACGATGCTGACCATATCCTCGCCGAGCTCCACCGCACGCGCCGTGCCCGGATTCGCAAACTGATTGTTCGGGATGCCGCCGCCGAAATACAGATAAGCGCGTCCGTCATCATCCATAAGCACGGCCGGATCGAACATCCAGGTTACGCCGGCGCAGTTTGGAGTGGAGTGGGAAACAAGCGCTCTTTTGATCGGATCGACGAACGGACCGACCGGGCTGTCCGCGCTTAAAACGCCGATGCCGCCGCCGCTGTTCGCGAAGTAGAGGAAGAATTTCATTTTTCCGTCGATTTCCTTGCAGGCCGCCGCCGGAGCCCAGGAATTGTTGGCCCAGGTCGCGGAGCCGTCGCGGCCGGCAACGTAGACCGTGCCGTGATCCGTCCAGTTGACGAGATCGGAGGAGGAGATCACGTTGATGCCCTGGATCTTTCCGTAGCTGTTTGTTTTAATGGTGCCGTCGGCCTCATATTCGTAAATGTCGCCCGTCATATAGAGATACACCCGTCCGTCGTAAACAAGCGCGTATGGATCTGCACCGAAGCGCTGGGTCATTACCGGGTTGTTGTACGAATCCCGCTTCAGGGTTTCGGCGAGCTTGATTCCCTCGAATTTAGCGGCAAGTGCATTTTCTGCGTCTGTCATATCGTCATTTCCTCCCTGATTGTCCTGGTTGTCCTCGTTGTCCGACGGCCCGTCCGTCGGTGTGATTGCAGTCGGAGCCTGCGAGCCTTCAGCCGGGGCGGTAGGGGAAGGCGTGTCCGGGCTGTCCGAACCGTTTCCGCATGCGGCAAGGCCGAGCATTGCGGCAGCGGCCGTAAAACAGCAAAGTTGTTTTTTTAGTCTGCGGTATTGCATGATGTCCTCCGTATCTGCCGCCGGAGCGGCACTGATGCATAATTGTCTCTGCGATCCATATTAGCGGCTTGCAAGCGGAATTACAATGTTGTATAATTCTATCCTGTTGATATATTCTGCTGTCGTTTTTGGAAACCGATCTGCGGTTTCTGCATAAAATAGGTAATAGCATTTTGGAAGGATGGATAAGGGACGATGGAACAACTGATATATATGGATAATGCGGCGACGACGCCGGTCAGCGAGGGCGTGCTGGAGGCGATGCGGCCGTATTTCTGCGGAAGCTACGGAAATCCTTCCGGCATCTACGGGCTTTCCATGAAGAGCAAAAAGGCCGTGGCCGAGGCGAGAGAGACGATCGCATCCATGCTCGGCTGCGAACCGTCGGAAATCTATTTTACCTCGGGCGGCTCCGAGTCGGATAACTGGGCGCTGCGCGGCATCGCAAAACAGCAGAGGGAGCGGGGAAGGCATATTATTACGACGAAGATCGAGCATCACGCAGTGCTGCACACCTGCGCGCAGCTGGAGCAGGAGGGCTGCCGCGTCACCTATGCGGGGGTGGACGAGAGCGGGATTGTCCGGCTCGACGAGATCCGGCGCGCGGCATCGCCGGATACGGTACTGATATCGGTGATGACGGCCAACAATGAGATCGGGACGCTGCAGCCGGTCGCCGAGATCGGGCAGCTGGCGCGTGAGCGCGGAATCTGTTTGCACACGGACGCCGTGCAGGCGTTCGGCCATATTCCGGTCAGCGTGGATGAACTTCAGGTTGATTTGCTCTCAGCGAGTGCGCATAAGTTTAACGGGCCGAAGGGCGTCGGCTTTCTGTATGTGCGCAGCGGCGTAAAGCTTCCTCCGATGATCTGCGGTGGCGGGCAGGAGCGCGGAATGCGGGCCGGTACTGAGAATGTGCCGGGGATTGTCGGCATGGCCGAGGCCGCGCGGGAGGCCGCAGCGGCCATGAAGGAGCGCGCGGAGCGGGAACGGGTGCTGCGGGATTATTTTATGGATGAAGTTTTAAGGCGCATTCCGTACGCCAGGGTAAACGGCAGCCGGGAGAAGCGCCTGCCCAACAACGTTAATTTCTGCTTTCAGTTCATCGAGGGGGAATCGCTGCTGATCCTGCTGGATATGAGCGGGATCTGCGCTTCGAGCGCCTCGGCCTGCACAGCGGGAACCTCCGAGCCGTCCCATGTGCTGACGGCGCTTGGACTTCCGGACGAGGTTGCGCGCGGATCGGTGCGGTTTACGCTGGGCGCGCAGACGACGAAGGAAGAAATCGATTTTGTAATCGAGAAAACGGCCGGGACGATTGAACGCCTGAGAGAAATGTCGCCGTTTTTCCCGTAACGGCAGGCGGCGCGTTCCGGTGGGAGTCCGGAAGGGCTGTGTGCAGAAAAAACCTCCGGCCGGAAGAAACCGAAAAACCAGGCGCAGCCAAAATTATTACAGAGAATAAAAAATGCTGCCCGGCACGGGAAAGAACCAGGACTTCAGGTGATAGGGTATAAATACACAAAAGGAGGCGGGATATGAGGGAAAAGGTAGTGGTCGGCATGTCGGGAGGGGTGGATTCCTCTGCGGCGGCATATCTTTTAAAGGAAGCCGGATACGAAGTGATCGGCGTGACCATGCGCCTGTGGACGGAGCAGGCGGCGGAGGCGGATGGATTTTCCGGGCCGGATGCAGTGCAGGATGCGCGGCAGGTTGCTCTAAAGCTCGGCATCCCGCACTATGTTATGGATTTCCGGGAGGAGTTTGAAAGGCAAGTCGTTGCGTATTTCGTCCGGGAATACGCGGCCGGCAGGACGCCCAACCCGTGCGTTGCCTGCAACCGCAGCATAAAGTGGGAGGCTTTGCTGCACCGTGCCGCCGGCATCGGTGCGGACTGCATCGCCACCGGGCATTATGCCCGCATTAAGCGCCTGGAAAACGGGCGCTTCTCGGTGTGCAGCTCGGTCACGGCCGCCAAGGATCAGACCTATGCACTCTGCCGGCTGACGCAGGCGCAGCTGGCACGTACCCGGATGCCGGTCGGGGAGTACCCGAAGGAAGAGATCCGGGAGCTGGCAAGGCGGGCCGGTCTGCCGGTGGCGGACAAACCGGACAGCCAGGAGATCTGCTTTGTGGGCGACAACGATTACGCGGGCTTTATCCGCAGATATTCCGGACAGGAATTCCCGCCGGGAAATTTCGTGGATCGGCAGGGGCGTGTAATGGGGCGGCACAGAGGCATTATCCATTATACGGTCGGACAGAGAAAGGGACTCGGGCTGGCACTGCCGGAACCGGCGTTCGTGCTGGAGATCCGCCCGAAAACAAATGAGGTTGTGCTCGGGTTTGGACGGGAGATTTTTGCGGGGGAAGCAACGGCGGAAGGGATGAACTGGATGAGCCGGGCGGGGGAGGATGTGGAGGACGGTATGCGGGTGACGGCGAAGCTGCGCTACGGTCACCGCGGAGCGGCTGCCAGAATTTTCCAGGAAGAGGACGGACGCCTGCGCTGCGTTTTCGAGGAGGAGCAGCGTGCCGTCACGCCGGGTCAGGCCCTTGTGCTGTACGAGGAAGACTGTGTGCTCGGCGGCGGGACGATCACAGGATAGAGGAGAAGCTACAGCGGAAGAAATTCCGGACGGCGTTCCCGGAATACCGTATAATAACGGAACCCAAGCGAACGCAGAAGCTTTGCTGCCCGGTCAAAGTCTCCGGCCAGCTGTTCCGGCGCGTGCGCGTCCGAACCGACGGTCAGAATTTCGCCGCCGAGCTCGCGGTAGCGCAGGAGAATTTCCGCCCGGGGATGTGCGAAAGGCAGCCCGTAGCGCCAGCCGGCGGTATTCAGTTCGATACCCGCGCCGCGCTCGATCAGCAGCTTCAGGATTCTGTCGATGCGGTCGGCAAAATCCGGAAGACAATAATTTTTATTTTCACCCGGGAGATAGCGGACAAGGTAGTCGAGGTGCCCGTATACCTGAAAGCAGTCGTAGCTTTGAACGGCTGTCTCGACGGCGCTGAAATAGTCCTTAAGTCCTTCCGAGCAGGGACGTTTGTCCCAGTATTCCGGATAATACGGATCGGTGTGCGAGAGAACATGGGTCGAGCCGATCACAAAATCAAACGGATATCGC
Source organism: uncultured Lachnospiraceae bacterium (assembly GCA_910587085.1). Taxonomy (GTDB): domain Bacteria; phylum Bacillota; class Clostridia; order Lachnospirales; family Lachnospiraceae; genus RGIG4057. The sequence continues at coordinate 50,390 of CAJUMC010000005.1, read as the reverse complement.
TCCGCAAGCGCGCGGTAAAACGCAGCACACTGCGGCAGGATATCCGGCTCGTCCCTAAGTCCCAGTTCGACGCCGCACAGAAGAGTGATCTGTCCGCAGTATTTTTCACGGCATTCTCCAAGGCGGGCGAAATATTCCTCCGGATCGAAAGTGAAGGGAAGGCCGTACTGCTCCGGAAAAAGATGGTCGTAATGATCGGTGATGCACAACGTTTTCAAGCCGAGGCGGATCGCGCGCTCAATCATTTGCCCGGGCTCAGCCTCGGAATCGCTGGAAAACGCGGTGTGCGTATGGAAATCTGCGGTAATCATTCAGATACCTCCGTACAATGGCATAAATAGATGAAAAATATTATTTTTATGCATATAAAGAACAAATTAATCCATTGGCAGATCGTTTGTCAAACCTGCCTTCTGCAGTTAATCCGACAGCAGCTTCAGCCCGTCGATTACGGGAGCCGCCATCAGAGAATAATTGGTGTAGTATACGACAAAGCCCGGTTTTGCACCGCCGGGCTTTTTGATGTTGCGCCGCTCGGTGTAGTCGATCTCCACCTTGTCGGCCTCCCGGTTTTTGGAATAATAGGCGGCGAGCCTTCCGGCCTCCTCGTACACGCGATCCGGCAGTTCCTCCCCCCTGGCCCGGACAATTACATGGGAGCCCGGAATCCCCTTGGCATGGAACCACCAGTCCCCGCCGGAAGCGGACTGGAAGGTCAGTTCGTCGTTCTGATAATTGTTTTTGCCCACGTAGATATCGTAGCCGTCGGACGAGAGATAGTGAAGCGGCCGGCTTGTGATGCGGGCCTTTTTTGCCGGCTTCTTTCCTTTTTTTTCCTGCACATAATGGCGGCGGATATAGCCGTAATCCATCATTTCCTCCTTGAGCTGGGCCAGATCGTCCTCCGTCTCGGCCAGATCGAGCGCCGTGCGGATGGAATCCAGATGCTCCAGCTCGCTTTTTGTCTCGGCGGTCAGGCGGGTCAGCGCCTCGCTGGTGCGCTTCAGCTTGGCGTACCTGTCAAAGTAGCGCTTTGCATTGTCAATTGCGGAGAGCTCCGGCTCGAGCGGGATGGTGATATCCTCGTCCGTATAATAATTCCGCACCGTGACCGATTTTTCACCGGGGGAGACCGTGTAGCCGAAGGTCGTCAGCAGTTCGCCGTAGATGCGGAATTTTTCCCGCTTTTCGGTATCCCTGAGCTGCTTCAGCTGAAGGTCGTATTTTTTGCTGCTGCGCTCTACGGCATTTGCGATAACCCGGCGCAGATCCGAGGATTTCTGGCGGATGCGCGTCAGCTTGTTTTTTGAGGAATAATATGTTTCCAGCAGCTCCGAAACGGAATCAAAGGATACGGAGCTCATCGCGGGGAAGCTGTCGTAGCAGTGCAGCGGAACCGAGGAGAATTCGACCGGCTGTCTGCTCCCCGGGGCCAGGGTTCCACGATCCTCATAAATAATATGCGGCGCGAAATTTCCTTCCCGTACCCGGGAGATGAGCGCGTCCAGCGTGCCATACAAATGTGCGCGGTATTCCTCCAGGAGAGCGGACAGCGGCTGTCCGGCATCGATCCCGGCCTCGTGGCAGAGCTCGTTCGCAATCAGCGGGCTGATCCCGGTCAGGCTCTGGCAGAGCGCGCCGGCGGCCGGCAGCGGCTTCGGCACGATTTTTTCCTCAAAATCCGTGCGGGTGAGGGTGAGCGGGTCCAGCTTGTCCTGGGTCTTCGGGATGAAATATTCTCTGCCGGGAAGAACCTCGCGGATCGAGCTGACCGCCCCCGAAACATGCTTGATGCTGTCCACGATCCGGTAACTCTCGTCGCAGAAAATAATATTGCTGTGTTTTCCCATAATCTCAACCATCAGATGCTTCCGGCACAGATCGCCCATCTCGTCGAGATGTTCGATGGAGAGGTCGATGATGCGCTCCAGCCCCGGCTGCGTTACGGAAAGGATGCGCGCGCTGTTGAGATGCTTGCGCAGCAGCATGCAGAAGTTCGGGGCGGTCATCGGGTTCGGTTTGTTCCCTGCGGTCAGGTAGATCAGGGGCAGGGAGGCCGAAGCCGAGATAAAAAGCTTGTAGGTGTCGTAGTTTTTTACGGCCAGGATCAGCTCATCCTTTTCCGGCTGGCTGATTTTAACGATGCGGCCGCCGGTGAGCGTGCGGTTCAGGTCGCGCACTATATTTGAGATTACAATTCCGTCGAATGCCATGCTGCTTGCCTCTTTTCTTAAAAATTGATTAAAATAAAACCATGCCGGAAATAGTTAAAATAATAATGCCGGCATCCTCCAGAGAGAGCATATCCGGAAGGATATGGTATAATTCCGACGAATATTATACCATACTTTCTCAAAATTAAGAATCCTTTAATTTGACATTGGAGGAAGAAATCTCTATAATTTATGTTAACCGGGCCGGGATGTCCCTGCCCGGATTATGTGCCGCCGCGAACAGGGCGGCAGGTTTACGTAAAGAAAGGCGCAAATTATGAAATTTATGTATAAAATGGAACGTAAATTTGGCAAATATGCGATCCGCAATCTGTCGCTCGCACTGATTATCTGTTATGCTGCCGGCTACATGCTGGAGCTTATCAATGCGGGGTTTTTAAGCTATCTGGTACTGAATCCGTATCTGATTCTGCGGGGGCAGGTCTGGAGACTTTTTTCCTGGATATTGATCCCGCCGGGCTCCTTTGACTTTTTCACCCTCCTCATGCTGTATTTCTATTTTTCCATCGGAACAAATCTGGAGAGAACCTGGGGAGCATTCCGGTATAATTTCTACCTGTTCGGCGGCATGCTTTTTACAATTCTGGGAAGCTTCGCCATTATGGGATACGGCTATCTCAGATATTCGGAGCAGATTGAAATGATCGGCGCGGAAAACTTTTTTACAAGCCTGGGGCTGTACGTAAACGGGATGCCGGTGGGAGGAGCATGGTTTTATTCCTTCAGCACCTATTTTGTCAATATGTCGATTTTCCTGGCGTTTGCGGCAACCTTCCCGGATATTCAGATTTATCTGATGTTCCTGCTGCCGATCAAGATCAAATATCTGGGTGTGATTTACGCGGTTATGCTGCTCTGGCAGTTTCTGAAGTCGGGAGTGGAGGGGCGCATCGTTATTGCGGCTTCGCTGCTGAATTTTATCGTTTTCTTCCTTCTTACAAGGAACTACAAGAAGGTTTCGCCGAAGGAGATCCACCGAAAGCAGAAATTCCGCAGGGAGGTGCGCGAGGGTGCGCGCGGTGACAACACCGTGCCGTTCCGCGGACGTACGGTCATCACCAGGCACCGCTGTGCGGTCTGCGGCAGAACGGAACTGGACGACGAAAATCTGGAATTCCGGTTCTGCTCAAAATGCGACGGCAATTACGAGTACTGTATGGAGCATCTCTACACGCACGAGCATGTGCATCACACGCAGGAGCGGCAGGAATGACGGCGCTGCTGGCAAAGGATCTCCGGCTTCTTTTCCGCGGGCGGAGGCTGCTGCTTTTGTCCGCCGCCCTTCTGCTGCTTATATATCTGGCATTCCTTGCAGGAAGAGAGCTATCGGAAGAGCCGCAGCTCGGCGAGGCGGAGACGGTGAGTATCGGCGTGATCAATCACGATACGTCCATCTACTCGGAGCTCATCACTTCGGCATATCTGGAGGACGGCTTTTTCACCGATTACGTGTCAGTCTACCTGGAGGATGAGGAGAACATCCGCAGACGCTTTGAAAGCGGCGAGCTGGATATGTATCTGGAGATACCTGAGGATTTTGCAGACAGCATGGTTTATCTGGAGCATCTGCCGGTCGAAGTGGTAATATCGACCAGGAACATGATGATTGAGATCATGCTCCGGAACCTGATGGAGAGCTATGCGAAATACATTACTGCCGTTGAGGTCAACTGCGTCTCGCTGTATGATATTATGCTGGATTCCGGCATGCCGCGGGAGGAAGCCAGCCGGATGAACGACCGGATTTCCCTGAAGCTGATTCTGCTGGCGCTCTCCAAAAGCGATTTTTTCCATCAGATTGAGCGGGAAAAAACAGCCGGCGTCGGTCTTGCACCGTTTTTTCTGTTTGAGGGCATCTTTATTCTGACCGCGTTTCTGGCGCTGCTCTGCGGGCTGCTGTTCCAGCGGGAACATCACGCGGGGACGGTGCGCAGGCTGAATGCTCTCGGGACGGGAACCTGCCGGCAGCTTCTGGAAAAGCAGCTTCTTTTCTCGGCGCTGTTTTTGGCAGGGACGGCGCTGGCAGGCGGGCTCCTCCGGCTGGGGGGCTTAAGTTTCGGAATCCAGGCGGCTTCGGTAATCTGCGCGGCCGGCTGTGTGCTGTCGGCCGTAATGCTGTTTTTTTCGGCGCTGTTTCAGAAAACGCAGAATTATCTGTTTGCGGGAAATCTTTTTATCCTGCTCGGGGCAATTTTAGGCGGCGGAATAATTCCGTACTTCTATCTGCCGGAGCGGATGAATGCGGTGGCCGGCTGGCTTCCGAACAACTGGTACTTAAAGCTGGTGTTCCGGGCCGCCTCGGGAAAGCTGAGCGCGGCGGATGCACCGGCTGCGCTCTCCGCGCTGTCCGCGTGCCTGCTGCTGCCGGTGCTGGGGGCGGCCGCTTACCGGAGGAGGGGAGGACGCGTCTATGAGAATGCTTAGCGATATTGCGGTTCAGACCTCGCTGCGCCTGAAGCTGCTTTTCAAGGACAGAGTAACCGCAGCGGTACTTGTGATTGCGTCTGCGTTTTTCCTTTTCGGAATGGAGGGATTGAACAGCGGGGCCGAGGAGCGCTCCAGCATACCGGTCGGCGTTCTGAGCCGGGATGACAGCCCCGGGGCGGCGGAATTTGTCCGGCGGCTGGGAGAGCTTGAGTCCCTGTACGTGATCAGCGGGAGCTTTGAGGAGCTTGAAAGAGCACTGGAGGACGGGTATGTACGCTGCATTCTGGAGCTTCGGGAAGATTTTGCAGAGCGTATCGCCGATGGGAAATACCGTAATCTGATTAATGTATATTCCGTGGAGGGCGATAATGTGGCCACCGTGATAGCGGATATTGCGGCGGGGGAGATGATGTATGAGATCTGTCTTGCGCAGTGCTACGAGGCTTACGGGGAGCTGCCCGAAGGAGAGCGCAGGAAATATACCAAAGATGAATACGAGGCCTATGCGGCTTCTCTGATCGGCGCGGAGAATTTTGATTTTGCCTTCCGGTTCCGCTTTGTGGATTCTGCCGGGAGGGAGCGCGGTACCGGGATTCAGAACAGTGTATTTTACCGCCAGGCGGCTGCCGTGGTTGGTTCGATGCTGCTCGCCCTGGTGCAGTTTGCCGCGATGGCAGGCGTCCATTTTGAAAAGCAGCAGGGTATCCTGGCCAGAAGAAAACTTACCGGTCTGAGCCGCACCGCGGAAGCGGCAGGAAATCTCATTGCAGCGGGAGTGCTCTCGGCGGGAATGTCGTCGATTTTTGCCTGGTGTGCCTGTTCCGCTGCCGGAAAAAGGGAAAATATTTTTTCGATGCTATGGACAACACTGCTGTTTTCGATTATCATGGCATTGATCTATTATATTCTGGCAACCGTGGTTCCGGATCTGCTCGTGTTTCAGGCGGCGGGAGCGCTTCTTATGCTTGGCGCCGGTGTCTGCGGCTTTCTTTCGCTTGTGGAGGGAGTGATGTTCCGCGAGCTTCCGGGCTGGGTGCGCTGGGTGCCGAACAGTGTTTTCCTGCGGAAGTTTACGGAGCTCATGCTGTAGAGCCGGGGAGGATGCCGGTGCGGGCGATATCCGGAATAAGGCGGCGGGCCGAAAGAAAAAGGACGACAGCAGTACAAAAAATTTAGGATTAAATGCTGCTTGCGCAGCGGAATAAGAGGAAAAATGGATAAGAGAAGTATGCGCGAGGTGCTTGAGGGGAAAAATCTTGAACGGAATCTGCCGCCGGTGCTGACAAAGCTGGCGACGATAAACGGTATTTTTGCAGAGCTGAGTTTTTCCATGGAATATTTCCGTTTTTGTGAATCCGTCCGGGAGGGAGAAACGGAGCTGACGGAGGAGACCGCCGCTCTGTTTCAGAGGCTCAGCCTTATTGCGGAGGAGAATCTGTCAGGGGACTTTGACGCCGCCGCACGGGAGGATGCCGTGCAGCAGCTGTTCGGCATGCGGGATCGGATCACGCAGAAAATGCATGTGCTGACGGCCTACACCGATATTATGACGCTCTATGAATACATGCTGAATCGGATGGAGCTGCGCTATACCGAGGTCGGGGATATTGACTGCGACGCGGCCGCGGAGGAAATTATTCAGTTTATTTTTATGGAAAAGGATAATGTAACTGTGAACGAGCGTATCCGCGCCATGCTTTCGCAGCTTCCGATCCGCATGAGCCGTGGCAGGTTCTGCGATATCGTGAAAAACGGCTTCGAACCGTATGCCGGCATGGAGCGTTCTGCTGCGGAGGACTATGCCTACCGCGTGGAGTCCGCCGCGGGGCTTTACCGCCCGGCCGGCTTTGAGGACGCATTCCCGGAGATATTTGAAAGCTGGCGTCATTTTCAGGAGACAGACTGGAACGGGATTGAGGAGAGAAAATTTCTGGAAAAACAGGCGGAGCTGGATGCCGTTTCCGGGCTGCTCAAGGGTCATACGGATCAATATTTTTCCCTGATGGAGCTGGTCAATCATCTCTGCGCATGGCTGCTGGCCATGCCGTACGCGGGGCCGGAGGCGGAGGACAGGCTCCTGAAGCTGCGCAGCATGACGGCAAGGATAAGCCGCTGCATGCGGAGTGCGGCGCCGGCACAGGATGGCGGTATGCCGGCGGAAGGCTGTGCGTGTAACGAAGAGCTGCAGAACACCGGCAAGCAGCCGCACCATGGCATGGCAGAACAGGAGGACTGGCCGTCCGAAGAGGAGAGCGGGTCCGCGTTCCGTTCGATTGAGGGGCTGATCGAGAGCAGTGCGCTGGAGCTGCAGAGAGGGCAGGCTGTTCTGGCCGGGCTGCCGGCACAGGCGGAGCAGGCCGCTGCGGATGCAATGCTCGGGCCGCTGCTCTCATGCGTCAGGATTTCCGGACGCCTGCTGGAGGACAGCCTGTTCACGGAACTGAAGGAGAAGACGGAGAAAGGAAAGGCAGAGCGAAGGGAACTGGAAGAGCTGTCCGGGGCGCTGTGCGCCGAGCTTCAGGATGCATTTTCTGCGCAGCCGCAGCTTCTGAACCGCGCAATGATCGCCTCAGTGCTGTTTCAGCTTCCTGTTTTTTTCGAGACCAGAGCCGAGGTAGCGGAATATGTGCGCACCAGCCTCGCAGGCTGCCGCGATCTGGCGGAGAAGGTTCAGAGTGTGCGCCTGATGAAGCAGTGGATGGAGGAGTAAATGCTGAAATTTCGCAGCCCGGTATATTTCGGGGATTCCATAGATACAGAGCGGAAAAGAAAGCGGCTGACGGAAAAGCTTGCGGGCGGCAGGCATGTCGGAAAAGGCGTTACGCTGATTCTGTATGCCGCAAACGGACAGGATCTGTTTGACCTGCTTCCGGCGCGCGAGCTGAAATTTCCCTGGAGGAAGGGGGAGGATTTCTACGTGCTCGGTCTGGCCGGGAACAAGGCGGAAGCGCTGGAGCTGGTGAAACGCATGGTGATGGAAGTCTATGAGAGCACCGGGGATTTTGATGTGAGAGGTTATTTCGGGTATTGCTGAGCAGCGCTCCCGGCAGCGCTTTGATCAGACTCTGCCGGGATTGCAGAACGGAAGGGAGGAGAAAAATGATTGTATTGCAGATTCTCGGGCTGCTGCTGAAGCTGCTGGGGATTGCGCTGCTGGTAATTCTGCTGCTGCTGTTGCTCCTCCTGCTGGCAGTGCTGTTTGTGCCGGTGCGCTATCGGGCGGAGCTGAAAAGATCAGCCGGAGGAGAACTGCACATCCGGGCAAAGGTGAGCTATCTGCTGAATGCGGTGCGGATCCCGATCCGTTTTGAGAACGGTAAACTTGATTATTCGGTAAAGGTTCTGTGTTTTACGCTTTTTCCGAAGAAGGGCGGAAGCAAAGAGAAAAAAAAGAGGAAGCGAAAAGGAGCTGGCAGCGCGGATACAGCGGAAGAGACGGCCGGGAAGCCGGCAGACGGCGCGCAGACCGGAGCGCCGGAAGACGGAGAGTCTTCCGGTGCGGCCGAAAAACCGGCGGATGATGCTGTCAGGACAGGGACGGCGCAAGATGCGGGTTCGGACGGGAGCGGCGCAGCTGCCTTAGGCGAACCACCTGACGAGGAGCGGAAACCGGATAGTACAGGCGCGGATAGTATGTCCGGCTCTGCCGGCGGAGACGAAGAAAACACAGCGGATGAAAAAAACATTTTTTACCGGCTTGCAGCCCCGTTCCGTGCATTGCGCCGGTTGTGGCAGAAGCTGCTGGGCATCCTGCAGCAGCTGAGACAGTTTGTAAGGGGGCTGGGAGATTTTTTCCGCAGTCTTGCAGAAAAATGGGAACAGATCTCCGGCAAAACGGGACTTGTCCGGGAATTTCTTTTGGACGAAGTCAACAAAAATGCATTTCGCTGTGCCGGAGGTACTATTTTCGGGTTGCTGAAATACATTCTTCCATATAAAATGGAGGGAGAGATTATCTTCGGCACAGGCAACGCATATTCCATGGGTCAGGCGCTCTCGATGCTCGGTATAATTTATCCGCTGTATGCGAAGAATCTTACTGTCCGGGCGGATTTTGAAACGGAATGCTTTCGTCTGGAAGCGTGCGTGAAGCTGAAGGGCCGTGTCCGGATGGGAAGACTATTGTACATGGCAGTTCGCCTCTGGTTCCGAGGAAAGCTGAAGCAGGTTTTAAAAAACGTGAAAAAATTGAAGGAAGATCTGACAGCTCCCGCGCGCGGAAAACAGCATGAAGCAGCGGCTGGCAGATCAGAAAAAGATATGGAGGTTTGAGTATGGCAGAAGAAAAATTTGGAAACACGGTGGGTGCATTATTCAAGGGAATGGAAGCGTTCCTCTCCACAAAAACCGTAGTCGGCGATGCGGTGCGGTTTGACGACGGCACGGTTATCCTGCCGCTTGTGGACGTAAGCTTCGGCATGGGAGCCGGCTCGTTTACAAACAACGGAAAGGACAACGCGGGCGGCGGTATGAGCGGTAAAATGACTCCGAGCTCGGTGCTTGTCATCCAGAACGGAAGTGCAAGGCTGGTCAATGTAAAGAACCAGGATATGCTGACGAAAGTTTTTGATATCGTTCCGGATCTGATTGATAAGTTCAAAAAGGATGACAAAATAAAAAAAGAGGAGCAGGAGACCGACAAGCGCGCGGCGGAGCTGGTGAAGGCAGCGGACGGGCAGCAGGGGATGGAAGAGCAGGAGCCGACCGATTAAGCAGAGAAGAAGGAATAATATGGAAACCATTTGCAGACCGGCATAACTGATGCCGGTCTGCGCCTTAAAAACGGCATTTGGTACGCGTTTTTTGCAGCAGAGATGCCGGAAATATGCAGGCGGCCAGCCGCTGCGGGGGAAAACAAAGCACATCCGGCGAAAGACGGGAATGAACCGACACAACAGGCCGGGACAAACGGACAGCAGCCGGAAAAAGGCAGGACACATCCGGCGCAAGCTGCAGGCCTTGACGAAACCAGGGGCAGGAAGTATACCTGGAATCTGGTTAGTATAAACTAACTTGAAAACGGCTTATATGGCCGCCCATGGCTGATATAAGATAAATTAGGAACAGGACGGTACTGGTTTGTGAAAACTATTTTAATTATTGACGATAATACACATATTGGAAATATGCTTGAAGAAGTACTTTCCAAAGAAGGCTACAGAGTTTCCCGCGCATATTCGGGAACAGAAGCATTACTTGTGTTATCCGGTATTTGCCCCGACCTGATCCTGCTTGATTTGATGCTGCCTGGACAAAGCGGCGAAGCTGTCCTTCCAAAGCTGAAAGGAATACCGGTCATTGTAGTAAGTGCAAAAGTCGATATTGATAATAAAGTAGATTTATTGCTCGGCGGTGCAGTTGATTATGTGACAAAGCCTTTCAGTACAAAAGAACTGTTGGCCAGAATTGCCGTTCATCTCCGAACGGCATCCGATACTCCTTTCCGTCCTTCCCTGACTTTTGATGATATTGCCCTGAATACCGATACTCATACCGTAACAGGAAACGATGCAGAGGTAAAACTGACAAGAACGGAATATGCCATCCTGAAGCTGCTTATGCAGAATCAGACACAGGTTGTCACGAAATCACTTTTGCTGGAACGAATCAGCGAGGATACGCCGGATTGCACGGAAAGTTCGCTCAAAATGCACATTAGCAATTCACCTTCTTGATGAATTGTCCAAGCTGGCAACGCATTACGGCTTTATTGACAATGGACGCATTGTAAAGGAAATGAGTGCAGATGAATTAGAAGCTGCCTGCAAAAAGTGTATTCAAATAGAAGTCAGCAGCACAAAAGCTCTTGCCCGTGTGCTTGATGAAATGGGGATTGATTATAAAATTATCACAGGCAAAACGGCTGATGTGTATGCAAAAGTCAGCATATCAAAATTGACTGCTGCATTGGCAAAAGAAAATTGCGAAGTGATTTCCGTGCATGAGCATGACGAAAGTCTGGAAAGTTACTATGTCAGTCTTGTAGGAGGTGGAAAAAATGCGTAAAGTGCTGTCTGCAAATTTTTCCCGTCTTTGGAAGGATAAAGTTTTCTGGTTCTGTATGGGAGCAATGTTAGTTTATTCCGTTGTATATATGTTGAACGGATGCAGACAGGCAACCGTTGCTATGTCGGAATACAATTATTGTATTGATAAGTATTACTTTCATTTTGCTGTTGTGATTGGTGCGTTTTGTGCGTTGTTCAGCAGTATGTTTTTAGAAACAGAATATAGTGACGGAACAATCCGGAATAAAATTATAGTTGGTCATACAAGAACAGGCATTTATCTTGCCAATCTGATTTCCGTATTCGCTGCAACATTGCTGATAATGGTTGCCTGGCTGATTGGAGCATTGACTGCCGTTCCCGTTCTTGGTGTCTGGGAAATGGGTGTCCCTAATCTGCTTGCATATCTGTTTATTGCTGTTATGTTTGAAGCTGCCTTTTCAGCGATTTTTACTTTTATCTGTATGCAAAGCACCAATAAAGCCGTTACCGTTGCTGTTTCTATGCTGCTGTTTCTTGGACTTCTGGTTTTTTCAAGCAAAATATACAATGCTCTTGATGAGCCGGAAATGACAAGCAGTGTTATTATAACTGCAAACGGAATGGAAATGTCCGAGCCGGCTCCTAATCCGAACTATGTCAGAGGAGTTACGCGGATGATTTATGAATTTATCACTGACTTTTTGCCTGCAGGACAGGGCTTGCAAATGTGGCAGCTGGAAATCCGTAATTCTGTCCGTATGCTCATGTCATCTATTGCAATTACGGTATTGACAACATCCTGCGGAATAATTGTTTTCAAGAGAAAAGATTTAAAGTAAGGAGTTCTCTATGGAACTGTGGTTATGGGCTGTTATCGGCATTATGGCTTTCCTTATTATTGCTTTGCTTATAAAAGTTTGTATCCTGCAAAAAGCCGCAAGGGAAATTGCAAAAGCCTTTGCCGACCGGCTCATAACTGACACCAATACGCTCATTGACATTTCTTGCAGAGATAGAAATATGAGCAGACTGGCGAATACTATAAATATTGAACTCCGTAAACTCCGTGTGCAGCAGCATCGTTTTCAGCAGGGAGACAGGGAGCTTAAAAATGCTGTTACAAATATATCACACGATTTGAGAACGCCGTTAACCGCTATCTGTGGATATTTAGATTTGCTGGAACAGGAAGAAAAGACGGAAAAAGCGGAACGGTATATGGAAGTAATCCGGAATCGGTCAGAAATGCTGATGGAGCTGACGGAGGAACTGTTTCGATATTCCGTTATTATTTCCAGAGATAACGATATGATCAGAAAGCCTGTTTCCATAAACAGCATCTTGGAAGAAAGCATAGCAGCTTTTTATACTGCTCTGAAAGAGAAAGGTATTACGCCCAAAATACAAATGCCGGAAGATAATGTGATCAGAACGCTTGACCGTTCCTCATTAGCCCGTGTGTTTTCTAATCTTTTGAATAATGCAATGAAGTACAGTGACGGAGATTTAGATATTACGCTGTCAGAACCATGCAATATTACTTTTACGAATACGGCATCCGGATTGAATGAGGTGCAGGTCGGCAAATTATTTGACCGGTTTTATACGGTGGAAGCGGCGAGAAAATCAACGGGTTTAGGCCTGGCGATTGCCAGAACATTGATTGAGCAAATGAATGGAACAATATCAGCAGAGTATTTTGAGAACAAGCTGAGTATCTGCATTTCATTTCCGGATACAAAGGCCTGAAAGGATGTGTTTATGTAAGGAAGCAAAATACGGTTAACGGTAAACGGGCCACCGGATAAAGAGGCTGACGCAACAGGCGGAATTCCTGCAGGATAAGGGTAAGTATGCAGCTGGCATAATACCTATTCTGCGGAGGGATGCTGTTTTGCGGCAGCCTCTTTTTCTTTTTTCAAAAGGCAGCGTTAAGCCTCCTCCCGGCCCTGAATCCGGCGTACCTTCTGAAGTGCAAGAATATAATCCATCAGCGAATGAAGATCTTCCGAAGTTAGAGAGTTGACAAGCTGAATCAGATCACAGGGAAGGGGATCGGGCGTCCGCGAGCCGAACAGGATATAATCGGCAGAAAGCTGAAGCTTTTGACAAAGCTTGTAAATTGTCTCCTGCGACATCCCTTTTTTGCCTGTTTCAATTTCTGAGAGAAAATTAATGGAAATATCCATTAATTCAGCAAACTGAGCCTGTGTATAGCCCGCCTTCAGGCGGCATTCCCGAATCCGCTGACCGATAATCTGTTTTAAATTATTATTTTCCATAGCTTCAGACTCCTTTTGCATTATCTCTATTTTATATTATTCCCGCGAACACATAAACAAACAGAAGAATGAAGAAAACTTCGCTGACAGCGAAAAAAGAACTTGAAAAATACAACAATAGATGATAAACTCTATGTGATTTATGATTGCAGGATACAAATGGAAATACTGGCTCCTTGAAAGGGCAGGATGAAATATGCAGCCGAAGAAGAAAGCTCTGTTTGTTACTACCGTAGGAAATTTCCTTCGATTGTTTGAATGGAATGATGTGAAAATTTTACAGCACATGAATTACGAAATTCATTACGCGGCGGATTTCACGCAGCTGGACCCGGAGACGGAAGAAATATACCGCAGCGGGAGAATTGTGCGGCATCCGCTGCCGGTAAGCCGTTCGCCGCTTTGCTTCCGGAAAAATACCGCGGCGTATTTTCAGCTTTGCAGGCTGCTGAAAGAGGAGCGCTTTGCGCTGATTCACTGCCATACCCCGATGGGCGGCGCACTGGCGAGGCTGGCGGCCGTCGGGCAGCGTGAAAAGCCCTTTGTTCTTTATACCTCCCACGGCTTTCATTTTTACCGGGGAGCGCCGTTTTTAAGCTGGCTGCTGTACTATCCGGCAGAGTATCTGCTTGCGCGGGCAACCGACCGGCTGATTACCGTAAATGAGGAAGATTACCGGCGGGCGCTGCACTTTCCACTTCGGGAAGGCGGCAGGACAGTGCGGATACCCGGGGTCGGGCTTTCTCCGGAAAAGTTTGCAGGCCCCGGCAGGCGGCGCGCGCAGCTTCGCGCTGCGTATGGAATTCCGGAAGGATGCTTTTACCTTCTGACGGCAGGGGAACTGAACCGGAACAAAAATCAGCAGGTGTTGATCCGGGCGGTTGCCATGCTGAAGAAGAAGCAGGTGCGGCTCGGGATCTGCGGCTCGGGACCGCTTTGCGGAGAGCTGGAAGCACTGACGAAAAGGCTCGGCGTTTCCGGGCAGATCAGCTTTCTTGGCTACCGCAGCGACCTGCAGGAGCTCTGTGCGGCAGCGGACGCATTTGTTTTTCCCTCCATTCGGGAGGGCTTTGCGCTTGCCCCGCTGGAGGCGCTTGCGGCAGGGCTTCCGCTGATTACCTCACAGCGCCGTGACAGCAGGGAATACATCCGGCACGGGAAAAACGGGCTGATCTGCAGGAAAAATACGCCGCGGGAGTATGCGGCGGCAATTTCTCTGCTGATAAGGAACCCAAAGCTGTGCAGGCGTCTTTCCGATGCGGGAAGAAGGACGGCTGAACGGTATGCGCTGCCGGAAACGGCGCGGATTATGGAGCAGGTATACGAGGAATGCCGGAGGAGGGGATGAACCGAATAACAAAAAAGGAGCATCCGGAAATCAGCGTGATCATGAGTGTATACAACCAGCGGAATGCGGGACGTTTGAAGCAAAGTATTATGTCGGTGCTGGAACAGACCTTCCGCGATTTTGAATTTATTATTTACAGCGACGGATCGGATGACGCGGTGCTGGAACAGCTGAAGCAGTATGCGGGGCAGGACGGGCGGATTGTGCTGCTCCACAGCCCGCAGAACCGCGGACTGGCCTACTCGCTCAACACCTGCATTGGTGTTGCGGGGGGAAAGTATCTTGCGCGCATGGATGACGACGACATCAGCGTGCCGGAGCGCCTGGCCGTACAGTATGAATTTATGGAGGCGCACCCCGAAATATCATTTTCCGGCTCCAATGCGAAGCTTTTGGATGACAGCGGGGTATGGGGTATCCGGCGGATGCCGGAATGGCCGGGCAGGCGGGATTTTTTAAAATATTCGCCGTTTATCCACCCGAGCATTTTCGTGCGCCGCAGCGTACTGGAGGAGGCGGGAGATTATCAAACCGGCCGGGACACCTGGCGATGTGAGGACTACGAGCTGTTTATGCGCCTGTGGAGAGCGGGCTGTCTCGGCTGCAACCTGCAGAGGGAGCTGCTTTATTACCGGGAGGACAGAAATGCCTACCGAAAGCGAAGATGGAGGTACCGGCTGGACGAAACGAAGCTGCGCTACCGCAGCTTTAAGGAAATGAAGCTGCTTCTTCCGTTCGGCTGGTGTTATGCGCTCCGCCCGGTTGCTGCCGGAATCGTGCCGCCGGCGCTGATTCTGGGAATCAAGCATTTGTATCATCGAAAGGAAAAGACAGAGGAAAGGCGATTTGCAGAAAAAACAGAAGAACGGCCAATGGGAAAAGAGGCTTCGTCAGTATCAAAAACTGCTGAGTAGGGAGCCGCTGCTGTACGGGCTGTCGACGCAGCTGTATGAGAAGTCGTCAGGAGAAAAAATAGAATGGAAATTACAAAAGGAGGAGGCAGGTGAAACCTGCGCCTTGCCGAAGCCGCCGGAACTGCCCGTGGCGGACAGGGTGCGGGCGGCGGCCGTATATTTTGTGCTGGCTCCGGTACTCTGCAGTTATATTCTGCATGTACTGCAGGATGCGGTGCGGACGGGAAAGAGACGGCTGTATTTTCTGGCGCGCGACGGCTTTCAGATGCATCGGATTGCAAAAATCCTGTGCAGAGGGCTGGGGCTGCCGCTGGAATGCAGATATCTTTACTGCTCCCGGTATGCGCTGCGCGCGGCGGAATATGCGGTGCGGGAGGAAGCGACGCTGGATTATTTATGCCTCGGAGGGATGGAAGTGACGCCGGAAACGGTTTTCCGCCGCGCAGGAATCACGCAGCAGGAGGAAATCTGCCGTATGACAAAGCTTCTCGGGCTCGGAAACGCCCAAAAACCGCTGTCCCGTCCGGAACTGCGCGAGCTGAGAACCCGGCTGGCAGCCTCGACAGAGTTTACGGAACAGATGAAGGAGCGCGCAGGGGAAGCCTTTCCGGCCGCAGTCGGCTATCTGAGACAGGAGGGGATGCTGGAGAATATCCCATGGGCGCTGGTGGACAGCGGCTGGTCGGGCAGCATCCAGCAGTCGTTCCGGCATCTGCTGAGCAGCGCGGGGAGGACGGGGCGTGTGGAGGGTTATTATTTCGGGCTGTACGAATACCCGGTGGGCGCAGACCGGAGCACCTATCATACCTGGTATTTTTCGCCGGTGAACGGGCTGCGCAGAAAGGCGGTGTTCAATAATAATCTGTTTGAATGCGTGTGCAGCTCTCCGGAGGGAATGACGACTGGCTATCGTTTCGAGGGCGGCGGGGGAGCTGCCTGCCAGCCGAAAGCAGTCTGCGGAAAGAAAGCTTGTGCGGCGGAAAAGTCCTGTGCGGAAAATGGTTCTGCGCGGGAAACGTCTTACGCGCCGCAGCTGGCCTGCCGGGCCAATCCGAACGCAGCCAGAGCAGAAGAGCTGGCCGCCTGCTTTACCAGCTACGCGGAGGCGCTGGCAAAGCGGCTGAGCCGGCCGGAATACAGGCATTATCTTTTTGCTGCCGGGCTGTGTAAAAATAAAGAGCAGGATGACCGCTGCGCAGCGGGCGGCCTGCAGGAGAAAAAACATGGAAAAAAAACGGGCAGAAGAAGGAATTCCGGACAGCTGCGGGAGAGCCGCCTTCTAAAAATTTCGGAGCAGCTGCTTTCCCTGCTGATGGGAAGTCCGACACCGGAGGAAGCCGAGGATTTTGGAAGCTATGTGTTCTGCGACGATGTGCTCGGGGAAGAAGATCAGCGGCTTGCGGCAGTTCTGAGCAGCTCGGATATCCGGGCAAACCGGCTTTCGGCCCGGCTCATGAGAAAATATTTCCGAGCAGATATGGCAGGGAAGGAAAGCGCATGGCTGGAGGCCAGCGCGGTTTTGGCCTGCGGTTACAGCAGGCGTATTCTGAGACGCTGCAGGAGACTTCGGCTGGCACGCTGTGCGCGAAAG
The DNA here is from genome assembly GCA_910587085.1 of uncultured Lachnospiraceae bacterium. Lineage (GTDB taxonomy): Bacteria > Bacillota > Clostridia > Lachnospirales > Lachnospiraceae > RGIG4057. Next base: position 33,604 of record CAJUMC010000005.1, on the reverse strand, counting down.
CAGATAAGGGCTTTGTTCCGGGGAGCCGCTGAAAAAACAGGAAAGTGAGAAGCATAAGCATTGAACAGGGAACAAATCAGGCAATATCTGTTTGTGATCCGGGAACTAACCGGACGGGAGATTAAAAGAAAATATGCGAGATCCTATCTCGGGATTCTGTGGAGCGTGCTGAATCCGCTGATGTCGATGGCGGTTATGTCCGCGGTTTTCTCCACGATGTTCCGGAGGAACATACAGAATTATCCGGTCTACTACCTGACGGCAAATATTCTGTGGACGTTCTTTACCGGCGCGACCAACGCTGCGATGACGGCGCTGGTGGACAGCAAAACAATGCTGCTCCGGGTTAAGCTGCCGATGTCGATCTTTCCTCTGTCCCGGTGCTGCACCGCATTTGTAAACTTCGGATATTCGCTTGCGGCGTATCTGGTTATTCTGCTTGTATTCCGGATACCGCCGAATCCCTATATGCCGCTGTTATTCCTGTTTGCGGCCGGAGTGTTTTTCTTTTCGCTCGGACTGGGATATCTGCTTTCCGTGCTGTATGCGCTGTTTGCAGACATTAAATATCTGTATTCTGTTTTGCTGATGATGTGGCTGTATCTGTCTGCGATTTTTTATCCGGTGGAGAGTACGACGCCGGCAATGCAGGCAGTGATTTTGCGGAATCCGATTTATAATTTCATTTCATCCGCGCGGAAATGCGTTCTGTACGGCACGCTTCCGAACCGGGGGGAATGGCTTTGCATGTTTGGCTGGAGCATCGGGATGTATCTGCTCGGCAGAGTTGTTTTCCGCAAAATGCAGGACAGGATTCTGCAGAAAATCTGATTTTGATATCTGATTATAAATTCCGGGAACGGCGGGGTCGGTCTTCGGAGGAAGAAAAAACGGAACCAGAAGGGAAAGTGCCTGTAAGAAATAGCGCAGGCAGCAGAATGGAAAACAGCCAGCAGGAAAAGCGCAGGCAGCAGGATGGAAAGCAGCCAGCAGGAAAAGCAAAAGCCGCAGGATGGAAAGCAGCCAGCAGGAAAAGCGCATACAGCAGGATGGAAAGCAGCCAGCGGGAAAAGCGCATACAGCAGGATGGAAAACAGCCAGCAGGAAAAGCGCAGGCAGCAGAATGGAAAACAGTCAGCGGGAAAAGCATAGGCAGCAGAATGGAAAACAGCCAGCAGGAAAAGCGCATACAGCAGGATGAAAAGTGACTAGTAGGAGAAGCGCAGCCAGCAAGGAAGAGATCAGCGGCGGAAAAGAGAGCAGGCAATGGAAGATATCAGACCGGTAAAAGAAAAACAGAGGGATGAAAAACGGATTGTAATTGACGTGAGCCATGTGAGCATGCAGTTTCGGATTTCGGGGGAAGCGCCGGGCAGCCTGAAGGAATTTCTGATTCGGGCGCTGAAGCGGCAGAACAGTCCACAGCTTTTAAAAGCATTGGATGATATCAGCTTTCAGGCGCGGGAAGGCGATGTAGTCGGGATCATCGGCACGAACGGCTCGGGAAAAAGCACGCTGCTCAAAATTATTTCCGGTGCGCTGAGACCGACCGCCGGAACGGTTGCAGCGGATCGGAGCAAGGTGCAGCTGCTGACGCTCGGCACCGGCTTTGACATGGAGCTGACAGCGCGGGAAAACGTATATTTAAACGGCGCGCTCACCGGCTACAGCAGGGCATATATAGACAAAAAATATGACGAAATCGTAGCCTTTGCAGAGCTTGAGGGATTTATGGGGGAGAGAATGAAAAATTTTTCCTCCGGCATGGTATCCCGCCTTGCGTTTGCAATCGCCACGGCACGGGATACGCCGGAAATTCTTATTCTGGACGAGGTGCTCAGCGTAGGCGACATGTTTTTCCGGAAGAAGAGCGAGCAGCGCATCCAGGAGATGATCCACAGCGGCGCTACGGTGGTAATCGTATCGCATTCTCTCGATGTGATATTAAAGAACTGCAATTATGCCGTATGGATCGAAAAGGGAAAAATGCGGATGTCGGGCAGTGCGGGGGAAGTCTGCGAAGGATACCAAAGATATCAGAGCGGAAAGAAATAAGGATTGCGGGACGACCAGAAAGGGAAATAACCGGGGAAAGGCAATGAAACAGCAAAACAGAGGAAACGGAAAAGCTTCCAGGGGAAAAGAAACAAAATTCCAAAGAAGTGAAGCAAGGAAAAATAAGGTAAATAAAGGAAAAATCGGGGGGGGGGGCAGAGCGATGACGGAACATGCGGCACGTCCGAAGCTTTCGGTGATTGTTCCCGTATATAATACGGAAAAATATCTTAAACGCTGCCTGAACAGCATCCTCGCGCAGACCTTCCGGGATATGGAAATTATTGTGGTGAACGACGGGAGCACGGACGGCTCCGCAGCGATAATCGAACAGACAATGCAGAAGGATAAAAGAATCTGGTGCGTTATCCAGGAGAAAAACAGCGGGCTGTTCTGTGCGCGGGTTGCGGGGGTGGAAGCTTCGCAGGGGGAGTTGATCGCCTTTGTGGACAGCGACGATACCGTCGGTGCGGACTGGTTCCGGCTCCTTGTAAAAAAAGCGGAGGAGACGGAAGCTGATATCGTAATGGGAAATACGATCTGCGAGGATGAAAACGATAACCGTTTTATTTACAATGCCTACTATTTTGCCGCAAGATCCAGGGAAAGCCTGTGCGGGGAAGCCGTGCTGGATTCCCTGATGGAAAACGAGGGGATGTGTTTTTCCAAGCATACAGTCTGGAACAAGCTCTATTCCAGGCGCCTGTGGGAGAGGAGCCTGCCTCATTTCCGACAGCTGAAGCAGCACTTTGTCATGACCGAGGATATCGCGTTTTCCGTGGTGCTGCATTGCTATGCGGAAAAGCTGGCTTATTCCGATCACGACGGATATTTTTACTGCCGGAACGGAAATTCCTCCACCATAGCGGTGAACGGTCTGGAAAAAATAAAAAAGAATGTGGACGACTTAAAGAAATCCTTTTCTTTTATAAAGAGCTTTCTTCAGGAAAAGGGACTTTTTGAAAGATACGAAAAGAAATACCGGAATCTGAAAGACAGATATTTTCGGTGGTGGAGCCGCCCGGTGGAGGCAAATACTGTGCGGAAAACCAGAGAAGCACAGTTTATTCGGAAGGATTTTCTCCATTTCTTCGAGAAAGCGGAGTTTGAGTCCCCGAGGGAGGAGGATGATTTCTTTACAGACGTTTCGACAACCTGGAATGACCGGTATGAGCAGCTGAAGCTGGCGATCCTGGACAGTGCCGTGAAATATGTATCCTTTGATATTTTTGATACCCTGATCCTCCGGCCGTTTCTGGAACCGACCGATTTGTTTTACTTTGCGGAAAAGGAGTTTAAGGAGCTTGTACCGGCAAATCTTTCATTTCTGACCGTCCGCAACGACGCGGAGCGCCTGTGCCGCAGAGATATGAGAATGAAAAATCCGAACTGCCAGGACGTTACGCTGGGAGAAATCTACGCACAAATGGGAAAAATGTACCGGCTGCCGGAGGAGGTATGCGCCCGGCTGCAGAAAAAGGAAGAGGAGCTGGAGCTGGCATTCTGCACCGAGCGGAAAACGGGAAAGGAGCTGTATGAGCTGGCCCATGCCGCAGGAAAGAAAGTTATCCTGATTTCGGACATGTATCTGGAGGAGGAAACGGTGAACGCGATTCTTAAGAAAAACGGCTATACCTTGCATGAGAGGCTGTTTTTATCCTCCCGGGAACGGCATTTGAAAAACTCCGGAGACCTGTTCAAAATCGCCCTGAATACATGCGGAATTCTGCCGGAAACCATGCTGCATATCGGGGATAACTGGAATTCGGATTATCTGCAGCCGCAGAAGCTCGGCTGCCGCTCCTTTTTCCTGCCCAAGACAAAGGATATTTTTTTCAATACGCTCGGGGACGCCTACACCGGGGATGCGATCGGCGCAACCTTCCACAACGCGAATTCCGTGATTGATACATCGACCATCCTGAAAAATCCGATGGTGCGCTCCCTTTATGCGCTGGCTGCAAACGAGATTTTTGACAACCCTTTTGTCTCCTTCAACCCTGCGTCAAATTATAACCGGGATGCGTATTTTATCGGTTATTTTGCGGTAGGAATGCATCTGCTCGGGCTCTGCAGATGGATGGCAGGGCAGCTGCGGAACAGCTCTTATGAAAAAGTGCATTTTATTGCTAGGGACGGCTATCTGCCGAAGAGAGCGTATGACATTATCCGGGAGTATGAACCGGGGCTGCCCCCGTCGGAATACATTCACGCAAGCAGGAAATCCATGGTACCGGCATCCGTCCGCTCCGCCCTCGACCTGTACGGCATCCGGGAAAACTGCTCCTTTTACAGCCAGACGCCGGAATCCATCTACCGGCTGTATGCGGATGTGCTCGCGCCGCTGGATGATAAGATGATCGCCCGGTTCCGGGAACTCAATATTTTGTTTGACAAAAAATTTGCCGACGAGGAGGAATTCCGGTTTTTCCTGGAGCAGCTGTCGATGCTTGCCTGGGACGGGCAGCGGGCAAACGAGAGCTTTCTGCGCTGCCGGCAGTATTTCAGGGAGAGGATCGGAGAGCGGGACATTACTTTTGATCTGGGCTACAGCGGAAAACTGCAGGCCGCAGTCTGCAGAGCGCTCGGCTTTCCGGCGGACACCCTCTATCTGCATTCCGGCGGCTTCGGGGCGGCGCAGCAGGCGCGGTACGGCGGATTTCGAATCCGCAGCTACTATGATTTCGATCCGCCGATGTCGGGCGTTGTCAACGAATTTATTTTTTCGGATTACCGTCCGTCCTGCATCGGTTATAAGACGGAGCAGGGAAAGGTTCGGCCGGTCTTTGAGGAAAAGGAAATTGCCTGCCAGGAAAAATATCTACTGGATGAAATTGCGCGCGGCAGCGAGCGGTTCCTGCGGGATTTTTATAAGATTTTCGGCGGGGAAGCGGCGATGTTCAAGCTCCGAATCATGGATCTGTCGCTCCCGTACGAGCGTTTTCTGATGAATCCGAAATGGTTTGATATCAATCTGCTGAAGCATTGCTGGCTGGAGGACGAGTATTACGGCGGTATCCGCAGAAAGCGCCTTTCCGATCACTGGTGGCAGCAGATGAACGAACGAGGTCTGCTTGCGGGTCATGCGAAGCAGGCGGACGCAGATGCGGATTCGGAGCTGGCGCAGCTGTACCGGGACGGCGTGTTTGTGGCGGCCTGGAGGAAAGCGAACCGGCTGTTTCCGTTCGGCAGCAGACGACGGGAGGCATTGAAGAAGCTGGGGAAAAGGCTTGTGAGATAGGAAAGGCCGTTAGGCAGCAGCATAAAAGCAGCAGCTTCAGACTTATTACATAAACAGTACCGCAGGAAGATCTGCGGTATGCACGGGGTACAGAGATGAAAATTCTATATACGTTTTACCATGGCGCGGCGTTCGCCTGGGCACTGGTGCACCGGCTGTCGGTTCATCCGGAGGACGAGGCGTATCTGCTGGTTGCGGACGGCTGGGACTGGTGCGCCGGAAAGCCCAAGCTATTACGGTTACTACTAAGGTTTGCGAAGCTCGGCGTCTTCCGGGAGGTATATACCTATGACAACCGGCTGGGCAGGGACGGAATGAAATTTGATACGCCGGAGAAGAGCGAAGCTGCGATTTTTGAAGGGATGGAAAAACGGCTGAGGCATCAGAAATGCGATATTGCCGGGTTTGACCGGATTTATTCCAACACGGACGGGGAGGATACGCTGGGGATCTATCTCTCGATGAAGCAGATAAAATACTTCTGGTTTGAGAACAGCCCGGGACTGCTCGCCCTGCGGACACAGCGGTGGGTTCGGGAAACCTACGCTTCGCATCCCGGTTACCGGGATGCGCTGATCAGACATAAAACCCTGTTCGGCGGAAGCGCACTGCAGTCATATATCCTTTATCCGGATTCCGACCGTGCTGACTTTGCCGAGGAGCGCTGCCAGGTTTTTGACGCGGAAGCTGCGGCGGCCGGGCTGCCGGAGGCAGACAAAAAAAGGATTCTGGAGTGTTTTGAGCTGGAGGGGGCAGCCTGCCCGCCGGACGCAGCGATGCTGCTGCTTCAGAGCAACTGGCTTCCGGGCCAGGTGTACGATTCCTGCGAATTTGTCCGAAGAAGATACGGCCATCACTGGTTTTACATGTATTCCGCCATCCAGTGCATGCTCGATTATTTTATGCCGGAGGGGGCCGTTCCGGTTTTGAAGACGCATCCTACGGTTCTGATCGACGGGAAAACCTCCGCAAAATATTTCGGCGGAGCATTTGCCTTCCATGCGCTGTTCACCGTGCTGCTGACCAAAACGCTGCTGCCGGATTTTATTCCGAAATACAGAATCCTGCTGGGCAGCAGCTCGAACCGGCAGCTGACGGGCGTTCAGAATGATATCTGCTGCCCGGGAGCATGGCTGTTTCCCCTGTTTTATCACAAGTTTTATACCGTGCTTTCCGTTCTGGATCGGCTGGGCGGGATTTACCGGAATGCAGGGGAGCGGTTTGAAACGGTCGGAAGCGCCGGCAATGTTATGAATTATAACGGAAATTACATGAAAACGGATATCAACAGTCTGATCCGGCTGCATTTTCCGGATGCCCCGGAGGAACAGAAACTAAGCTATACCGTTGTGCAGACGGAGGTTCAGGAGCTGGAGGCGAAGCTGGCACGGTATGATTTCGTTATTCTTACGGATGTCTGGCAGACGATGACGCCGGAGCAGGCGGATGCGCTGCCGCCGAACGTTTATATTACGACGATCCGGCTGCGGAAGCAGCCGGTGAAGGACAGGACGGATATTTTGACGCCGCTGGAGGAGGAGCGGATCTATCTGGTTTCTAAATCCGAGCGGTGGGGAAAGCAGCTGGAGGGCTGCCGGCTGACAAAGCAGAACCGTTATGCCGGGTTTGTCATGAACGCGGAAGCGTTTTGCGGCAGAGAGGCCGTTCCGAAGGAGAAAAAACCGCCGTTTGCTGTAAATACTCCTATCAATCTTCAGGAATGCTACCAGAGCTTCGGCAGGCATTATGAAGACGACCGCGGGGACGAGATCGAGATCGGCGGAGAAATTACAGCCAGGGCGCTGGAAAACATGGGGGCGATTACCGTAAAGTTTTCCGGGGCAGGAAAAAACAGGGTGATTTTCCGCAGTCTGGATACGCCAAACCGCATTTCGGGGAATTTCCGGGTGGAGGCCCTGAACGGTTGTGTGATTGAGATCGGCAGGCTGATGTTTGCCAATCACGGGATTCTGATTCATTCATCCAATGCAAGGGTTCGGATCGACGACGATACTCTGCTGGAGAGCGGAACGGTTGTGCGGGCAATGAATTATCATTCGGTCTACGAGCTGGACGGCAGGCGGCTTCCGAACCGAGATCTGACGATCGGCAAGCATGTATGGATCGGCTATGGGGTGACGGTGTACGCCGGAGCCGACATTGCCTCCGGGTGTGTGATTGACTCCGGAAGTGTGATAATGGGGAAAATTCCCAACAATTGTTTTGCGGCGGGCAATCCGGCGCGCGCCGTAAGAAACGATATTTTCTGGCAGTTTAACGGCTGCAGCACGGATTATTACTCATTGCCGGGACAGCAGCAGACGGCGGATAAGTATATTGCGAAAACACAGGAGGAGTAAAATGAAAACAGCAGGAATCATCCCGGCACGCTATCAGTCCAGCCGGTTCCCGGGAAAGCCGCTGGCGGATCTTTGCGGGATGCCGATGATCTGGTGGGTATATCAGCAGTGTCTTAAAGTGAAGGAACTGGATGAAGTTTATGTGGCGACGGACGACAAGAGGATTGCGGAGGTCTGCCGGAGCCTGAATATAAAGGTAATTATGACGTCGGACGGGCACCGGACGGGGACGGACCGGATCGGGGAAGCTGCTTCCCGCATAGCAGCAGATCTGTATGTCAATATCCAGGGGGATGAGCCCCTGCTGGAACCGGAGGTGATAAGGGAGGCGATTCTGCCGTTTTACAGCAATCCGGATCTGGAGGTCACCAACCTGATGACAAAAATAAAGAACCCGGTGGACGCGGTAAATTTCACGGTTCCTAAGGTGATTACCAACCGGGACGGAATCGGGGTCTATCTGACTCGTGCGGCGGCTCCTTTTCCGAAGGGAAGTCTGGATTACGCCTATTTTAAGCAGGTCTGCGTCTACGGCTTCCGGCCGTCGGCGCTGGAATTTTTTGCAGATTTCGGCAAGAGGTACGGCAAGGCGAGAGCAGAGGAGATCGAGGATATTGAAATTCTGCGCTTTATCGAAAACGGCTATCGGGTGCAGTATATCGAGGTGGAGTCCGAAACGGTGGCGGTTGATACGGAAAACGACCTGGAACGGGTCAGGGGCATCCTGGAAAAGAGAATGAATGTTCGATCCGGGGGGGGGGGCAGAACTGTGTAGCTGAAAAGGGATGCGGTGCGCCGCGGGAGAATGGGTTTCCTCTCCGGGAGGCGGCATAATGCGTATTGTTGCCGTCGTGCCGATGAAGCTTGTCAACCGGAGGCTGCCGCAGAAAAATACAAGGCCCTTTACCAACGGAAAGCCGCTGTGTCAGTATATTCTGTCCACACTGCTAGAAATCGGCCGGATCGAGCAGGTCTATGTGTATTGCAGCAATCCGGAGATCTGCCGTTTTCTGCCGGAGGGGATCATCTTTCTGCAGAGACCGGACACGCTGGATCAGGATTCCACCAGAATGAACGAGGTACTGCAGAGCTTTGCCGAAAGGGTGCCCGCCGACGTCTATGTGATGACGCATACGACAGCCCCGTTTATTGCGAAGGAGAGCATTGAGCGGGGGCTTGAGGCTGTCCTGTCGGGAGGCTATGATTCTGCCTTCGCCGTGGAGCGCATGCAGGATTTTATCTGGAAGAGCGGGAAGCCGTTTAATTATGAGCTGGATCATATTCCAAGGACGCAGGATATCGAACCGCTGTTCAAGGAGACAAGCGGTTTCTATATTTACCGCTCGGAGCTGATGCGAAATGCCGGTCAGCGGATCGGGCAGTCGCCGTATATGGTGGAGGTAAGCGGGATTGAGGGGATTGATATTGACGAGAAGGAAGATTTTCTGATTGCGGATGCCGTATTTAACTATATGCTCCGGCAGCAGGCTTTTGGGCTGAGCTGAGCTGTTTCGGAAGGATTGGAAAAAACCGGCGTAGTGCATGGTTCATTTCTGGAAAAACAGATACCTGCTTTTCCGGAGCAGACAGCTTATGAGGACAATTACTGGATGGCGATGGTAAATCTTGAAGAAGTGCTGCCTGCACCGCGCAGAGTTTCCATGATAAAATGCCGTCTTCGCGGCAGAATGTGAGGAAGAGATGAGAGAAATCACGGTTCTTGACTGTACGCTCAGGGACGGAGGCTACTGCAACGAGTGGAACTTCGGCCTGGAAAATGCGAGAAAAATTGTGGCGGGCCTGCTGGCGGCCGGAGTTGGTATGATTGAGCTCGGCTTTTTGACGGATCGGGTCGTCCGTCGAAGCGGGGTGACAAAATTCCGCGAGCTTACGGATTTTGCAGAGCTTCTGCCGGAAAAGCGGCGGGGAAAGCTGTTCCTGGCAATGCTGAACTGCGGGGAGTACGATGTGCGAAGCCTTCCTCCGTACGATGGAAGCTCGATCGACGGGATACGCGTCGCATTTCACAAGAAGGACGCCGCTGCGGCGCTTGCAGATTGCCGGATCATCAAGGAAAAAGGCTACCAGATTTTCGTACAGCCGATGGTGACGCTCTGCTATTCCGACGAGGAACTTGCGCGGCTGATCCGCGATGTGAATGAACTTGAACCGCACGGTTTTTATATGGTGGACAGCTTCGGAATGATGAAGCGGAAGGACATGCTGCGGCTGTTTTACAATCTGGAGCACAAAATGAAAGAATCCATCTGCATCGGCTTCCACTCTCATAACAATATGCAGCTATCCTTCGCGAACGCGCAGATTCTTGCCGACATGCCGACCAACCGGAATCTTCTGGTTGACTGCACGGTGTTCGGCATGGGGCGCGGTGCAGGAAATCTCAATACAGAGCTGTTTCTGGAGTATCTCAATGACAGCGAGGGCGAGCGGTACAAAATTAATCCGCTGCTGCGCGTGATTGATGAGGTGCTTGGTGCGTTTTACCGGAAGAATTACTGGGGATATTCGCTGCCGAACTATTTGTCCGCCATGTATAATACCCATCCGAATTATACGAGATATCTCGAGGAGAAAGAGACTCTGACCGTAGAAAATATGGAGGAGATCTTTGCCATGATGCAGGATGAAAAGCGGGCGGTCTTTGACAAGGATTATATGGAAGCGCTGTATGTTCGCTATATGACAAGAGGCGTGGCAAACGAAAGAAATCTGCAGAAATTAAAGGAGGAGCTGTGTGGGAAAAGCGTCCTGCTGATTGCCCCGGGCGGAAGCTGCGAGGCGGAACAGGAGAAAATTGCGGCATTCTCGTCACAGAGCGGCTGCATTTCCATCAGCGTCAATTTTGCTTATGAGGGCTGCAGGACAGATTTTATTTTTGTAAGCAACCTCCGCCGTTTCCGTTCGCTGCCGTCTGATAAGCGGGAAAAATGCATTGTAACCTCCAATATTTCCGCGGATCAGGTGTATGCCCAGACGGATTATCAGTCTCTCCTAAACGATACGGAAATGGTTCGGGACAATGCCGGTCTGATGCTGATCCGCTTTCTCGTGGATGCCGCCGGAGTGAAGGATATCACACTGGCCGGCTTTGACGGCTACACGGCGCAGAAAACGGACGATTGCCCGGATCGGGCGGTACAGGCAGTTGTCAATAACGCGATTGCCGCTGCAAGGAATCAGGGGATGAATGAAGTACTCGCCCGGTATGCCGGGGAGATACCCATCTATTTTCTGACAGAGGAAAAACATCTGCATGTGAGAAGGGGGATGCGGGAGTCCATCGAAGCGGGACAGGAAAGGCGGGCAGCATGCATTATATGAAATACTCGGAAATCGGCAGACGGATTGCAGTCAGACGAAGGAGGCTGTGCATGACGCAGGCCGAAGTGGAGGACAGGGCAAATTTAAGCCGCAGATATTTATCCAATATTGAGCGCGGCCGTTCCATCCCGTCGATCGACGTTCTGATGCAGATTGCGGATGTGCTGCACTGCACCCCGAACGAGCTTTTGCTCGGCGCGGCTGCTTCCGGCAGATCAGAGCAGGGGATGCAGCAAAACATGGACGGAGCGCGGCTGCTTTTGGCGGCCGAACCGGTTTCAGGGCTGCAGCAGGAAAGCGAAACTGCAGCGGCTCTCTCTTCAGGAATATCGCAGAGCTCCGAGCTGGCGGCGGCACTTTCTGCGGATCTTAAGCGGCTGTCGGGGTATAAGCAGGCGATCGCAAGGAGCTTTATCGACTGGCTGGAGGCACAGAGGCTGTAAATACAAATCTTTGGATTTGTATTTGCCGCCGGATAGGAAAGCCGGCAGCGGAAGATTACCTATACAGCAGACGCAGACCTTCCGGCATGGATGGAACAAATCCATCTTGTGATTGACGGTTTCATGCATCGGAACGAGGATGATATTATCAATATTGAGAATGTGAAACTTTTTGTACATATCTTTTTAAAAGGTCTCTTATGATAAAATAAGAATCATAGGAGATCTTTTATTATTGCAGAATAAAACATATTTATGCAAAGAACGAATGACGGGAGGGAAACGGAACATTATCCGCCATCTCTTAGAAGAGTATGATATCCGGACAGCTGAAGATATTCGGGATGTCTTGAAGGACCTGACCGGCGGGCTTGTCCTGCAGCGCCGCATTTTCAGGGAAGTTATCCGATTTTTCTTGCAATATGCATGGAAAACATGGTAAAGTTTATTATATGGGATATGTGTAAATGCGGTACGGCATCGGGCAGCATGACGGTGCGGAAAGGGTGTCTGTATCAGCAGGTATAAAACCAGAAAGCAGGCAGCAGGGAGAAACGTGAAAGGGGCAGGAATGCGGGAGAAGGAAGAAATGCAGACAGGGTTCAGGGCGGAAGAAGCCGGCAGGCAGAATATTTGTATCAGGGAAGAAAAAACGGCGGACGGCACAGAAATATCATTGCAGACGCACCCGCCGGCAGCGCATCTGAAACACCGCTTTCACGCTATGGCCTTTCATGCCATGGCTCTTCGCGCCGCTGCGTTTGTCCTCGCGCTTGTCATGCTTTCCGTCTCCTTCATTCTGGAACTTTCTCTTGGAGGCCGGCCGCAGCCTGCCCGGGGGGATTCCGGTGTTTCGGACGGAAGCCGGCGCACGGTGCGGGTCGGCTTTTTCCCGATGGAGGGCTTTCACGAGAGAAACAGCGACGGCAGCCCGGGCGGCATGGACGTGGAATATTTCGAGGCGCTGGGTGCATACATAGACTGGGATATCGAATACGTGGACTGTGCCAGCTGGGACGAGGCGCTTTCGCTGCTGCTCGAACAGAAAATTGATCTGGTCGGGTCCGCGCAGTTTTCCGAACAGCGGAAGGAGCTTTACCAGTATGCCGATCTCTCCAGCGGCTATACCTTCGGCGCAATCGCAGCGAAGGGAGACAGCGGGATTGCCTACGAGGATTTTGATGCTATGCGGAATATTACCTACGGCATTGTAAAGACTTATGTGCGGAAGCAGGAGTTTTATGAATATATGGAGGGGCACGGTATTCCGGACCCGAAAGTCAGGGAGTATGAGAATACGGCGGCTCTGCAGAAGGCACTTGCAGACGGCGAGATCGACGCGCTGATACATTCCCTTACAGAAGTCAGAGAGGGGCAGCGCATGATCGGACGTTTTGCGCCAAAACCATTTTTTTATATTTCCTGGAAGGGAAACGACGATCTTATGCGCGAATTAAACCAGGGGATCGCCGACCTCAAAATAAACCGTCCGGCGCTGGAAAACGAACTGATGACGAAATACTATGAGGATAGGCTGGATCAGACCGTGCTTCTGACAAACGAGGAGAAGCAGTATATCGCGCAGAAGGGGACGCTGATGGTAGGGTATTTTGACGGCTATTATCCGTTTTCCTACGAAAACGGCGGCCGGGCCGAAGGGCTTGCCAGGCAGGTGCTTGACCGGATGGCGGAGCGCACGGGCATCCGGATTTCTTACATCCGGATTGACGGGATGGAGCAGGCAAGGTCAGAGCTGCTGAACGGCGGTATTGATATTCTGTGCTACTGCGGAGAATCGCTGAAGGATATCCGCCAGAGCGGGCTTGTGCTGACGAAGCGCTATGCGCAGGCGCCCCATGTCATCGTCCGCAAAAAGAGGGATAAGTCGAAAAAAATTCAGACGCTTGCGCTCGCCTACAGCAATGAATCCAGGGAGGACTGGACGGATTTTACCGCAGACGGCGCACAGCTGCTGCTTCTGGATTCTCAGCTGGAATGCCTGGAGGCAGTGAAATCCGGTGCGGCGGACGCAGCGGTCTGCGACGGCTATCTGGCTGAATTTCTGCTGGGTTCGAAATTCAGTTTCAGCAAAATGGAAATTTACAGTGTTTTGAGCGATGTGCATCCGATCTGCATGGCGGTGCGGGAGGATGCATCCTCCCCGCTTTCGGGCATTCTGAACAAGGAGCTGACCGAGGTCAGCGACAAGGCGGTCAACGATTATATGCTTCAGGATAATTTTTATTCCCGCCTCAGCCTGGAAGCGTTTATCAGTGACAACAGCATTCCGATTATCGCAGGGCTTGCACTCGCGGCGCTTGCGGTGATCCTGGTGCTCTGCTCCATGCTGCGCAGCAGCAGGCGCATTCAGAAGCTGATGTACAAGGACACGGATTTCAATATATGGAATCTCAACTACCTGAATTACCGGGCGTCCAGGAAGCTGCTGCTGGAGCGGAACGCGCGCTATGCGGTGGTCTACACGGATATCAGCCAGTTCCGGCGCTACAACACGCTGTACGGCTGGCAGGCCGGACGCAGGATTCTTTCCTATTTTATCGAGGTGGTTGCAAAGGAGCTGGATCGGGGAAACGAGCTTTATGCCAGAAGCCGCGGCGATCATTTTGTTCTTTTTATGCGCTATCAGGATACGGAAGCCTTAAAACAGCGCCTGTACGAGATTGAAAACCGGTTTTCCCGGAAAATTTACGAGGAGCTGGAGCTGCACATGACGCTCGCGATGGGTGTGTACTGCTTCGAAAAAGGCCAGACGGATATGGATGCCGCACTGGCCCGCGGTACCCAGGCAGCGGAGGCGCTCAAGGGAAGCTACAGCAACGAAATACAGTTCTATGACGATAAGATGAGAAATCAGCTGCAGGAGCTGCATGAGAGGGAGAAGCTTCTCGAAACGGTCGATATCGGAAAGGATTTCACCGTGTATTACCAGGCGAAGGTGGATATCCGCAGCGAGAGCATTGTCGGCGCGGAGGCGCTGGTGCGCTTTATGGACCCGTCGGATCAGGGGAAAATCCGCGCGCCGGGCTTTTTCGTACCGTATTACGAACAGACGGGGAAAATTACCGAGATCGACTTTTTTGTGATGGAATCCGTGTGCAGAATGCTCCGCCGCCGGCTGGATGCAGGGGAGAGGGTCGTGCCGGTTTCCTGCAACTTTTCGAGAATCCATTTTGTCAGAGAGGGATTCCCGGAGCGGTTTGAAAAAGTGATTTCCCGCTACCGGATACCGAAGGAGTATATTGAGGTGGAGATTACGGAAACGCTGGTGGTGGAGGAGCTTGCACAGCAGCGCGTCAAGGAGACCGTGGATATTCTGCGCAGGAACGGGGTGCGTCTGTCCATCGACGATTTCGGCTCGGGCTATTCCTCCCTCGGCGTGTTCGAGCAGATTCCGGCGTCGGTGATCAAGCTGGATCGCTCCTTCCTGCTGAACCGGGAAAACCGCGTGCGCCAGGTAAAGATTATGCGGAACATTGTTAATCTGGCGGAGGAGCTGGAAGCGCAGGTAGTCTGCGAGGGTGTGGAGACGGAGGCGGATACGGAGCTGATGCTGGAGATCGGCGCTTACGTGGCGCAGGGCTACCGCTACTGCAAGCCTGTGCCGGGAGAGGTGTTTGAAAGCATGCTGCAGGGCTGAGAACGATATGGTAAAATATGGAAAACACAAAAATGTCCCGGATGGAAGGAGCAAACGAAATTCTGCTCGCCGCGGGTAGGAGCGGACAGGAAAGCGGCGAATTTCCGCCGGCCGGCAAAAAAATGAAATTTTCCCTTGCAAAATTGTCTGTTTTCTGTTAAAATAGCGTTTGTTGCAGGTCAGGTGTGAAAGAAACAGTTTCTTGCAAAGGACTTGCTTGCACGGGCTGTGACCTGATTTTTTATATGAGGAGGTGTTTATTCATGGCAAAGTGTGCAGTATGCGATAAAGCTTCCCTGTGGGGTTCCCGGCTGAGTCATACCAGAAGCCAGTTGAGCAGAAGAGCCAACAGAATGTGGAAGTCCAACCTGAAGCATGTCAAGGTGAAGGTCAACGGGGGAACGCAGAGAATGTACGTCTGCACCGCCTGCCTGAGAGCCGGCAGAGTGGAGCGCGCATAATCGGTATATACGAAAAAACGGGAAGGGTGTCAGAGATGGCACCCTTTTTGCGTGCGCGCAGCGCCTCAGCAGTCCGTGAACAGATGGTAGCTCAGCAGAAAGCATACCACAATCAGAAAAATGGCAAAGAACCCGCTGCTTATGAAAAGCATGATAGTCATGCCCACAGCGATCCAGAACAAGATAAAACCAATCATGCGTTTCATGGGCTTCTCCCGCGATCAGGGCCTTTATATATTATATGGCGGCGCCTGCGGATTGTTCCGGGACGGATGAAAAAATGCGGGAAAACCGTTCGAAGCGACGGATGAAAAGCGGTGCGGAACGGGAACAGTAAAATAACAAAGATCGGAACGGGAGCAGGGCATGGGACGGTCTTCGGGCAGGAAGAACTTTATGTAAGAAAATGTAAATCAATAATAAAAAAGGAAAAAGCGGTTTTCTTTTTTCTCATAATGGGGTATAATGTTTGCGAAGGGCGGAGTCCGTCTGCTGCAACGCAGGCGGGACGGATCCGGAATCCGGCTATGGAACATAGGAGAAGCGGCGGCGTGGGCGGCATCGCTTTGGACGTCTGCTCCGCCGGGTTTTTACAGGGTTATTATTTCCGCAGAACGGAAGAATAAAATATAGACAGGAGGGTTATCTATGAATAACGGAACGATGCATACCGGTCTTGGCGAGATAGAAATTGACACCGCAGTCGTGGCGAAATATGCGGGTTCCTGCGCGGTGGAATGCTTCGGGGTTGTGGGCATGGCATCCATCAGCATGAAGGACGGGCTTGTTAAGCTGCTTCGGCGGGACAATCTGACGCACGGCGTCGGCGTTGCTCTGGAGGATAACAAAATCACGATTGATCTTCATATTATTGTATCTTACGGCGTAAGTATTTCCGCGGTTGCCGAGAATCTGATCAGCAACGTGAAATACAAGATTGAAGAGCTTGCCGGACTGCAGGTCGCAAAAATCAACATTTTTGTTGAGGGCGTCCGTGTGATTGATTAAGCTGAAGGAGGAACAGACAGGTGAGTTTAACTACGATTGATGTAGCGCTGCTTCGGAAAATGTTTCTTGCGGGAGCGCAGAGCATCGAGGCAAAGAAGGAATATATCAACGAGCTGAATGTGTTTCCGGTGCCGGACGGCGATACCGGTACCAATATGACCCTGACGATCATGTCTGCGGCGAAAGAGGTGAGCGCCGTCGAGGAGCCTGATATGAAGGCTCTGGCAAAGGCAATTTCCTCCGGTTCCCTGCGCGGCGCGCGGGGCAATTCCGGTGTTATCCTTTCTCAGCTGTTCCGCGGTTTCACGAAGGAAGTGCGGGAATACGATAAAATCAACGTGACCGTGATGGCGAGCGCATTCCGCAAAGCCGTGGAGACGGCGTACAAGGCGGTTATGAAGCCGAAGGAGGGAACCATCCTCACCGTGGCCAAGGGAGGCGCGGAGCGCGCGGCGGAGCTGGCGGCGGAGACAGAGGATCTGGAATATTTCGGAGCCGAGGTAATCCGTCGCATGGAGGAGGTTCTTGCGTATACGCCGGAGCTGCTTCCGGTTCTGAAGGAGGCCGGCGTGGTGGATTCCGGCGGCCAGGGACTGCTGGAGGTAATGCGCGGCGCCTACGATGCGATGCTCGGCAAGGAGGTCGCATTCCAGCCGGCGGAAAAGCCGGTTCGAACGGCCCCGGAGACGGCGGGAGCCGTCAGTACGGAGAGCATTGCGACAGCGGATATCAAGTTCGGGTACTGCACCGAATTTATCGTTATGCTGGAGAAGGAATTTTCCATGGACATGGAGCTCGATTTTAAGGCGTTCCTCGAGTCCATCGGTGATTCCATTGTAGTGGTGTCGGATGAGGATGTCGTGAAGGTTCACGTACATACCAATGATCCGGGACTTGCCATCCAGAGAGCATTGACGTACGGTTCCCTCACAAAAATGAAAATTGACAACATGCGCGAGGAGCATAACGAGAAGGTGATTTTGGAGGCCGAAAAACAGGCGGCGCTCCGGAAGCAGGAAACAGCCGGAACAGATAAGGAGGCTCAGGCCGAGCAGATGCAGAAGCCTCTCGAGCCGAGAAAGCCGGTCGGCTTCGTGGCGGTTTCCATCGGCCGCGGCATCAATGAGATTTTCCGCGGACTCGGGGTAGACTGCCTGATTGAGGGCGGCCAGACCATGAATCCGAGCACGGAGGATATGCTCAACGCCATCGGCCGGGTAAACGCTGATACCGTATTTATTCTGCCGAACAACAGCAATATCATTCTGGCGGCAAACCAGGCGAAGGCGCTGACGGAAGATAAGCAGATTATCGTTATCCCGTCAAAAACGGTTCCGCAGGGAATTGCGGCGATGATCAATTATGTATACGATAAATCCGCGGAAGAAAATGAAAAATTCATGACCGAGGGGATGCAGGCGGTGCGCTCCGGCCAGGTAACTTATGCAGTCCGCGATACAAGCATCGACGGCAAGGAGATACGTCAGGGAGATATTATGGGCCTGGATGATAAGACGATTCTCGCCGTCGGAAGCGATATAACCGAAACCACACTCGCTCTGATCCGCGAAATGACGGACCGGAATTCCGAACTGATCAGCCTGTACTACGGAGAGGGGACGACGGAGGAGCAGGCGGAGGAGCTTTCGTCCCGCATTATGGAGGAATATCCGAACGTTGATGTGGAGGTGCATGAGGGCGGCCAGCCGATCTACTATTATGTGCTTTCTGTGGAATAGGAGGGCACAAAAAGATGCGGCCTGAGTCTTTCCGGGGATGAGCTCCGCGGAATACAGGGATAAAGAGAACGGATTGCAGAAAGCTGTTGCGCGCGGTGCGACAGCTTTTCCGTTGCAGGGGAAAGAAAGCTGCGCATTGCCCTGCAGGCGGCGGGGCGGCGCTGTCTGCACTGCGCGGAAAATTGTGATTGACGCAAAGCTTAAGGGGGATAACGGTTTGGAACTGGAGGATTCGGTAAGGAAGATTAAGGGGATCGGGGAGAAAACGGCGCAGACGCTCACAAAGCTCGGGATTTTTACGGTGGGCGATCTTATTGTGCATTATCCGCGCAGCTATGAGGTATACGAACTGCCCGTTCCGATCCGGGATCTGCGGGAGGGGCAGCTCGCTGCCGTCGAGGCGGGTATTGCGTCGTTTGTTGAGGTAAAGCGGCTCGGGGGACTGCAGATTGTTACCTGCACCGTACAGGATGCGAGCGGTTCTCTGAAACTGACCTGGTTTAATCAGGTTTATCTGAAGAGCATGCTCAAGCGCGGCATCCACTATATTTTCCGGGGAAAGCTTGTGCGGAAGAACGATGCTCTTGTTATGGATCAGCCAAAGATCTTTCAAAGGGAGGAGTACCGGCGGCTTCTGAACGTTCTGCAGCCGGTCTACCCGCTGACGGAGGGACTTACCAATCGGACGCTGCAGAAAGCGGCCGATCAGGCGCTCGGGCAGGTGAGGATGCCGGAGGAATTTCTTCCGAAAAAAATTGCAAAGGAAAACCGTCTGATTTCCAGAGTTTCGGCGCTGCGGGAGATCCATTTTCCGAAATCGCGGGAAACGCTGGCGGATGCGAGAAGAAGGCTGGTATTTGACGAGTTCTTTCTTTTTCTGCTGCAGATGCGCAGAGTGAAGCAGACACGGAAACTGGAAAAAAATCCCTTTTCCTTAAAGGAGCCAGAGCTCTGCCGCGAGCTCTGGAGGCGGCTGCCTTTTGAGCCGACAGAAGGCCAGAAGAAGGTGGCGGAGGAGATCCGGCGCGATATGACAGGACCTTATGTGATGAGCCGTCTGATCCAGGGGGATGTCGGCTCCGGGAAAACGATCCTGGCAGTCTATGCGCTGCTGCTGGCTGCCGGCTGCGGGTATCAGGGCTGTATTATGGCGCCCACCGAAGTGCTGGCCAGACAGCATTACGAGTCAATCACGGCGCTGCTTGAGCCGCTCGGAATCCGCGTGTGCCTGCTGACCGGGGCCATGACCGCAGCGGAGAAAAAAAAGACCTGCGCGCGGATCGCCGCCCATGAGGAGGATGTGATTGTCGGCACCCACGCGCTGATCCAGGAGAAGGCTGTCTATGACCGGCTGGCGCTTGTCGTAACGGATGAGCAGCACCGTTTCGGCGTCCGGCAGAGGGAGAGCCTGGCCGGGAAGGGGACAAGTCCGCATGTGCTTGTTATGAGCGCGACGCCGATCCCTCGGACACTCGCCATTGTGCTGTACGGCGACCTAGATGTTTCCCAGCTCACCGAGCTTCCGGCGGAGCGGCTTCCGATCAAAAACTGCGTTGTGAATACCTCCAGCCGGGGCACGGCGTACCGGTTTATCGAAAAGCAGACGGCGGAGGGGCATCAGGCCTACATAATCTGCCCGATGGTCGAGGAAAGCGAGGAGGTTGAGGCGGAGAACGTGACAGAGTATACGCAGAAGCTCTCGGAGGCGATTTCGCCGGATATCACCGTCGCTTCCCTGCACGGGAAAATGAAGCCGTCGCTGAAAAATGAGATTATGGAGCGGTTTGCGCGGGGGGAGATCCAGGTGCTGGTATCGACAACGGTCGTGGAGGTCGGCGTAAATGTGCCGAACGCGACCGTTATGATGATCGAGGATGCGGAGCGGTTCGGGCTGGCGCAGCTGCATCAGCTCAGGGGCCGTGTGGGGCGGGGGGCGGCGCAGTCCTACTGCATTTTTGTAAACGGCTCGGACAGCGAGCGCGCAAGAGAGCGGCTGGAGATTATGAACCGCTCGAACGACGGCTTTTTTATCGCGCAGGAGGATCTGAAGCTGCGCGGGCCGGGGGATGTGTTCGGCGTGCGCCAGAGCGGCGAGCTGCAGTTTGTGCTGGCGGACATCTATCAGGATGCAAAGGTTCTGACGGCGGCCGGCGCTGCCGTCGATTCGCTCTCGGATGAGGAGGCGGAGCGGGCCTTTTCCTGCTTTCCGGCGGGAATGAGAGAAGGGCATTCCGGGGCTTAACCCCCGAAAAATCAGTTGCGGCACGGCTGGAAGTGTGATAGGATATATCAGATAAGTAATGATATCAGATAAGTTATGGTTGCTGACAGAGAGGAAGGGCAGATGCACACCTATCCAAATGAAAAACTGAACCGCATTGCCGGGGACAATTACCGGATACTGCTGCAATACTGCTCCCTTCTGGAGGAGGAGGGCTACTGGCAGCAGCCTCGGGAGATACTCAAGCGGCGCATTCACGATTTTCTGGCGCTGTACGTCCAGGCGATGCTTGTGCAGCTGGCTCTGTGCATAGGAGCGGAGGACGCCGGCACAATCGCCATGATCGCGCAGCTGCCGGAGGACAACCCGTTCCGGATCGATGAGGCGGAGGGGATTACCGGAGAGTGTGCTGACGAAGCGAGAAAGCTTGTCATGGCTCCGCCCATCCTGCTGCAGCTGTGCAGCCTCAGGGATGTGGAGAATCACAGCAGCATGACGGGGCTGTTTTTTGACGCGCTGCTCAACATCCTGTTTTCCATGACCTACCTGAACGGGCGGCGGGACGCGGCGATGACGCGGTTTATCCGGGAGTACTACGGGCGCATTCAGGCGTTTGTTCAGAATGCAAATATGCGCGGTGCGTGCGTGGATGAGAAATATATTTTCCGCAAGATATGTATGGGAGAGCTGGAAACCAATACGGAGCAGCTCAAGCAGGCCGGTGAGGATTTTGTCCGTTACAAGCGGGAGGCGCTGTTTATCGAGGAGCGCGCGCCGCAGGAGAGGAAAGCTGAAGCGGCGGCCATGCCGGCCGAAAATGCGGAGGATTCCGCCGCGGTCGGCAGGGAACCAGCGGAGGCAGAGCCCGCGGATGGTGAAGAACCGGCAGGGGAAGAATATCCTGCGGACAGCGAAGAACCGGCAGGGAGAGAATATCCTGCGGACAGCGAACATGCTCTGTCTTCCGTCGGGAAACCGGCAGATCAGGATTATTCTGCAGACAGCGGGGAACTGACCGCCGGGAACGATCCCGCAGAAAGCATCGGACCGGCTGATTCCGGGGAAGTGCTAGGCCAGGAGGCGGTATCCGGCAAAGAGGACATTACCGCTTATGATCCGTTCGGTCGCCGGAACAGGACCGATTGCCGGACGGATGCCGTGCAGACGGCAGAGCCGGACATTCCCGTACTGGCGGCCGAACCGGAGCAGGATGAGGAAGCCTTCCTGCGCACGGAGGAGGAAAAGCGAAGGGCGCGGGACGAAGAGACGGCCGAGGCAATCCGGGCCTACCGCGCGAAGCGTCTGGACAAGATTGTCGTCCAGCTGGAGGAGCTGACCGGACTGAAGGGCGTGAAATCCGAGATTCATTCCCTGATCAACCTGATCCGCGTCCGGAAGATGAGGGAGGCATATCATCTGCCTGGCATGCCGATGTCCTACCACATGGTTTTTACAGGGAGCCCCGGAACCGGAAAAACGACGGTTGCCAGGCTGATCGGCGAGATCTACCGCGAGCTTGGGATTTTAAGCCGCGGTACAATGACGGAAACCGACCGCTCGGGACTTGTGGCAGGCTATGTCGGCCAGACGGCGCTGAAGGTGCGCGAGGTTGTGGACAGAGCGAAGGGCGGAGTGCTGTTTATCGACGAGGCATATACGCTGTGCACCGCGCAGGGCGGCAATGATTTCGGCGGAGAGGCAATTGATACGCTGGTCAAGCTGATGGAGGATTACCGGGAGGATCTGGTCGTCATTGTGGCGGGCTACACGCGGGAGATGGAGCAATTCCTGAAATCCAATACCGGATTGATTTCAAGATTTAATAAATTTATCGAGTTCCCGGATTACGGAGACAGCGAGCTGCTAGAAATTCTTGGAAAAATGGCCGGCAAGGCCGGATTCACGCTGGATAAGGGTGCGCGGGAGGCTGTGGAGCGCTATCTGGAAGCAATGGACGAAGGGCGGCGGCGGGAATTCGGAAATGCGCGCGGAATCCGGAATCTTTTTGAAAAAATGGTGTCCGCCCAGGCCGACCGGGTGATCGGCTACGAGAGGCCGACAAAGGAGCAGCTTTCCGAGCTGCTTGAGGCTGACTGTGATTTCTTGAACAAAGGAGACGGAAGAAACGTATGATCGGTTTGCTTTATCTGATAATTGCGGTTTTCTGGGGAAGCGCCCTCTGCGGCAGGCTGTTCTCGGGGCTTGGCGGGCTGACGAAAATCAGCTTCAGCGGCAAACAGCTGAAAATCAGCAGTCTTTTTCTGCTTGTGCCCGCCTGGGTATATCTCGGCGTGCTGCCGATGACCTGGTTTGTGTATTTTGCCTCCTATCTGCTGCGGAACGCCGCGCACGGCATGCGGATCGCGAATGCAGCAGCCATGCTGCTTTTCCTGACCGGCGGGCTCGTGCTTTATCTGTGCGGGAAAAAGAACCGGCTGACGGCAGAGAAGCCGGGGTTGAGGCTCTCGCGGGGAGAGCTTGTTTTCCTGCTGCTTGTGCTCTATCTATCCGTCCGGCTGTTCTGGACGACCTTCCGCATTGAGGGGAATCAGCTCTATGTCGGCCTTTCGGTGTTCAGCGATTTTTCTCCGCACCTTGGGATGATACGTTCTTTTTCAAGCGGCAACAATTTCCCGACAACGTATTCGCATTTTGCAGGACAGGACATCAAATATCATTTTATGTTCCAGTTTCTTGTAGGAAACCTGGAATTTCTCGGGATGAGGCTGGATTATGCATTTAATGTCCCGAGTCTGATCGGCTTTGTAAGCACCTTTTCTCTGCTCTACGTCCTGGCGGCCCGGCTGACGGCAAGAAAATCCGCCGGTTTTGTAGCCTGCCTGCTGTTTGCGTTCCGCTCGTCGCCGAGCGTATTCCGCTATCTCGGCGGGCTGCCGGCAGGTACCAATCTCTGGAAGGCACTCTTTGAGCACTCTTCCTTTGTCGGCTACACAACTCATGAGGACTGGGGACTGTGGAATCTGAATGTGTACTGCAACCAGAGGCATCTCGCGTTTACACTGGGTGTGCTGCTGTTTGTGCTGATGCTCTTTCTGCCGCATCTTTACGCGGCGGCCGGGCGTCTCAGAGCAGAATGGAGAGGCTCCAGGGGGCATATCCGCTTCTTTTTTCAGAGGAGCCTGTTCTGCGCAGAGGGCTGGAGCATCGGCGGAAAAAAAGGCGTTACCCGCGCGGTCTGCGCCGGCCTGCTGCTCGGTGCGCTGGCATTCTGGAACGGGGCCGTTACCATTGCCGCGCTGCTTGTGCTTTTTGTCCTGGCGGCGGTTTCCGACCGCAGGCTGGAATTTCTGATTGCCGCCGTACTCGCCGTCCTGCTCTCGGCTTTGCAGAGCGCGTTTTTTATTGACGGGAGCGCCGTGACGGCGGAGCTGCTGTTCGGCTTTATCGCGGAAAACAGGACGGTGTTCGGCGTGATCGACTATGTATTCCGCCTGACCGGTTTTGTGCTCTTTGTCGTGGCCGGAGTTTTTGTCGCAGCCAACGCGGAAGGGCGCTGTGCAACGGCGGCCTTTGCCGCCCCGTTTGCATTTTCGTTTTTTGTTTCGCTGACGCCGGATGTTACGGTCAATCACAAATATATTATGATTTCCCTGATGCTGCTGGGAATTCCGGCCGCGCTTGGGATTGCCAGGCTGTGGGACAGGAAAAAAGCGTCAGCGCGCGCGGCTGCCGTGCTGCTGACCGTGCTGCTGACGGCTACGGGTGTGTTTGAATATGCGATTGTGCTGAATCGGAATGCGGCGCAGAACAACCTCAAATTTGATGTGAATGACGAACTTACCGCCTGGATACGGGAGAACGCCGATGCGCAGGATATTTTCCTGACTTCGAATTACGCGCTGAACAATGTGGTGCTCGGCGGGGCGATGCTGTTTAACGGCTGGCAGTATTTTTCCTGGTCGGCCGGGTATGATACCGAGCTGAGGGCCTGGCTTGTACAGCAAATGTACGAGGCGGAAAGTCCGGAAGAGTTAAGACAGCTTACGGAGGAAAATCATATCCGATATATTATTGTAGATCACGATAACCGGACGTCCGGAAACTATACCGTGCGAGAGGATGTAATCGAGCGGACCTTCCTGGCAGTTTATTCGCAGGGAGAAGGAGACTGGCGCACGACCATCTACGACGTGTCGATGCCGGTGAAATAGGCGGCCGGAGAAGGACAAGGGAATCCGGCAGGAACCGAACAGGAATCGAACAGCAAAAGAAAAGGAAAAGAAAGAGTAACAGAAAGGAAATAAAAGGAAGCAGAAAGGAAACAGGAATGAAATAGAAAGGAAACAGAAATGAAATAGAAAGGAAGCGGGAAGGAAATAAAAGGGAGCAAAAGGGAAACGGAAAGGAGAGCGAAATGCACTGCAAATATGTTGTTGTCGGAGCGGGGCTGGCCGGCCTGACGGTGGCCGAGAGGATTGCGAACGAAAAAAACGAGAAGGTGCTCGTTGTCGAAAAGCGGGGACAGATCGGAGGGAATGTGTATGATTCCTATAATGAGGACGGCATCCTGATCCACAATTACGGGCCGCATATTTTTCATACGAACGACCGGGAGGTGTACGAGTATCTCGGGCAGTTCACAAAGTGGAATGATTTCTGGCACCGGGTGCTGACGCAGGTGGACGGCAATCTGATCCCGATGCCGATCACGCTGGAAACGATCAACCGGCTCTACAACTGTTCCATGACGCCGGAGGAGATGGAGCGTTTTATCGAAGCGCGCGCCGTGCCGATGGACGAGATACGGACAAGCCGGGACGTGGCGCTGTCCCGGGTCGGGGAGGAAATCTATCAGAAATTTTTCGAAAATTATACAAAGAAGCAGTGGGGCGTTGATCCGGCGGATATTGACACATCTGTAATCTCTCGGATTCCGCTGCGCTACAACCGCGACACGC
This sequence comes from uncultured Lachnospiraceae bacterium, assembly GCA_910587085.1. GTDB lineage: Bacteria > Bacillota > Clostridia > Lachnospirales > Lachnospiraceae > RGIG4057. Next base: position 8,157 of record CAJUMC010000005.1, on the reverse strand, counting down.
GCTATTTTACGGATAAATATCAGGGAATGCCGCGCTACGGCTACACGAGGCTCTGCGAAGCGATGGCGGCGAGCCGCAATATCCGGCTTCTGCTCAACGCGGATTTCCAGGAGGTGAGAAAGGAACTTACCTGGGATACCCTGATCTACACGGGCCCGGCGGACGAATATTACGGCTATAAGCACGGCAGGCTGAAATACCGCAGCCTGGATTTTGTTTTTGAGACCCTGGACTGCGAATCATACCAGGAAGCGCCGGTTGTCAATTACCCGAATGATTACGACTATACCCGCATCACGGAATTTAAGAAAATGACCGGGCAGGAAAACCGCAAAACCACCATTCTGAAGGAATTCCCGAAGGCGGAGGGCGAACCTTATTACCCGTTTCCGACTGCGGACTGCCGTGCGCAGTTTGCGCTGTACCAGAAGGAGATGGAGCAGGAGAAGAAGGTTTATTTCCTTGGGCGGCTTGCGGAATACCGCTACTACAACATGGACGCCGTTGTGCGCAGCGCGCTGAATCTGTATCGGGACAGGATACGTACGGAGGGCTGATAACAGGCTGCCGCCGGAAGATCCGGGGAAAGAAACAGCAGGCAGAGCAGCGGGATTGAGCAGCAGAAAAATTGGAAGAGAACAGAGCGGGGAGAAGAATTATGGAAAAATTATATATCGTAATACCGGCGTACAACGAAGAGGAAAATATTGAACAGGTTGTGCGCGACTGGTATCCGGTCGTTGAGAAGATCAGCGGGGAGAGCCGGCTGGTTGTGATTGACGACGGGAGCAGGGATTCAACCTACGCGAAAATGCAGAAGCTGGCGGAGGAGCTGCCGATGTTTGAGCCGGTGACAAAGCAGAATCAGGGGCACGGTGCAACCGTGCTCTACGGCTATCACCATGCGCTGGAAGCCGGCGCGGACTATGTGTTTCAGACGGATTCGGACGGTCAGACGCTGCCGGGGGAATTCGGGGCGTTCTGGGAAAAGCGGAAGGATTACGAGATGGTGATCGGGCACCGCAGAGGCCGCCAGGACGGTATATCGCGCGTATTTGTGACGAAGACGCTCAAGCTTGTATGCCGCCTCTGCTTTCATGTGACGGTGACGGATGCAAACACGCCGTTCCGGCTGATGAAGGCGGAGAGCCTGAAGGAAAATCTGAAGCTTGTGCCGGAGAACTTTAATCTATCGAACGTGATCCTTTCCGTGATTTACGCAAAAAAGAAGCAGCCGGTGCTTTATCTGCCGATTACCTTCCGCCCGAGACAGGGCGGCGTAAATTCCATCAATCTGAAAAAGATTTTCAGGATCGGCCGCCAGGCGTTCCGGGATTTTCGGACTATTAATAAATGTCTGAAAAAAGAAATCTAAATTAGTAACAAAGATTTGAAATGAGGTATAAAATGAAAAACAAATCGGATGCAATTAAGATGTTTCTTGTCCCGCTTGTGCTGCTGGGGGCAGTTATGCTGTTTGCGCGGTCACTGCTCGGCGCGGATTTCGGGCGCGTGATAACATGGTGGCTTGCGCTGCTTGCGCTGGGAGTTATGGCATATCCGGTTACCGGCTTGATTTTCGGAAGGTTCCATGACGGCGGCTTTATTTTTTCCAAGGCGATCGGGCTTGGCTTTGCCGGGATGCTGATGTGGTATCTTTCCTCGCTGCATATTATGAAGTTCAGCGCGCTCCATTCGGTAATCTGCGCGGTGATCTGTGCGGTTCTGGGAGTTTTTACCGCCTGCGTGACCCTCTCGGTGCAGAAGCGGAAGCCGGATTCCTGGTATGCGAAAGCATGCGGCTATCAGCTGACTGCGGGGAAGCTGTCGGCGGCTCTGATATCCGAGGTGATTTTTCTTCTGTTTTTTGTTCTGTGGTGCTATCTGCGCGCCTTCAAGCCGGAAGCCTACGGCACGGAAAAATTTATGGATTACGGTTTCATGGCCGTTATGGATCGCTGCGATTACATGCCGCCGGAGGATCTGTGGATGGCAGGCGAAAACATTAACTATTATTATGTCGGCCAGTATCTTGCAACCTATATGACGAAAATCACGGGAGCAGGCGTGGAATACGGATACAATCTGATGATGATGACGCTGGCCGCATTCGGCTTTTCCATGCCGTTTTCGCTGGCAAATAATATAGTCCGCACTTTTCTGCGCGACCGCGGCTTACGGAGGCGGGGGGAGAGCGCGGAGAAGGCTGCAAAACGGGCGGCCGGGCTGCATCCGGCGCTGTCCGCCGCGCTGGCTCCGGTGACAGGCACGGCGGCGGGGCTTGCCGTTTCCTTTGCAGGAAACATGCACTATCCTCTGTTTCGCTGGCTTGTGCCGTGGGCGGAACGGAGGATCGGCTATGACGAGGCGGATGTGGATAAATTCTGGTTTCCGAATTCTACGCGCTATATCGGATACAATCCGGATACCTCGGACAAAACGATTCATGAATTTCCGAGCTACTCGTTTATTCTCGGGGATCTGCACGCGCATGTCATCAACCTTATTTTTGTTCTGACAGTGCTTGCGATGCTGTTTGCGTGGCTTTTATACCGCAAGGAAAAAATGGACGAGCTCCGCGCCGGCGCAAGTGGCATGAAGCATACGGGAATGTCCATGATTGCGGAAGCATTCCATCCGATGATCCTGCTGCTCGGCTTTTTTATCGGTATGTTTCACACAACGAATTTCTGGGACTTCCCGATCTATTTCGTTGTGTCGGGGGCGATTATCCTGTTTTCCAATGCGGTCGTGTACCGCTTTTCGATGGATACCGTAAAGCTGACGGCGCTCCAGGCGGTGCTGGTGCTTCTGATCTCCAAAATTGTATGCCTGCCGTTCACGATCAGCTTTGATCAGATATCGACGGAGATACGTCTGAATTACTATCGGACGCCGGTGCATCAGCTGGCGATCCTGTGGGGGCTGCCGATCCTGCTGATTCTGATTTTCCTCTGGGATCGCTATACGGACGCGTACCGCGCGGGAGCTCTGCCGGGCTACCGCTACACTCCGGATGGTGTACGAATCCGGGACAGCAAAGAGGATCGCAACAAGCTTTTTCAGTTTATAGAAAGTCTGCAGGTTTCTGATCTGTTCATTGTGACAATCGGGCTGTGCGGGATCGGGCTTGTTCTGATCCCTGAGTGGATCTATGTAAAGGATATCTATGAGGGTGCATACAAGCGGGCAAATACCATGTTCAAGCTGACCTATCAGTCGTATATTATGTTTGGTATATGCACAGCGTATATTCTTATGAAGCTCCTTGTTTTTGCGCGCTCGTATTTCCAGAAGGCGGCCGGCACCGTGCTGGCGCTCTGCTTTGTTCTGACGCTCGGGTATTTTGTGAATGGGGTGAACAGCTGGTTCGGCGATGTGAAGGATCGCAGCCGTTATCAGGGGCTGGATGCGACTGCGTTCCTGAAAAAGGAGAATGCGGCAGATGCGGAGGCAATTGCCTGGATGAAGGAGAATCTTACGGGCCGACCGGTTGTGCTTGAGTGCTGGGGCTCGAGCTACAGCTTTTACGAGAGAGTGTCGGCCATGACCGGCTTCCCGACCGTGCTCGGGTGGCAGACTCATGAATGGCTCTGGAGAAGCGAGGCATCGGGAAGATTCCCGGCCGTGGTGGATGAGAGAAGAAAGGATGTGCTTGCAATTTATTACTCGCAGGATGAGGCGGAGGTACGCAGCCTGATTGAAAAGTATGATATCGAGTATATTTATGTGGGTGCGTCCGAGCGCAATATCAGCGGCAACACCACGGTTTACGATATCTACAAAAACATCCGGGAGAGCCGGAATCTGCGGGAGGATGTCAATGAAGAGCTGCTTCGAAGCCTCGGCGAGGTTGTGTTTGAGACGGAGAAGGGCTACAGCGGACCGACTTATATTATCCGTGTGAATCAAAGCTGAGGAACAAAATCTCCTGCATTGCATAAAATGGATGCAGGAGATTTTGTTTTGGAGGCGTTTATGGAACAGGGAGTTCTGTTTTCCAGAGTTCGGGTGCTGCATGCGGCCTGCTTTGCGCCGGCGGTCGGCGTTGTTATCGGGAACCGGGAGGTCGTGCAGGAGCTGCGCTACGGCGAGGCCTCGGGCTATACAAGAATTACAGGGGGCTTCCGGAGAGTTACCATTGTCAGCCGGGATACGGGGGAGGAACTGCTCTCCGAAACCGTACCGTTCCCGGAGGGGAGCCAGCAGACGCTTGTGCTCTGCAGCACAATGAACCAGCTTTCCCTCGTCCCGATGCCGGAAACCGCCTGCGATGCGGGAAAAGGGAAGGGATGCTTCCGCACCGCAAATTTCACCTTTGACGACGGGCCGTTTCGTGTGATGCAGGACGGCGATACCGTGTTTGCCTGTGTTGCGCCGTGCAGCGTCACTTCGTTTCTGCCGGCTGCGGCGGGAAGCTACGATTTCTGGCTGACCAGAACGGAGGACTGTGCTTCCCTGCCGGAGTTTGCAAAGCAGGCTCCGGGTTCGACGGACACCGGCGGCATGGTTCGCCCGGAGTCCGCAGGCGCTTCAGCCGGCCGGGAAGAGGCGGCAGCATTTCCGGAAAGCATGAGCGGCATGCCGCTCCCGGAATCAGCGGGGGAAATCTATGTCAGGGTAATGCCGGGCGTCAGCTACACGGCATGCATTCTCGGAGCCTGCGGCAGCGATGTGCCGCTGGAGATTAAGATACTTGAGTTTTGATTTCAGGAATAATCTCTGAAACTGCTGTGAGCGCTGCAGAGGAACGATAATTTGTCCTTACCCTGTTCTGCCTGCAGACCGGCGGCTGTCTGCTTATTTTGCGAAGTGCTAGCTGGCGGATGTTTCCAGCTACCTTCGCGAATAAATTTTATAAGTAAATCATCCCCTAAGGGATCACCTGAGAATCTACGTAATGGTATACACATTGTACTGCAATATTTTCTGTTTTAGTGATTTCTTTATAGTTTCAGTGATTTCTTTATAATTTCTTTATAAGCGCATAAGCATCTTTTCATCACGGGGTAGCGGGACGATATCCATATCTGTCGGATTTTTTAATGGTATATCTATATAAGTCTATTAAAATAAATATTATATAGTATGATTTAATAATATTTGTTTGTATTATACAAGTAAGATGGATAGCCGCATTTGCCTATATGCGGTGTAGGCAAGTAAAGCATACTATCAATGTGGCTTAATAGAGTAAAAAGCGTATTATTGGTGACAACAACATATCATATGCGCCGGAGTCTGCACATAGCAAGATATCTTTTCCCATCTCATATAAGCGTATATCCTTGTCCAGCAGATGACTCAACAACGAAAAGGGATAATTGGATGAATACACCCGAAGGAATCGACAGGGCAAAGGAGGAGGCATTGAACATTGTAAGATGTGTTAATAACAAAGTAATTCCTGATTTTGAAATATAGACGATAATATAAATTCCCGTTTATCTTTCAAACCCCCGAGTATGAAAACTTTTCTGTAAATAGCTGCCAAACCGACCTCTCCCACTACTCTGATGACGGTTGGAGCGGGGCGAGTTTTGACCGCCCGAACTGGAAATGTCTGATATTGTCAATATTGGTTGACAATATCAGTGATTGTAGTATTCTATTAGCAGTATAAATTGGGAGTTATGGAGGATACAATACTATGCGAAAGAAAGTAGAAAGAAAAGATAATATTCAATCTGTAGCATTGGCAATATATGCGAAAGACGGAAGGAAGTTGGAAATTCCACTTGAAATGTGGCATGTAACTGCTGTATGTGAAGTGCTTGGTTTGCAGGTAGACACAATTAACTTAGATACTTATAGTATGCGAAACAAAGAACAGATAGATGAAATTATGGAAATGCATTATTGTGCTATAAAAAATTTGTATAACAAAAATCAGGATAATACAAAATGATTTTTTAATTATTCAACTTCCGGTTTATCTAAACAACTATTACCACAATCAAAACAGAATAAGTAACACAGCGTCAGAGCGTATGGAAACCAGTCTATGCGCTCTATTTTTATGTAAAGGAGCAGAGATATGGCAGAAACCAAAAACGAGCAACAGCCCAAATTTCTCATTTTAACTTGTACTAAACCTTGACATAGGACCATACCTGCTGACAAAGAAAATCGGCAGGCACAATCTGAGAGAGGAAGGAATCAAAGCCGACAATGCGGCAAGGCAGGAATGGAACAGAACGGCGGATACAGCTCTCATATCGGGGATTGATGAAAAACGGGATTTTTCAAGGGAAAGGAGCGAAAGGATCTTACTAAGCAGATACAGCAGACGGAAAAGGAAATATCCGATCATGCGGGAGTAAAGAGCAGTGATTTTGCTGTAATCATTCATGTGCATACCCTCCTGCGTCAATATAGGTGTTGTTTACAGTTAAGATTATGCACCCCAGGGAACATTTCCATCACTGCCTGTTCTACGGAACAGTGCAGAACCGGCGGTTCCTGTCCGTGTTGTTTTTGTGTCTGCTCTATTATTGACCAAGCGCATTTTCGCACAGCAGATTTTTCGCAGCCGTACGGCAGAACCGGATTTTTGCAAACCAGAGGATTCGGGCAGCGGACACTTGAATTTTCCGGTTTTCAATAGTATAATGCGGACGAAAGAAAAAGAAGAGGCGAAACCGCACTGCCGGAGCAGAAAAAGAGACGGGAACGTTTGCAGGCTCCGCAGGGGAACGAGGAGGATAAAAATGACGCAGGGAGTGAAAAGTCTGACGGAGGGCGCGCCGGGGAGGGTGCTGTGGAAGTATTCGGTACCGCTGTTTGTGAGCGTGATTTTTCAGCAGATTTACAGCATTGCGGACAGCGTAATCGCAGGGAAATATGCGGGGGAGGACGCGCTGGCTGCGGTCGGGGATTCCTACCCGGTGACAATGATATTCATGGCGATCGCGATCGGCTGCAATATCGGCTGTTCGGTTGTTATTTCCAGATATTTCGGAGCAGGGAAATTCCGGGAGATGAAATGTGCCGTCTCGACAACACTGACGGCCGCGCTGGCTTTGTCCGCGGCGCTCACCGTGCTCGGGCTGCTTTTTTCGTCCGCGCTGATGAAAATGATTGTCACACCGGAAAATATTTTTGAGGATTCGCTGCTGTATTTCCGGATTTATATCGGCGGGTTCGTATTTCTTTTCCTGTATAATATCGCGACCGGCGTGTTTACCTCGCTCGGGGATTCCCGGACTCCGCTCTGGTTTCTGATCGGCTCCTCCCTCGGCAACATCGGGCTGGACTACTGGTTTGTCGCGGTGCTGAACTTCGGTGTGGCCGGTGTGGCGTGGGCGACCTTTCTCGCTCAGGGGCTGGCCTGCATTCTTGCGCTGCTCGCGCTGAGACGGCGCGTTGCAGCGGTTGAAACGGACGGGCGGGCGCAGCTGTTTTCCTGGGCGATGTTCGGCCGGATTGCGCGCATTGCGGGGCCGAGTATTCTGCAGCAGAGCTTTGTTTCCGTCGGCAATATTTTTATTCAGAGGCTGATCAATTCCAACGGTTCCTCCGTCATTGCCGGCTATTCCGCAGCGGTCAAGCTGAACACGTTCACCATCACAAGCTTTACAACTCTCGGCAACGGCGTATCCAATTTTACCTCGCAGAATATCGGAGCCGGCAGAGAGGAGCGGGTTTCCGCCGGCTTTAAGGCCGGCGTCGCCATGGCATATATGATTGCAGTTCCGTTTGTGGCCGCCTTTCTCTTTGCGGGAGCGCCGCTGGTGCGATTCTTCATGAAGGAGGAGACGGAGCTGGCAGTCCGCACCGGAGTCGAATTTCTGCGGATTGTGTCGCCGTTTTATTTTTTAATATCACTAAAGCTGATTGCCGACGGCGTGCTGCGCGGGGGCGGAGCCATGGTGCAGTTTATGGTCTCCACGCTGACCGATCTGGTGCTGCGCGTCGTGCTCGCCTATGTTCTTTACGCGTGCTGGGGCACAACGGGAATCTGGCTTTCCTGGCCGATCGGCTGGGCCGTGGCGGCGATCCTGTCCCTGGCATTTTTACGCGGCGGCTGCTGGAAGTCTGAAAACGCACGCCGCTTAAAAAAAATATAAACTGCGCCAAAACGCTTTCAAGTCCGGAAAAAACATGGTATAATGTCGCCAGACATTATACCAGCGCTGATTTGCTTACGACCGAAGG